>DATKPE010000001.1:0-154646 GCA_035524335.1 Bacteroidota bacterium
ACGATCATCAGGTATGACCTGCATGCTCACATAAGTCTGAAATCGGAGCGCACCTCACCGCCCTTTCCACTCGGCCTTCCGTTTTTCCGTGAAGGCCTTCATTCCTTCCTTCTGATCTTCGGAAGCGAAGAGGAGGTAGAAATTTTTCCGCTCGAATTCGAGACCGCCTTCCATTGTGGTGTCGAATGCCTTGAGCACCGCCTCCTTGGCCAGACGGACCGCGAGCGGTGGTTTCGACGCTATGGTTTTCGCCAGGACTGCGGCTTCACCGGCCAGGATCTCGGCCGGGACCACGCGATTCACCAGCCCCCACTGAAACGCTTCACGGGCCGTGATCATCGCCCCGGTGAGCACCATCTCCATCGCCTTGTATTTGCCGACCGCGCGGGTGAGTCTCTGTGTTCCGCCTGCGCCCGGTATCACGCCGAGATTGATCTCGGGCTGTCCGAAACGGGCCGTTTCCGCCGCAAGGATCAGATCGCACGTCATGGCGATCTCACATCCGCCCCCCAGAGCGACTCCTGCAACCGCGGCGATGAGCGGTTTTTTGATTCTGCGCAGACGGTCCCATTGTGCGAACTGATCGCGCAGGTACATCTCCACAGAGCCCGCTCCGGCCATTTCAGTGATATCGGCGCCGGCGGCAAACGCTTTTTCTCCGCCCGTCAGAATGATCGCCCTGACCGAATCGTCCGCGTCCAGCTGTTCCAGCGTTTCAATCAGGTCGGCGATCATCGCCCGGTTCAGGGCGTTGAGAACCTCCGGCCTGTTGAACTGAACGGTCGCATACCCCGGTTCGCGCGTGAGAAGAAGATGTGTGATGCTCATGTCTGGTCCAATCTGATGAATCGGTCGGTCTTCCCCGGATCACTTGAGGAGAAGCATTTTTCGCGTCTGATTGTACTGCGGGGTCCGGAGCCGGTAGAAATAAATGCCGGACGCCAGCCGGCCGGCGTCGAACCGGACGGCATAGCTTCCGGAGGGACGGAAGCCCTCGACCGGAGTAGCGACAAGATCTCCGCGGATATCGAAAATATCGAGCCGGACCGGTCCCGCCCTGTCGATCATGAAGGTGATGGTTGTCGCGGGGTTGAACGGATTCGGAAAATTCTGGAGGAGCCGGGTCGAAAGAGGGAGAGCCTTTTCGTTCCGGACTGCATCGACGGAATCGCTCACCGGCACCGTGGCGCTGTTCATGATTACCGGCTGTGAGCGGCCGTGGTTCTGCCAGGAGGTGTAAAGTCTGGATCCCCAGGAATTCCAGTCGTTCGGGTTGCCGTTGTTCTCGTCGCGCAGAAAGTCGATGTATTCCTTCCGGATGGTCTGATACATGACTGCGACGCTCACGGTGGTCGCGGTTTTCGGCAGGGTGTACCAGGTATCATCCCAGTACTGGCTGTCGGCATAGACGATCCCGACCGGCTGGGCGAGTCTCTGCAGGAAGCCGATGTTCGTGAACCCTTTCGGCGGTATCCGGTTGTCTTTCAGCAGGGTGTCGTCGACGAAAAAGTGGAAGGATGCACCGGGGCTCAGGCCGTAGGCGGCCGCTGTATCCGCGCTCAACCCCGGCACCGCCTCGTAGACCTTCGCGAGCGAGTCGCGCTGAAATATGCCGGTCGAGGGATCATACATCCCTGTTTCGAAGACAGTGTCGTGATGAATGTCGGTGGCGATGAGGTTGATCCACATCCTGCGCCCCTCGGGGTATCCGGTCGGCAGTTTGTGCCCGGTCAGATTGGTGATCCGGACGCGCGCGAGGACGCTGTCGCCGGAATGGTACGCCGTGACGCCGAGCGTGGATGCCCTCTGGAGCGCGGCCGTCGCGCGCATCTTCCCGCGCTGGAGCGCATCGGTGTCGAGTCCCGCATAAAAATCGGGGATGATGTCGGGGGCAAATGTGTTGCCGCCGGTCAGATCGTGGCGGGCGATGTCGGGCCGCAGTTTCACGTCGGCAAAGTACTTGCAGGCATAGCCGGTCGTGTCGCGCATATGACACGACTGGCAGGTCCCTCCGTCGCCGAGCTGTGCATACGAGCTCATCAGCCATTCGCTGTAGGTTCGCTCGATCGGCGCATAGGCGTAGGGGGGAAGGAAACTCCTTTCGGCCGGCGTGATGTGGTTCGGGTTGCTGACGTCGTGACAGACGCCGCAGAGATTGGAGGTCTCCTGGAAGGTGTCGAAGAGGACCTTGTGCTGGATCACCACCGCATCCCGGTACGGGCCCCGCTTAATGCTGTCGGAGAACTGGACGGCATGCATCCCATTGCCGTAACCCGGGACGGGACCCTGCTGCATCGGCGGTATGGATGTGTCCGGATTGAGCGGATCGACGGCGCGGTGACAGTAGTCGCACTGGACTCCGTCGAGATCGGTGCCGAAGAGGACCTGCCCCGTGTAGACTTCGGAACGGCCTTCAAGCCAGCCGGCGGGGGAGTGGCACCGGATGCAAAACTCGCCGTCTCCCGGTCTGATCTTTGCGAGAACGGTAAGGGACGCGTAGAAGATCGGGTCCCGGGCGGCCTGGGCCATCATGCTTCCCGACCAGTCCTTGTGGATCATGACGCTTTTCGTGCTGTCGACGTAGTAGTGACAGCCGCGGCAGGTGAGCGCGTTGTCGATGGGTGCGATCTGCGTCGGCTGGGTGCCGGGAAGGAGGATCATGGTCGACCGGCCCGGGTGGCGGGAATCACTGCCGATAAGAAGAAAGAGCGCGACCAGCAGTGCGGCGATTTCGGCGGAATTCCGGAGGAAGTTCACGCGATCACGTCGGTTCTAACTTTTTTTGCGCCGGATGGCGCGGTAATCGACCGGCCGCTTTCCGATGAATGCCTGTATTCCCTCCCGGACCTCGTCCGATCCGGTGTGCACAGTGAGCCAGTCCTTTGCATGGCCTATCGTCATTCCCCAGGAGAAATCCTTCCAGAAATTCAGCTGTTGTTTGGTGTACCGGATGCATTCGGGGAGTGTTGCGAGCAGTTTCTCCGCCATGGCATCGACGGCGGCATCCAGCTGACGGCGGGGGACAGCCCGGTTGAGGAGTCCCCATGCGACAGCCTGTTTGGCCGGGATATCCTCGCACAGAAAAAGGATCTCGCGGGCCCGCCGGTCGCCGACGATGATCGGGAGCCATTGAGTTGCTCCTGCCGCCGGGACGCTCCCGCGCGTGACGCCGACGTGCCGGATGAAAGTGTCGTTCGCCGCGATCGCGAGATCGCATGACATCTGCAGTTCGTTCCCGCCGCCGACGACCATTCCGTTGATCCGGGCAATGGTCGGTTTTCCGATGTGCCGGAGGCGCTCGAACGTTTCAACGAAGACGCCCATCCATTTATGAAAGTTGCGGGGCGTGTCGAGAAATTCCCCCGACCACTCCTTCATGTCGGCGCCGGTGCAGAAGGCGCGGTTGCCCGCTCCCGTGAGTATGACCACCCCGACGTCATCGTCCCATGCCGCATCCTGAAATGCCTCGGAGAGTTCCCTGAGAGCGGCGAGATCGAGGGCATTGTGCACCTCGGGGCGATTGATCGTGATGACCGCACGCCGGTTCTTCTTGGCGTAGAGAATCCGCCGGAAGCGGAAGGAGGCGGGGTCCCGGCCGTCGTAGGTGCGCGTCATCGCACCTCCCCGGTCAGGAGCGTCACGATTCCCCCGGCGAATCCCATCAGATCCTTTGCCGCGGCCCGTCCTTCCTTCGAGGCGTTCGCCGCGTTCATCGCATCGGCGGATTCGAAGTACATTTCCGCCATGAGGTGGAAATCGGTGTTCCCGAACGGCGATCCGGAAATCCGCGTCACTTCCGCCTTTAAAAGACCGGGAATATTCTCTACCAGGGGAAGATGGACGCTAAAGTAATGACGTTCGAACAGCTCGACGTCGGGGGGCGTTTTGTACAGCGCAATGAGTTTGACCATGAACGAATATCCATGATGTGATTTGTTTTCCGAATATACCGACCGGAGGGACAAGAGTCAAACCTCCGCCAACATTGAATATAGAATGAATTTTTGTTACTTTGACCGGGAAAACCGAATCCCCGTACCGCTATCGCCGGAATCACCCGATTGTATGACAACTGAAACGCGGCGCCGTCTCACCGGCGCGTCGATCGCCCTGTTCTGTTTCGTCCTCTACGTCAAAACGCTCTGCCCGACAACGGATTTCATCGACGCCGGGGAGCTTTCGACCGTCGCCTACACGCTCGGCATCGCCCATCCGACCGGTTATCCGATGTTCACGCTCGTCGGCTGGCTCTTTTCGCACCTCCCCCTGCCGTTCACCGTGGTGTTCAGGCTCAATCTGATGGCCGCAACCCTTTGTGCGGCGGCAATTTACATATTTTTCCGATTCCTCCTCTTCTTCGACCGGGAAATCCTGTCGCCGGCAGAGGCCTCTCCGGCCTGGCTCTCGGATGTTCCGGCGGCGACCGGGGCGATCATCCTCGGTCTTTCGGAAACATACTGGGCCCAGGCTGTGGCCGTGGAAGTCTATTCCCTCCATGTCGTCTTCCTGGCGTCGCTTCTCCTTCTTTTCACCCGGGCGGTATCGCAGGGACTTACTGCGGAACGGGCATGGTATGCGTTTGCGTTCGTTCTGGGGCTGGCGTTCACGAATCACATGACCACCATCCTGCTTGCCCCGGGATTTCTCTTTCTCTATTTCTCGACGTTTCGTTTCGGTCCGGCGTCGTGGAGGCTGATGTTCCGGATGGCTCTGCCGTTTCTCGCCGGTCTCTCCCTCTATCTGTATCTTCCGTTCCGCGCGCTCCAGGGGCCCGTCATGCTCTGGGGAAATCCGGTCGATCCCGAACGATTTTTCTGGCACTTCACCGGCAAACAGTACCGGGTCTGGATTTTTTCCTCCACCGAGAGCGCCGCAAAGCAGATGAACTATTTTCTGACGACCGTCGGGCCGAAATTCGTCTATCTTCCTCTGCTCCTCGCCGCCGCGGGAATCCTCAGGATCTGGCGGTCCCGCAAACAGTACCTCGTCTTTACCCTCCTGCTCTTCTTCGGCTGTCTTTTTTATGCGATCAACTATGATATCCACGACATCGATTCGTATTTTCTGCTCGCCTATTTCACCATCGCTCTCTGGTCGATGGCGGGAACGCGGATGGCGCTGGAGGCGATACGGAACCTCAGGGGACGGAAAACTGCAGGGTGGGTCATTCCGGCTGCAGTGGTTGGACTGCTCCTGACGAATTACAGTTCCGCGGATGAAAGTTCACTGACACTCGTGGAATCGTATACGCACGACATGTTCGGGTCGCTTGAACCGAATTCAATCATCCTTTCCTATCAGTGGGATTATTTCGTATCAGCCGCTAATTATTTCCAGATCGTGGAACACGAGCGGCCGGATGTGGTCGTGATCGACAAGGAACTGCTCAGGCGATCGTGGTATTTCAAACAGATGCAGATTCGATATCCGGGCATCTATAACAGAATAAAACCTGAAATCGAAGCATTTTTAGAAGAATTGTACAAATTTGAGCATGATATCCCATACAATCCCTCGACAATAGAAGGGCGTTATAACGCGTTGATCCACAGTATTATTGATAAAAATCTCGATTCCAGGCCGGTTTATGTGACGCCGGAAGTAGAGGAGGGATATCTGACCGGATTTCACAGGGTACCCGTTGGCCTGGCGATGAGATTATATCGGGATGAAGGATATCATCCGATCCAGAAGCCTCATTTTTCATATAGAATTCCGCCGCAGAAGGACCGGCTGATTGACGGGATTTTGGGGCAATATGCAAGAGCATACATTAACTGCTCGTATTACATACACTTAGAGAAAAATGACGATGTGGCGCTTGAGCTAGTGAAAAAGGGGTTGGAAATTGATCCTGCGATGCCGGAAGGAAATCGGTTAAGGGAAATTCTGGAAAAGGGGCGATAAACGAAAAAAAATCATTCGCCGGGGGGTGAAAATGTTTGACTATTCAATAATATTTATTATATTACTTGGCTTAAAAGTGAAATCCCTGTCATCCCTCACGGTTGTGATTTCAGGAAAATCTGCTCCCGGTTACCGGTCGGGGGAGGGATTTTTACACTTGTCACTGGCAGGATGAATTGCCGGAGCGAGAGCAGGAGTTGCCGGCGCAGTTCAGCCGGCGGGGCTGTCCCGATGCGGAAGAAGTTGGCTGCTGAAGTAGCTCAGTTGGTAGAGCAGCTGACTTGTAATCAGCAGGTCGTCGGTTCAAATCCGACCTTCAGCTCTACGGCATCAGGATATGAACAGGTCGTCGGTTCTCCCGAAGGGATCCCGTTGGGAAAATCCGACCTTCAGCTCTGCTGTATCAGGAAGTCAGCAGGTGGTCGGTTCTCCCCCTGGGAAAAACCGGCTTTGAGCTTTATCGGCATCAGGATGTTGAGGAGTCCGCGGATCGAATCCGGTTGCCGGTTGAGACATGTTCTTGGAAGATATCAGATGCGTCGTAACGGCAGGCGGTATGATACTCCGCCGCCGTTGGAAGGGAAGCGGCGAACGATCCCGATGACGACGGGCAGGTAGCAAAGCGGTCAACTGCAACAGACTGTAAATCTGTCGGCTCATGCCTTCGGAGGTTCGAATCCTTCCCTGCCCACAAACGCCGCGGCGGTCCGTTCCGTACGACACAGCGGGCGGTGACAGGCGAGCAGACATCGTTGCGGGAGTAACTCAGTTGGTAGAGTCACAGCCTTCCAAGCTGTTGGTCGCGGGTTCGAGTCCCGTCTCCCGCTCTTCCGGCGACATCGGATGCTTGCGTAGCTCAGTTGGTAGAGCACATCCTTGGTAAGGATGAGGTCATCGGTTCAATCCCGATCGCAAGCTCAGTGAAAGATTGAATGAACCATTCTGGAGCATGAGGTATGCGCGATATCATTACGCTGGAATGCGCCGAGTGCAAGCGCAGAAATTACACGACGACGAAAAACAAGAAGAAGCAGTCCGGTCGCGTTGAATACAAGAAATACTGTCCGTGGTGCTCCAAGCGCACATCCCACAAGGAAACGAAGTAGGCAGTTCCACACGTCAGTAGCTCAACTGGCTAGAGCAGCGGTCTCCAAAACCGCAGGTTGGGGGTTCGACTCCCTCCTGACGTGCTGAGCCGCAGGAATCTTTGAGAGGATACTCCGATGAAAGAAAAGATCATTGCTTTTTTTACCGACGTCGTCAAGGAAATGAAAAAGGTGACCTGGCCGCACAAGGAGGAGCTTCGCGAATCGACCGCGATTGTGCTCGTGGTGTGCGGGGTCATTGCGCTCTTCGTTTTCGGCATCGACTGGATCGTCAGCAACATTCTCAAACTGATCATCTAACGCGCGTCGAGGAATCGTGAGCGACACACAACCGAAAAAACGCTGGTACGCGGTCAGAACCTACTCCGGCCACGAGAACAAGGTGAAGGCGCACCTCGAAAACGAGGTCAAGCACGCCAACCTGACGGAACGGATCACCAGCGTCATGGTCCCCGCCGACAAGATTTTCGAGGTGAAGGAGGGAAAGAAAAAGAGCAAGACGAAGAATTTCTTCCCCGGCTATATCCTTGTGGAGGCGGTGCTCGACAAGGAGACCAAGCATCTGATCCTGAACACGCCCTCCGTGATCAGCTTTGTCGGGTCGCGCAACGAACCGGCGCCGCTGCAGATGGAGGAGGTCAAGCGTCTTATCGGCAGGATGGAGGAACGGAAGGACGTCGAGGTGCTCGAGATCCCGTTCCACGTCGGGGATGCCGTCAAGGTCATCGACGGTCCCTTCAACAATTTTACCGGCTTCGTGCAGGATGTCAACGAGGAAAAAATGAAGCTCCGCGTCATGGTGAGCATCTTCGGCCGCAGAACGCCGGTCGAACTCGATTTCAACCAGGTCGAACTTGAAAAGTAACAGAGAAGGCACTCGCGTATGAAAAAAGTCACCGGATTCATCAAACTGCAGATTCCCGCCGGTTCGGCAAATCCCGCGCCGCCGATCGGTCCGGCCCTCGGTCAGAAGGGGGTCAATATCATGGAATTCTGCAAGCAGTTCAATGCGCGCACACAGGACAAGAAGGGGCTGATCATCCCCGTGGTGATCACCGTCTTTTCCGACAAGTCGTTCACCTTCATTACGAAGACGCCCCCCGCCTCTGTGCTCCTGGCGAAGGCCGCGAAGGTGGAAAAAGGGTCCGGCGAGCCGAACAGGACGAAAGTCGGCAAGGTCACCCGCGCCCAGGTGCGCGAGATTGCCGAGACCAAGATGCCTGATCTGAACGCGAACGATATTGAAGCGGCCATGAAGATGGTCGCCGGAACTGCCCGGAGTATGGGCATCACCGTCGTCGATTGATGTCATCAGTGGAAGTCTCCCGCGGGAGACGCCAGCACCACACTACTCACACGAGGAACGGAGTATGCAGAGAAGCAAACGGTATACAGCTGCGGCGGCGAAAGTCGACGCCAAGAAACTCTACACGGTGGAAGACGCCGTTGCGCGCGTAAAGGAGATGGCGGGCGCGAAGTTCAACGAAGGGGTCGACATCGCCGTCCGGCTCGGCGTCGATCCGAAGAAAGCCGATCAGGCAATCCGCGGCACCGTCGCACTTCCCCACGGGATCGGCAAGGAGGTCAAGGTGCTCGTCCTGGCGAAACCGCCGAAGGATGAGGAAGCCAAGAACGCCGGCGCCGACCATGCGGGTCTCGCGGAATACATCCAGAAGATCCAGGGCGGCTGGGCGGATATCGATGTCATCATCGCCACCCCCGACGTGATGGGTGAAGTCGGCAAGCTCGGGAAAGTGCTCGGCCCCCGCGGCCTGATGCCGAACCCGAAGAGCGGCACCGTCACCCCGGATGTCGCAAAAGCCGTCAAGGAAGTCAAGGCCGGCAAGATCGAATTTCGCGTCGACAAGGCGGGCATTCTCCACGCCACCGTCGGCAAGGCTGATTTTGAGGCGCAGAAACTCGTCGACAACATCAACGCGTTTCTGGGCACGGTGCTCCGCGTAAAACCGGCGACCGCCAAGGGCCAGTACATCCGCTCCATCGCCATTTCGAGCACGATGGGCCCGGGCGTTCACATCGACCGGAATGTTGCGGTCACGCACTGACAGAGAACTTATTACGCACTCACACTACAGGATATCCGTCGCCTGCCCCGCTGAGCGGGGGCTTCTCAGACGGCGGGAATCGTCACAGAGGAAACCATGAAACGTTCGGAAAAGGATCAGATCATCGCAGAGGTCCGCGAGAAAGCCGCACGGGCCACCGGGATGTTCTTCGCCGATTACACCGGCATCACCGTTGAGGAGATCAACGCTCTCCGGCAGGAATTCCGGAAGGTGAAGGTCGACTACCGGGTGGTGAAGAACACGCTCGCCCGGAAGGCGCTGGAAAGCGTCGGCGGGTACGATGCCGTGCTCGGCAGGCTCACCGCGCCGACCGGCATTGCATTCGCGTACGATGATCCCGCCGCTCCGGCGAAGGTCATCAAGAAGTTTCGCGAGAAGAACGAGAAGCTCGTCCTCAAGGTCTGCGTCATCGACAAACAGCTCTTTGAGGGAAGCCGTCTCGATGAGATCGCGAAACTGCCGTCGCGGAAGGAGCTCGTCGCCGCCATTCTCGGCAGTGTCCAGGCACCCGCCTCGGGCATCGTCGGTGTGCTGAATGCGGTCGCACGGGATCTCGTCAATGTGATCGATCAGATCGAAAAGAAAAAGGCCGCCTGACGGCGGTCAGCCACCAGTCTAGAGAACAATATCAGATCATAAAGGAGAAGTACCATGTCTGTCGTCCAGGAAATCGTTGAAAAGATTGAAAAGCTCACACTGCTCGAAGCGTCGGAACTGAAGAAGGCGCTTGAGGAGAAATTCGGCGTCACGGCCGCAGCGCCGATGATGATGGCAGGCGGTATGATGCCCGCCGGCGGCGGTGCGGCAGCGCCCGCGGCCGAAGCGCAGACCGAATTCAACGTCGTTCTCAAGAACGCCGGCGCCCAGAAGATCAACGTGATCAAGGTTGTCCGCGCGGCAACCGGCCTCGGCCTCAAGGAAGCGAAGGATCTCGTCGACGGCGCGCCGAAGACGGTGAAGGAAGCCCTTGGCAAGGACGATGCGGAGAAGCTGAAGAAGGAACTGGAAGAGGCCGGAGCGGAAGTCGAGCTGAAATAAGGCCCTGATAATCCAGCAGACCACTGCATGACGGAAATCTGATCTGCAACACCGCCGATAACCTGGCTCCGGCCGGGTTATCGGTTTCTTGTTTTTTTTTCACGAATGGTTGTCCGGCCCTGCCGCGGCCGGCAGACGACCCTGAGCGAGTGACGTCCACCACGTAAGGAGATCGAACGTTGAAAAATCCGAGCAATAATTCCAACGGCCGGGTGAGCTTTGCGAAGATTCCGCAGATCATCGAGTACCCCGATCTGCTCAACCTGCAGCTGGAATCCTGGGAGGCCTTCCTCCAGGCAGACATCCAACCGGAAAAACGGCAGAACAAGGGACTTCAGCAGATCTTTCTGATGAATTTCCCGATCACCGACGCGCGGGAAAATTACATACTGGAATTCGTCGAGTACTACGTCGAAAAGGCAAAATACTCCGTCATCGAATGCCAGGAACGCGGCCTCACCTACGCCGTGCCCCTCAAGTGCAAACTCCGCCTGTCAACCAAAAGCGACGACGGGAAATCGTTCGTCGATACCGTCGAACAGGAAGTCTACCTGGGCAATCTCCCGGTCATGACGCACCGCGGCACCTACATCATCAACGGCGCGGAACGCGTCGTCGTTTCCCAGCTCCACCGGTCCCCCGGCGTCTTCTTCGACGAGTCGCTCCATCCGAACGGCATGTCGATCTATTCCGCCCGCGTCATCCCGTTCCGCGGCTCCTGGGTCGAATTCACCACCGACATCAGCAACGTGATGTATGTCTACATCGACCGGAAAAAGAAATTTCCCGTCACCACGCTCCTCCGCGCACTCGGATATTCCTCGGACGATGAAATCCTCCAGCTGTTCAATCTCGTCGAAGAGGTCGATCCCCACAAGGTGAACCTCAAGGATTACCTCGGCCGGATCATCTGCAGCGATGTGGTCGACAAGAAGACCGGCGAAATCTTCATCAACAAGGACGCACAGCTCACCGAGGATGTGATCCGCAAGGTGAAGAAATCGGAAATCAAGAAGATCCGGTTTCTCAAATTCGAAGGCGTCGGAGAAAGCTCCGTCATTGCGAACACCATCTCGAAGGATATCGCGCGGACCGGAGAGGAAGCCCTCAACGCCATCTACCAGCAGCTCCGTTCCGGCGAAGCCCCCGATCTCGAAACCGCGAAAAATCTGCTTGAACGACTGTTCTTCAACGAAAAACGGTACGATCTCGGGGATGTCGGCCGGTACCGCATGAACGCCAAACTGGGTCTTTCCATCCCGCCGACCACCACCACCCTGATGAAGGAAGACATCATCGCGATCATCAATTACCTGATCGACCTTCAGCAGGGAAGGAAAACCGTCGACGACATCGATCACCTCGGCAACCGCCGCGTCCGCACCGTCGGGGAACAGATCGGACAGCAGTTCACGATCGGTCTGGCCCGCATGGCGCGCACGATCCGCGAGCGCCTCAGCCTCCGCGACCAGGAGAAGGTCACCCCGCAGGAGCTCGTGAACGCCCGGACGATCACCAGCGTGATCAATGCCTTCTTCGGCACGAACCAGCTGTCGCAGTTCATGGATCAGACGAACCCGTTGGCCGAAATCACGCATAAGCGCCGCATGTCGGCCCTCGGACCGGGCGGTCTGACGCGCGAACGCGCCGGCTTCGAGGTCCGCGACGTGCATTATACGCACTACGGACGCCTCTGTCCGATCGAAACTCCCGAAGGACCGAACATCGGTCTGATCTCGTCGCTGACCATTCACGCACGCGTGAATGAATTCGGCTTCATCGAAACTCCCTACCTGAAGGTCAAGAACGGCAAGGTGAGCGACGAAGTCGAATACATGACCGCCGAGAAGGAGGATGTCTACACCATCGCGCAGGCCAACGCCGTCGTCGACGACAAGGGTAAGTTCGCCACCGACCGCGTGAAGGCGCGCTACCAGAGCGATTATCCGATGGCGAAACCGGAGGAGATCCAGTACATGGACGTGGCGCCGAATCAGATCGCCAGCGTGGCGGCGGCCCTCATCCCGTTCCTCGAACACGACGACGCCAACCGCGCGCTCATGGGCTCCAACATGCAGCGCCAGGCGGTGCCTCTGCTCAGACCGCAGTCTCCCATCGTCGGCACGGGTCTCGAGGAAAAGATCGCCCGCGACGCCCGCACGATGATCGTCGCGGAACGGAACGGATCGATCGAGTATGTCGATTCCAATACCATCGTCGTGAACTACGACATCGACGAGAACAGCGCCGAGGCGATCGTCAGCTTCGAGGAAAAGAAGCGGGTCGAGTACAAGCTGGTCAAATTCTTCCGGACGAACCAGGATACGGCGATCAACCAGAGAGCCATCGTCAAGCCGGGACAGCGCATCCGGAAGGGAGACGTGCTGGCCGACGGCTGTGCAACCGATCACGGCGAACTGGCGCTTGGCAGAAACGTGCTCGTGGCTTTCATGCCGTGGCGCGGATACAACTTCGAAGACGCGATCGTGATCAACGAACGGTGCGTGGCTGAGGATACCTTCACCTCACTGCACATCGAGGAGTTCGAACTGCAGGTCCGGGACACCAAGCGCGGCGAGGAGGAACTGACGCGTGAAATTCCGAACGTCAGCGAGGAAGCGGTCAAGGACCTGGATGAAAACGGCGTGATCCGCGTCGGCGCGGAGGTCACCGAGGGCGACATTCTCATCGGCAAGATCACCCCAAAAGGGGAGACCGAGTCGACGCCGGAGGAAAAACTGCTCAAGGCGATCTTCGGAGAGAAGGCCGGCGATGTGAAGGATGCCTCCCTGAAGGCGCCGCCCGGAATGAAGGGGATCGTGATCGCCACGAAGCTCTTCTCCCGGAAGAAGAAGGACGCCGAATCGAAGAAGGAAGACAAGCGGCTGAACGAACAGCTCGACCGCGCGGAAAAGAAGGCGCTCCAGGATATCCAGGAAAAACTGGTCAAAAAGCTCTCGGATCTTCTGGACGGGGAAAAGTCGGTCGGCATCCGGAACCTTTCGGGTGAGATGATCTATCGCGCCAATACCCAGCTGAAAGCCGATTCCTTCGCCGACATCAGCACCGTCGAAAAGCTCGACTACCACCATGACTGGGTCGACGACAAGCGCAAGAACGGCCTCATCGTCAGGATCTACGAAAACTATTTCCAGAAGCAGAACGACATCGTCGACTATTACAAGCACGAAAAGACGAAGATCATGCTGGGCGACGAGCTCCCGTCCGGCATCGTTCAGCTCGCGAAGGTGTACGTCGCGAAAAAACGGAAGCTTTCGGTGGGCGACAAGATGGCGGGGCGTCACGGAAACAAGGGCGTCGTCGCGAAGATCGTCCCGCAGGAGGATATGCCGTTCATGCTCGACGGCCGTCCGGTGGATGTGGTGCTGAATCCGCTCGGTGTACCGTCCCGTATGAATCTCGGCCAGCTGTTCGAAACGGCACTCGGCTGGGCGGGTCAGAAACTCGGCCAGAAATATGCGACGCCGATTTTCGACGGGGCGTCGTGGGAAGATGTCGAGGCGGAGCTGAAGAAAGCCGAGCTCAACACGCATTCCAAGGCGGTGCTCGTCGACGGCCGCACCGGCGAACGGTTCGACCAGGAAGTCACCGTCGGGTACATCTATATCATGAAACTGTCACACCTGGTGGACGACAAGATTCACGCACGGTCCATCGGACCATACTCGCTCATCACCCAGCAGCCCCTCGGCGGCAAAGCGCAGTTCGGCGGCCAGCGGTTCGGCGAGATGGAAGTCTGGGCGCTGGAGGCCTACGGCGCAGCGAACATCCTTCAGGAAATCCTGACCGTCAAGAGCGACGACGTTTACGGACGCGCGAAGCTCTACGAGTCGATTGTCAAGGGGGATAATCTGCCCGAACCGAACGTGCCCGAATCATTCAACGTTCTGGTGAGAGAATTGATGGGTCTCGGTCTCGATCTTAAGATTGAATAATATTCGAATCCGGAGAGCGATCCTATGGCATACACACACGAAGCGGCGATCAAGAAAAATTTTTCCAAGATTACCATCACCCTTGCCTCATCCGACCTGATTCTGTCGCGGTCGCACGGCGAAGTGACCAAACCGGAGACGATCAATTACCGGTCGTTCCGCCCGGAGAAGGACGGTCTCTTCTGCGAGAAGATTTTCGGTCCGGTGCGCGACTGGGAGTGTCATTGCGGGAAATACAAGCGGATACGGTACAAGGGAATCATCTGCGACCGGTGCGGCGTCGAGGTGACGCAGAAAAGCGTCCGGCGCGAGCGGATGGGGCATATTTCCCTCGCCGTCCCGATCGTCCATATCTGGTATTTCAAATCCGCGCCGTCCAAGATCGGAAACCTGCTCGGCCTCAGCAACAAGGATCTCGAGCGGATCATCTATTATGAATCGTACGTCGTCGTCCAGCCCGGCCCGACCGGCCTGAAACAGATGGATCTTCTTTCGGAGGAGCAGTACTACGACGTGCTCGCGTCGCTTCCCGAAAAACACCACGATCTCGACGATACCGATCAGAGGAAATTCATCGCCCGCATCGGCGGCGACGCCATCAAGGCGCTCCTGAAACGGGTCGACATCGACGTCCTTGCCGCCCAGCTCCGGATCGATTCGAAAGAAGAGACCTCCGTGCAGAAAAAGCAGGAGCTCCTGAAGCGGCTCCGGGTCATTGATGCGTTCCGCGAGCGGGAAAACGGCCCGATGAACAAACCGGACTGGATGGTGCTCGACGTTATTCCGGTCATCCCGCCGGAACTGCGGCCGCTCGTGCCGCTCGAGGGAGGCCGGTTCGCCACCTCCGATCTCAACGATCTCTACCGGCGCGTCATCATCCGGAACAACCGTCTGAAACGCCTCATCGAAATCAAGGCGCCCGAGGTCATCCTCCGGAACGAAAAACGGATGCTCCAGGAAGCGGTTGACTCGCTCTTCGACAACTCCCGCCGGGTGAACGCCGTCCGGTCGGACAACAACCGTGCGCTGAAATCGCTCTCGGACATGCTCAAGGGAAAACAGGGCAGGTTCCGGCAGAATCTGCTCGGCAAGCGGGTCGATTACTCGGGCCGTTCCGTCATCGTCGTCGGTCCGGAACTCCGGCTCCATGAGTGCGGCCTGCCCAAGGACATGGCGGTCGAACTCTTCAAACCGTTCATCATCAGGAAACTGATCGAGCGCGGGCTCGTCAAGACCGTCAAAAGTGCCAAGAAAATGGTCGATAAGAAGGGTCCCGAGGTGTGGGAAATCCTCGAGCACATCATCGACGGACATCCGGTCCTGCTCAACCGCGCGCCCACACTCCACCGTCTCGGCATCCAGGCGTTCCAGCCGGTGCTGGTGGAAGGGAAGGCGATCCGGATCCATCCGATGGTCTGCACCGCGTTCAACGCCGATTTCGACGGCGACCAGATGGCGGTCCACGTCCCTCTCTCGTTCGACGCACAGCTGGAAGCGCGCATTCTCATGCTCTCCAGCCACAACATTCTTTCTCCGTCAAACGGTGCGCCGATCGTTCATCCGACCCAGGATCAGGTGCTCGGATGCTATTATCTCACGAAATCGAAGCCGGGCGACATCGGCGAAGGGAAGCTGTTCTACTCGGCCGAAGAGGCGATCATCGCCTACAATCTCGGACGGGTCGGGCTCCATGCGCGCATCAAGGTTCGCATGAACGGCGCGCTTCTGGAGACCACCATCGGCCGCGTCATCTTCAACCAGATCGTGCCGGCGGAGATGGGGTATATCAACGAACTGCTGAACAAAAACCGCCTCACCCAGATCGTTCAGTCGGTCTTCCGAACCTGCGGTAATCTCCGGACGGCCGAATTTCTTGACGAACTCAAGAACCTCGGATTCACCTATGCGACGAAAGGCGGCCTCTCCGTCTCCATCGGCGACGTCGTCATCCCGAAGGAAAAGGAAGAGGTCATTTCCAAGGCTCTGCGCGATGTCGACAACGTGCAGAATCAGTACTACCGCGGCTTCATCACCGACGGCGAACGGTACAACAAGGTGATCGATATCTGGACGCGGACCACCAACAAGGTGGCGGAGCGCCTGTTTGATGCGCTCCAGCATGCGCGGGACGGCTTCAATTCGCTCTATATGATGGTCGACTCCGGCGCGCGCGGCTCCAAGGAGCAGGTGCGCCAGCTGGCCGGCATGCGCGGTCTGATGGCCAAACCCCAGAAGAGCATGTCGGGCGCCACGGGCGAACTGATCGAAAACCCGATTATTGCCAATTTCCGCGAAGGCCTCTCGATTCTCGAGTACTTCATCTCAACCCACGGCGCCCGTAAAGGGCTTGCCGATACGGCCCTGAAAACGGCGGACGCCGGGTATCTGACCCGCCGTCTCGTCGACGTCGCGCAGGACGCGATCATTACGGACCTCGACTGCGGCACGATCCGCGGCGTGCTCACCAGCGCCCTGAAGGAAGGGGAAGACGTCAAAGAGCCTCTCTCCGAGCGTATCCTGGGCCGCGTGGCCGTGCACGATGTCGTCGATCCGCTATCGCGCAAGGTGCTGATCAAAGCGGGCGAACTGATCGACGAAAAGGTCGCCGCCTCGATCGCCGAAACCTCCATCGAATCGGTCGAAATCCGGTCGGTGCTGACGTGCGAGGCGAAACGCGGCGTCTGCGGAAAATGTTACGGAAGGAATCTGACAACGTCGAAGCTGGTGGAGCCGGGCGAACCGGTCGGGATCCTGGCCGCACAGTCGATCGGCGAACCGGGCACACAGCTCACCCTCCGGACGTTCCACACCGGCGGCACCGCGAGCCTTATCGCGGCGCAGTCGCAGATCATCTCGAAGTTCGACGGTCTTGCGAAATACGACGGGATCAAGTTCCTCAAGCAGACCGATTCCGATGCGAAGCTGATCGTCATCGGCCGGAGCGGCGTCGTGAATATCGTCGACGCGGACAACCGCGTGCTGACCAAATACGATGTCCCCTACGGCTCGACACTCCTGGTGGCGAACGGAGCCACGGTGAAACGCGGCGAAATCATCTACGAATGGGATCCGTACAACGCCGTCATCATCTCGGAGCACCCGGGAACGGTGCGATATCAGGACCTGCGGGAAAATGTGACCTACCGCGAGGAGCCCGACGAGCAGACCGGCCACATTCAGAAGGTCGTAATCGATTCGCGCGACCGGACGCTGAGCCCGACGCTGACCGTTATGAACGACAAGGAGCAGAAGGTCGGCAACTACATCATTCCGACCCGCGCACACCTTGCGGTGAACGACGGCGAAGCGGTTCAGGCGGGTACCGTTCTGGTGAAAATACCCCGCGATTCCGGTAAAACACGCGATATTACGGGCGGTCTGCCGCGCGTGACCGAACTGTTCGAGGCGCGAAGTCCGGCCGATCCGGCCATCGTCTCGGAAATCGACGGCATCGTCAAGATCGGACCGCAGAAGCGCGGTTCCCGCGAAATCCTTGTCCGGAGCCACGACGGCCTCGACGAGCGGCGCTACATGATCCCGATGGGCAAGCATGTTCTCATCCAGGATGACGACGTGATCCGGGCGGGGGAACGCCTTTCGGACGGCGCCATCGATCCGCACGACATTCTCCGGATCAAGGGCGTCGGCGCGGTCGAGGAATACCTGGTGAACGAAATCCAGGAAGTCTACCGGATGCAGGGCGTGAAGATCAACGACAAACACATCGAAGTGATCGTCCGCCAGATGATGCAGAAGGTCCGGATCATCGATCCGGGAGACACACGGTTCCTGGAAGACGACTACGTCGACATTCAGACGGTGAACGCAGAGAACGATCTTCTGCAGGATCAGGTCGTTGTCGTCAACAAGGGCGATTCCAAGTACAAGAACGGCCAGACGGCGCAGAAGAAGAAGGTGCGGGAAGTGAATCTCGACCTGAAGAAGAAGCTGAAGAAGGTGGCGGAAATCCGGGATGCCGATGCGGCGACCACGGAGCCGATCCTTCTCGGCATCACCCAGGCGGCGCTTTCGACCGACAGCTTCATCTCCGCGGCATCGTTCCAGGAGACGACGAAAGTCCTCACCGATGCAGCCATCGAAGGGAAGGTCGACTTCCTTCTGGGATTGAAGGAAAACGTGATCATGGGTCATCTGATCCCGGCGGGTACCGGATTGAAGAAGTTCCGGAATATAATAGTCGCGCCGTCGGAAGAGGGACCCCGTGTCGAGCTGACACTCCCGGTCGAAGAGGAGGCGGAAGAGGTCAAAAAGACCGCAAAAAAGGAAAAAACGCTCCTCTGAGGGTGATTTCGGGCAAACAGGGAATATGCGCAGTTTTAAAAGAATTTGATTGACAAAATCAAAAAAAATTCATAAATTGGTAAGCTTGATCATTATTAAGGAGTGAACCACTCTGCCTACGATAAATCAACTTGTTAGGATAAGTCGCTCACAAGTTACTTGGAAGAGCAAAGCCCCTGCGCTCCAGCAGTCGCCGCAAAAGCGGGGTGTCTGCACCAGGGTCTATACGACGACACCGAAAAAGCCGAACTCCGCACTGCGGAAGGTTGCGCGCGTTCGTCTGACCAACGGCATCGAGGTGACTGCGTATATTCCGGGTGAAGGTCATAATCTGCAGGAACATTCCATCGTGCTGATCCGCGGAGGCAGGGTGAAGGATCTACCGGGTGTCCGGTACCACATCATCCGCGGCACGCTCGACACTGCCGGCGTCGCCGATCGGAAGCAGGGCCGGTCCAAATACGGAGCGAAAAAACCAAAGTAGCGGTATGAGAAAAAAAACGTCATCCAAGCGGATCATCGATCCCGACCCGAAGTACAACGACCTGCTGGTCGCCAAATTCACCAACAACGTCCTCAAGCAGGGGAAAAAGCATCTTGCCCGCTCGATTGTGTACGATGCCCTGGATATCATTGAGGAACGGACCAAGCGGACCGGCATCGACACCTTTCGCAAGGCGGTCAATAACGTGAAACCGCTGCTTGAAATCCGCGCACGGCGCGTCGGCGGCGCGACCTATCAGATCCCGACGGAAGTGCGGCAGGAGCGGAGTCTCGCGCTTGCCATCCGGTGGCTGATCACGTACGCCTCCGAACGGAAGGAAAAATCGTTCTCCCACAAGCTGGCCTCTGAATTTATCGCCGCTGCGAACAACGAGGGGAACGCGATCAAGAAAAAGGAAGACACCCACAAAATGGCTGAAGCCAACAAGGCCTTCGCCCATTTCAAGTGGTAACTCCGCTGTTCCATCACTGAAACGATTTCATAGACACGGAAGCAATGGCACGAATCTATCCATTGGAACGCACGCGCAACATCGGCATCATGGCCCATATCGATGCGGGGAAGACCACGACGACCGAGCGCATCCTCTTCTATACCGGTGTTCTGCACCGGATGGGTGAGGTGCACGACGGCGCGGCGACGATGGACTGGATGGAGCAGGAAAAGGAGCGCGGCATCACCATCACGAGCGCCGCAACCACATGCTTCTGGGACAATCACCGCGTCAATATTATCGACACCCCCGGACACGTCGACTTCACCGTCGAGGTGGAGCGCTCCCTGCGCGTCCTGGACGGCGCCGTGGCTCTCTTCTGCGCCGTCGGCGGCGTCGAACCGCAGTCGGAAACGGTCTGGCGCCAGGCCGACAAGTACGGCGTGCCGCGACTCGCGTTTGTGAACAAAATGGACCGGGTTGGCGCGGATTTCTTCAACGTCATCGCAATGATGAAATCGCGCCTCGGCGCGAACGCCATTCCCGTCCAGCTCCCGATCGGCGAAGGCGACCTGTTCACCGGCATCATCGATCTGATCACGATGAAGGCCCACATTTTCCACGAGAGCAGCAGCGGCACGACCTGGGATGAAATCGACATCCCCCACGATCTCCAGCATGCCGCCCAGGAAGCCCGCACGAAAATGCTCGAAGCGGTTTCCGACGAGGACGACACTCTTCTGGTCAAATACCTCGAGGGGAAGGAAATATCCCCCGTCGAGATCAAGAGTGTCCTTCGCCGCGCATGCCTCAAAGTCAGTATCGTTCCCGTGCTCTGCGGATCATCCTTCAAGAACAAGGGCGTGCAGGCGCTTCTCGACGGGATCGTCGATTTTCTCCCGTCGCCCGTCGACATTTCGGGCGGCGAGCTGATGGGACACCACATCAACATGAAGGACCATATCGTCCGGAAGGTGAACGATAAGGAAAAATTCACGGCTCTGGCCTTCAAGATCATGACCGATCCGTATGTCGGCAAGCTGACCTTCATCAGGATTTATTCCGGAACGCTGAGCAACGGTTCCTATGTGTACAATTCGCTCACGGAGCGGAAGGAGCGGATCGGCCGCCTTCTCCGGATGCATGCGAATCACCGGGAGGACATCGAAGAGGCCTATTCGGGGGACATTCTGGCGGTGGTCGGCCTGAAAAATACCAAGACCGGCGATACGCTCTGTGACGAAAAGGACCCGATCGTTCTGGAGAAAATGGAATTTCCGGACCCCGTGATTTCCGTCGCCATCGAACCGAAGACGAAAGCCGATCAGGAAAAGATGGGCGAAGCGCTCGGAAAACTGGCGGAAGAGGATCCGACGTTCAGGATCACCACGAACGAGGAAACCGGACAGACCATCATCAGCGGTATGGGGGAGCTCCATCTGGAGATCATCATCGACCGGATGAAGAGGGAATTCAAGGTCGAAGCCAACGTCGGCAAGCCGCAGGTGGCCTACAAGGAAACGATCCGGCGCAAAGTGACGCAGGAGGGGAAGTTCATTCGGCAATCTGGCGGCCGCGGTCAGTTCGGGCATGTGGTCATCGAAGTCGAGCCGAACGAAAAGGGCAAAGGATACGAGTTTGAGAACGGCATCGTCGGAGGATCGATCCCGAAGGAATACATCAATCCCGTCTCCGAAGGGATTCAGGAAGCGATGCGGAACGGTGTTCTCGCCGGCTATCCGGTGGAGGATATAAAGATCAGGCTGATCGACGGATCGTATCACGACGTCGATTCGTCAGAAATGGCGTTCAAGATCGCCGGGTCGATTGCCTTCAAGGATGGTGCGCGGAAGGCGTCTCCCGTCATCCTGGAACCGATCATGGATGTCGAGGTTGTGACCCCCGAAGAATATATGGGGGACGTGATGGGCGATCTGAGTTCCCGCCGCGGAAAGATCGAGGGGCTGGTGGCGCGGAAGGATGCCCAGGTGATCAAGGCCAAAGTGCCGCTCTCCGACATGTTTGGCTACTCGACACAGCTCCGCTCCATGACGCAGGGGCGAGCAATCTACACGATGCAGTTCGGCTATTACGACGAAGTCCCCCAGCACATCTCCGATCAGATCATTGAGAAGGTCAAGGGGAAGGATAAGGGCAAAGAAGCAGCGTAGGCAACAGAAAAATTATCATCTCAGCTATGAAGGAGATCTAATCAATGGCAAAGGAAAAATTCAACCGAGCAAAACCCCATGTCAACGTCGGGACGATTGGACACATCGATCACGGCAAGACGACCCTGACCGCAGCGATCACGATGGCGCTGGCCAAGAAAGGCCTTTCGCAGATCCGCACGTTCGACAGTATCGACAACGCGCCGGAAGAGCGGGAGCGCGGCATCACGATCGCCGTCGCGCACGTCGAATATGAGACGGGAAACCGCCACTATGCGCACGTCGACTGCCCCGGTCACGCCGACTACATCAAGAACATGATCACCGGTGCGGCGCAGATGGACGGCGCCATTCTGGTGGTAGCCGCGAATGACGGTCCGATGCCGCAGACGCGCGAACACATCCTGCTGGCCCGCCAGGTGGGCGTGCCCCGGATCGTGGTGTTCCTGAACAAGGTCGATATGGTGGACGATCCGGAACTGATCGAGCTCGTTGAGATGGAACTGCGCGATCTCCTCAAGAAATACGAATTCCCGGGCGACGAAATCCCCATCATCCGCGGCAGTGCACTGAAGGCGCTGGAGCGCGCGAGCGATGCGACGTCCAAAGCCGATGATCCGGCGTTCAAGCCGATCTTCGAGCTGATGGACGCGGTTGACAGCTACATTCCGCTTCCGAAACGCGATGTCGACAAGCCGTTCCTGATGCCGGTGGAGGACGTGTTCTCCATTACCGGTCGCGGTACGGTCGGCACAGGCCGTGTCGAACGCGGACGCGCCAAGGTCGGCGACGAAGTCGAAGTGATCGGCCTCGGGGCGCACAAGAAGACCGTCATCACCGGCGCCGAAATGTTCCGGAAGGAACTCGACGAGGTGCAGGCGGGCGACAACGCGGGGATGCTTCTCCGCGGGGTGGAAAAGAACGAGCTGGAACGCGGCATGGTGATCGCGAAACCCGGATCGATCACGCCGCATACGAAATTTACCGCACAGGTGTACGTACTGAAGAAAGAGGAAGGCGGACGTCATACGCCGTTTTTCAACGGCTACCGCCCGCAGTTCTATTTCCGGACGACCGACGTGACGGGCGTTGCCACACTTCCCTCCGGCACCGAGATGGTCATGCCGGGCGACAACGTGGACAACCTGTCGGTGGAGCTGATCTCCCCGATCGCAATGGAAGAAGGATTACGCTTCGCCATCCGTGAAGGCGGTCATACCGTCGGCGCGGGTGTGGTGACGAAGATCATCGCATAACACAGTAGGGCAGCAAAGGAACGCACGTCGTGGCTGGACAGAAGATACGCATTAAACTGAAATCATACGACCATACGCTGATCGACAAGTCGGCGGAGAAAATCATCAAAACGGTGAAATCGACCGGGGCGATCGTCTCCGGTCCGATCCCGCTGCCGACGAAGCGCGCCCTCTATACCGTACTGCGCTCACCCAATGTCGATAAAAAATCGCGTGAGCAATTTGAGATGCGATCCCACAAGCGCCTCATCGACATCCTCAACTCGTCCAACCGGACCGTTGACTCGTTGATGAAACTGGAGCTTCCCGCTGGCGTCGATGTGGAGATAAAGGTTTAACGTAAACAAACAATAGCACGAAAGACGTCTGATCGTCCACTGCCGGCTGGGACATCCGCTGTCCCTGCAGGGATGGACTACATTACACGTTGACAACTATGACTGGCATTCTCGGCAAAAAGATCGGCATGACCAGCATCTTTGACGACAAAGGTGAAGCAATCCCCTGCACCGTCATCGAGGCCGGGCCATGTTTCGTCATCCAGATCAAAACGAAGGATCGGGATGGCTATGAAGCTCTTCAGGTCGGCTTTGAAGAGAAAAAAGAACGGCTGATGACGAAGCCGCTCGCGGGGCATTTCAAGAAATCGGGCGTTGCACCGAAAAAAATCCTCGCCGAATTCCGGGGCTTCGATATCACGAAGTTTCAGGTCGGCGCCGAGATCAAGGTCGATTCCCTCTTCGCGAAAAACGATGTCGTCTCCGTCAGCGGCACTTCCAAGGGACGGGGCTTCCAGGGCGTCGTGAAACGCCACCATTTCGGCGGCGGCTTCCGCACCCACGGCCAGAGCGACCGCGAACGGGCCCCCGGTTCGATCGGATCGAGTTCCTATCCCTCCCGCGTGTTCAAGGGAATGAAGATGGCAGGCCGGATGGGCGGCGAGAACGTCACCGTCAAAAACCTCCGCGTTGTCCAGATCATCCCGGAGTCCAATCTCCTCCTGATCAGCGGATCGGTCCCCGGTCACAACAACAGCTACGTCGAAATTCGCAAAGAGAAATAACACCGCGGAAGACAAGAGTATGGAACTCGAGGTTTTGACAAAAGAAGGAAAATCGACCGGGCAGAAAGTCACCCTCTCGCCCGAGATTTTCGAAATGACCCCCAACGATCACGCCATCTACCAGGCCGTGGTCGTCTATCAGGCCAATCAGCGCCAGGGGACCCATAAAACAAAAACCTACGGCGAAGTTGCCGGCAGCGGGAAAAAACTCTGGAAACAGAAACACACCGGCCGCGCACGTATCGGCGCTGTCCGGTCGCCGCTCTGGAAAGGCGGCGGAGCCATCTTCGGCCCGATGCCGCGCGATTATTCACGCAAGCTCCCGAAGAAGATCCGCCAGATCGCACGCAAATCCGCGCTCAGCTACAAGGCCAAGGACGCCGCCATCAGGATCGTGGAGGATTTTTCCTTCACCGCCCCGAAAACGAAATCGATGGCCGAAGTCCTCAAACAGCTCGCGCTTCAGAACCAGAAAATACTTCTGCTCGTTCCGAAGGCGGATGCGTCGCTCTGGAAATCGGGACGCAACCTCCCGAAGCTCCAGATCCTTGAGGCCGGGAAAGCCTCCACATACGACATCGTCGACAGTCAGGTGCTCCTGATCCAGAAGAGCGCACTCTCTGTCCTGGAAAACACTTTTTAAGAAGAACCGGTTATGACAGGAATCGTCTATCGCCCGCTCGTCACGGAAAAACTGACCAATCTCCAGGAAAAGGGGATTTACTCGTTCGCCGTCGATCCCCGCGCCAACAAGATCGAGATCGCCCGCGCGATCGCCAAGAAGTTCAGCGTCACGGTCGTGAATGTCCGCACGATGAACATGAAGGGAAAGACAAAGACGCAGATGACACGGCGCGGCCGGTTCCAGGGAAAAACATCCCATTACAAGAAGGCAATCGTCACCCTCAAGGAGGGGGACAAAATCAATCTGTACGAGAACGTTTAACGAAAGCAGAGCGCCATGGGTGTCCGCATTCTCAAGCCAATTACTCCCGGTACGCGATGGATGACCATCCCGACATTCGAGGAGATCACCAAATCGAAGCCGGAAAAATCGCTGATCGAACCGCTCCGGAAATCGGGCGGCAGGAACACGAACGGCCATATCACCTCCCGCCACCGCGGCGGCGGTCATAAACGGTACTACCGGATCATCGACTTCAAGCGCAACAAGAACGGCATGGATGCGAAGGTGGTGGCGATCGAGTACGATCCCAACCGCTCCGGCCGGATCGCGCTGGTGCAGTACCGCGACGGCGAGAAGCGGTACATTCTCGCACCGGAGGGTTTGAAAGTCGGCGAGCTCGTTACCTCCGGTCCGCAGGCAGAGATCAAGGTCGGCAACGCGATGCCGCTCGGCAACATCCCGGTCGGAACTTTCGTGCATAACATTGAACTGCGCCCCGGAAAAGGCGCACAGCTCGCCCGGAGCGCCGGCGCCTCCGTCCAGCTGATGGCGAAGGAAGGAAAGTTTGTCCAGCTCCGTCTCCCCTCGGGCGAAGTCCGGAACATTCCCGCGGAATGCTTCGCGACGATCGGTGTGGTGAGCAATCTGGATCACGAAAACATCAGCATCGGAAAGGCGGGACGATCGCGCTGGCTCGGCATCCGGCCGCAGTCGCGCGGTGTCGTGCAGAACCCGGTCGATCACCCGCACGGCGGCGGCGAGGGAAAGTCACCGCAGGGGAATCCGCATCCGGTGTCGCCGTGGGGATGGCACACGAAGGGAAAAAAGACGCGCCATCACAAGCTGGCGTCGAACAAATACATCGTGAAGCGCCGCAAGTAAACGGACACAGAACGCAGATAAAGAGAGCAGCATGAGCAGATCATTGAAGAAGGGACCCTATGTCGACCCGAAGCTGGTTGCCCGGATCGAGGAGATGTCCAAAAGCGGCCAGAAAAAGGTGGTGAAAACCTGGTCGCGGTCGTGCACGATCACGCCCGATTTCGTCGGGCACACGCTCGCCGTCCACAACGGCAACAAGTTCATTCCCGTGTATGTTCACGAGGGAATGGTCGGGCACAAGCTCGGCGAGTTTGCGCCGACCCGGATATTCCGCGGGCATCCCGGACTGAAAAGTGAAACAACAACGGGGACGGAAGGATAACATATGCTGCAGGCTCGGGCAATCAATCGGTACGTCAATTCCTCACCCCGCAAAATGCGGCTGGTGATCGATCTCATCCGCGGGAAGTCGGTACCGGAGGCGCTCGGCATTCTCCATTTCACGCCGAATCACGCCTCGAAGGTCGCCGAGAAGGTGGTCCGTTCCGCGGTCTCCAACATTCAGAACAAGGACGAAGCGGGAAGGGTCGACCCCGAAACGCTGTTCGTCAAGACGGTGTATGTGGATGGCGGACCGGGAATGAAGCGGGTTCTGCCGGCGCCGATGGGTCGGGCATACAGGATCGTGAAGCGGTCGCATCATCTGACGGTTATCATCGCCCAGCGTGAGGTCGCGGCGAAAAAGATTCAGCCGGCGAAGCAAAAATCGCCGGACAAAAAAACAGAACAAAAGCAGAGGTAACTCTTGGGCCAGAAAGTCAATCCGATCGGATTTCGTCTCGGTGTGCTCCGCACCTGGGATTCCAACTGGTACGATGAGAAGGACTTCGCGTCGAAACTGCAGGAAGACCTGAAAGTCCGCGCGTACATTCAGAACCGTCTGAAGAAGGCGGGTATCTCCAAGATCCTGATCGACCGGACGCCCAAGCGCGCCGTGATCACGATCCATACCTCGCGTCCCGGGATTGTGATCGGGCGGAGCGGGAAGGAGATCTCCCAGCTGGAGGAGGAACTGAAGCAGATCACGAGCAAGGAAGTGAAGATCCTGATCCACGAAATCAAGCGGCCGGAGCTCGACGCGTATCTGCTCGGGGAGAACATCGCCGGACAGCTCGAGGGCAGGATGTCGTTCCGGCGGGCGATGAAAATGGCCATGACCTCTTCCATGCGGATGGGCGCCGAAGGGGTGCGCATCATGTGCGGCGGACGGCTGGGCGGTGCGGAAATCGCGCGGGTCGAGCAGTATAAGGAGGGGCGCATTCCGCTCCACACGCTCCGGGCCGACATCGATTATGCACAGGCGACCGCCCGGACGATCTACGGCGCGATCGGCGTGAAGGTGTGGATCTGCCGCGGTGAAATTCTCGATCGGAATACTCGGTAATCATACGATAACGGAATAGTCATGTTACTGCCAAAACGCGTCAAGTACAGAAAAGCACAGCGGGGCCGGATGCGGGGGAAGGCGACCCGCGGGGCCCAGATCGCCTTCGGGGATTACGGTCTCAAGGCGCTCGAACCGGGATGGATCACCCAGCGACAGATTGAGGCGGCCCGTGTGGCGCTGACCCGGCTGATGAAACGCGAGGGCAAGGTCTGGATCCGGATATTTCCCGACAAGCCGGTGACAAAGAAGCCGGCGGAAACCCGCATGGGAAGCGGCAAGGGCGCCCCCGAATTCTGGGTGGCGGTCGTGAAACCGGGCACGATTATGTTCGAACTCGGCGGCATCAAGCGTGATGTTGCGGCGGAGGCGATGAACCTCGCGTCCCATAAACTGCCAATCAAAACGCGGATGGTCAGCCGTCCGACGCTCGGTTCGTGAACAAGGAGCGCACATGAAAATTTTTGATGTCCGGAACATCCCGGACCAGGAACTGGAAAAGCGGATCAGGGAGGAGGAAGAGAACCTGATCCATCTCAAGTTTCAGAAGGCGACCAGCCAGCTGGAAAGCCCGATCAGGGTGCGTCTCGTCCGGCGCGACATCGCGCGGATGAAAACGGTTCTGCGGGAACGGCTTCTGAAGAAAGCGACGGCGGAAGCCGCCTCGACACACGGCGCGAAGGAGTAACGATGGAAACGAATGAAACACGGAACCGGCGGAAAATCCGCGTCGGGCGGGTGGTGAGCAACAAAATGACCAAAAGCATCGTCGTGGCGATCGATCGCCGCCTTCCGCATGCTCTCTACAGGAAATATTACAACCGGACCACCAAACTGATGGCTCACGATGAACAGCAGGTGGCCAAAATCGGCGATTTGGTGAAGATCATGGAAACCCGGCCTTTGAGCTCCCGGAAGCGGTGGCGGCTCGTGGAAGTGCTGGAAAAGGCAAAGTAATCCTTTGAATGAGAAAAACCTATGATTCAGGAAGAAACCAATCTTGTGGTTGCCGACAATTCGGGCGCAAAGAAAGTCCGCTGCATCCGGGTGCTCGGCGGTCATGACCGCCGCTACGCCGGCGTCGGTGATCTGATCGTGGTCTCGGTGAAGAGCGCCATCCCCGGTGCAGGAGTCAAGAAGGGGGAGGTCTCCCGCGCGGTCATCGTTCGGACCAAAAAGGAAACGAAACGCCGCGACGGCTCCTTCATCCGCTTCGATGAGAATGCAGCCGTTCTTCTCAACCCGCAGGGAGAACCCCGCGGCACGCGCATCTTCGGTCCGGTTGCCCGCGAATTGCGCGACAGAAATTATATGAAAATTATCTCCCTGGCTCCGGAAGTGCTCTAGGGAAGTGGAGACAAACATGAAAATCCATAAAAACGACACAGTGACGGTGATAACGGGCAATTCCCGGGGAAAAACCGGGAAAATCCTGAAGGTGTTTCGCGCCGAAAAACGGGTGATCGTCGAGGGTGTCAACATCATCCGCCGCCATACCCGTCCCTCGCAGAAGAATCCGCAGGGAGGCATCGTGCAGAAGGAATCGACCATCAGCGCGTCGAACGTCATGGTGATCTGCCCGAAATGCAACAAGCCGTCGCGCCTGGGACACAAGCAGGTGAGCGATTCCGCAACAGGGCGGAAGCATATGATGCGCGTCTGCCGGCGCTGTGAAGAAATGTTCTGATTGAAAGAAGATCTATGGCAAAGGAAAAGACACAGAAACCGTCGAAGGAACAGAAGCAGGCCGCACCGGCCGCCGGGGCCGAGGAAAAAGGCGTCACCCCCCGTCTGCAGGAGCTCTACACGCGCGACATCGTGAAGGAGCTGATGCGCCGCTTCAATTATTCCAACGTGATGCAGGTCCCCCGCCTTGAAAAAGTTTCGGTCAACGTCGGTGTCGGGCAGGCCACGCAGGATGCGAAGCTCGTCGACACCGTCGCGAAAGACCTCGAGACCATCGTCGGTCAGAAGCCGGTGACCACGAAGGCGAAGAAGGCGATCTCGAACTTCAAACTGCGCGAAGGGATCCCGATCGGAGTGCGCGTGACCCTGCGGCGGCGGAAGATGTATGAATTTCTCGACCGGTTCATCAATGTCGCCGTGCCGAGGATCCGGGATTTCCGCGGGTTTTCCGACAAGTCGTTCGACGGCCGCGGCAACTACACCGTCGGCATCAAGGAGCATATTATTTTCCCGGAAATCGACGTCGACAAGGTAACGAAGGTGTTCGGCATGGACGTCAGCATCGTCACGACGGCCAGGACCGACCAGGAGGCGTATGAACTGCTCAGGGCGCTCGGCGTACCGTTCGTGAAGCGTCAGGAAACAATTGATCTTCCCACACAAACCGGTTCGAAATAGGAGAAGATGCTTTGGCACGTTTGGCAATGAGAGAGAAGGCGAAGAAAACGCCGAAACATGCGGTGCGAAAACACAACCGCTGTTCAATCTGCGGCAGGCCGCGGGCATACATACGCAAATTCGGCATCTGCCGTATCTGTTTCCGGAAACTGGCGCTGGACGGAAAAATTCCCGGCGTCGTGAAAGCAAGCTGGTAACCAAGGATTTGTCCCTATGAATACTACCGATCCCATAGCAGATTATCTCACGCGTCTTCGGAATGCGATCCGCGCGCGCCACAAGCGCGTCGATATTCCGGCCTCGAATCTCAAGCGGTCGATCACGAAGATTCTCGTCGAGGAAAAATTCATCAGCGGCTTCACCGAAATCGCCGATGCGAAACAGGGGATCCTGCGGCTCTCCCTGCGGACCACCGACGGCGTCAACGCCATCAGCGGTCTTCAGCGGCTGAGCAAGCCGGGCCTGCGGCTCTATTCCTCCTCAAGGGAACTTCCCCGCGTTCTCAACGGTCTCGGCATCGTCGTCATCTCCACCTCCAGAGGGGTGATGACCGACAGGAATGCCCGCGCGCAGAAGCTGGGCGGCGAAGTATTGTGTGAAATCTGGTAATCAAGGGTCAGAGAGGAATTCGTTATGTCGCGTATCGGCAAAAAACCCATCCACCTCGTCAAAGGGGTGAAGTTTCAGAATAAAGACGGCAAGGTCAGCGTCACCGGCCCCAAAGGGGAACTGACGGCGCTGGTTCCGTCCTCCATTGCCATCGAGGTGGCCGACGATCAGATCGTCCTGAAACGTTCGTCCGAAACAAAGGATCAGCGGGCGCTCCATGGCACCTGGCGTGCCCTCATCAACAATATGATGAAGGGAGTCTCCGAGGGCTATCAGAAGCGCCTCGAGATCGTCGGGGTCGGCTACAAGGCCGAGGTGAAGGGGAAGAAGATCCAGCTCGCGCTCGGCTATTCGCACCCCATTCTGTTTGTCCCGCCGGCAGGCATCAAGGTGGAAGTGCCCCAGCCGACGAACATCCTGATCTCCGGCATCGATAAACAGCTGGTCGGCCAGGTGGCGGCTAAGCTCCGCTCATTCCGGCCGCCCGAACCGTACAAGGGGAAGGGAATCAAATACGAAGGTGAATATATCCGCCGGAAGGCCGGCAAGGCTGCGGCAGCGGCGGGGGTGAAGGCGTAATTATGATCAACAAATCGAGAAGTCAGCAGCGCGCGCACATCAAAACCCGCATCCGGAAGAAGATCTACGGCACCACCGAGTGTCCGCGTCTAACCGTCTACCGGAGCCTGCACCATCTCTACGCGCAGGTGGTCGACGACACTCAGCGGAAAACCCTGGTTGCGGCCTCCACCGTCTCCAAGGAGATCCGCGAACGGATGAAAGATGTCAAGGGACGGAAAAACCGGGCGAAACAGATCGGCATCGAAGTGGCGAAACGCGCGCTCGAAAAGAAAATCACATCGGTCGTGTTCGACCGGAACGGGTATCTGTACCATGGAGTGGTGAAATCGCTCGCGGACGGAGCACGCGAAGCCGGACTGAAGCTCTGATCTGGCGGGCGACTTGGCGTCGGCGGGTACCATTGCCGGGTCGTCTAATGGCAGGACAGCGCCCTTTGGAGGCGTCAGTGGTGGTTCGAATCCTCCCCCGGCAGCACGAAACAGGATTTTTCGAATAATGGAGCAACAATCGTGACACGGATTAAAGCAGGTGAATTGGAACTGAAGGACCGGTTGGTCTATATCAACCGCGTCGCAAAAGTCGTCAAGGGCGGTCGGCGCTTCAGCTTCAGCGCGATCATCGTTGTCGGCGACGGCAACGGACATGTCGGCATCGGACTGGGCAAGGCGAACGAGGTGCAGGACGCCATCGCCAAGGGCGTCGACGACGCCAAGAAAAACGTCGTCACCGTCCGGGTGTACAACGGGACCATTCCGCACGCAATTCAGGCGAAGTTCCGGGCCTCCAAGGTTCTGCTGAAACCGGCGTCTCCCGGAACGGGACTGATCGCCGGCGGCGGCATCCGCGCCGTGCTTGAATCGGCCGGTGTCCGGGATGTGCTCACGAAATCGATCGGCTCCTCGAATCCCCACAACGTCGTCAAGGCGACGATGAAGGCGCTTATGACCCTCACGGACGCCCGCACCATGGCGGAACGCCGCGGCATGTCGATGCAGGAGCTGTTTCAGCAACCCACCACCGTTTCCTCCAACTGAGCGGGTGACGTATGGAAAAGAAACTGAAGATTACGCAAACGGTCAGCCAGATCGACTGTCTGGAAAATCACAAGCGGACGATCGAGGCGCTCGGCCTCGGACGGCCGAATTACTCGGTCATAAAAAAAGACACGCCGCACATCCGCGGCATGATCAATAAAGTGAAACACTTAGTGAAAGTCGAAGAGGTGTAACCTACGCCATGCCCAAGCCCATTCTGAGCAATCTGACATACGCACCGGGGTCCAGGAAACGCCGCAAGCGGATCGCCCGCGGCCAGGGATCAGGACACGGCGGCACCTCCACACGCGGACACAAGGGGGAAGGCGCCCGCTCCGGTACACATTATCGTCCCTGGTTCGAAGGCGGTCAGATGCCGCTCATCCGGCGGGTGCCAAAATTCGGTTTCGTGCCGCCCCACCGCGTCGAATTTCAGATCGTCAACGTTGCGACATTGAACGAGCTCGCCGCCGCCAAACGGATCGACGGCGGCAAAGTGACTCCCGCATCGCTCTACGACGCGGGCGCCGTCCGGAAGAAGCATGCCCCCGTCAAGATCCTCGGCGAGGGCGATATCACGGTAAAACTGGAGGTGCATGCGCATGCCTTCAGCAAAACGGCGCTGGAAAAGATCCAGAAGGCCGGCGGGACGGCGACCACAATTTCCTCTGAGAAAAAGTAAGAATGGCCAAACTCAGCGAAAGTTTCCGGAACATATTTAAAATCCAGGAGCTCCGCCAGCGGATCGTCTATACCGCACTCCTGCTCATTATCGTCCGGTTCGGCGCCCACGTCACACTTCCCGGCGTCAACGCGAAGGTCCTCGCGGAAGTTGTCCGTACCCAGGCGTCGAATACCCTCTTCGGCCTCTATGACCTGTTTGTCGGCGGCGCCTTCAGCAACGCCGCCATTTTCGCGCTCGGCATCATGCCGTACATCAGCGCCTCGATCATCATCCAGCTCCTCGGAGCGGTGATCCCCTATTTCCAGAAGCTCACCAAGGAAGGCGAGGAGGGACGGAAAAAGATTACCCAGCTGACCCGCTACGGGACGGTGCTCATCTCCCTTCTTCAGGCGTGGGGTGTGAGCGTTCAGCTCCGGAGCATGTCGCCCGCCGGGACGCCGATCGTCCCCGAGGCGGTTCAGGGTCTCGGATTCCACCTCTCCACCATGATCATCCTCTGCACCGGGACGATCTTCATGATGTGGATCGGGGAACAGATCACCGAACGGGGAATCGGCAACGGTATCTCGCTCATCATTTTCATCGGCATCATCGCCCGGTTCCCGCATGCCATCCTGGATGAATACCAGATGGTCAGTTCCAACGAACGGGCGATCATCGTCGAACTCATTATCATCGCCCTGATGGTCTTCATCGTCGCGGGCATTGTGATGGTTACCCAGGCCACGCGCCGGATTCCGGTCCAGTACGCGAAACGGGTGGTCGGAAGGAAGATCTACGGCGGGGTGACGCAGTACATCCCGATCCGGGTCAATACTGCAGGTGTCATGCCGATCATCTTCGCACAGGCGATCATGTTCATTCCGAACACGATCCTGACCTTCTTCCCGGACAGCGAATTTCTCCAGGGGATCGCCGGATATCTGACCTACACCTCCGCGACCTATTCGGTCGTGTACGGGCTGATGATCATCTTTTTCACATATTTTTACACCGCGGTTGCCTTCAACCCGAAGGATGTCGCGGAAACGATGCAGAAGCAGGGCGGGTTCATCCCCGGCATACGGCCGGGCAAGAACACGTCCGATTTCATCGACAACATCCTGACCAAGATTACACTTCCCGGCTCCGTTTTTCTGGCCATCATCGCGGTGCTTCCCGCCCTCATGATCCGCATGGGCGTCACCGCGAATTTCGCAAGCTTTTTCGGGGGCACGAGCCTTCTGATTGTCGTCGGCGTCGGGCTCGATACCCTTCAGCAGATCGAATCCCATCTGCTGATGCGACACTACGACGGATTCATGAAGAGCGGGAAAATCAAGGGCCGGAGGATGTAACTGTCTGACCCGACGAGCGAGAACATATCCGGCATGGCCAAACCGACGATCAAGTCGCCCAAAGATGTTCTCCGGATGCGGGAAAGCTGCGGAATCGTCGCAGAAGTGCTCCGGATGCTTCAGCCGATGATCCGTCCGGGGGTGACGACGAAGGAACTCGATGCGTTTGCGGAAGAGGTGATCAGATCCCGTGACGCGGAACCGGCCTTCAAGGGATACGGTTCGAATAAAAAAAATCTGTTCCCGGCGAGTCTCTGCACATCGATCGACGACGAGGTGGTGCACGGGATCCCGGGTTCGCGCCGGCTGGAAGAGGGTCAGATCCTCTCCATCGACGTCGGCGTGCGGAAGAATGGTTTTTACGGCGACGGCGCGTGGACGTTTCCGGTCGGACAGGTCTCTGATCAGAAACTGCGCCTGATGAAGAGCACCGAACGCTCGCTCCTGCTCGGTATCAGCCGGGCAAAGGCGGGGAACAGGGTGCACGATATCTCGGCGGCGGTGCAGAAAGCCGTCGAAGCCGACGGTTACGGCGTCGTACGGGATCTCGTCGGTCACGGCATCGGCCGGAACCTGCATGAAGAACCGCCGGTTCCCAATTACGGTGAACCGGGGACCGGGCTTCTGCTGGAAGCGGGAATGACGCTGGCGATCGAACCGATGGTCAACGAAGGGACCTACCGGGTTCGGGTGGATCCCGACGGGTGGACGATCCGGACGGCGGACGGCTTACCGTCAGCCCATTTTGAGCATACAGTACTGATAACGGAACACGAACCGGAAATACTCACAGTCTGAAGGGGTGAATGGCAAAGCAGGGACCAATTACGATGGACGGGATCATCACGGAGACACTTCCGAACGCGATGTTCCGTGTGAAGCTCGACAATAACCATGAAATCCTTGCAGTGATTTCCGGTAAAATGCGCGTGCATTACATTAAAATACTTGTCGGTGACAAGGTCACCGTCGAAATGTCACCCTACGACCTATCCAAGGGTCGTATCACCTATCGTTATAAATGAGAGATGGAGTATGAAAGTACGGTCATCAGTCAAACGGCTCTGTGAGAACTGCAAGATCATCCGGCGGAAGGGTGTGGTCCGGGTGATCTGCAAGAATCCCAAACACAAACAGCGTCAGGGATAACCAGAAAGGACTCGGGTTCGTGGCACGAATTGCTGGCATCGACTTACCAAAAAACAAACGGTCGGAAATAGGTCTGACCTACATTTACGGCATCGGCCGGGTGAGCGCGCAGAAGATTCTGGCGCAGGCCGGCATTGACCGCGGCAAGAAGGTGGGTGAACTGAACGACGACGAGGTTTCGCGCATCCGTTCGATCATCACGTCCGACTACAAGGTCGAAGGAGCGCTCCGGAGCGAAGTTCAGATGAACATCAAGCGGTTGATGGACATCAACAGTTACCGGGGTCTGCGGCACCGGAAGGGGCTTCCCGTCCGGGGACAGCGGACACGGACCAATGCGCGTACCCGCAAGGGCAAGAGAAAGACGGTTGCCGGCAAGAAGAAGGCAGCTGCGAAGAAATAATCTCAGAAGGAACCTATGGCAAAACAAGCACAGACTGCCGCAGCTGCCGGAACGGCAAAGCGGAAGAAAAAAATCCAGGTCGACGTCACCGGCAAGGCGTTCATCCGCGCGACGTTCAACAATGTCATTGTGACGATCACCGATGTCTACGGCAACGTGATCAGCTGGTCGTCCGCGGGAAGGAACGGCTTCAAGGGTTCGCGGAAGAACACGCCGTTTGCCGCGCAGGTCACCGCGGAAGCGGCGGCGAAGGAAGCGTACGACCTGGGACTCCGGAAGGTCGATGTCTATGTCAAGGGACCCGGCTCCGGGCGGGAGGCGGGCATCCGGTCGATGCAGACGCTCGGCATCGAAGTGCTGAGCATCCGCGACATCACCCCGATACCGCACAACGGCTGCCGGCCGCCCAAACGGCGCCGCGTTTAAGAACCTGTTCACGATACACACCTAAAGGAACGTATGGGACGATATATCGATTCGAGCTGCCGGTTATGCCGGCGGGAAAAGCAGAAACTGTTTCTCAAGGGAACGAAATGCTTCACGGAGAAATGCCCCGTGGAACGGCGGGCCTATCCGCCGGGCCAGCACGGCCAGGGACGCCGTCAGAAGATCTCCGAGTATGGCGTTCAGCTCCGGGAAAAGCAGAAGATCAGGAGAATTTACGGACTCATGGAGGAACAGTTCCGGAGTTATTTCGAGAAAGCCCTCCGTCAGACGGGCCGCACGGGCGAAACCCTCGTGAAGATGCTCGAGCGCAGACTCGACAACACGGTCTACCGGCTCGGCCTGGCTCCCTCGCGGAAAGCGGCGCGACAGCTGATCGTTCACGGTCATTTCCTCGTCAACAAGAAAGTCGTCACGGTTCCCTCCTTTTTCCTGAATCCGGGGGATATCATCAACGTGCGCGATAAAAGCAAGGCGCTGGAGGTTATCCACTCCTCGATGAAACGGATGAAGGACAATACCATGCTGCCATGGCTGAGCCTCGACAAGGGGACGCTGACGGGAACGTTCCTGAACATCCCGGAGCGGGCCGATGTCCCGCTCAATGCCAACGAACAGCTGGTCGTCGAATTGTACTCGAAATAACTGATCCCATGCATTCACTCAGCTTCGGAAACGAGGGAGATTGAACCCATGTTAGGAATTACATACCAGATGCCGGAAAAAGTTCAGATTGATGAGACCGCCTATTCGAACACGTCGGCGCGTTTCATCCTGCAACCGCTTGAAAAGGGCTTCGGCGTGACGATCGGCAATGCATTCCGCCGTGTTCTCCTCTCCTCACTGCCGGGTACCGCCATCACCGCCCTCCGCATCGAAGGCGTTCTGCATGAATTTTCCACCATTCCCGGCGTCGTGGAAGACGTTGCGGAAATCATTCTGAACCTGAAATCGATCCGCATGAAACTGGTGAATAAGAAGCTCAACCGGGTCGTGGTGGAAATGAAGGGTCCGAAGGACGTCACCGCCGCGGACATTCAGAAACTGAATCCCGAAATCGAAATTCTCAATCCCGATCAGCATATCGCCACCCTCAACAGCGGCGCGTCGGTCGAAATGGAACTCCGGATCGGAAGGGGCAAGGGATACGTCCCCGCCGAGGAAAACAAGGCGATCGACCCAACCCCCGGTCTCATTTCCATCGATTCCATCTATACCCCGATCAGGAATGTCCGGTATTTCGTGGAATCGACGAGAGTCGGCCAGCAGACCGACTTTGAGAAACTGATCCTCGAAATCGAAACCGACGGCTCGGTTGCACCCGACGACGCTCTCGCCCAGGCGGCGACGATCCTGAGAGATCATGTCCTGCTGTTTCTCAATTTCGACGTCGATCCGAACCAGAAGGACGATCCGAAGGAGGAAAATTCCGAGGTCGCCCGCATCCGGAAAGTGCTCCAGATGTCGGTCGACGATCTCGAGCTGTCCGTGCGGTCCCATAACTGTCTCCGGGCCGCCAACATCAAGACAATCGCCGATCTGGTCCGGCGCGATGAACCCGAACTGCTGAAGTTCCGGAATTTCGGCCGTAAATCGCTCGCCGAACTGTCGGAAATCATCGAAGGTTTCGGACTCACGTTCGGCATGGACGTGGAAAAATATCTGCACGAAAGTTCACAATAACCGCTGACCCCGAAAGCTATCACCATGAGACACAGAAAAGCCGGCAGGAAACTGAAACGCACCGCAAGTCACCGGAAGGCGACTCTGAGCGCACTCTGCACAGCGCTCTTCCGGCATAAACGGATCACCACCACCGTCGCCAAGGCCAAGGAAACGCGGATGGTGGCCGAGAAAATCCTCACCCGCGCCAAGAATGCGGCCTCCGGAAATGCCGCGCAAAGCGTTCACGCACGCCGCATCATCGCCCGGTACATTCAGGATCGGACGGTCGTGAAGGAACTGTTTGGCGAGATCGCCTCCAAAATCTCCGGACGCGCCGGCGGGTACACGCGCGTGGTGAAACTCGGCCGCCGGTTCGGCGACAGCGCCGAAGTGGCCGTCCTCGAGATGGTAGATTTTCCGGTGAGCGATACGACGCCGAAGCCGAAGAAGGCCCCCAAGAAGAAAGAGGAGAAGGAATTCGCCCGCGGGACGGTGGCCGATACGCCGTAACCGTCATACCAATTGACTCGAAGGGTTCCCCCGTACGGCTGGGAACCCTTTTTTTTTGATCAGTCTTTGTTGTATCTCCCTCTGAAAATGATTATTTTCAACGATATTCAAGTTTAAGGCACGAACCCGATAATTTATCCGTCTGTTTCCATGAGTTATCCTTTTCAAACGATCGAAGAAACCTGGCAGAAGTACTGGGAAAAGAACGGCACATTTACCGTCACGGAGGATCCGGCCCGCAGGAAATTATATGTTCTCGACATGTTCCCGTATCCGTCCGGCGCCGGCCTGCATGTCGGTCATCCGGAAGGCTATACCGCAACGGATATCTATTGCCGGTATAAGAGGATGTGCGGATTCAACGTGCTTCATCCGATGGGCTGGGATGCGTTCGGCCTGCCTGCGGAACGGTATGCGATGCAGACCGGCATCCATCCGAGCATCACAACCCAGCAGAATATCGCCAATTTCAAGCGTCAGATACGCATGCTCGGCCTTTCGTACGACTGGTCGAGGGAGCTCAATACCACCGATCCGTCGTACTACCGCTGGACCCAGTGGATTTTCCTTCAGCTCTATAATTCCTGGTACGATCCGGAACGGCAGAAGGCGCGTCCGATCGGGGAGCTGAAGGTCCCGGAAGGTCTTTCGGAAGCCGACCGCTATGCGTACGTGCAACAGCGGCGGCTCGCCTACCTCGCCGAAATGCCGGTGAACTGGTGCGCGGCTCTCGGGACGGTCCTGGCAAATGAGGAGGTCGAGGAGTGGGTCGAGAAGGGATATACCGTCGAACGGAGGTCGATGCGGCAGTGGATGCTCCGCATCACCGCGTACGCGGAACGGCTGGCCCGCGATCTGGAAGGACTCGAGTGGCCTCCAGGTATTATCGAAATGCAGAGGAACTGGATCGGCAGATCGGAAGGGGCGGAAATCAGTTTCCGCCTTCCGGAGAGCCGGAAAAACGTCAGGGTTTTTACCACCAGACCCGATACCCTCTTCGGCGCGACCTATATGGTGCTCGCCCCCGAACATCCGCTTGTTCCGGAGGTTACTACAGATAAACAACGTGAAGTTGTTGAAAAATATAGAAATCAGGCGAAGCTTAAAAGTGAATTAGAGCGCACCGCGCTGGAAAAGGAAAAAACCGGGGTATGGACAGGCGCGTTCGTCGTCAACCCGGCGACCGGAGGTCAGATTCCTGTCTGGATCGCGGATTATGTGATTTTAACATACGGCACCGGCGCCATCATGGCGGTCCCGGCACACGATGACCGGGATTTTGCTTTCGCCCGGAAATATGATCTGCCTGTCACCGCCGTGGTCCTCCCCCCCGGGGAATGGCTGGAGGCGCATGCTCCCGCATCTCCCGTTGCCGTGCCCCCGGAGGCGCTTGCGGAGGCCTATGTGAGCGATCCCGCCCGTTTCGGGTCGGCCTATTGCGGCGAGGGGATTGCCGTGAATTCCGCGTCGGCCGAGGTCAGCATCAACGAAATGCCGACTGCGGCGGCAAAGGAGCGCGTAGGCAGGTGGCTTGTTGCCTCGGGAATCGGCAATCCGACGGTGAGTTACAAGCTTCGCGACTGGCTATTCTCGCGACAGCGGTACTGGGGGGAGCCGTTTCCGCTCGTTTACCGTGACGACGGAAAGGTGGAGGCGCTTTCTGCAGATGTATTGCCGGTAGTCCTGCCGGAGAGCAGTTCGTTCAAGCCGGGCGAGACGGGCGAGTCGCCGCTCGCATCGGTGGCGGGATGGGTCCACGGGAAAGGGGAGGATGGCAAGGGATACAGACGGGAAACGCACACGATGCCCCAGTGGGCCGGTTCCTGCTGGTATTATCTGCGGTACATAGATCCGAACAACGACCGGGAGTTTGTCTCGAAGGAAAAAGAACGGTACTGGATGCCGGTGGATCTCTACATCGGCGGGGCGGAGCACGCCGTGCTCCATCTCCTCTATGCACGATTCTGGCATAAGGTGCTGTTCGATCTCGGGCATCTTTCGACACCCGAGCCGTTCCGCCGGCTGATCAATCAGGGAATCATCCTGGGGGAGGACAGCCAGAAAATGTCGAAATCGCGCGGCAACGTCGTCAACCCCGACGATGTCGTGCGGGACTACGGCGCCGACTCGCTCCGTCTCTTCGAAATGTTCATGGGTCCTCTGGTCGATGCGAAGCCCTGGTCGACAAGGGGGGTGGAAGGGGTTCACCGTTTCCTGAACCGTGCGTGGAGAATGCTGGTGGACGAGGATGGCAATCTCCTGCCGTCCGTCCGGGAAGTCTCCATGTCACCGGAGCAGGAAAAACTGCATCACCAGACGGTCAAAAAGGTCACGGCGGATATCGATTCGCTCAATTTCAATACGGCCATTTCACAGCTGATGATCTTTGTGAATGAATTTCTGAATGCAGATCCGAAACCGCGGGCGGCCATGGATCAGTTCGTTCTCCTCCTCTCCCCGTTCGCACCGCATCTGGCCGAAGAGCTCTGGAAAAAGCTCGGGCATGCCGGGACCCTGGCCTACGAGGCCTGGCCGGAGTATGATGAGGCGAAGACGGCTGAATCGTCCGTCGAGCTGGTGGTGCAGGTTAACGGGAAGGTGCGGACAAAAATCCCGATCGCGGCCGATGCGGAGGAGGAAACGGTACGCCGCATGGTGCTGGCCGACGCCAATGTGCGGCGGTACACCGAAGGAAAGGAAATCGTCAGGGTTGTGGTGGTGAAGAATAAGCTGGTGAACCTTGTGGTGAAATGATGGAGCGCCGCGGAACGGTGTCGGTCATCGTCATCTGTTACAACGAGGAACGCAACCTCCCCCGCTGTCTCGCCAGTCTGGCATGGGCGGACGAAATCATCGTCGTCGACTCGTTCAGCACCGACCGTACGGTGGAGATCGCCGAGCGCTCCGGTGCGCGGACTCTCCGACACGCCTACGACGGCGACATCAGACAGCGCGAGCGGGGATTCGCGTCTGCGACCGGCGAGTGGTTTTTGTATGTCGACGCCGACGAGGAAGTGACGCCCGGACTCGCAGAGGAAATCCGCGCGGTGACGGGCCGTCCCGATTCCCGGGACGGGTATGAAGTTCCGAGAAGGGTGAAGGCGTTCGGGAAATGGATCATGCACGGCGGCTGGTACCCCGATTACACCCTCCGGCTATTCCGGAGGGGACGGTATACGGCAGTGACGGAAGAGGTGCACGGCGGTTTCCGGGTGAACGGAGAGGCGGGCAGACTCACGGGGCTTCTCAACCACTATACCTACGATACGATCGGGCAGTATCTGGGAAAGATGAACGATTATACCTCGCTCCAGATTTCCGCGCTTCTCAGAGAGCCGGAACGCAGTCGGAAGCCGCTCGGGAAGATCTTATTCAGCCCGCCGGCGCATTTTCTCAGAAAATATTTCGGTCTGGGCGGATATCGTGACGGTATGCCGGGGTTTCTCCTGGCGGTTCTGGGGGCGATCTATACCCTGGCGCTCTATGCGAAACTCTGGGAGTACCGGTACCGGCAGGGCCGGGGCGAGCCGCTGCCGCCGGTCACGAATGTGGAACTCGGGGCGTTCCGCCGCTGACCGTCCATGACAACCGGTCCTTCATCCCGATCATCGCTGACCCTGATCATCGCCGTCTACAACAATGTCCGTTACCTCGAGTATATTCTGCTGGCACTGCGGCGGCAGGTGATGAAAGAGTTCGAGGTCGTCGTTGCCGACGACGGTTCGGGGCCCGCGGTCGCGGAGCTTGTCGGAAAAACCGCACGGGACTCCGGTTTTCCGCTCCGCCATCTCTGGCAGGAGGATGAAGGATTCCGCAAAAACCGCATGCTGAACCGTGCCATCGAAGCCGCGCAGACCGACTACCTGGTGTTCATCGACGGCGACTGCCTTCCGCACCGGTATTTTCTTTATGATCATCAGATGCATCGTCAGCCGATGAGCCTCCTCTGCGGGCGGAGGGTCAACCTCAGCCGCCAGCTGACGGAACGGCTGACGGCGGAGAATGTTCTGGCGGGAAAATACGAGCGTTTGTCCCCGTCGGTCTGGCTCGACGGCCTGCTCGCCCGAAGCAGTAATCTGGAGGACGGCATCCGGATCACCCGGCCGTTTGTGCGCCGTCTTCTCCACCGGAACCGCGCAGGGATTCTCGGATGCAATTTTTCCGTGGAGAAGGATCTCCTGGAGCGGATCAATGGGTTCAATGAGGAGTACCGCGGTCCGGGGATCGGCGAGGACACGGATATTGCGTTCCGGCTTGGATTGACAGGCGTCCGGCTGGTGACGCTGAGATATCTTGCGATACTTTATCACCTGTACCATCCGGCGACAGTCGCCACGAAGGAGAATCAGGCCATCTTCGCGCGGGTGGAAGCTGAACGCAATCCGATCTGTCCGGACGGATTGAAGAAAATTGCCGTCACGGGACGCTGACATGTCGAATCTGAGAACATATTTCCGCATCGTCCGGTTTGTCCGGCCCTACTGGAAGCAGGTGATGATCTCCGTGATCTGCACCGTGCTCTATTCGGTGCTGAGCGGGGCATCGATTTCGCTTTTCATCCCCCTGCTCGATATCCTTTTCCATCCGGAGAGCGCCGGGGCTCCCGCGGCGGTGACCGGCGTCCCCGGCACGCTGGTATCGCTGTTCACGCAGATCAAGATCTGGTTTCTCGGGTACGTCTTCAGCGGGACGCAGATGGATGCGCTCTTCCGGATCTGCACGATGCTCATCCTGACGTTCGTGGCGAAGAATTTCTTCGGCTACATGCAGACATTCTGGATGAATTACGCCGAGGAAGGGGTCATTAAGGATCTCCGCAACGCGGTCTACCGGCATCTGCACGATCTGCCGCTCGGCTATTTCACCAACGAGCGGACGGGTGAGCTGATTTCCAGGATCACCAACGACGTCACCGTGGTGAACGGCGGGATCAGCGCATTCTTCGTCACCTCGATCCGGGAACCGCTGCTCATCCTCGTTTTCCTGAGCATGGCGATCTCGATCAGCTGGCAGCTGACGCTCATTTCCTTCACGGTGTTTCCGTTCGCGCTGTTCATCATCAGCGCAATTGCCATCCGTCTGCACAAAGAACGGAGCCTTTCGCAGGAACGGCTCGCCGATATCACCTCGGTCCTGCAGGAGACCATCAGCGGCGTGAAGGTTGTCAAGGCGTTCGGGATGGAAAAATTCGAGATGAAAAAATTCATGGCGCAGACCCAGCGCTACTTCGCCTCGGTCATCAAGATCACGCGGATCAGGGATCTCGCCTCGCCGACGACGGAGATCCTGAGCGTGATGGCGGGAGCGGTCATCATCTGGTTCGGCGGCAGGCAGATTCTCATCGAGCACCGGCTTCAGGCAAGCGAGTTTCTCTTCTTTCTGTTCATCATTTTTCAGATCATGCCCCCGATCAAGGAGCTGACGAACGTCAACAACCGGATTCAGGAGGCCAGCGCGGCGGGAAAGCGGCTGTTCGAGATACTGGATACCGAACCGGGCGTGAAAAATCCCGTACCGGCCCCCCCGCTGGCGGAATTCAGCTCGGGAATCGAGTACCGGAACGTGCATTTCTCCTACCCGACGGGAGATGAGGTGCTCTCCGGAGTATCGATGACGATCCGGAAAGGGGAGGTGGTTGCCATCGTGGGTCCCAGCGGGAGCGGAAAGACCACGCTGGTGGATCTTCTCCCGCGCTTCTATGATCCTCTCCGGGGCGGTATCTACGTCGACGGGACCGATATCCGGTCGGTCGATATCCATTCGCTTCGCGAGAAGATCGGCATCGTCACGCAGGAGGTCATCCTGTTCAACGACACCGTCCGCAACAATATCGCCTACGGGCTCGAGGATGCGACCGACGAGGAAATCAGCGCCGCCGCCAGGGCCGCGAATGCGCATGCGTTCATCATGGAAATGCCCCAGACCTACCGCTCGGTGATCGGTGAACGCGGCGTGAAGCTCTCGGGAGGGGAACGGCAGAGGCTGAGCCTGGCCCGTGCGATCCTGAAAAATCCCCCGATACTCATCCTGGATGAGGCAACCTCGGCGCTCGATACGGAATCGGAACTGCTCGTGCAGGGGGCGATCAACAATCTCATGAGCGGCAGGACCTCGATCGTCATCGCACACCGTTTGTCGACCATCCAGCATGCCGACCGGATCGTCGTCCTCAGCAACGGCAGAATCGTCGAGACGGGCAGGCATACCGAACTGCTCGAAAATTCCGGCGGTCTCTACCGGAAACTGTACGAACTTCAGTTCCGCGTATGACCGGTCAGCCAGATACGGGACCGTTGCGGAACGTCATCCTCTGGTCTGTGCTCGTGTCGGTGGTCAGCGTGAATTTCTCCGTTGCCCTCTCTTCCATCGCCATGGGCACTGCCATCGGACTCTGGCTCCTGGTCCTGCTCCGGTCCCGCGGGACGGAATTCCGCCGCACCCCGTTCGATCTGCTTTTCGTCCTCTACCTCATCGCGGAACTTTCTGTGGCTGTTTTTTCGCAGGAACCCGCAAATTCGCTCGTCAATGCAAAACGGCTGATCCTCATCAGCTTCGTCTATCTCTCGCTGTATGCTCTCCGGACGCCGGAAGATCTCCGGTTGGCGGTCGTTCTGATCGTCGGTGTCTGTTCCGTGACATCCCTCATTGAGATCTTTTCACTTTCATTCGCCCGCGGACATCTCCAGCGTCTTTCTGTGTTCCAGTATTTTCTGACGGAGGGGGGGATCAAGATGATCGTCTTCCTCCTCGGTCTTCCCCTGGCACTGTCGAAGTCCGTTCCCCGCAGGCTCCGGATCTGGATATCCGCCGCCCTCGTCCCGATTTTCACCGGTCTCGTCCTGACGCAGACACGGAGCTCCTGGCTCGGACTTGTGGCGGGCCTCATTGTGATCGGTCTGCGCCGTTACCGGTGGATCATACCGGCCGCCGCCCTCCTTATCATTCTCTTTCTGCTCGCCGCTCCCCGCGATCTGACGGCGCGTGCGGTCAGTATTTTCGATCCCGCCATGCCGTCGAATCTGACGCGGATTCACATGGTGACGACCGGCTGGAGGATGTTCCTCGATCGTCCATTTACCGGGTTCGGCGATGTCGATCTCCGTAAATACTACATCACCTACATTATTCCGCTTGATACCGCAGAAGGGGGGCATCTGCACAATAATATCATGATGCTCCTGGTGACGCTCGGTATCGTCGGGTTCACGATCGTCATGACGATATTCGTTCGGATCGCAGTCCGCATGTGGCGGACCGCCGCATCCCGGGAGGGATCGGCGTTGCTGAGTGCGATCGCGCTCGGTTGTCTGGCGGCATTCGCCGGATTTCAGGTGAACGGTCTCTTCGAATGGAATTTCGGAGACCACGAAATCGCGGTCCTCTTCTGGTTTCTGACCGGTCTCGTTCTCGTCACGGAACGGCTTCGGGCCGGGGAGGCGGCATGAGCGCGGAACCGCGCGCGCCCGTATCGGTCATTATTCCGGCGAGGAACGAGGAGCGGAACATCGGCGACTGCATCGCCGGCGTCTCCTGGGCGGCGGAGATCATCGTCCTCGACTCTGGAAGCCGCGACAGAACGCGTGAGATTGCCGCCGCCGCGGGAGCGATCGTCATTGAAACGGAGTGGGTCGGCTACGGCAGGACCAAAAATATCGGTCTCGCACGGGCCTCGCAGGAATGGATCCTCTGGCTCGATGCGGATGAACGTGTCACACCGGAGCTTGGATCGGAGATCCGCACGCTGGTCGGCCTGCCGGGACGCGTCCCCGACAGTTACGAGGTTGCCCGCCGGGCCTACTTTCTCGGGAAATGGATCAGGCACTGCGGCTGGTATCCCGGTTATGTCGTCCGTCTCTTCAGAAAGAAAACCGGGAAGTTCAGCGAACGGGAAGTCCATGAGTTTGTGGAAGCTCCTCCTCCGCACGGAAGACTGCGGAACGATCTTCTTCATTATACCGATGAAACGCTCTACCATTATCTCCGGAAATTCAACGAGTATACGACTCTCGCGGCACTTGACGGGGAGAAGGGGAGAAAGCGGGCGGCGGTCTCCGACCTCCTTTTCCGTCCGCCGTTCATGTTTCTGAAAATGTACATTTTCCGGCTCGGCTTTCTCGACGGTCTTCACGGGCTGGTCCTGTCGCTTCTCTCATCCGCATATGTGTTCGTGAAATATGCGAAGATCGCCGAACGCCGGCGCGGGATCGTGTCCGGCAATTGATTGTCTCCGACGAAATTCCTACAATTGAATCCTGAGGTGAATTATGGATACACACGACCGCGACTCCCTGCTCCTGCTCCAGCTGGTGGCGCTTTTTCAGTCGACCGCACTCCAGCAAATGGGCAAACTGAAGAATCCGGTGACCGATACGATCGAACGAAACCTCGATCAGGCCCGGATCTCCATCGACATGATCGAGATGCTGAAGACGAAAATGAAGGGTAATCTGAGTCCCGACGAGGACCGCACCATCTCCGCGGTTCTGAGGGATCTGCGTCTGAATTTTGTCGACGAGTCGGGGAAAACAGACCCTTCGCCGGCAGAGGGGAAGGAGGAGGGGCATTCATGAAATTCGGCATCATGGGAAATCTCCAGAAACCCCGGCTCGAGGAGGTGAGCCGGCATCTCCTGCAGTTTCTCCATGCAAAAAAGATCGAATACTGTCTGGAGGAGAGTCTCGCCCAGTGGCTGATCGTCCGCGACACCGAACTTTCGATCGGTCCCGCTGAATTCATCGATCCCGATCTCCTCGCGTCCCGGTGCGATATCATCATCGCGCTCGGCGGAGACGGCACGATGCTCAATGCGGCGCGACTCGTGGGCTCCCGGGGCACACCGATTCTCGGCGTCAATCTCGGGAAACTCGGATTCATGGCCGAGGCCTCCGTGGATGAGCTCGAAAATGCGATCTCCGAGATCGTCCGGAACGATTACCGGATCGACGAGCGGATGGTGCTCACGGTCCAGACCGATCAGTCGCCGAAACGCTACTTCGCCCTCAACGACGTCGTCATCGACCGCGGGCTTTCCCCCCGCGTTCTCAATCTGGAGGCGAGCGTCGGAGCGGAATACCTCTTCACGCTCGCCGCGGACGGGATCATCCTTGCGACGCCGACCGGATCGACGGCCTACTCACTTGCCAGCGGCGGGCCGATCATCACCCCCGACAGCAGGGTCATCGCCATCACCCCGATTTCCCCCCACGCCCTCACGGCGCGTCCGGTGGTGGTCCCGGAAACCAGCGTTCTGAAAATCTTCGTCGCGGCGGCGGTGAAACCTGTCCACCTTATCGCCGACGGTCAGGGGGAGGATTTTTTCAAGCCGCCGGTTTCCTTTACCATCCGGAAGGCGGAGTACGTCGTCAAACTGGTCAAAAGGAAGAATAATTCGTATTTCGATCTGCTGAGGACGAAACTCCTCTGGGGGAGGGATACCAGACTGGCGCCGGAGCCCCCGCGTGGCAAAAATTAACTCGAAATACGTCTGTCAGCAGTGCGGGTATGAATCACCGCGATGGACGGGCCGCTGTCCGAGCTGTGAACAGTGGAATTCGTTCGTGGAGGAAATGACCGGCAAGACGGTCGACCGGAAGCGTCACACCGGCGGGAAGCCCGCTCCCATTCTCCGGCTGGACCAGGTCGATGCCGTCGATCAGCCCCGCCTCCAGTCGTCGCTTCCGGAATTCGACAGGGTTCTCGGGGGCGGTGTGGTGCCCGGATCCGTCGTTCTGCTCGGCGGCGATCCCGGCGTCGGTAAATCGACGCTGATGCTCCAGTTTGCGGCCCGCGTGGGCGACCGGACGGTTCTCTATGTCTCGGGTGAGGAATCGCCCCATCAGATCAGGCTCCGTGCGGAGCGGCTCGGGATCACCGGCGCCGGATCCCTTCTGATTCTCGCGGAGACAAACGCCGATCTGATCGAGGAACTGATCAGGCGCGATCCGCCCGATCTCATGATCATCGATTCGATCCAGACGATGTACCGGCCGGGCTTCGAAAGCTCTCCCGGAAGCGTGGCGCAGGTGCGCGAATCGACGACACTGTTTGCCAGAATGGCCAAGGAGATGTCGGTTCCCGCCTTTCTGATCGGTCATGTGACGAAGGAGGGGGCGCTCGCCGGACCCAAGGTCATCGAGCATATCGTCGATACGGTTCTGCAGTTCGAGGGGGAACGCCATTACGCGTACCGGGTGCTCCGGGCGATGAAGAACCGATTCGGGTCGACGAATGAGATAGGCGTGTTCGAGATGAGGGAGGCCGGTCTGCAGGAGGTCAGGAATCCGTCCGCGGTATTTCTTTCCCAGCGCATGTCCGGGGCCTCCGGATCGACCGTCGTGGCGAGCGTGGAGGGGACCCGGCCGATTCTGATCGAGGTGCAGGCGCTCGTCACCTCCACGAGTTATAATGTTCCCCAGCGGAACACGACCGGACTGGACTATCGCAGGCTTGCACTGCTGATCGCGGTGCTCGAAAAACGGATGGGCGTCAATCTCGGACAGTTCGATGTCTTTGTGAACATTGCGGGAGGCGTCCGCGCAGAGGAGCCGGCCGTCGACCTCGGCATCGCCAGTTCGATCATCTCGAGCATCCGCGATCTTTCCGTTGATCCGGGCGCCGTTGCGGTCGGGGAAATCGGTCTTGCCGGCGAGATCCGGACGGTGAGCCACTGCGAGAAACGGGTGCAGGAAGCCGCAAAACTCGGGTTCACCCGGATCGTCCTTCCCCGCGGAAATATGAACGGCCTCTCCCGTCCGGAGGGGATAGAATGCATCGGCGTCGACAGGATCGATGAAGCGGTCGGAGCACTGCTTGGCAGGTAATTTCTCACATCGGCGGGCATCAGAGTGACGCCGCATTCCGGACACGATCTGATTCTTGCAACAAGAAACCGCGGCAAGGTTGGCGAGCTTATCACCCTTCTCGCGGGTATCGATGTGCAGGTGCATTCCCTCCTTGAGCGGAGCGATATTTCCGAGGTCGTGGAGGACGGCGAGACGTTCGAGCAGAATGCGGTGAAAAAAGCGGTCGAGATCTTCCGTCAAACGGGCATGCCGGCACTCGCGGACGATTCGGGGCTGGAGGTCGATGCTCTCGGCCTTCAGCCCGGGGTCTACTCCGCGCGATACGCCGGTGAGCGCGTTTCCTACGAGGAGAATAACCGCAAACTCCTTGCAGAACTCTCCGGGGTCCCGGAGGGGGAGAGAATCGCCCGCTTCCGCTGTGTGGTTGCGTTTGTCGGCGACGGATACCGGAAAGTGACCGAAGGGATCTGTCCGGGACGGATCGGCCTGTCCCTCCGGGGAACGAACGGCTTCGGCTATGATCCTCTCTTCGTCCCCGCCGGATACTCACAGACATTTGCGGAATTGCCTCTCGAAATCAAAAACACCATCAGTCACCGGGGTTTGGCCCTCCGGCGGATGATACCTCATTTACGGGAATATTTTTCCGCGCTGTAAACCCCTTCCTTTCGTCATTGCCGGAGGTCTTGATATTATAAATGGCAATGATTATCTTATTCGAGAAATTTAACGATTCCCGCATGGCTCTGTTCCGTTGGTTGAAAAGAAGCGAAATTCCGCTTGCGTGGGAGTATGCGACCACCGGTCTGCTCTGGCGGATCATGGTGTCGGAAGAGAGGCTCCTTGTGGGGGAAGACAGGGATCCGGTCGGCAAGGCCGTTTCTTTTTTTTGTCTTGATGCGGAAACGGGAAAAGCGCTCTGGCGCGGACGGTCGTTTCCGGAACAATGGTGGATTGGCATCGAGGCGGTGAACCGCGGGACGCTGTTTCTTCATGAATACGCATCACCCGATATGCCGGAACACAGGAAAATAATTGCGGTCGATCTCCAGACCGGAGAGATACGCTGGAGAAACGACGATCTTGTCTTCGCCGGAGCGGAAGGCGATGCGGTCTTCGGGCGGAAGGATCTCTTCGGGGAAGACGGCGTCTATGAACTCAGCCGGACAACCGGAGATGTGGTACGAAGACTGGACGAGAATGCCTTTCTCAGCATGAGGACGGTTCCGGCCGGAGGCAGGTCCACAGCGGAATATCCCTCGGCGGTGGCCGGCGACAGTCCTCTGCCGGCGGACCTCGGCGCCTTCTTCCGGAAAGGGGCTACGCCGACCGATGAGGTGGCGGGGATCGAATTCCTCCGGTCGGGGGATCTGACCGCCTGCAGTTGGTATGCGCGCGCGCGGTCTGCGGGTGAACATATACCGTGGCGGCATCACCTCACGGTGGTGGGCGGCAAAGGGGGCGAAGTCCGATATAGCGATCTTATCACGGAAAACGCCGTCGTGCCGGTTCCCGATGCATTCTTTACGGTCGGCCGGAATCTCATTTATACGAAGGGCCGGAACGCGCTCCGGTCGATTATTCTGGGGGAGGGAAGGAGGCCGGATGCCGAAGATTGACATACTTCAGGTCGACGCATTCACGACCGTTCCGCAGACCGGGAATCCGGCCGGAGTGGTGCTGGACGGCCGCGGGTTGAGCGAGAAGCAGATGCAGATGGTCGCCCGCGAGATGAATGTTTCTGAAACTGCGTTCATTCTTCCCGCGACGAAGGAAGACGCCGATCTCCGGATCCGGTGGTTCACGCCGCAGACGGAGGTGCCGCTCTGCGGTCACGCCACGGTTGCAAGTTTCCATGCGCTGGCGGAGGGAGGGCACAACGGGATGGAAAAGGACGGTAGCTATTCCTTCCGGCTGGAGACGGCATCCGGAGTTCTTCCGATCGAAATCGTCAAGGACGCCGGCGTGATCACGGTGATGATGGGATTGAAGGTGCCGGTTCTGGAACGGGTCATGCACTACAAAATCGACCTTGTGCGCGTTCTGAACATTACGCTCAGCGAGTTCGAAAACAGAATGCCCATCAGCCGCGGAGATTACCTCCTGGTTCCCGTCAAACGGCTCCATACGCTGTTCACGCTGAAGCCGAATCTCGTCACGATGTCGAATTTTCTCGATTCCCGAAACCTCCACGGTCTCTGCATTTTCACGACCGAGACGGTCGACCGAGGGTCGGCGGTTCACTCGCGGTTTTTCGCGCCGAATCAGGGCATCAACGAGGACCCCGTCACAGGATCCGCGCACGGACCGCTTGCGGTTCATCTCTATGAGAACGGTTTCCTCGAGCCCCAGGCGGGGCGGTGCGTCTTCCAGGGCGAACAGGGGGATCCCATCGGCAGGAAGGGGAGGGTGTCGGTGGAGCTTCTCGTCGAAAACAACAGGCCGGTATCGGTCCGGATCGGCGGGAACGCCGTCACCACCCTCCACGGCTGGATGCAGGTTCAGGACTAACACCACAACGGACACTCCCGTATGAGCACACAATCACTGGTCATCCTCGGTGTGGTCGCATTCTCGGTGTCGTTTTTTGTCCTGCGGGTCCGCAGACTGATCACGTACCTCGCGATCGGGAAGGCGGAGAACCGGTTCCGATCCCCCTTCCGCCGTCTTGCGAATATGATTGTCGTCGCATTCGGACAGACAAAACTGTTCAGGGAACCGCTGGCGGGACTTCTCCACGCGGCGATATTCTGGGGGTTCCTCGTTCTTCTTCTGGCGATCGTCGAATCGATCGGGAGCGGCATCTCGGCATCCTTTTCCCTGGCATTTCTTGGTCCCTTCTACGGGCCTCTGGCGGTAATGGAGGAGATCGCCGGATTTCTGGTGATCTGTTCCGTTCTGACGGCCCTTTACCGCCGGGTGGTTACCCGTCCATCGCGTCTTGACGTGCACGGACATGCCCAGGTTGATGCACTGATGATCCTCTCCACGATTCTCTGCATCATGGTGTCGATGTTTTTCCAGAACGGGGTATCTGTCGCCCTGGGCACCGCAGGCGCCCCGCACGCCCGGTTCATCTCGTCACTGCTGTCCCTGCCGTTTCGGGGCATGGAGACCGACTCGCTCGTGGTCTGGTTCAGGATCTTCTGGTGGATCCATATCGGGCTGGTACTCGCATTTCTGAATTATCTCCCCTTCTCGAAGCATCTTCATATCGTCTCCTCGGTCCCGAATGTTTTCTTCTCCAAGCTGGATGCGCGGGGCACCCTCAAGCCCCTGAACCTGCAGGATGAAACTGCGGTCAGGTTCGGTGCCGCCGACGTCGAGGATCTGACCTGGAAACAGCTTCTGGACGGTTATACCTGTACGGAATGCGGCCGCTGTACCGCGGCGTGTCCCGCAGCGCTGACAGGCAAGCCGCTTTCACCGAAAAAAATCATTGTCGATATCCGGCGCCGTCTTCTGGAAAAGGCCCCGGTTTTCGCCGCGGTGACAAGCGCAGGTCAGACCGGGTCGGAGGAGAATCCGGCACTTCAGAAGATCGCCGGCCGCCGCCTTGTCGATTCCTATATCACGGAGGACGAACTGTGGGCATGCACGACCTGCATGGCGTGCGTGCAGGAATGTCCCGTGCAGATCGAACACGTTGATGCGATTGTCGATATGCGTCGCTTCCTCGTTCTCAACGAATCGCGGTTTCCGAAGGAACTGCAGGCGACGTTCCAGAACCTGGAGCGGAATTTTACGCCGTGGGCGTTCAGCCATGCTTCACGCGCCGACTGGGCCGCCGGTCTCGCCATCCCGACGATGGCGGAAAAACCCGACGCAAAAATCCTTTTCTGGGTCGGGTGCGCCGGGGCGTACGACGCGCGGTATCGGCGGGTGACCGGGGCGTTCGCAAAGCTAATGAAGATGGCGGGGATCGATTTTGCGATACTCGGGGCGGAGGAAAAATGCACCGGGGATCCGGCCCGGCGCGCGGGAAACGAATATCTCGCGCAGATGCTGATGAACGACAATATCGCAACGCTCGCCCGGTACAACGTCCGGAATATCGTCACGACCTGTCCCCACTGTTTCAATATCCTGAAAAATGAATATCCGGCTCTCGGGGGGAAGTACGACGTCACCCATCACACAACGTTCATCAGCCGGCTCATCGCCGAGGGCCGTCTCCGACCCGCCCGTGCGCTCGATTCCGTCATCACCTATCACGACTCCTGTTACATCGGGAGATACAATCAGACATATGACGAGCCGCGCGACTCGCTGAAAGCCATTCCGGGCGTTACGCTCGCGGAAATGCCCCGGAGCAGGGACAGGGGATTCTGCTGTGGCGCCGGCGGCGCGAGAATGTTCATGGAGGAGACGACGGGAAAACGGGTGAACATCGAGCGGACGGAGGAGGCGCTCTCTCTCCAGCCCGATGTCATCGGGACCGCATGTCCCTTCTGCATGACGATGATGACCGACGGAGTGAAGGCCCGGGAAGCGGGGGACACGGTGGAGGTGAAGGACGTCGCGGAACTGGTCCTGGAGGCACTTGAACAGAACGCCCCCGGGGGCACCGCCGGGTAGGCGGTGCCGGTCTCAGGTTCCGAGTTCTTCGATCGGGTTCCTGCGGATTAGCATGAGTATCGCGCTCTGGGGCACGATGAGGTAGCGCTTCGCGTCATATTCTATCTCGATCGCCTGATCCTTGATGAATATGGCGTGATCACCTTCTTCTGCCTGGAGAGGGATATATTTCACGGGGTCCTTCGGGGAGGTCGACCATGACTCCTGGTCGATATAATTCGGGTTGGGGACGGGATACCCGGGGCCGACCTTGACAATGTAACCGCTCTGAACTTTTTCCTTCTCCCGTACATTCGGTGGCAGATAGAGACCGTGTTCCGTACGGTCCTTGTCCGAGTCGGGGATGATGAGCACCCTGTCTCCGACGACCAGCATCTGTTTCCGGATGATCTTTTCCATGGTGTGTTCCCGGGTATAATGTACGAAAAATTATAGACGGGCGCCTACTTTCCTGTGTGAACGCCGTAATCCCCTCCGTACATGCCGAAGGTGGGGAGTTCATTCACGGGAGTGAAGGGGGGGATTCCATGCCTGACCGGCTGAAGGTGGCGGAGGAAGACGACAATTGCGTACCGGTCCTCTTCCGTCATGTGTGAAAAAGCCGCCCACGGCATGATGTCGGGGTTGAAGATCCGGCCGTCGTCGGCGGCAAGGCCGCATCGGAGGGTCCTGAGCACCTGGGCGGTGGATCTTCTTCCAAGACCGTTCACAGAGTCCGGTGTGAGGTTTCTGCTGACCGCGGTGCCGAATCCCGGTTCCGTCAGCTTCATCCCACCCGCGAGAAATTCGGAATCGTACTTCGGACCCTTGTCGCCTCCAGGGGTATGGCATCCGGTGCACCCGATGGTCTGGACGAGGTACCGGCCGCGCTGGGCGATTCTCCGCTCCCCCGCATCGGAGATGCCTGCGAGCGACGGGTAGGCGTTCCGCTCCGCCAGGCTGAACGAATCGGGCGGCGCCAGCGTGAACGGCGGAATGAGATAGAGGAAACCGAAAAACGCGATGACGATGAGAATGGCCAGACCGATGGCGGTCCATTTCAGGATTTTTTTCATCAGCGTGTCCCTCCGTTTGCCTGCTGAGGGGTGTCCGATGTCCGGGCCGATCCCGCATTGCCGGGCGGTGAAGTAACGGCAAAATCCTGTTTCAGAATGAGCATCTTGAATTTGGCCCAGAGATAGGAAAAAACATTGAGACTTTTCGGCGCAGGGATGGCGTTCTGCACCGGAGGAAGCGAACGGAGATAGGCAATAATGGCCGTGACATCGGAGTTTCTGAAGCTGGCGTAGGATGTCCACGGCATGGGGAACGGGATGGACCGGGAGCCGTCGCGGCGGACCCCGGTCATGATCGCCTTCTTCAGTTCATCGTCCGTCCACCCGCCGATGCCCGTTTCCTTGTCCGGGGTGAGGTTCGTCGACACGACGGTTCCGTACGGGCCGAGAGTGAACGTCATGCCGCCGGCCAGTTTCAGCGATTCGAGCATGGAGCCGTCGGCCGCCCGGGGCGTATGACAGTCGATGCATCCATGTGATTCAACGAGATATCTGCCGTGTTCGACCGGGTCGTTCATTTCTTTCTTTTCCAGCGAATCGTAAAACGAGCCGACCTCCCCGGCCTTCATCGACCATACGGGAGTGCGTCCGAGGGATCTGACATAGGCGGCCAGGTCGGTGAGTTCCCTGTCGGACGCAGATCCCCGGAACGACGGCATCGGGGTTCCGTCGATTCCCGCAACAAGACGATAGTAGATATCCTCGGTGCCGGCGCCGCCCCGGAAGGTCCAGGGTTCCGTCAGGTTCGTCGCGGCGACGGGGTTTTGCCAGTCGTCCGTCAGTCCGGTGGCGATGGCATCAGCGCCTGTGCCGTCACTGCCGTGACAGCCGTAACACTGAAGTTTATCGTAGACCTTCTTACCCGCCCCGGGCGAACCGGGTGCGGCCGCAGTCGCTGAACTCCGTACAGCCGCCGGCCGTTCTGCTGTAAAGCGCGGTGAAAATGATTTGATATAGCCGATCAGGGCCCTCAGCGTATCGCCGCCGACGAACTCGCGCATTCCGGGCATGGAAGTTCCCGGGAGGCCGTCCTGAATGGTTCTCGCAAGATCGGCATCGGATGGTATCGAGCCGGGGCTGGTCGACCGGAACTTGTACTTACCCGAGGTAAAATCGCGGGGGCGGGGGGTGACGAGAGGTGCGTCCGGCCCGTCTCCTTTTCCATCCGTGCCGTGGCACATCCCGCATCGTGCGGCGTAGACGGATGCTCCAAGAGGAAGGTTCGGGGAGGCCGGCTGAAGCGTTGGATCGGTTGAGCGGCTCCAGGAGACCGACAGAGTGCAGAATGCGGCGAATGCCGCGAGCAGAGCGGTAAGAACGAATCGATGCATGATAACCTCAATGATGGTGGATCGTGCTCAGGCCGCTAAAATACTATTTTTCAGGCTCATGCACAACCGAACCCGGTGGTATCTACGATTTTTTGCGGCGGAGGAGAAATTTCTTCAAATCATCGAACGAAGAGAACGATTCGGTGATACAGCCCAGGATCCATCCGGGCACATCGTGAAGCGGATAGGTTGTAACGAAGTAGACCGGCTTTCCGAAGAACCGGGCCATGGTGAGCTCGCCTTTTGTGCCGGCGCCTCTGATCGCCCCCTCGTCCCAGAGGCAGATCAGGTAATCGGTCCGTTCGGCGATTTCACGGCAGTCGATTTCCACCAGGTCTCTGACGATGGAGCGGTAGCGGGGGGTATCGGAATATTTCAGCGTCCTGAAATCGACCGTCGGATGGTGGATTTCGAAGAAGCGGTCGCTTTCGACGTTCGGATTGAAGACGGAGTCGCCGAGGTGTGTTTCGAGCCAGGATTGAAGTTCGGAACGCCATCGGCTTCCTTCGCCGTCGGCATATTCCATTCCACCGGAGAGATAGACGCGCATCGGATGTCTCAGAATGAATGAATGTTGAGATGGGGGAGAAAAACGGTATATCCGCACCAGAGAAGCGAACCGACGGTGAGCGGGACGGAGAAGTTGTCGTCGACCGGGATCGGAAGAGCTTCGACGGCGGTTCCGCAGGCGACGGCCGCTCCGGAGATGAGATATTCGGTCGCACTGTATTCGATTTTTGGCAGAACGGCGATAAGCAGAATGCCGGTAAGAAAAAAGGCGCCGGATCCTTCGAGCGATTTATGGAAGAAACGGTGCCGGCCGAATTTTCGTCCGACGAGGGCGGCGCTGATATCGCACAGAATCAGCGTGGAAAAACTGGTGACGGCGATCAGTTTGGGAAAGATGAGAATCGTCAGCGTCGCCGAGAGGAGAACATAGGTGGCCCCGCTGAGGCTGATCCGCTTCTTGTCCAGCTCGTGACTCCTGAGGAGAATGCCGAACGTGCCGGTGAACCACGCTTCCATGGCGGGGATCCGGTAGCGGGCCAGATCGAGTGCGGCGACAACGATGGTGAGGGGGAAGAGGATCGCCAGAGCGGCCGCTTTCGGAATGTACCAGTAGACGGCCGGGATCACGATCGAACAGAGGTGGATCGTTTTTCGGATCAGCTCGATCCGGAAGGTATCGGAACCGTTGTTACCGGGTCTCACCGGGCTGTGCAGGCGCGGCGGGCGGTGCTTCCCCGCCAGTGGTGCTGTTCTCTCCGTTGGGACGGCGTTCGACAGGGGGGAGCGATTCGCCCCGGATCAGCCGGTCGATTTCATCGCCGTCGAGAATTTCGCGTTCGAGCAGTGCCATCGCCAGCCGGTGGAGCGTTTCGATATGTTCGGCGAGGATCGATTCGGCGCGCGTCATTCCCTCCACGATGATCCGCTTGGTCTCCTCATCGATCGCCACGGCCGTGGTTTCGGAATAATTCTTGGTTCTCGTGATTTCCCGGCCGAGGAATATTTCCTCCTCCTTCGATCCGTAGGCGAGCGGACCAAGCCGGGCGCTCATGCCCCACTCGCAGACCATCTTGTGGGCGAGGGAGGTGGCGCGTTCGATGTCGTTCCCCGCTCCCGTCGTGAACTGATTGAAGATCAGTTTCTCCGCCGCACGGCCGCCCAGCGCATAGGCGATCATGGCCTCGAGATACTCCTTCGAATAGGTGTGCTTTTCGTCGATCGGCAGATAGGTCGTGACGCCGAGGGCGCGGCCGCGGGGGATGATCGTCACCTTGTGGACGGGATCGGCTTCCGGAATTTTCTTCGCGACGAGGACATGTCCCGATTCGTGGTATGCCGTGACCTTTTTCTCCTGGTCGGAAATGATGAGACTTTTTCGCTCGATCCCCATCATCACCTTGTCTTTGGCTTCCTCGAAATGAAGCATGCTCACCGTCTTGCAGTTTTTCCGGGCGGCGAGGAGTGCGGCTTCGTTCACGAGGTTTGCCAGATCGGCGCCCGCCAGGCCGGGAGTTCCCTTCGCAAGCAGTTCCAGATTGACATTCTCGTCGAGCGGGATATTCCGGGTATGGACTTTCAGAATTCCCTCGCGGCCCCGGACATCCGGACGGTCGACGACGATCTGCCGGTCGAAGCGTCCCGGGCGGAGCAGGGCGGGATCGAGGACGTCGGGACGGTTGGTCGCGGCGATGATGATCACGCCGCTGTTCTGTTCGAAGCCGTCCATTTCCACCAGAAGCTGGTTGAGGGTCTGTTCGCGCTCGTCATGACCGCCGCCGAGACCCGCGCCGCGGTGACGGCCCACCGCGTCGATTTCGTCTATGAAAATGATCGCAGGGGCATTTTTCTTGCCGGTTTCGAACAGGTCGCGGACACGGCTCGCCCCGACCCCGACGAACATCTCAACGAAGTCGGCTCCGGAAATCGAAAAGAACGGAACACCCGCTTCACCCGCGACAGCGCGGGCAAGGAGCGTCTTCCCGGTTCCCGGCGGCCCGAGGAGGAGCACGCCCCGCGGTATCTTTCCGCCGAGCCGCTGGAACTTCGACGGTTCCCGGAGGAATTCGATGATTTCCTGAAGTTCAATTTTGGCTTCGTCCGCACCGGCCACGTCCTGGAAGGTGACGCGCGTCTGTCCCTCGCTGATGACTTTGGCGCGGCTTTTCCCGAAGGAAAAAATGCCCTTGGTTCCCCCGCCCTGCATCCGCCGCATGATGATGAGCCAGACGCCGAGACCGAGCACCCACGGAAGCCAGCTCAGGAGGGCATTCACCCAGGTATTGTCCTCTTTGGTGACCGTGAAGGTAATATGGCGGTCGTTCCATTCCTTCACCATGCCGGCGTCGATATAGGGGAGGGTGACGATGAACTTCGTCGCCTGCCCCGATTTTCCGTTTACGTTCCGCAGATCGGTCGGATTTTTGAGCGTGGCGTGCATTTCGAAATTGTTCATCTCCGATTTCTTGATGACCGCGGAACTGATCTGATCCTGCTGGAGGAGCGCCTGATACTGCGTATAGTCGATTTCGAATTCGGTCGTCTCCTGCGTCCGGAAAAGCGTCATGATAATGAAGACGCCGAGGATGATCGCGGACCAGCTGAGGACCACCTTGAGGACCTTTCCCCAGTTGAAATCCTCGTCGTTCCTGAACTGTTTCTGCGGGCGCGGGCGGCGCGGCCGGGGAAGCTTTTTCTGGGATTGCCGTTCGGGTGATTGTTTAGTATCCTGTCCAGCCATACATTCAGACCTTTATCGTGTCCATAGGTTCATGCCTGCTGACCCGCGAGGCGGTAGATGCCCCTGAGATTCCGCACCTTCTGTGCGTAATCGAGTCCGTAGCCGATCACAAAATAATTCGGGATGGAAAAACCGACATACTTCACCGGCACCTTGATTTTCTGCGCATTTTTTTTCTGAAGAAGACTCACCACACTGCAGGATCGCGGCTGCTGCTCGCGGATCAGCTTCAGAATATAGTCGACCGAGAGACCGGAATCGACTATATCCTCCACGATGATGATGTCCCGGTTCTCGACCTGACAGTTCAGATCCTTCAGCATCTTGACGTTGCCGGAACTGATCTTCGCATCGCCGTAGCTCGATAATTTCATGAAATCGATCTCACAGTCGATGGAAACATGCCGGATCAGATCCGAAAGGAATATGAAGGATCCGTTCAGAATGCCGATGAAGATCGGGACCCGTCCGCGATAGTGTCTGCTGATCCGGGTGCCGAGCTCCCGCACCCTCGCCTGGATTTTTTTCTCTGATAGATAAAGAACGAACCGTTCGTTGTTGATCTCGAAGTATTTTGGCGTCATCTGATCGTCGTTATCGTGGCCGGTATTCCAGTTTCACTGCGGACTGCGTTTTCGGGGAGATCTTAAACCGGTCGTCAAGCCGTTTTCCGCAAATCCATACAATTTTGCCGTCTGATACCAGAATCGGCACCGAATTCTTTTCAAATAAAGGAATTTTTTCATCAATAAAAAAATCACTCACTTTCCGCCTGTTCGACATCCCCAGCGGGATGAACCAGTCCCCTTTTTCCCAGTTCCGGAGTACGAGAGGACCTTTGATCGCCTCCGCATCGGCATACTCGACCGATTGGTTGTCGGAAAAAACCGGAGCCCCGGCGGGGTCCATCCGGAAGAGGTACCCGCCCAGCTCGTAGGCCCGGCCGCTCTCCACCGGAATGCAGAACCTCTGCTCATCCTCCTCCCGGCGCAGGAGAAGCCTCCCCCGGTCCCGGAAGAAGCGCCACGTTCCCGACACCGCGCACTGCGATCCGGTTTCGTTCACGGCGACGGCGATCATCGACTGGACGGTCGCCCATTCGGCGTCGTGCCCGAGCAGTTCGCGCCCCGCCGTGTGCAGAAGATACCCCTGCAGAAAGGGGTGGAGCACCATGAATCGTTCCCGGTCGATGACCAGCCCGGTCTCCGACCGTTCCAGAATAACGGGAGCGAACAGCGGTCCGGTGATCTCGGCGAGATACTCGTCGAGTGACCGGAACAACTGCCCCGTGCGTACCAGGGTCCCGGCGACGTTCGGATTAACCTCCGTCAATTGCGGGAGGATTTTGTGGCGGAGAAAATTCCGCGTGTAGTCGTCGGTCGCATTGGTGCAATCTTCCCGGTGGGAAACCTGCATCCGGAGCGCATATGTCTCCAGCTCCGCCCGCCGGAGCGGAAGAAGAGGGCGGATGAGGTGGCGGGCCGGATCCGAAATCGGAATTCCCCGGAGTCCCCTGATCCCGGATCCGCGGAGAAAGCGGAAGAGGAGCGTCTCCGCCTGGTCGTCCGCATGATGTGCGGTTGCAACAACCCGGAACGCGTGCTCCTTCCGGACTTCTTCGAGGAAGGCATACCGCAGTTCCCGGGCGCTCTCCTGGATCGAAAGTTTCCGGGTCTCCGCGTGGGCCGCGGTATCGACACGGCGGGTGTAGCAGGGAATTCCGAGAATCCGCGCACGCGCCGCAACGAACTCCTCATCCTGATCCGAGGCGTCCCCGCGCAGTCTGTGGTTGCAGTGCGCCACGGCGATGGTAAAATCGCCCGGCGACGCGCATGCGTGCATCAGCTCGAGCATCACCATCGAATCGAGTCCTCCGCTCACCGCGAGAAGGACCGAAGACCCGGGAGGGATCAATTCGTTCCGCCGGAGAATATCAAGAACTGTGCGTACCAGCGGGTCGGAAGGAGTCATTCCCATTGGAGATTTAGTAAAAAAATTCCCTCCCGGCGAATGCCTGGAGGGAGGATTACTGCTGTAGCGGAGGAGGGAATCGAACCCCCGACACACGGATTATGATTCCGTTGCTCTAACCAGCTGAGCTACTCCGCCGGAGATGACGGTAAAGGGAAGATTTACCGTCACAAATTTATGAAAATTTTCGACGGAAAACAAGCCTGCGTGGTTCCCGCAATCTCCGGACCCGGCGCCCGGGCATCGGACGGTTCGTTGATTTTCCTTCCCATCTTTAGTATTTTGAGTTCCGCATGAGTGTCACCGCCGATATAGCCCGTGGTATGAGCACGGACGAGGCGTTTCAGTACTGCGCCCGTCTGACGGAGGCGCATTACGAGAACTTCCCCGTCGCGTCGCTCCTCATTCCCGACCAGAAACGGCCGTACATCCAGGCGATCTATGCATTCAGCCGCATGGCGGACGATTTTGCGGACGAGGGCGATCTGACGAAAGAAGAGCGCCTGCGGCGGCTGGACGAATGGGAGACGGCTCTCCGCGACTGTTATAACGGAATTGCCACCCACCCGGTCTTCATCGCGCTTCGCGAGACGGTCAAACAACAGCGCATTCCCCCCGAACCGCTCCTCGATCTCATCGCGGCCTTCAAGCGCGATGTTGTGCAGTCGCGCTACGAGACCTTCGCGGACCTGCTCGATTACTGCCGATGTTCCGCGAATCCGGTCGGAAGGATCGTGCTCATGATATTCGATCACCGGAACGACGATCTTTTCCGGAAATCGGATGCGATCTGTACGGCGCTTCAGCTGACGAATTTCTGGCAGGATGTCGCGGTCGATGCGCGGAAGGACCGGCTGTACATTCCGCTCGAGGATATGCGCTCCCATTCCTATTCCGAATCGTCCTGGAAGAAGGGGGAATACAGCGAGGAATTCCGGAATCTCATGAAATTCCAGGTGGAGAGGACGCGGACGTTTTTTTTCGACGGGGCGGAACTCCCGCGCCTCGTCGAGAAGGAGCTCCAGATCGAACTCCGGCTGGTCTGGTTCGGAGGCATGTCGGTTCTCCGCATGCTGGAGCGGCGGAAATACGATATCTTCAGCCGGCGTCCGTCTCTTTCCCTTTTCGATAAGGCGGTTATTCTGGGCAAGGGACTGCTGACCGCCGACCCCGCAAAACTGAGAAAAAAATCGAAGCCATGGGATCTGACATAGCAATCGACCTCCCGGTCGCAAAATCGAGGAGCAGTTTTGCCTATTCGTTTCTGTTCCTGCCGAAACCGAAACGCGATGCTCTGAAGGTCGTCTATGCCTTCTGCCGCACCACGGACGATATCGTCGATAACCAGCACGAGGTGTCGAGGAACTTCCGCCGCCTCCAGGAATGGCGTCTGGAACTCGACAACGCGATCCGGGGTGAGTCGCCCTCGCCTCTGCTCCGTCAGCTTCTGGCGATCGCGCGGACCTTCAATATCCCGGTCGGACATTTCCAGGACCTCATCCGGGGCGTCGAGATGGACCTCGTCCGGAACCGCTATCGCACATTCGCGGAACTCCAGGAATACTGTTTTCTTGTCGCTTCCACGGTCGGCCTGATGGTTCTCGGAATTTTCGGTCCGCGGAGCGGAAAGACATCGGCCTACGCGGTGAACCTCGGGATCGCCCTTCAGCTGACGAACATTCTCCGCGATGTCCGGGTCGATGCCCGGTACGGCCGGATCTATCTGCCGCAGGAGGATCTGGAGAGATTCGGATGCCGGGAGGAGGATATTCTGGCGGGAACTTTCACCCCGGAGTTCCGTTCGCTGATGCAGTTCGAAACCGACCGCGCGGAGGAATTCTTCAGCCGGGCGCGGGAATCGCTTCCCCGGGAAGACCGCCGGGCCATGTTCCCCGCCCGGATCATGGAAAGGGTTTATTACCGCACGCTCCGCCGGATCCGCGACATCGATTATAACGTTCTCGATCATGCCGTCCGGATATCGCGGGGGATCCAGTTCCTCATCGCCCTGAAGTACTGGGTGAAGGAGCGCGTATTCGGATTCTGAATACCATCCGTCTGCTCCATGATCGCCTCCGTTGATGTGCTGATCTGCGGCGGCGGCCTGAGCGGCCTCGCGGCCGCCCTCCGCTGTACCGAAGCGGGCCTCGACACGGCGCTGGCGGAACAGACCGGCTCCCTGGGTGGCCGGTGCTCGTCGTATATCGACGCCGCAACCGGCGATGTCGTCGACAACGGCCAGCACGTCCTTCTGGGTGCGTATCGCGCGACGATGAAATATCTCGGTATGGTCGGTTCCCGCGGTCACCTCAGGTCGCGTTCCGCACTCCATCTTCCTCTCATCGATCCGCACCTGGGATACGTCCCGTTCACGATATCCGCGCTCCCGCGGCCGTTTCACCTGACCGCCGGGATGCTGAAGTTCCGCCTTCTTCCGTGGAACGAGCGCCGCAGGCTTCTGAACGTCGGTCTCCATCTCTACCGCTGGAACAAAGCCCTGGAAGCGGAACTCTCCTGCCTGACGGTGGAGGAATGGCTGATCGCGGCCGGTCAGTCGGAACTCGCCCGGAGATCGCTCTGGTATCCGATCGCGGTGTCGGTGATGAACGAGGAGCCGGATCGCGCCTCCGCCCTCCTCTTCGCACGGTCGCTCCGCACCGCATTTCTGGGCGGCCGGGCCGATTCGGCAATTCTTCTCCCGGATGTGGGGCAGACGGAACTCTACGTCGCTCCCGCCGAGCGCATCCTCGCAGAACGGAAGTGCAGGGTCTGGAAAGGGGAAGAAGTGGTCTCGGTGGAGCCGGCACCGCGCGGCGGCTACAGGGTGCGGATGAAAGGAGGGCGTCTGATCACTGCCAGCAGTGTCATCATGACCGTGCCGCCCTATTCCCTCGGGAAGGTACTGCCGGGGCCGCTCCGCTCGGTGATGCCGTTCGCCTCGCTGAACCGCATCGCCTCCTCGCCGATCGTCTCTGTGCATCTCTGGTTCGACGAGGAGATCATGGAGATGGACTTCGCGGGATGCATCGGCCGATCGGTCCAGTGGGTGTTCAACCGGCGCCGGATTACGGCGCATCGGGGGGGTCCACCGGGTTACCTCTCCTGCGTCATCAGCGGCGCCCGCCGGTTCATCGGTGAACCGAAGGAAAAACTCATCGCGATGGCTGTGGACGATATCGGCGAGTTCTTCTGCCGCGGGAGGAAGCCCAGGACCGTTCACGCAATCGTCATCAAGGAAAAAAGGGCGACGTTTTCCCCAACGAACGACGTCGAGCGCCTCCGGCCCGGGACCATCACTCCACTCCGCAACTATTTTCTGGCGGGGGACTGGACGGCGACCGGTCTGCCGGCGACGATCGAGGGAGCCGTGGCGAGCGGTTTTGCCGCGGCCGAGGCGGCGATCAGGGGAATTTGACCCGGTTCAGAGGGGGAGCATGCCGAGCGCGCGGCGGATGAGCAGTTCGAGCGGGATGATGCCGACGAACAGGCACGATGCAATCATCCACTTGCCCGGCAGAATCCTGGTATCATGCACGATCGTGATCGCGAGGAACAGGAGCGTCAGCGAATAGAAACAGATGAGGAGGATGCTGACGGCAGGGTCGTGCTGGTGAAGGAGTCTGAGCGCCACGCTTTCGTCCACAGCGAGATCCGATTTCTGTCCGATCAGAAGCTGAAGAAAAACGGCGACGCCGGACGGGATCCGGATGGCTGCGTTGACGAACGCCATCGATCCCCAGAAGAGTCTCCGCGTATTCCGGGCATACACCGCAAAAGAGGCGATGGCGGTCGCAAAGGTGGCGATGGTGCCGGCGAGAGAAGCGGCGGGACATTCGGTCCTATCCTCACGGACAAGAGAGGGGACCGAGGCCGGGCCGGCCTGTCCGCCGCACGCTTTTTTGTAGACGAGCGAGTGCGCGGTCTGGTGGATGAGGATCGAAAGGACAAGCGCGAGAAGGAACAGCGGCAGACCGGTCCTCAGCAGACGGCGGGAGTGAACCGTCGGTTCGTCGTCGAGAAGGGGCATCGGGGTGTCGTGTGCGGTAATGGTTATGTGTGGGCGGTAAAAAAACGAGCACAAAGGTAAATTATTTTGTGCCGAAATTCAAGCGATGCGGGCGAGGATAATTGAATGGCTTGATTTTAGCCCCGCAACATGCTACTTTTATGAGATTCAAACTCATTTGTGGAAAGACGGAATGAACGATTTTTACAGAGAACTGACCTGGCGGGGATTTATCCACTCGGAAACTGCGGGCGTCGAACAGCATCTCCGGAGCGGAATCCGGACCGGCTATATCGGATTCGATCCGACGGCTTCGAGCCTTCATGTCGGCTCGCTTCTCCCCCTCATGGGGCTGATGCATTTTCAGCGGGGCGGGCACATGCCGATTGCCATCGCCGGGGGCGGGACCGGGATGATCGGCGATCCGAGCGGAAAATCGGAGGAACGCAAACTTCTCTCAAAGGAGGATATTGAAGCGAACGTTGTCGGCATAAAACAACAGCTTTCCCATTTCCTGGACTTCAGCGCCCCTTCCAATCCCGCCAGACTCGTCAATAACGCCGATTGGCTCGGTACCCTGACCATGATGGGATTTCTCCGGGACATCGGGAAATATTTTTCGGTCAATGAAATGATCGCGAAGGATTCGGTGAAAAGCCGGATTGCGCAGGAACAGGGAATGTCGTTCACGGAATTCAGCTACTCGCTTCTTCAGTCGTACGATTTTCTCGAACTCTCCGACCGGTACGGCTGTACGCTCCAGATGGGGGGGAGCGATCAGTGGGGCAACATCGTGTCGGGGACCGACCTGATCCGCCGCCTCCGAGCACGGGAGGCCTACGGGGTCGTCTTTCCGCTCATCACGACTTCGAGCGGGGTCAAGTTCGGCAAGACGGAAAGCGGGACGGTGTGGCTCGATCCGGCCCGGACATCCCCCTACCGTTTTTACCAGTTCTGGTACAACACCGACGACCGGGATGTTGTCCGGTACCTCAAATTTTTCACGCTCCTGGGCGAACAGGAGATCGGGGATCTCGACGCTTCGGTGAAGGCCGAGCCGCATCTCCGGAAAGCCCAGACCGCTCTCGCAGGCTACGTCACGGAGCTTGTCCACGGGAAAGACGCACTGGGCAGGGCGCTCCAGGCGAAGAATGCGCTCTTCGGCAAGGATCTTACGGATCTCGGGGCGGCGGATATCGTGGAGATATTCGAAAACGTTCCGTCTGTCGACATTCCGAAGACCCGGTTCGGCGGAGAAGGCATCCCGTGCACGGAGCTTCTTGTCGATGCCCACATCGTTCCCTCCAAGGGTGAAGCACGGCGGTCGATCGAGGGCGGGGGGATTTATCTGAACAACGTCCGGGTGAATGATCCGGCCAGGAGCGTATCGATGAATGATGTCCTCCACGGTAAATTTGTCGTGATCCGGAAAGGTGCAAAGTCCTATACCCTCGTCCGGCTTCAATGACGCGTTCTGCCCTGCCCGGCAGGAGAGAAAGCGCCGGTTCTGATCGGAGGATTCGGCGTGGCAGATAAACACACCCAGTCCCCGGGGCGGAGGGACACCCGGCAGCCGCTCTCCCTGCGGGAGCGTCTTCAGGCGCTCCGCAACCTTCCGAAATTTTTTTCCCTCATGTGGGACACCAGCCGGAAGCTGACGACAGCCAATCTGCTTCTGCGTCTCGTGAGATCGGCTGCACCGGTCGCGGCTCTCACCATCGGGAAGCTCATCATCGACGAGATCGTAAGGCTTGCGACCGGTCACGCCGGAATCATTTCGAAGGGACTGCTCGAGCTGGTTCTCCTGGAAATGGCGGTTCTTCTCGTGTCGGACGTGCTGGGCCGGCTCATCGCTCTCTCCGACAGCCTTCTCGGAGACCTGTTCTCAAACAAAACATCCATCCGGCTGATGTCCCATGCCGCATCTCTCGATCTGTACTACTTCGAGGATTCGGTGTTCTACGACAAACTCGAACGGGCGCGTCAGCAGACCGTCGGCCGGACGGCGCTGATGGGGCAGGCGCTTGCGCAGTTTCAGGACGCTGTGACAATCGGCTCGCTTGCCATCGCCCTCATTGCCTTCAATCCGTGGCTTCTGATCCTTCTCTTCGTCGCTCTCGTTCCCGCGTTCCTGGGTGAGGCGCACTTCAATGCGAAAACCTATTCCTTCATGCGGAAATGGACGCCGGAGCGGCGGGAGCTCGACATGCTTCGCTACACAGGGGCGAGCGACGAAACCGCGAAGGAAGTCAAAATATTCAGCCTCTCCGGATTTCTGATCGGCCGCTATGAGAAGCTTTTCGCGCAGTTTTACCAGACGAACAGGTCGCTGGCATTCCGCAGGGCGGTCTGGGGGAGTGTTCTGGCCGTCATCGGCACGCTCGGCTATTACTCCGCGTATCTTGTCATTATTCTCCGGACGGTCGGGGGAGAGATTTCCATCGGACAGCTCACCTTCCTCGCCGGTTCGTTCAAAACGATGCAGACCCTTCTGCAGGGAATCCTCACGCGGTTCTCGACACTGGCCGAAGGGGCCCTCTACATGAACGATCTGTTTGAATTTTTTGCCCTCGAGCCCGCCATCAAACCGCCGGCCGCGCCGAAACGCTTTCCCGATCCGATCCGGCAGGGGTTCGTTCTCGAAAATGTCGGATTCCGCTATCCCAACAGCGACCATTGGGCGCTGAAAGGCTGTTCGCTCACACTCCCCGCCGGGGAAAAACTCGCCCTGGTCGGCGAGAACGGCGCGGGGAAAACGACGCTGGTGAAGCTCTGCGCGCGTCTCTATGACCCGACCGAGGGAAGAATTCTCCTCGACGGCGTCGACCTCCGCGAATATCATCCCGACGATCTCCGGAACGGCATCGGGGTGATCTTCCAGGACTTCGTCCGGTATCACATGACGGCGGCGGAGAATATTGCGGTCGGCAGAATCGACGAACGGGCGAACCGTCAGAAGATCGTCGATGCGGCGGGGCGGAGCATGGCGGACCGCGTGATTGCCCGCTTTCCGGCCGGCTACGACCAGATGCTCGGCCGGCGTTTCGACGGTGGGATCGATCTCTCCTACGGGGAATGGCAGAAGGTGGCTCTCGCGAGGGCCTACATGCGCGATGCCCAGGTGCTCATCCTCGACGAGCCCACCGCATCGCTCGACGCGCGGGCCGAACACGAGGTGTTCAGGCGCTTCGCCGAACTCACGAAAGGCAAAACCGCCATCCTGATCTCTCACCGCTTCTCCACCGTTCGCATGGCCGACCGGATCGTGGTCCTGGAAAAGGGATCCGTTCTTGAATCGGGCGCCCACGACGAACTGCTGGCGCGGGGCGGGAGATATGCCGAGCTCTTCAACCTGCAGGCCGAGGGTTACCGCTGAGCGGCAGGTGATTTGGTTTCTCCCCATTCCTTCGCTATATTTTTATATCACATTACCCTGTGTTCTTATGCAACGATACGCATCTGTACCCGTCCTCCTTCTTCTCCTTCTGGCCGCCGTCGCGGCCTGTCAGGAGCGACCGATATCCTCTTCCGGCGGATCGGTCACGCCCGATTCCCTCACACATACTTCAACGGATCAGCAGAACATGACGAACGGGAAGATCCACAAGACCGACGCCGAGTGGCGAAAACAACTGACGCCGGAACAGTACGAAATCGCGCGCCGCAAGGGAACCGAACGGGCGTTCACCGGCGCCTACTGGAATCTGCACGACACGGGCGTCTACGTCTGCGTCTGCTGTGGACAGCCCCTGTTCAGTTCGGAGACCAAGTTCGAATCGGGGACCGGCTGGCCCAGTTTCTGGCAGCCGATCAGTCCCGCGAACGTCGATGAACATAGTGATTCCAGCTTTTCCATGATCAGGACCGAGGTCCTCTGCAGCAGATGCCAGGCCCATCTCGGCCACGTTTTCGATGACGGTCCCGCCCCTACCGGTTTGCGGTACTGCATCAATTCCGCATCGCTCCTGTTCCGGAAAAAATAAGCGGATACCCGCTCGCCTGTCTGATTTTCGCCGTTTCGGCCTTGCTTTTCAGGCCCGAAATGATTACGTTTCGCGATGATCGGTATGAATGCGCGTTCGGTCAAACGGCTTATTGAGATCTGCGGGAGGGAGAACGTTTTTGATTCGACGGAATCGCGCATTGCATACTCATACGACGGCACTGCGATGCCTTCCTGTCTTCCCGACGCCGTCGTCCGCCCCCCGTCTGTCTCATCGCTCTCCGCCATACTCCGGCTGGCCTCCGAGGAACGGTTCGGCGTGATCCCGCGCGGCTCCGGAACAAGCCTGAGCGGCGGCGCCATACCCGTTCCGAACTCGATCGTTCTTCTGACGAACCACTGGAACCGTATCCTGGAGATCGACGAACAGAATCTGACGGCCACGGTGGAACCGGGCGTCATCACCGCACAGCTTCACCAGGCCGCCGACAGGTGCGGCCTGATGTATCCTCCCGATCCCGGCAGTTCGAGCATATCGACCATCGGCGGGAATGTCGCGGAAAACGCCGGCGGACTTCGCGGCCTGAAATACGGAGTCACCCGGAACTATGTGCTCGGTCTCGAGGCGGTCCTTCCCGATGGTGACGTGCTCACGACCGGGGGAAAATCGGTAAAGGATGTTGCCGGGTTCGATCTGAAGAGCGTCCTCACGGGTTCCGAAGGGACGCTCGCCGTCCTGACCCGGGCCGTTCTCCGGCTCATTCCGAAACCGCAGTCGTTCAAAACCCTCCTCGCGTCGTTCGCATCGATGGACGACGCCGCGAACACCGTCTCCGCCGTCATTGCCGCCCGGATTACCCCCGCCATGATCGAATTTCTCGACCAGACGACGATCCGGTGCGTCGAGGCCTATGCCCGGCTTGGTCTGCCGGTGGATGCCGAAGCACTGCTTCTGATTGAAGTGGACGGACACGCCGCGGTTGTCGATGAGGATGTCGCATCGATACGCCGGATCTGCGAAAGGCACCGGGCAACGTCGATAGCGCTCGGACGGAACGAGGAAGAATCTGCCAGACTGAAGGCGGGCCGCCGCGCCGCATTCGCTTCGCTCGCCAGGATCTGCCCGACGACCATCATGGAAGATGTGGCGGTTCCTCGCGCGGAGCTCGCCCGGCTCGTCGGAAAAATAGAAACGATCGGAAAAAAATATTCCGTCCGGATCGGTAATTTCGGCCATGCGGGCGACGGCAACCTGCACCCCAATTATCTGACGGACGACCGCAATCCGGAGGAGTTTGCCCGTGCTGTCAGGTGCGTGGAAGAGGTGGAGCTTGCGGCGATCGACTGCGGCGGCACCATCACCGGCGAACACGGCGTCGGATTGTACAAACGGGAGATGCTGAAAAAAATGGTAACACCCCCGTCGATCAGGCTCATGCAGCAGCTGAAACAGCTGGTCGACCCGGAGAACATTCTGAACCCCGGCAAGGTGATCGAAACGACGCCCCGTTGTGAAGGAAAACTTCCGAGGACGCGCGAGCAGATCGGAAAGTACGAGGACGTGGCGTGGCATTGATCAACCGGCCGCATATGGGATGACGGAGAACAGCTATGCAGCATATTCAGACCTCCTTGCACCACAGAACCCGGGATGCCAAGATAAAAACCGGGCAGAAGCACCCGACTCTCGTCCTGCTTCACGGCAGGGGAGCGGATGAAAATGATCTTCTCTCCCTGGCCGACTATCTGGATGAGCGCCTCTTCCTGGTCAGCGTCCGGGCACCATTCCAGTTTCCGGCGGGCGGAGGATATACCTGGTACGATCTCCTCGAAGTCGAGAAACCGGAGCCGAAAATGTTCGATGAGAGCTACCAGAAGCTGATCCGGTTCATGGACGACATATGCCGCGAGTACCCGGTCGATCCGGCCCGGCTTTTCCTGTGCGGGTTCAGCATGGGGACGATCATGTCGTATGCGCTCGCCCTGACCAAGCCCGGAACGTTTGCCGGCGTCATCGCCAACAGCGGCTATGTTCCCGAACAGGCCGGCCTGACATTCGACTGGCACCAGATCCGCCGCAAGCCGTTCTTCGTCTCCCACGGACTCTATGACCCGGTCATTCCCGTCTCCTTCGGCCGCCGTGCAAAGGACCTTCTCCAGAAAGCCGAAGCCGACCTCTCCTACCGGGAATATGAGTCCGGGCATCAGTTCGGCGAGGATGTCCTCAACGATATCATGCGCTGGCTCCCCCGGTATATCGGCGGCTGACGGCCAGTACCGATGCCGGCCGATCTTCAATGACGACGCTTTCCGCGCCCGCCGATCTCGACGCACTCCTCGCCAAGTGTCTTCACTGCGGACTCTGCCTCCCCGTCTGTCCAACCTATGAGGTAACCGGGAGGGAAGAATCGTCCCCCCGGGGCAGGATCCGCCTTCTCCGTGAACTGGAGCGGGGAACCCTCGGACTGACCGATCCGGTGATCGATGAAATCAATTTCTGTCTCGATTGCCAGGCGTGCGAAGCGATCTGTCCGGCGGGGGTTCGCTACGGCGCCCTGGTCGAAGATGCGAGGGCCCGTATTGCCGAAAGCGGGAGGGAAGCGCGAAGTTTACGCCTTCTGAGGAAGATCATACTCCGCTGGTTCCTCGCGGGAAACAACGTTCGAAAGATCGCCGTCGCGTGCATGATGCTCTACAACCGTTCGGGACTTCGGGATGCGGTCGATCGGTCGGGCGTGCTTGACCTTTTTCCGGAACGGGTTTCACGGTTTCACCGGCTCATGCCGCGCGTCGGGATTCTGAGTTTTCTCGACCGTCAGACCGGTCCGGCCGTACCGACCGGGACGGCCCGCGGCCGGGTGGCTCTTCTGACCGGATGCCTCATGGATTCCGCGTTCGCAGACGTTCATGCGGCCACCGTCGCAGTCCTCCGGCGCAACGGCTTTGAGGTGGTTTTTCCCCGCGGTCAGGTCTGCTGTGGATCGCTTCACGCACACTACGGCGACAGGGAGAAGGCGCACGCGCTTGCCCGGACGAACATCGGCCTGTTCGCCGAACCTGATCTGGATGCGGTCATCGTCGACTCGGCAGGATGCGCGGCGTACATGAAGGAGTACGGCGAGATATTCGCCGCCGATCCGGAAATCGCCCGCGCGGCGTCACTCGTCGCGGGGAAGACGAAGGAGATCTCCGAATTTCTGGTCGGGGAGGGATTCGAACCGCCGGCGGGCCGGCTGGATCTCCGGGTGACCTACCACGATCCATGCCACCTGGCCCACACCCAGCGGATCACCTCCCAGCCGAGGGAGCTTCTCCGGTCGATACCGGGACTCGAATTTATCGAACTGCGCGATGCGTCGTGGTGCTGCGGCAGTGCGGGGATATATAATCTTACCAGACCCGGCGATGCGGACCGTTTTCTCGACCGGAAGATGTCGACGGTCGATGAAACCGGAGCCGACGTCGTGGCCACCGCCAATCCGGGGTGCCATCTTCAGCTTTCCATGGGAATTGAAATGTCGCACGGCCGGATGCGCGTCATGCACCCTGTGGCTCTCCTTCAGGCCGCGTACGAAGCGGGCGATTCTGAACAAAAGGAAAAAACATCATGAACAGAGAACATCGGAATATCGGACCGGCCGGGGCTGGAATGCACTCCGGGTTCCGGATCGCCGCACTTCTCATCCTCGGATGCGCACTTCTCGCCGGATGCTCGAAAAAATCCGCGCTTGAAAAATCGCTCGTCGGAAGATGGGAGAACATCGGTCTGCACATCACCGTCAATACGTATATGAATACGGATTCGACGGTCATCCTCGATCTCACGGAGGATAACCTGAGAAACGGCTTTGCGACCAAGCCGTTCGTGACGATCCTTCGCGATGACGGCACTTATTTGCTGGAAATCCGCTCTAAAACAGATTCCCTCGTCAATAGCTCCTCCGGTGAGTGGAAAGTGGATGCAGATTCCCTCATCATGCATCAGCTCAAACCGGGGCTCGCGACCTTCACCTACCATGTCAGGATCTTCGACGGCACGGCGGAATTCCGGACGATGGTTGATTATGACCGTGACGGCAAGGTGGACGACGAGATTCTTTCGCGTTCGCGCCGCATCGGGGACGAATGAACCCGCCGTACCGGTCTCCGTCCGGTCCGGATGCTTGATTTTCCTGCCGAAATTCATATCTTGTTTGCATGAAATGGGTTGTCATTCTTCATCATCACGAGATCACCCTCAAGGGGGATAACCGCGGCTATTTTGAACGGCAGTTGACGAGGAATATCCGGACCGCCCTGGCTGACCTGCTTCCGTCGCCGGTCATCTCCGGCGGATACGGCAGGTCGATCATCGACATTCCGGACGGGACAGACCCCCGGACCATCGCGTCGCGCCTCACCGGCGTCTTCGGTCTGGCAAATATCTGCACCGGGGTACGGACCGAACAGGACGTTGCCGCATTCTGTTCGATTGCGGAAGAGCTTCTCCGGGGAAGGACGTTCAGCTCGGTGAAGGTCGATACGCGCCGTCCGGACAAGCGGTTCCCGCTCCGCTCGATGGAGGTCAACCGGCAGGTCGGAGAGCATCTCTGCACGACCTTCGGAGTACGGGCGGACATGAAACATCCCGACGAGACCGTGTATATTGAAATTGTGAACGGAGCGGCGTTCCTGTACGGATTGAAATCGCCGGGGGCGGGGGGATTGCCGGTCGGAGTCAGCGGCCGCGTCGTTGCGCTTCTTTCGTCGGGATTCGACTCGCCCGTGGCGAGCTGGATGATGATGCGCCGCGGTGCAAACATTGCGGGGGTGCATTTTCACAGCATGCCCTATACCGGACGCGAATCGGTCGACCAGGTGCGGCGGATCGCCGGGACGCTCGTCCGGTACCAGTACGGCATGAAACTGTATCTGATCCCGTTCGCCGACGTACAGCAGGAGATCGTCCGGCTGGCACCGATGCCTCTCCGGATCGTGCTCTATCGGCGCATGATGGTCCGGATTGCGGAGGCGGTGGCGCGGAAGGAGGGAGCCGAGGGACTTGTCACCGGCGAGAGTCTCGGTCAGGTGGCGTCGCAGACACTCCGGAATATCCGGGTGATCGACGAAGTTGCCGGTCTTCCGGTGTTCCGCCCGCTGTCGGGTACCGACAAGGAAGAGACGATGAATCTGGCCCGCGTCATAGGGACCTACGAGATATCGAAAGAGCCGTATGACGACTGCTGTTCGTTCCTGGCTCCAAGGAAACCGACGACCTGGGCGGAACCGGCTGAGGTTGTCCGGGCGGAAGAAGCTCTTGATATTCAGTCATTTGTTGGCCAGGCGCTCGGGGCGGCCGAAATCGAACAATTTCATTTTCCCGAAACCACTGACCGGCCGGTCAGGCAAACCGAGGGGAGTGCGGCCGGACCCCGGCCGGAATTCCCGCGCAGGAAAGGTGTCGATGTATGACGACGATCATGATCAAAAGCAACGGGAGCATAAAGGTGGAAGGGGAGTTCCGCATAGTCGATCAGGATGGCAACGTCTTCGATCTGGCGGGGCGGACGGCGGTCTCCCTCTGCCGCTGTGGTCAGAGCGAAAACAAGCCGTTCTGCGACGGTCGGCACCGCACCTGCGGATTCTCATCCGAAATCCGGGCGTTCGGACTTCCGCCGGCACAGCCGAAGTGAATGTCGGGCACTTCTCCGATTTTTGGAAAAGTACCGTATCTTTAGTACCATATTTCCTCCACACCTCCGGGCTGAAGGCCCTTCCCGGTGAGTTTCGTCATTCCAGATATTCTTGAAGGAGATGTAATATGAAAATAGTGTCTGTAATCGGTTTAATGATGATCGCCTGTTCAGCGGTCTTCGGACAGTTTGAGGGCGTCATCGACATGAAATCAACCCGGGGAGACGGCCCGGATCAGAAGATCGTTTCCACCACCCTGATGTTGAAGGGGGAACGGATCGCCACCACCACCGCAGGAATGGGCCGCGACGGAAAGGAAGTGAAACTGATCTACGCCGGAGACAAGAACCTGATCTGGATGATCGACGATTCCCGGAAGGTCTATACCGAGATCGCCCTCGACAGTCTGCCGGTTCCCGGCACGCCCGACAAGGAAAAGAAACATTCCATGCCGCAGAAGACGGGAAAATCGATGACGATTCTCGGCTATGCGTGCGATGAGTGGGTGGTGGAAGACAGTTCGATGGAGACGCACCTCTGGGCAACGCAGAAGCTCGGCGGGCTCTACGAGGGATTCACGAAGGCGATTGGCAACCTGATGAATCGCGGCCGGGGAAATGCCGGTCTCCAGGGGTGGCAGAAGGAATTCATGGCCATGAAAGCCTTTCCGCTGAAAACCGAGCGGTATAAAGGGGGCAAGCTCTCCGATGTCCAGGAGATCACCCGGATCGACGAAAAGACCCTCGCCCAGTCGCTCTTCGAAACTCCCGCAGGCTATACGAAACAGTCCCTCCCGACGGGCATGTCCAAAATGATCGACCAGATGCGTCAGCAGATGATCGACCGCCAGAAGGCGGGGGGCAAACCCGATATGGAGAAAATCATGAAGGAAATGCAGGACCGGATGAAAAACCTTCCGGGGCAGGGCAAGGCCGATTCTTCCGGCGGAAATAATCATTAATACGTCCGTCCTCCCTCGGGGGCGGTCAACAGAAGCCTGAACTATCAGACTGGTACGCAACGCATGGAACGAAAATCACGCAGGCGGTTTCTTCGCGATCTGGGGATTTCCCTCGGTTCGCTAGGTCTTGTCAACGCGCTCGCGAACGCCTACGGCGTCGACGACAAGGATAAAAAGAAGGCCCCGGAAGCAGGGAACGAACATGCTCCGGTCAGCAATATCACCCTCAAGTATGCCCCCAGGAACTGGCAGTCGACCTACTGCTTTCCGGACGATGAGACGAAAAGCCTCGTCGGCCGGACAGGGGAACTCCTCTGCGGTCACCCCGGCAAGGGTCAGCCGGTCGACGCGTTCGGCGCGGTCGTTGCGTTCGGTACCGCCGGCGGGCAGTCTCCCACATTCCTCGGTCAGAACCTTGCCACGGCCGCCGTGCCGATCATAACAACCGTTCTGGGATGGAAGGGATTCAATCAGACCCTCGTCACCTTTGCCACCAACCAGCAGGACGAGGGACGGATCGATAACGTTCTCTGCACCTTTGAGCCGGCGGGGGGCGGAGAAGCCGCCTGTACACCGGAGATCGTTATCCGCACCCGGCTGTCGCTGACCGCCGAGGTGGTGGACGATTCCGCCGCGGCCGGCGGAAAAATCACGAGGGTTTCTGAAACCGCAGGCGCCGATCATCCCTATATGATCATCGACGCCGCCGCCCGGCTTGAGCCGGTCGAGGGCGGGGTCCGCCTCGTGTTCAGCGAAAGCACACTCTCGAAGAAGGATGTCAGAAAAATCTTTGTCCGGATGCCGCTGGAAAAGCAGGGGATGGAAAAAATCCGCGGCCGCCTGAAGGAGACCGACCGGCTTCTCTCGGCCACGCGGGCGTTCTGGGAGGGATGGAAACCGTTCGTTTCGCCCGTCGACTGGAATCTTCCGGCCGATCACCAGCAATTTCTCGTCGCCTCGGCGCGCAACATCGCCCAGGCCCGCATCATGCGCAAGGAACGGCCGGTCTATCAACTCGGTCCCACCGTCTCGCGCGACTTCTGGATCCTGGGCGGACATTTCGTGCTCGAGGCCGAGCACTATCTCGGAAAAGAGAAAGAGGCGACCGACGGCCTGCGGATGATGTGGGATCTCCAGAATTCCGACGGCTCGTTCACCTCCGCCGCGGGCCCGGATCATCTGAAGGATACCACCGTCGCCATTTATTCCCTGCTGAGGCATGTCGAACTCACGGACGACTGGGACATGCTGAATGAATTCTATCCGGAAGCATGGAGGGCGGTTACGTATCTCGGAAAAATGCGCGAAAGCGCATTCAACGACGGCACGCCTAACGGCATTTACGGTATACTCCCCGAAGGATACACTGACACCGGCATCGCCGGAAAGAGCGCGGAACTCACCAATACCCTCTGGGCGCTCATCGTCCTTCCCGCTCTCTACGAGGTTGCCCGGAAATACATGTTCGACCGGCGGAAAGATATCGCCGATCTCAATGTGGCCCTCCTCAGGAACTTCAACCTTTTGAAGGAAAAGGAATCACTTCAGTATAAGGGTGGCTTCTCCTATCTGCCGATGATCTTCAAGGACGACCCCTCCTGGAAGAATTCCGATCCGGCCCGGCGTCCGAAACCGCAGACCGCTCAGATATTCCTCACACAGGCGATTTATCCCGGAAATCTCTGGAGCAGGGATAATGACATCGTGAAAGGACACGTCTCCCTGATGAATTCCATTCTGAAGGAGGATGTCCCCGCGGAAACCGGCTCGCTGACGGAAAATGCGGTCTGGAACTGCCACGCACCTGTCCTGGCGAATCTCCTCCTCTGGCTGGGACGGGCCGACGAGGCCCGGAAAATCTTCACCGCGTTTCTGAATCACGCCTCCCCGCTCTTCGCCTGGCGCGAGGAACAGTCGATCATCTCCACCCAGGTCGAACGGTACGCCGGCGATATGCCCGACGGCTGGGCGAGCGCCGAATGCATCCGCTTCCTCCGCCATATGCTCGTTCTGGAGGATGCCAAGGATCTCCGACTGCTTCACGGCCTGCATAAGAACGACGTCCTGGCCGCTCACCTGGTGGGCGTCTCTTCCACACCCACGAAGTGGGGAAGGGTGAGCCTCACCGTGGAGCCGGCCCCGAACCGCCGGTATGTGGTCCGGTATAAGCGGGATCCGTACCGTGCCGATTATATGCCGAAGATCGACCACGTGATTCTCCCCCGGTGGATCCCGGAAAAACTGCAGATCGAAAAACTCACCGGAGCCGGGTTCTATAAGAACGGCCTCGAAGTGTTCGTCGAGCCGGAGACGAACTCGTGGGAAGCGGTCTATGTCGATGTTGAACGCATTCATTGATGCCTGACTCCGCCGCTTTTCCGGTTTCACGGGATTCGCGGGCGGATTGCTGAGAGAAGCTCCCGGGCGTGCTGTGATGCCGTCCGGTTCTGTGATGATATCGCCGGCACATAAGGAAAAGAGATGCCGCCGCTTGCAGTCAGATCACTGCTCGATCTGCTCGAAGATGCCTACCAACGCCGCGCCTGGCACGGACCCAATCTGAAAGGGTCGATCCGGGGTCTTTCCGCGGAAGAAGCCGCCTGGGCGCCTTCGCTCCGTCGTCATTCAGCCTGGGAGATCGCGGTGCATTGCGCCTACTGGAAGTACAGCGTCTGCCGCAGGATCCTGGGAGCGAAACGGGGTTCATTTCCTCTCTCGGGAAGCAACTGGTTCGGCCGGCCGGCAGACATTACCGACGCGGCATGGAATCGCGACCGGGAAATTCTGGACAGCATGCATCGCAGGCTGATCACGGCGGTCGCGTCCTGTGCCGTCGCGGATCTTTCCGCCATTCCCCCCGGGAGCCGGAGCTCCCTCCGGACGATCATTTCCGGCGCCGCCATGCACGACGTGTACCACGCAGGACAGATCCAGCTTCTGAAGCGGCTCCGGAAGGAGCGGTCCTCACCCGCCCGACACAGCGAAAGGTAGCCACCCGCCATGAACTCCAGCCTCCGATTCGCCCGATTGTCCATTCTGATCTGGGCGGCCCTCGCGCCGTCGCTCCGGGCACAATACCCGAATGTCAGGATCAATTATCCCGCCTACCGGGACCCGGAGGAGGTCTCCATCGCCATCGATCCGACGAATCGCCTCCGCCTCGCCGCCGCCGCGAACATCCAGTATTTCTATTACTCCACGGACGGTGGTCAGAACTGGCAGCAGTCGGTCCTCTCTTCGGTCTATGGTGTCTGGGGCGATCCCAGTGTCATCTACGACCGTCTCGGCCGCGTCTATTTCGGCCATCTCTCAAATCCCTCCTCGGATGGATACTGGATCGACAGGATTGTGGTTCAGACAACCACGGACGGCGGTGGCACATGGACGGGGGGGTCGGAAATCGGCTACCATCCGCCTGTCCGTCAGCAGGACAAGGAATGGCTTGTGTCCGATATGACCGATTCCCCGTTCCGCGACCGCGTCTATACCGCATGGACGGAATTTGACCGGTACAACAGCTACAGTCCGGCCGACAGCTCACGGATTCTGTTTTCCTACAGTACCGATCACGGCCAGAGCTGGTCCGGCGCCGCCCGCGTCAGCGACCAGGCCGGAAATGCCGTCGACGACGGGGGGACGGACGAGGGCGCCGTTCCAGCCGTCGGACCGAACGGGGAGGTCTACCTCACCTGGTCGGGTCCGCTCGGCATCATGTTTGACAAATCGACCGACGGGGGAGTGAGTTTCGGATCGGATATTTTCGTCACAGCCCAGCCCGGCGGATGGAGCTTCGACGTTCCGGGCATCTACCGCGCGAACGGCATGCCCGTCACCGCGTGCGACCTCAGCATGTCCCCGTACCGCGGTTCGATCTATGTGAACTGGTCGGATCAGAGATACGGCGCCGCTCATACCGATATCTTTTTTGTCCGCTCAACCGACGGCGGCGAGAGCTGGAGCGCTCCCCGCCAGGTGAACGGCGATACAAGCGGACGGGAGCACTTTTTCTCCTGGATGGCCGTCGACCAGTCGAACGGGTATATTTACATCGACTACTACGACAGACGCAACACGACCGACAGCGCAACAGACGTCTACATCTCCCGCTCCACCGACGGGGGGAGCACATTCTCCGATTTCCAGGTGAGCGCCTCCTCATTCACGCCAATGCGGTCGGTTTTTTTCGGGGATTACACCAACATCGCGGCGTCGTACGGACATGTCTATCCGGTCTGGATGCGGCTCGACGGAACGTCGCTCAGTGTCTGGACGGCGATCGTGAACGACCAGGCGGGTCTGATGATGTCGGTGAAAGCCGGATGGAACATGCTGAGCCTTCCTCTCGACCCCGACGATCCCACGGCCGGGACCGTGTTCGGGTCATCCCCGAATCCCCTGTTCGGCTATGCCAACGGGTATACGATTGCAGACACGCTTGTGCCCGGCGCCGGATACTGGTATTATTTCTCCTCCGACGCCAATATTCCGGTGTCGGGTTCGTCGTTCCCGGGCCGGATGATCGGCCTCGTGCGCGGATGGAACCTTGTCGGTTCGGTCTCCGCTCCGGCGGCGGTGGCGGATATCGCCGGCTCACCCGGAACGCTCACTCTCTCGCCTTTTTATACGTACGACGGGACAGGTTACCGGATCGCCGATACGCTCCTGCCCGGTTCCGCCTACTGGGTGCGGACGGATACTCCCGGGACGATCTCGGTCTACGGCTACAGGCCGAACGGTTCAGCCCGGAGAATCCATATCGTCGCATCGGGTGAGATGCCGCCGCCGCCTCCCGATCCGGCGGCGATCGCGGCCGTTCCGCACCAGTTCCGGCTTGAGCAGAATTATCCGAATCCCTTCAATCCTTCCACCATCATCCGCTATTCGGTTCCGGCTGACGGGAGCGTGTCGCTGAAGCTGTTCAATATCTACGGTCAGGAAGTGAAGACTCTTCTCTCGGCGCGCCAGCGGGCAGGGCTCCACAGCGTCCGGCTGGATGGGAACAAGCTGGCGAGCGGAGTCTATTTCTACCGCCTCGTGACCGGCGTCCACGCTGAGACGAAAAAAATGGTTCTCATCCGATAGCACATTCCTGGGGTGACCGTATGCTTCGTTATCTTTCGATCGCAGCGACCTTTTTTCTGTGGTATGCATCGTTCGCCGGAGGTCTGCAGACCATTCCGGCTTTCCCCATCGCTCCGAACGATCTGGCCGTCACACGGCCGGCGCAGGCCGATCAGTATTGCGATAAAATCGGCCCCCGCGCCGGACTGATCGGCACGGAAGCGGGTAATTTCGAATTATGGATCTGGCCATGGAAGGTTCTCAGGAACCTGGAGCTGGAATTTCTGCTCGGGAGCTCCACCCGGCCGATCAGCGCGAAGGATATCGTCCGCACCGTCTCCGTGTCTCCCGAACTGACGACGATCACCTACAGCTACGAATCCTTTTCGGTCCGGGAACATATCCTTGTGCCGAGGAACGAGCCGGGAGCTCTTCTGCTTCTGGAAGTGCACGCAACCGAATCTCTTTCGATCATCCCGGGATTCCTTCCGGTGGTCCAGCCGATGTGGCCGGCAGGGATCGGAGGGCAGTTTTCCTATTGGGATGATGACATGCACGGATATGTTCTCTCCGAAGGGAGATGGCGCGCCGAATTTCTCTGCGGTTCCCCGGGCGCCGAGCAGATGGCGAGTCCCCCGGCCCATATGTTCGCCGACGCGCCGCTTCAGTTCCGGATCCGCGTCGAACCCGGTTCCGCGGATCACCGGTTCATCCCGATCGTGCTCGCCGGCGCCGTTCCCGATTCGGCGACAGGGAGGATGACGTTCGATTCGGTCAAGTCGGTCTATACGAGACTCTGGCAGAAGGCGGAAACATACTATGCCGAAAACAGGAAGTACTACGATCTGCTCCGGTCCTCGACGATACGGATTACGACGCCCGATCCTGAGGTGAATCTCGCCGGCGAATGGGGGAAAGTGGCGCTCGACAATCTCATGGTGATCAATCCGAAACTCGGGAAGGGGTTGGTGGCCGGCTACGGGATGTCCGGGAACGGGGAACGTCCCGGGTTTGCCTGGTTTTTCGGCGGAGATGCGTTCATTAATTCGCTGGCCATCGACGGGTACGGGGCAACGGCGTCGGTACGCGATGCCCTCCTGTTCACACAGAAATGGCAGAGGGGGGACAATTTCCCGGTGCGGAAGAAGAATCCATCCGATCCGCCGGCAGATGTCGGAAAGATGGCCCACGAGCTTTCCCAGAGCGACGGCCTGTGTGACTGGTGGAACGATTACCATTACGGGTACAACCATGCCGACACCTCGCCGTGGTATATCGTGGCGACGGCGGATTACGTCCGGACGAGCGGGGACACGGCTTTTCTGCGACAGAGCTGGCCGTCGCTCTGCGCGGCGTACGCCTGGTGCCTCTCCAAGGACAGCGACAACGACGGGCTGATGGATCTGAAGGGGGCCGGTCTCGGCGCGCTGGAGTTCGGCAAGCTGGTCGGTATTTATGCCGATGCCTATACGTGCGGCGTCTTCGTTCAATCGATCAGGGATATGCACGAAATGTCCCTTCTGACGGGCGATACGTCGCTCGCCCGCAGGACGTCGGATCAGTACCGCCGGGCGGCGGAGCGGATGGAAAAACTTTTCTGGATGGGGGACCGCGGCTATTACAGTTACGGCGCTACTCAGGGCGGGGAACAGGTTGGTGAAAAAACTCCCTGGCCCGGGGTTGCCATGATGTTCGGCCTTCTGGATCGCCGGAGAACCGGGGAGAGTCTCGAGGCGACGAACGGCGCGGATATCTGCACCGATTGGGGGGTGCGCTCGCTGTCGGACCGGTCATCCCTCTTCGATCCGGTCAATTATAATTACGGCGCCGTCTGGCCGTTCATCTCCTCCTTCTATAATACCGCTCAGTTCGGATCCGGCTTCTCCACACCGGCGTACCGGCTTCTGAAGGCGACGATGCATCACGCGTTCGATCATGCGGTCGGAGTCGTTCCGGAGGTATTTTCCGGTGCGCTGAACGAAAAACTTTCGGAAGGGTATCACCATCAGGGATTCTCGACCACCGGGTATCTTCTTCCGCTCATCCGCGGCCTTGCAGGCCTCAGGGTCGAGGCGCTTACATCGACGATCCGGCTCGATCCGCATATTCCGGCCGAATGGGATCGGTTCGAAATCGGAAACATTCGCGCCGGCGGGGGACCGGTCGATCTGCTGTTCCAACGCACGGAAGGGGGCTGGGACATCCGGATGTCCAACTCTGGAAGACTTCCGGTTCATCTTCAGCTCGGAACGTCGTTTCTGCCCGAAACGAGAATTGAGAATCTACAGGTAAGCCGCGCATCGGGAGGAGGCTCGCAGATTCCGGTGAGAGACGGATCTGTCGGTCTGGATCTTGCGGGGACAGATACGCTCCGGATCAGGTACACGGCCGGGCCGTCGCTCGTTTTCCCTCCTGTGGAGACGTCGGCAGGGGCGCAGAACGAGGGACTGAAAATCATCCGGGAGCGTTATGATCCTGAACGGAGAAGGATTGATGTGACGGCCGAGGGTACGGCGGGGAGCACATATACTCTTGGACTTGTTCGGCCGGAGCTTGTGGAGTCGGTTCAGGGGGTCGAGCCGGTGACATCCGGTCTCCTACTCAGATTCCCGGCCGACAAGACACTGCAGTTTGTGCGGAAGGAATTTTCCGTTTTGCTGAAGCCCTGACGCATACTCCCGATCCGCGCCGCACGCAGATGGGCTTTCCCGCGCTCCTCCTCAGCATCATCAGATTTCCGGTGTCTGACGCCGGAGGATATTACTGGTAATGTACCCCTGATGGGTTATAGACAGCGACGCCCGACGGAGTTCCAATCCAGAGGTTGTGAAACGAATCGAACCTGAGAGCTGTTATGGTGTCGCTCGGCAGAACGGAGTTCGCCATTGTCCACGTGGTCCAGGAGGTATCGTTCTCGAACTTGACGAGGCCGAGGTTGGTGCCGAACCATCTCTGCCGTGCATAGTTGGTGGCGATGGCGTTGATGGCGGAGTGAGGAAGTTTTCCGTTGGTGGAGGAAGGACTGTAGGTTGTCCAGCTCGCACCGGGAATGTTGTACACGGTGACGTCGGTGTCGCGGCCGAACCAGACGGTGGTGATGGAGCTCCCGATGAGATCGGCGAAACCGATGGAATAGATACTCTGGCCTGCATCGCGCGGCGGCTGGTACTCACTCCACTGCAGGAATCCCCCCTCGTTGTAAAATGCCTGTACCGCGCCGCCCGATTTCGATCCGAACCAGATTGAAAAATCGTCCGGTTTGTATTCTGCGACCATGAGGTCGGGCGAGGGGAGCGGCGTGACGCCGTCGGATTTGTAGTAACTGGACCATACCCCGGTTTCGTTGGCCCCCTGGTGGAAAAGGCTGATGCCGTTGATTCCCGCCACCCAGACGTCGCCGTAGACGGTCTGGCCGGATCTGTTAGCGGCTCCGGTGAGGACGGTGGGGGGCTGGATGAACGGATAGATGTAATTCGTCCAGGTGTGTGCCTGGGAGAACTCGGCGAAGCGGACGACGCGGTCGTTGAGGCAGAACCAGACGGCGTGATCCTTCGCGTCGACGATATCGTGAACCGGCGAGATGAGCGGGTTCCCGTCGTCGCGGAGCGAATCCTTGATCACGCCCCATGACTGTTTATCAAAGTACGATGCACCGTTGTAGGTGGAAAACCAGACACGCCCGTTGTATGCGACGGTGATACGGGTGATCGAGTTGTTGTAGAGACCGCTGTTCGCTTTGGTGAACACCTGCCAGACCGGACCCGGGGGGGCGGTGGTGGAGCCGGTCGATTTGCAATTCCAGGAGGTACACATAACTGCGGCTGTTATAATAATATACAAGGCACTTATATTACCCGCTCTTGAATGGAACATTTGAATGAGTCTCTTAGTTTAATGATGGAGAATGAGAATCGATATACTGATATACGCCGGAGGAAGGTGAAAAGTTCCTGATTTCGTGTAAGATAGTAAAATTTCCTGAAATCCGCGTACCTGCCTGATCCGGCGCGAGGTCGTGAGCCGGAAGCCGGGGGATGGTCCGACAGGGCGGATGCACGAGTTGTGAATCAATGAAAAAAATGCCGCTTTTTCTTGACTGTGAATTGATTATTTGTTATACTTAGGCTCAATTATCGCAATACCATCAGCGTTTCTCAAATCTCTCATCAGTAACATCTGGCCGGTCTTATGAATACTAAACGGAAAATTTTCCGAATTGTTGCATTCTTCGGTCTGTGTCTCGTTCTGCTGGGGATCAACCTGAGTTGCGGACAGTATGACTACAGTTCTCCTCTGCCCGGTATCGTCTCGCTTCATCTCCATTCGATCGTCGACACAACACAGATGAACTTCACTCCGCTTGACAACTTTGTCATCAAAGTCGCGCAGATCAACGTGATCAGATCGGACGGCGCACAGGCGATCATCAATGCGGATCTCTCCGCCCTTCAGCGGACGACGAGCATCTATAATACGCTCGATACGCGCGCCAGGGATTCATCGCTTGTGGTCGGCGAGTCGTATCTCCCGCCCGGAGATTATGTCAGTGTCGGAATGCTGATTCAGGCCGGGACCCAGGTGGTGCTCGACGGCTACCGGGATATCCGGGTCACGCTCGACCCGAGCGTCGGCGCCGCCATCTTTTTCAAACGGCCATTTCACATTGCCGAAGGCCAGCGGACGACCATCATCCTGACGCTCGACCTCTCCAAATCGCTCATCAAGCAGGTTGATACCTACATTTTCGACCCGGTATATTCTATTTCATCGATTCAGTACGAGTGAGCATATGAAACCTTCCCGGACTGTTTTATTTTCACTGCTGATCGTCATTCTGTGCCTTCCGCTGTTGTGGAGCTGTAAGGGGACAGGCTCGTTCAACCCGAACCAGCTTCCGATCACGCGCCTGGCGAACGTGCCGCCGCCCGATACGGTGATCACCACGGCCAACCCGCGTCTGACCCTCTACTGGATCGGCGACGATCCGGACGGTTTCGTGGTCGCCTTTCAGTACCGGTGGAGCTACCGTCAGAGCGCGAACGGCCCAATCCTGTACAAGCCCTATACGACGATTCTGAATCTCTGGAATATCGTCGGCGGGGGCGTCTCGGGATCCGACAATTTTGCCCTGCTGACCGACGCGGCACCGGCCAATCTGCCGTCGGTGTATCACTATTTCTCGGTTCTTCTGAACGGGCTGGACAACCCGCACGCCGATTCCCTCTCCGCGGGCGACACCATCCATGTTTCCGGCGCGCATGTGTGGGCATCCAATACGAAGACGAATCTCTTCCCCGTCCACACAAAACCGACGAGCGGTACGTTCATCTTCGATTCACCCGATTCCCTGAATCCTCATACGTTTGAAGTCCTCGCCGTCGACAATCTCGGCGCACGGGGACTTCCGGCGAAGATCTCCTTCAATACGCCGCGCGTTTCGGCGCCCAAGACGGAACTCCTCGCCTGGCCGCTCGACACCTCGATGGTTCTCTCGGATCCCAGCGTCTCCTGGCCCGGCATACAGTTCACCTACCAGGGCTTCGATCCCAACAGCCGGACCCTCGACTATGAATGGGTGGTCGACCGGGATCTGTGGCCTGCGGGCCAGGTACCGTGGTCGCCTTTTACGACCGCGACCGCCGTCTACGTCACGGCGAAGAATTTCCCCAATCCGCTGGCCACGAACCACACCTTCTATGTCAGGGCAAGGAACGAATTCGGCGTGATCGATACCATCGGAAGTTATATCGCCGCCATCTACGATGCGAATTCCAACATCGTCGGCTACGACACCATCCGGGCCCAGGGAGATTTCAAGACCCTCTATCCGCCGTTCAAACTGCCGGGATACAATCCGCGGCTTCTGGTCATCAATAATTCCTACAGCTGGCCGGATGCCACACCCGGCCGTCCGTCGACCCAGCAGATCGACCAGTATTATTCCCAGATGCTCAATAACTGCGGATGGGCCGGGAAGTATGACATCTTTGATGTCGTCGACGACAACAAGACCCGAACCTATATCTTCCCCTCAAAGGGGACTCTCGCACAATACAGCATCGTGATTTTTGTCGCGGACGCAATCAACTGCGCCGGCCAGTTCAAGGATTATTCCTGGGGGCATCCTCTGACGAGCGACCGCCAGGCCGTCCTCGAGGAATATCTCAACGTCGGCGGCAGGATGATCATCAGCGCCTGGGGCGCCCCGTGGCCGCTGAATCTGGGCGACGGTCAGTTCATGACCTCCGTCTGCCACATGCAGAACGACATCGGGGATGTCGACACAGTTGACCACGTCGGGTTCATCGGTGCGACCGGTGTGGCCGGATATCCGAATGTCGTCATCGACACCGCGAAAGCGCTCGTCGACTGGCCGAAGCCGGCCGCCGCTCCCGGTCCGCCCGATACCACCTGGGGATTTCATTACAGCTATGTGGGACAGCCGTCGGGATTCGGCGAGATCATCTACCGTTATGTGACGACGCCCGACAACATTGTGAACTTCTTCGGCAATAATATTGCGTTGAACGCCGGAGTCTGCGGAACGAGATACCAGGGAATCACCTACAACGTCGTCTACATGGGATTCCCGCTCTACTTCGTGAATTGTCCCGGTGTAGCCGATGTTCCTTCCGCGACCGCGGTCCTCCGGAAGGCGCTTACCGACGTCAATCAGTAACTGGCAGTAACTGGCCGTTCTTCAGTGAAAGGAACTTGAATATGAAGAAAGTGGTACCCTTTTTCCTCAGCGCTGTCCTTGTGGTCATGCTCTTCGCCGTGCCGGCATTCGCGGGCAACACCGGAAAGATTATCGGACGGGTCAGCGATAAAACGAGCGGCGAAGCACTGGTCTCGGTCAATATTCTCGTCGTCGGCACGAGCCGCGGCGCGGTGACCGACGTCGACGGCCACTATACGATCATCGGTGTTCCGATCGGCAGTTACACGATTCGCGCCAGCCAGGTCGGCTATCAGAGCATCGAATACACGAACGTCAAAGTGGGCGCCGACGAGACGAAGCAGGTCGATTTTTCACTCCTCTCGAGCGCTGTCGATCTGAAAGAAGTCGTGATCAATGCGGACCAGACCATGGTCAATAATCTGACCACCTCTTCCACCCAGACGGTGAACGCCAAGTCGATCGAGAACATCCCGAACGTGAAAAGCGTCGAGGACGTGCTCAAACTGCAGGCCGGCGTGGTGAAGCAGGGGAACAACCTCTTCATCAGAGGAGGCCGTGCGAACGAAGTCCAGTACCTCGTTGACGGCATTCCGACCAACAGCATTCTCGCGAACAGCAACGGCGCGCTCACGACCGACGCGCAGAATTCCGACCTCCAGAAGATCTACGCAGGATCCCAGGCTGGCACGATCGGCGGCGGTGAAACCGGCGTCTCGATTTCCGCAAACGCGATCCAGTCGGTCAGCGTCCAGACCTCGGGGTTCGATGCGGACTACGGCAACGCGCAGTCGGGCGTCATCAACATCGTCACGAAATCGGGCGGCGACCGCTATTCCTCCTCGATCCAGTTCCGGAGCGACAAGATCGCCTCCCAGAATGAGAACGAGAGCTACAGTTCCTTCACGCTCGGCGGACCCGATCCGCTCACGAAATATCTCTTCCCGAGTCTCGGCCTGAACCTGCCCGGTTCGCTCACCTTTTTCGTCAACGCCGACGCCGACCAGAACGACGGTCCGTACCGGTATGTCGAGAATCAGTTCTTCCATCCGATCCAGCACCGGATCGAACTGAATGGATTCCTCGGCGGGGTGATGAACGGCCTCGGCTATCAGTACACCGACAAGCTGAAAAACGACTTCACCTTCAACACGAAAATCAAGTACGATATCAGCACGTCGGATCAGATCTCCTATTCCTACCGCGCCAGTCTCGAGTCGCGGCACGATTTCAACCAGGTCTGGAAATATCTCGCCGATTCGTCTCTGCTCACCGCGTCGCTCGGCATCCAGCACACGCTCCTGTGGCAGCACTTTTTCACGCAGAATTCCTTCCTGCGTGTCAATTTCGGAAAAGTGGAACAGCATGACGGCAACGACGTCGCCGGCGTCTCGCCCGCCCAGTACTCGAGCGCCTATCAGTACCTGGATCCCGCCGGCACCGGCTTCAACCAGCTCGGCACGTCGCAGGACTGGCTGAACGCCCTCACGAACGTCTATACGCTCCGGGTCGATTTCAACAGCCAGGTGCACCCGCTCCACCTTCTGAAGGTCGGCGCCGAATTCAACTACGAGGAGATCAGCTCGACCGAAATCGAATATCCGACCGTTTCCCTCACCGATTCGAACGGCAATGCGATCTATCCGCCGTTCCCGGCCTATCTCGACCGGAACAGCGGCGACTATCCCGGCTACGGCCGCTACCGGTGGCACATGCTCGACTATCCGAATCGCGGCGCGGCCTATGTCCAGGACAATATCGAATTCTCGGGCCTCAACCTGCACGTCGGCCTCCGGTACGACTACTTCGACATCGGCCGGCAGGTCTACTCTCCCGATTTCGTGAATGCCTGGATCAGCGATCTCAACGATCCGAGCACGCCCGACAGTCTCAAGCTCCTGCCGCAGTGGACCAAGAACGCTCCGGACGGGAATTCGTTCGCCTACTATGTTCTCCATGGCTATTTCAGCCCGCGTCTCTCGATCGGCTATCCGGTCACGGACAAGATCGTGTTCTATTTCAACTACGGACATTTTCTCCAGTTCCCCGACCGGAACGAGTACTTCAACGACCCGACGGTCAACGGGAACAACACGATCGGTAACCCCGACCTCAAACCGCAGAGAACGGTCTCCTATGAAGCGGGCTTTGAGGATCAGTTCCGCGAGGACATGGCCTTCGCGCTCCATGCCTTCTACAAGGACAACTTCGATTATCCCGTCCTCTTCGGCCGCGCCGGCAATTCCTTCTACAGAAACTTCGATTATGCCAGCACGCGCGGGTTCGAGCTGACCTTCAACGAATCGTATTCCACGAACCTCTCGACGAGCCTGAGCTATTCCTACCAGATCGCCAAGGGACGGTCGTCCGATCCGCTCGCGAGCATCTTCACGCCGCAGTACGAACTGCCGCGCGAAACCCGTCTGAATTTCGACCAGAACCACACGGCGAACGTCTTCATCCGCTACAGCGTGTCGCCGACCGAACCGGGGAAATTCTTCGGCCTGCCGTTCGTCAACAACTACGGCATCTCCCTGACCTGGAGCTTCGGCAGCGGTCTGCCCTATACGCCGTATGTCGGTCAGACAAGCGGCTACCGCAATGTCTATCTCGTCAATTCCGAGACCAAACCCTATACCTCGACCGTGAACCTCTCGATGTATAAAGGGTTCCTGGTGATGGATCATCTCAACATGCAGGTGACGCTCGATATCACGAACCTCTTCAACCGCCTCAATGTCATCAACGTCGTGAACAACACCGGGGCGCCTGCAAAATACGGCGACTTTGATCCGACCACCGGTATCATCTACCCGTGGTACTACACCGACTACCGGCTCGATCCGAGCAACTTCTCCGATCTCCGGCAGATCATTCTTGGTCTCAAACTGAACTGGGATTAATGCAGATTATCGCTAAAGGAACGCGTCCTATGAGAAGAGTCATTGTGTGGGTTACCCTGACGTTCGGTCTCTTATCGGCCCTGCAGGCCACCGATAAGAACACGTTCGACTTTATCAAGTACGGCGGCAGGAGCCCGATGAAATCCACGCTCGGCGTCACCTGGTCCAAACATTATCAGGCCGGCTTCAACCTGAAGGTATGGCTGAGCAATCAGATGGCGATGGGCATTGAGGCGTGGGATCCGTTCGCCGTTCCCCCGAACACCTGCGCGACGCCGGGCATCGGCATGGAGTATCCCGCCGGTTCCTGCATCGAGCACCTCTTCGGCGCCGGTCCGTGCATCGGCGGGTTCGTCAACGGCGTCCGGCATGTCACCGCCGCGTACAACGGCGACAACGCCCGGATGGAATTCCTGCCTGAAAAACAGGATACCGCCCGCGACCGTATCTGGCTGACCCACTCCGGTCCCGAGGAGTTTCATACGAACAGCGACGGAAATACCAACGGATACAACGGGTACTACTGGCGCCACGGCATCCAGGTGAACCGCCGCGGATGCGATGATGACGGCGACGGCCGCGTGGATGAAGACGATCTGGACGGACAGGATAACGACGGCGACTGGAATCCGCTGACCGATGATATCGGCGCCGACGGTCTCCCCGACAGCCTCGAGGTGAGCTGTGACGGAACTCCGTATGACCCCGTGACCAATCCCGATCCGGCCTACGACAATTACGATCCGGCCAATTTCGACAAATGTCACACCGACGCGAACGGCAACTACATCCGGAAACGCGACAAGGATCATTACACACAGAACAACGGCATTCCGGACCATGGTGAACCCCATGTCGACGAGGATTATGCGGCACTGTCGGATCAGGACGTCTATTTCGGCGCAACCGACACGTTCCGTTCATTCACGGTGTCCGGATTGACCCCGCTTCATGTGAAGCTGTTCCAGAAGAACTACTCCTGGAGGGGAAGCTTCGCGGACGGCATCATGCCGATCGATTACTCCTTCGTCAATATCGGCAAGAACAACATCGACAATGTCTACATCGGCATGTTTGCCGATTTCGATGTCGGACCGGTGACGGTTTCCGGCTATCCGGCGCACGATTTTGCCTGCTACATGGATGATCTCCGCTGTGCGTACATTCATAACGCGGAAGACCGCGGATCAACGCCGGCGGGTATTGTCGTGCTCGGAACCCCGAAGCCGCTCGATTCACTCCAGTACGTCTGGCAGTGGACCGGGTTCAACGTGCCCGGCACGAACGATTCCCTGATCTACGCCCTGATGGACGGTTCGGCCGAACCCGGGGCGCTCATCAAGCCGTGTCAGAGCCCCTCGTCGCCGACCGATACCAGATTCTGGTTCGCGTTCGGGCCGTTCAACACCATGAAGCCGGGCGACACGCTGAAGATCACGATTGCCCTTGTCAGCGGACAGGGAGTGGATGCAGGGCCGAGCAATCTCCGGGAAAATGCCCAGAACGCGCTGAAGCTCTATCTGCGCGGGTTCCGGCCGCCCATTTCCATTCCGTCGCCGCCGCTCAAGATCACAAACCTGATCACGAAACCGTACGGTGTCAAGATCGAATGGGGCTCCCACCTCAATCCGAGCATCGATCCGCAGAACGTCTGGGACGATTCGAACAAGCTCGCCCAGGCGTATCCCCCGAACAGCTGGCGCAAAATCAATCCCCCCTGCGCACAGTCGGTCGGCTGTACCGGCGGGCACCTCTGCACGTACGACGACAGCGGACATCCGCATCTCTCGGGCGGAAGGATCTTTGAAGGATACCGCCTGTACCGGAACGAGGATCCGGGAACCGCCAAGGATGCCGACTGGACGCTCGTGCGCCAGTACGACATGGGCGACACTCCGTTCGAATACAACACGAAGATGGATTCCGTCTTCTACGATACGAACCTCGTGCGAGGCAAGCGGTACTGGTACTCGGTCACCTCGTTCGGTCTGCCGGATATCGCGGTGATACCGACGAAGGACGCGAGCGGCAACACGCATTACGACACGCTCTATGCCGAGAACGTCGAGTCGCCGCTCAGCGAAAATTCCCAGGCGATCGATGTGCCGTTCTCGATCTCGGACAAGCTTCAGCAGGTGCTGGTGGTGCCCAATCCCTACCGCGTCGACAAGGACTACACCTACGAGAACGGCGGCTGGGAAGGGCAGGTGGCGAGCTGGGACGAAACAAAGCGTCTGGTGAAGTTCATTCATCTTCCCTCCGTGTGCACGATCCGGGTCTTCTCGCTGTCCGGAGATCTGGTGACGACGCTGTATCACAACGATCCGTCACGCGGTGAGATGAGCTGGAACCTGCTCAGCCAGAGCGGTCGCGCACTCGCGAGCGGCATATATATCTACAGTGTGGAATCGAGCTTCGGCCGCCAGATCGGCAAGTTCGTTCTCATACGCTGATAGCATGAAGGAGACGATGACAATGAATCGCGTTGCCACTCTACTACTCATCCTGGGGCTTTGTACCGCACTGCCGTCGGCGTCGCATGCCGGCGACAGGTCGGGGACCGTCACGGGGCAGTTTCTGAAACTCGGCCTCAGCGCCCGGTCGATCGGCATGGGCGGCGCCGAAGTTGCCCTGGCGGACGGAGCCTCCTCGCTGGGCTATAACGCCGCGGGTATTCTTTCCGTCCAGGATATGGGATTCTCGGCGACCTACACGTCGCTCTATGCGAACATCAGCCACTCCTACGGGAGCCTGGTGAAAAATATTCCGGGACTCGGCGCGTTCGGGATCAGTTTCATCATGCTGACCACGGACGACATCGTTGAAACGACGCCGCAGGCACCGGAAGGGACCGGACGGACCTTCCGGGCGAGCGAGTATGCGTTCAGCTTCGCCTATGCGCGGCAGGTGACCGAACAGTTCCGCGTCGGCGTCAACGGCAAGTACATCCAGTCCTACCTCTTCAACACCGAGCTCGGTGCCTCCTCGTTTGCCGTCGATATCGGCACTCTGTACGACATCCCGATCCTCCGGAGTCATCTCGGCGTGTCGCTCACGAACATCGGGAAGGACATGACGTATATCAACGAGCTCTACTCGCTCCCGACGGCGCTCCGGTTCGGCGTGCTGGTCGACCTGTACAAGGATCCGACCGACCAGAATCAGTTCGTCGGGGTGTTCCAGATCACCCGTCCGAACGATGCGGACGAGGAGTACAACATCGGTACCGAGTATATGTTCAACAACGTGATTGCCCTCCGGGCCGGATATAAATTCGGCTACGATCAGGAGAACCTGACCGCCGGGTTCGGCATCCGCCTGAATTCGCTCGGGATCAACAGCATGCTCGATTACGGCTACAATAATTATCAGTACCTCCCCGGCACACATACGTTCACATTCGAGTTTCAATTCTGACCTTTGATCGCATTTTTATAAGGTTTATCATGGCAAACGTCCTGAAAATATCCGGTTCACTTCTCCTCATCGGGCTCATTGCTGGCCTGCTGTTCCTCAGCGGATGTGATCTGCTGACGAAAACCACCGGTTCGCCCAACGGCGCCGGTTCGGCGTACGGCAAGGACCTTGTGATCAATGAGGTGTTCACGATCTCCCCGTCGAAATATTATGCCTATTCGTGGATCGAGTTCATGAATCCCACGAACCGGCGCATCAAATGGTTTGATCAGACCTTCCCGGCCTACGGAACATTCGTCGGCAGCGGCGGCGCTGTGGGGCAGACCGGTGACGACGGTGTGAACTGGGTCGACACCTTCGCGAATGCCTCGTACGGCAGGCTGAACTCCGTCATTTATCCCAACACGGACACCGGGTTTGCCTGCGGCAATAACGGCGCGCTGTTCAAACTGAACAATCACGGTTTGGTTTCCCTCCATGCGAATCTTCCGGCCAAGTTCCAGAACCTGAACTTTTATTCGATCACCGGTCTGTACCGCTACGTTGATGTGCCCAGCATCGATCACCAGAACAAGACGGCGTATGTGGTCGGCGACAGCGGCGTCATGCTCCGCACCACCGACCGCGGCAACTCCTGGGGACAGATCCCGGTCGGAGGTATTGCAGGCCTCCATGCCCGGCTGAATAACATCTACTCCGATTTTCTCAATGTGTACGTGGTCGGCGATGCGGGGACATTCCTCCAGTCGACAAACGCAGGCACAAAATGGTCCGCGAAAATAATTCCCGAGCCGTACCGGACCACCGATTTCTACTCCTGCTGGTTCCTGGATACGCTCGGATGGGCGACGGGAAACAACGGGGTCATTCTCGCCAGCACCAACGGCGGCAGTCTCTGGGTCGCGGAAACGTCGCATGTGAACGTGGCGCTCCGTTCCTGCTTCTTCGGTCCCGCCGGTAATTTGTTCAACGGTTATCTGGGATGGGTGGTCGGCGACAACGGGACGATTCTCCGGACCGTCGACGACGGCGCAACATGGAAAAAAGTTTCCAGCGGGACGACCGCACGGCTGAATTCCGTCGTCTTCGTCGACAGCCTCAGAGGCTGGGCGTTCGGAGCCGGAGGGGTGGTTGTCGCCTCCACGGACGGCGGGCAGACCTGGCTTCCCCAGTCGAGCGGCACTTCGAATGATATCTATGGGTCCGATTTTCTCCCCCTTCTGGTCACCATCCAGAACGGCTATTATCTCTCGATGTATGCCCAGAGGAATTATGTCTTTTACGATCCGGCCACGTTTACCCTGAATACGGACTTCATCACCAAGACCGACACCGGCATCGTTCTCTTCCAGCCCCAGCAGACGAATATCAATGTCGATCCGCGCGGCTTCGTCGTCGTCACGAACGACAGTCTGAAATTTGCGGATCATACGAAACTCGGACCGGGGGCCACGGTCCAGATCAATTTCAGTTTCGCCGTCGATACGGTCGGGGTCGGTCAGCAGGGCTACAACCCGCTGGCCCATCTCCTCAAATGGAATCTTCTCCCTTCGAGCGAGATCCGGCTGATCAAGTTTTTCTATAAGACCGTCGGAGCCACCCCGATCGGCTATACCGTCAAGACGATCGACGTCGTGCGGTGGGGCGGATACCGGCCCCGGCCGGATGACTATCCGGGGAACACGCCTGTCGGGTTCATTCCCGAAAACTGGTCGCTCGCGCGGTATAACAACGACCCGGGAGAGGACCCGAGCGTTGAGAGCACCGTCAAGTCGTTTTATCTCTGCAACCAGCCGATCCCGGGCTGGTTCAGTCAGCAGGGGAAATAACCACCGCAGAGAAGCAGTATCACAAGGCCGGTCCGGAATTCGGGCCGGCCTTTTTTCTTGGCTCATGCCGGAGCATCAGCGGACACCACTTTCACGAGAACCGATATGTGCGCTTGGACGACAACCAAAACAATCCGACATCCCGCCTGGAGCAGGGATGCGGTTATGTATCAGATCAATACACGGCAGTTCACTCCTGAAGGGACGTTCAGCGCGGCCACCGGCCGGCTTCCCCGCCTCAGGGAACTCGGCGTCGATATCATTTATCTCATGCCGATCCACGAGATCGGCGCGGTAAACCGCAAGGGAGGACTCGGAAGTCCGTATTCCGTCCGGGATTATTACAGCGTGAACAGTGAATTCGGGACGGCGGAGGATTTCCGGCGGTTTGTCGCGGCTGTCCATGCCAGCGGGATGCACGTCATCATCGACTGGGTCGGCAATCACACCGCGTGGGACAATCCGCTCGCGGCGGAACATCCGGAATGGTATCTGCGCGACTGGAAGGGCCGGTTCCGCCCGACCCCGTGGCGCGACTGGCCCGACGTCATCGATCTCGATTACCGCTCGTCCGATCTGCGCCGGTACATGGCCGATGCTCTCGTCTACTGGGTGCGCGAATTCGATATAGACGGATACCGCTGTGACGTGGCGGGACTGATTCCGACCGATTTCTGGGACGCAGTCCGCCGCCGGCTCGAGGAGGTGAAACCGGTCTTCATGCTCGCTGAATGGGATGCGAGGGATCTGCATGAAGAGGCGTTCGATCTGAGCTATGCCTGGAGCTGGTTCGATGCCATGAAGATGGCCGTCCGGGAAGCCCCCAATCTCGATGCGCTGTACATGTATTACTCCCGCAACGAAACGGCCTTTCCCGCCGACGGCATGCGGATGCTGTTCGTCAGCAATCACGACAAGAACGCGTGGGAGGGGACCGAATTCGAGATCTTCGGGAAGGGGGTCGGCGCCGCCATCGTTCTCTCGTTCGTGAGCAAGGGAATGCCTCTGATCTACAACGGCCAGGAGGCCGGCAACAGCAGGCGGCTCGCCTTTTTTGAAAAAGATCCGATTGAATGGCGCGATCATCCCCACAGCGATCTCTACCGGAGGCTGATCAGACTGAAAAAAAACAATCCGGCCCTCTGGAACGGCCAGTGGGGCGCGAATATGGAACACGTTCCCAACACCGTCCCCCGATCGGTTCTGAGCTTCGTCCGTATGACCGGCAAAGCAAAGGTGTTCGCGGTGTTCAACCTCTCGGACCGGGAGGAATCGGTTGCCTTTACCGACGGACCGTTTCACGGCAGGTACAGGGAGTATTTTACCGGTGAACGCGTCGGGTTTCCCGGGACGCCGGGCGTTGACCTGACACCGTGGGGGTATAAGATCTTTGTCTCCTCCTGAGATCCCGGTTTGAAGGTTTCCATTTTGTTGCGATTTTAATGGATTCCATGATGTTCCCGGCAGTAAGAATTTTCATCGAAAAATGGTATATTACGGGATGCGCGGATCTGAACAGTCAGCAGACACCGGAGGAGAACGCAGATGAAGCCCGTATCCCGCCAGATTGAACTCTTCATTAATATCCTTACCCTTTTGCTCCTGATCGTAACGGTGCGGGTGATCGTTCTGCATCTGCAGAAGCCCGTACCGCCGGACGGCCGCACAGTCACACATGGAACAGGGGCTGTCCTCCAGGGAACAGCAGACACATCGACCGCCGACGATCACAGGATCGCCCGAAAATTCATCGCCGATACGCTCCCGGGGCTCATGCGCGCCGGCCTTATCCGGTCGTACCAGCGGCGTTCTGCCGGTACGCTGATCACCGTGGCAGGGCGGATATGGAAAGTACAGACGCGGTTCTTCAAGGAGAGTCTTCTCCGGGAACTGATCGTGTTCAACCGGGTCAGCGGGTATGCGGCGCGAACCCAGGTAAAGGACAGTGTTTCGGGAAATCTCTACGCAGAGGTATCAGCGGAATCGACGATGACGCTGTACGACTGAGGGGGGATGACGCTTCGTCTCCGCATGGGGGGGATAATGGCAGTAGGGGCACATTGGAGAAAAGGGAGGGGTTCTCACAATATTTTGCCATTTGATAAGAAGGTCTGGGGGGGTAATCCATATTTCTGAACTACATCCTCGGTAAAGAAGATCCACAGGAAACTTTCGTCCGATTCGAGGATTACGATGGAAGGTGTGCTGAAGGTGGGAGTTGAACCCACACCCGGGGTAAGCCGGACTGGATTTTGAGTCCAGCGCGTCTGCCAGTTTCGCCACTTCAGCGGTACTGCACCATCTCGACCGGCGATCCTGCATTGTCCGCCGGTGCGGTTGCAATATACAAAATTGACCGCCTCTTTCAAATGACGGCTCTATCCAACTTGATCTGTTCCCCCTAATGCCTTGATAATCAATGAAAAAAATGATACGTTTCAACGTGTGGATGAAAATAAGATTCTGTTCCGACCGGGAGGTGCAGGTATCGTTTTCAGCGTATCATCAGAGCTATGACCGGTAAAAAACTCATCTTTCTCATCCTCGCCATTTCCCTGGGTGCGGCATATACGGGAAAATCCGGGACCCCCTTCAGGTACGGGAGCGATGAGAACGCCGAGCGGCGCTTTGGCGACGGTCTCCGGTGCTTCGAAACTGCCGATTTCTCCGGAGCCGCGCATATCTTCGACTCCCTCAGACTTCTCGCCCAGGTTCATCAGAGGACGACCGCATCGTATATCATGTCGGCAAAGGCCAATTTCAGACTCGGCAACTATAGCCGGGCGATCGAACTGCTCGATTCCCTTGAAATCCGTTTTCCCGGCACGACATACGATGATGATATCCATTACACCGAGGGGATCAGCCTCCTGATGGAGCAGAGGCACAAGGAGGCCGCCGGGGAATTCCTGCATGTCGCCGCCACCTCGCCGGATACGGCGTTGTTGATCCGGTCCGAGGCACTCCTCAATCTCATCGTCCGTCAGCGGCTTTCCGCATCCGAGCTGGAGGATCTCTCCGCTTTGGTCCTCCGGGAAGACCTCCGCGATTTGCTCGCCGTTGGGCTGGTCGCGAGGTACCGCACCAACGGGGACAAGGCGTCGGCAGAAGCGCTCCTGGCCAACCGGCTTTCCGTTCCGGGCAGTTCGCCGTACCGCCGGGAACTGATCCGCGCCAAGGCCGACCTGGACAGGACCGTGCAGATCGGCATCGGCGTCCTCTTCCCGTTTCTGACCGACGATCGGTCGTCCGGTGTAAGCACGATCGCCCGGGAGATGCTGGATGGAATGAACTTTGCGATGAAGGAATACACGGCCGGACTTCCCTCGACGACGTCGATCACGCTCGAACTGAAAGATTCCGGGACCGATTCGGCTTCCGCCCGCACGGCGTTCGAGGAGCTGGTGGAGAACAAAAAGGTGATCGGTGTCGTGGGGCCGCTGTTCAGCGAAATGGTGGCGGCGGTCGCGCCCCTTTCGGCCCGCCTCCGAACGCCGGTCATCACCCCGACCGCCACGGCGAACGGGCTGACAGCCTCAAGTCCCTATGTCTTTCAGCTCAATCCCGATTTTGACGTCAGGGGCCGCCTTCTGGCCCGGTACGCCGTCCGGGATCGGGGATACCGGAATCTCGCGGTCTTCGCGACCTCCGAGCCGATGGGTCTTTCGGGAAAAAGTTTTGCCGAAGAGGCTGTCCGCCTCGGAGGCACCGTCGTCGCGCAGGAATCATTCCCGGCCGACGTTCAGACTCTCCGGGAGCAGTGCACAGCCCTCAGAACAGCGGTTCTCGGCTCCGCTGACCGGGCGGAGGACCTGAACGACCCCGTCGATCTCGATGCCGTCTATATCGCCATCGACGATCCGGATGAAATCGCGACCATTCTTTCCCAGCTCAGATTCTTCAACATTCACGGCGTTCTCCTGGGGAACAACGAGTGGTACGACCGGGAGCGGCTCGATGCGGAGCGCGCGATGCCCGACACGCTTCTGTTCGTGACCGACAGTTATACCGACGATCGCGACAGCGCGGTGATTGCATTCCGGAAGAATCACCGCGAATTCACCCAGCGGCATGCATCCAAATACACTTTTGCCGGCTACGATGCACTCCGTCTCGTCCTTGATCAGCTCGATCCGGGCATCGCGACGGGGGAGGAACTCAGGAAAAGGCTGAGCGCCGTCCGGCGCTTCGGCGGCCTCCACGGCGAAATTATTCTTGACGGGAAGAGGGTAAATACCCATCTGCATCTGATGAAATATTTCAGGGGAGGGCTGAACAAAATCGGAGATCTCTCCGCCCCGTAGACAGCCCGCCCCGGGGAGGGAACATGAAACATGCGCAGGGCGTTTCCGGCGGTGTCGCGCAGTACCATTCACGCATCACTGACTGGCCGCCGGGTGAGCGGCCGCGGGAAAAACTCGTCATGAGGGGGCCCGAAGCTCTCTCGGACGCGGAGCTTCTCGCCATTCTCCTCCGTCATGGTACCGGCGATCTGACCGCGGTCGATGTTGCGAAAGCAGTGGTGGCGAAATACCGGTCATTGGGACAGCTCTCCGGCAGGGGTTTTCAGGAAATCCGCAATTTCCGCGGGATCGGGCTGGCAAAGGCGGCGTCGCTTGTCGCGGCGTTTGAAATCGGACGGCGGGTCGCCGCCGCCGATCGCTCATCGGGTCAGCCGATCCGGTCGCCGGAGGATGTTGTGCGGATTTTTCAGCCCCTCCTCCGGGATAAACAGCAGGAGGTTTTCATGGTGCTCCTGCTCGACAGTGCGAATCACCTTCTCCGCGATATCCAGGTCACCTGCGGCATTCTCAACAGTTCCCTTGTCCACCCCCGGGAGGTTTTCCGCCCGGCCATCGCCGAGCCTTCCGCCGGTGTCATCCTCCTCCATAATCACCCGAGCGGGAATCCTGACCCGAGCGGCGAGGATATTCAGGTCACCCGACAGCTGGTGGAAGCCGGAAAGATCATCGGCATTCCGGTCCACGATCACATCATTCTGACCGGGAATTCATTTTCCAGTTTCGCTGAACGCGGTCTGCTCTGAGAGCTGAAGTTGACAATGGCGGTCGAATTTTGTATGTTCCTGCAGAATTACAGCGACTCCGGTCTCTTACCAACACTTAACGCGGAGAAATCCAATGCCAAAATCCATGCGGTTTGCGTTTTTATCGCTGGGTGCCGCGGCGCTTCTCCTTGTCGTCGGTTGTTCCAATTCCCCTTCCGACGATGAACTCCGTAAACTCCAGGAACTCCAGGCGCAGGTGAAACAGCTCGACGAGCAGGTCACGGCGCAGCAGAAGGAAAACGCAGCACTCGAGAAACAAAATGCCGAAAAGAACGGCAGGCTCCAGCAGTGCCAGACCGACCAGGAAGCGGTCAGAAAGGCGACGGGTGGCAAATGACCTCCAGAACCCTCGCTTTGATCCTTCTTCTGATCTCCCTCTTGACCGCGGTTGCCAGCGGACAGGATAAAATGACGCGCGATCAGTGGCAGTCTGCCATGACCGCCGCAACCGCGAAAGTGGCGGATCTCCAGGCACAGCTGACGAAACTGCAGGGCGACAAGACCGCCCTGACCGCCCAGTCGGCAAAGCTCGACGCCGATCTCCGGGCGTGCGAAGACGCCCTCTATGCCCTTCTCGGCGTCAGCAGGGCGGAAGCGGACGCCTTCGTGAAGGAGCTCGCGGATATCGAAAAACGCGTCGATGAACTGCAGAAAATGGGGGATGCGGAACTGCTCTCGCACCGGGATGAGCTCGAACGGATCCAGCTGAGACTCAAGGAGCTCTCCGGCAATAAGATGGCCCTCATTCCCCGGTTCGGCGACAAGATCCGCTCTCTCCAGGAGAAGGTCGCCGCCATGCTGCAGGGGCTTTCCACCGAGAAGACCTATACGGTCGGATCCTGGTCCCGGACGCACGACTGTCTCTGGAACATCGCCCGGAAAAAGGACATCTATGACAACGCCTGGCTCTGGCCAAAGATCTGGCAGGCGAACCGCGACAAGATCCGCGATCCCGACGTCATCAAGCCGAAATGGGTGCTGAAAGTTCCGGAAAAAAAGGATCTGACGAAGGAAGAAAAAGCGGCCGCAAACCGGTACTACCGGAAAAAAGCCGCCGCGCCCTCGGGAGAATAGGACCCTCGGCCGGAACCGACAGATGCCGACCGGAACGATGGACCATCGGACCGTATTCATGCCTCAACTGCCCCCGGATGTTTCCGCATCGGGGGCTTTTCTTTTAACCCGGACGAAAGGAGAAACCGACTTCCTTGGCTGAACGAAAAATGCGCGCGGACGGCGTCGATATGCTCCGCCTCCTCGGACTCAACGACGCGAATCTTCATCTCCTCGAAGAACATTTTGACGCAATCATCACGGTCCGCGGAAACGATATCACCCTCCGCGGTGAACAGCTGGAGATCGAACAGATTGAAAAGATCTTCCGGGAACTGATCTACATTCTGAACAAGAACGGGGAGATTTCCGTCAACGATATCGACACCATCATCGACCTGGTGAAGGTGAACGGGGAGGGGGCCGTTCCCAAATCGATCGCCAGCGGTATGAACAGGGACGAGCTGGATACCGTCGTGCTCTCAACCCGCAACGGCATCATCCACGCCAAGACGGCCGGCCAGCGGGAATACATCCGTCAGATCCGGAAAAAGGACATCGTCTTCGCCATCGGTCCGGCGGGGACGGGAAAAACCTACCTGGCGGTCGCGATGGCGGTCGCCGCCCTGAAAAACAGGGAGATCGTCAAAATCATCCTCGCCCGGCCCGCCGTCGAAGCCGGAGAAAGTCTCGGGTTTCTACCGGGGGACCTCAAGGAGAAGGTCGATCCCTACCTCCGCCCGCTCTACGATGCGCTGGACGATATGATCCCGCCCGACAAGCTGAAGACCTACATCGAGCGGCGGGTGATCGAAGTGGTGCCGCTCGCCTATATGCGCGGCCGCACCCTCAACAACGCCTTTGTCATCCTCGACGAGGCACAGAACGCCTCCTCAATGCAGATGAAGATGTTTCTGACCCGGCTCGGCGCCAATTCGAAGGCAATCATCACCGGCGACATCACGCAGATCGATCTCCCCGTCAAGACCATCTCGGGTCTGGTGCAGATCCAGGAAATTCTCCGGCAGGTGGAGGGAATACAATTCTGCTATTTCGACAGGAACGACGTTGTCCGGCACAAACTGGTGAAGGACATCATCGACGCATACGACAGGTTTCACACCTCCGGACAGCAGGAAACGCCCTCCTCGTAAGGAAGGGCAGGGGAGAGGGTTCGCGGGTTACGAATATTTCGATTTGGCCTGATTCCAGAGGTCGTCCATCTCCTCGAAGCCGGCCGTGTGAATGTTTTTCCCCTGTTCGGCAAGCGTTCGTTCGATGTACTGGAACCGGTTGCGGAATTTTTCAACCGTCCGCCGGAGCGCGTTCTCGGGATTGACGTCGATGAACCGTGAGTAGTTGACCAGGGCGAAGAGGAGGTCGCCGAATTCCCCCTCCATTTCTTCCGCCGATCCGCGGTCGATCGCGCGGTGAAGCTCCTCCGTTTCCTCATTCACTTTTTCCCAGGCGTCTTCCTTCTTCTTCCAGTCGAATCCGACCTTGGATGCCTTGTCCTGCACCCTCTGGGCCCGGAGGAGGGCGGGCAGTTCCTTCGGGACGCCGTCCAGAACGGAAGTCCGGCCTTCGCGGAGTTTGAGCTTTTCCCAGTTTTCGGTCACTTCGGCGGCTCCGGAGACCGTGGCGGAGCCGAAGACATGAGGATGACGGAAGATCATCTTCCGGGAAATTCCGTCGATCACATCTGCAAGGGTAAATGCCTGTTCCTCCTCCGCGATGTTGGAATGGAAGACGACGTGGAGGAGCAGGTCTCCGAGTTCCTTTTTGAGCTCGTCGAGGCGGTTGTTGTCGATCGATTCGACGACTTCGTAGGTTTCCTCGATGAGACTGTGGCGGATGGAGGAGTGGGTCTGCTCCCGGTCCCAGGGGCATTCTCTCCGGAGGCGTTTTGTGATTTCGACGAACTGTTCAAACGTGTATTCGGCCATAACCGCAATCCTTTCGTGATACCAAACGTAGATAAATGCGGGACGATTTCCAAACCGCGGCGGGAGGATACCGGTTGGAAATCGGGAAGGAAAACAATATATTTTGAGTGACATATCACGCACCTTCCCGAACCAACGTGCCATGAAAAAATTTTTTCAGATCGTGATCACTGCGGCGGCCTGCGCGTGGGCATTCCTCATCGTCACACGGCATTCGGTGACGCATGTCTCCATGCTGATGGTCAACGGCAGAATATACACCCTCGACGGGCATAATTCCCTCGTTACGGCGGTGGCTGTGACGGGGAACCGGATTACGGCCGCAGGGACGGATGAAGAACTCCGTTCCCGCTATTCGGCCGATACCGTCATCGATCTGGGGGGGAAGACTGTGCTTCCCGGTCTTATCGACGGACATGCCCATATGGCGGGACTCGGACAGCTTCTGCAGTCCGTCAACCTGGTCGGCGTTTCCTCGCCCGAAGAGGCGGTCCGACGCCTGAAGGACCGCATTCCCTCCATCCCCCGCGGAGCCTGGGTTTACGGCAGGGGATGGGATCAGAACCTCTGGCCGCGGAAGGAATTTCCGACATCTGCCATGCTCGAACATGCCGCCGACGACAACCCCGTTGTCCTGATCAGGATCGACGGACATGCGATATGGGTGAACAAAAAGGCGATGGAGCTTGCGCACATTTCCCGGGCGACGCCCGATCCCGACGGCGGCAAAATCATCCGGCTCCCGGACGGCACGCCGAGCGGCGTGTTCCTCGACAATGCGCGCGAGCTGATCGAATCGTTCGTTCCGCCGCCGGGCCCCGGAGAAATCGAGCGATCGGTTCTTCTGGCGGCGGAGGAATGCATCCGGAACGGCATCACGGAAGTATGCGATATGGGCATCGACGCCGCAGGGATTGAGGTCTACCGCCGCCTTGCTGAGGAACACCGCCTCCCTCTCAGGATCTACGCCGCCATTATCGCCCCCGGGCCGGCATGGGATTCGTGGAAAACGAAGCCGCCCCTCATCGGCGAGGGGGACGGCATGTTCACTCTCAGGGCTGTCAAGATGTACATCGACGGCGCGCTCGGATCGCGTGGCGCGGCGCTTGTGGACGAATACACGGACGATCCGGGCAACCGCGGCATCACCATAAACGAAAAAACCCTCGAACCCGAGGCGCGGGCCGGATTCAGCCGCGGCTATCAGGTCTGCGTGCATGCAATCGGGGACCGGGGAAACCACATCGTCCTCGATACGTACGAGAAAATCGCCCGGGATATCCCGATCGCATCCCTGCGGCCGCGCATCGAACATGCGCAGGTCCTGCTCCCGGAGGATATCGCAAGGTTTTCCGCCATGAAAGTCCTTCCCAGCATGCAGCCGGTGCATGCGACCTCCGACATGTACTGGGCAGAACGGAGGCTCGGACCGGAACGGATCCGCGGCGCATATGCCTGGCGCTCGATTCTCAGCACCGGTTCCCTGATCATCGGCGGCTCCGACTTTCCGAACGATCGCCTCAGCCCGATCGCGGGTTTCTACGCGGCGGTGACCAGGTCGGATGCCGACGGTTACCCCGCGGACGGCTGGTACCGTGAACAGTGCATGACGCGCGAGGAAGCCGCACGCTGTTACACTTCCTGGGCCGCCTACGGGGCATTTCAGGAATCCTCGAAAGGATCGATCGAACCGGGGAAACTGGCGGATTTTACGGTTCTCTCTTCAGATATTTTCCAGTGTCCTCCGCGGGACATTTTGAGGACGGAGATCATCATGACGATCATTGACGGACGGATCGTCTACAGCAGGCCGGCCGAGGTGCGTCCGGGCTGAACCATCCCTTCATCACTGACGGAATCGATACCCATGTTCAAGGAACGTCTGTTTACCCCGGGTCCGACACCGGTCCCGGAAGAAGTCATGCTCTCCATGGCCCGGCCGATGCTTCACCACCGGAGTCCGGAATTTCTTGCGATCGCACAACGGGTCAATGAAAATCTCCGGTACCTGTTCCAGACCGTCCAGCCTGTGCTTACCCTGACCGGTTCGGGAACGGGGGCGATGGAGGCGACATTTACCAGCCTTTTCTCGCCCGGCGAGACAATCATTTCCGTCAACGGCGGCAAATTCGGCGAGCGCTGGGTGGCGATGCCGAGGCGGTTCGGTCTGAACGTGATCGAACTTGCGGTGGAATGGGGGAGTGCCCCGGCCCCCGGAGTGATCGGCGAGCTTCTCCGGAAGCATCCGGCTGCGCGGGCGGTGTATCTCACCCACAGCGAGACTTCGACCGGCGCGGCGACCGACATCAGGTCCGCCGCAAAAACCATCAGGGAATGTTCTGATGCGCTCGTCTGCGTCGACGCGATCACGGCGGTCGGAGCACATGAACTCCGTTTCGACGACTGGGGCATCGACGTCTGTGTCACCGGTTCGCAAAAAGGGCTGATGATACCCCCCGGACTCGCCTTCGTCGCGCTGAGTGAGCGTGCCATCGGAAGAATCGCCTCGGCGGCGCTTCCCCGGTATTATTTCGATCTCCGGTCGGCGCTCGATGCCAACCGGACCAGCGACACTCCCTGGACGCCGGCGGCTTCGCTGATCGTCGGGGTTGACACGGCCCTTGCGATGATCCGGAAGGAGGGCATCGAGCAGGTCTGGAAGCGGCATGAACGGATGGCGCTTGCCTGCCGGGCCGGCATGACAGCGCTCGGGCTCCGCCTTTTTTCCTCCTTCCCCTCGTTCGCCGTCACCCCCGTGTGGGTCCCTGAAGGCGTTATCTGGAAAACGTTTAATCAGATTCTCAAGCATACCTACGGTGTCACCGTCGCCGGGGGGCAGGATATGCTGAAGGACAGGGTGTTCAGAATTTCCCATCTGGGATACTACGATGAATTCGACATCCTCTCCGTCGTCGCCGCCGTCGAACGGACCCTTGCCGACTGCGGATGGAAGTTCACTCCCGGTTCGGGGCTGACGGCCGCCCAGGTCTCGTTCCTCAACCATTCCTGAGACAGCCTTGACACAAAGGGAAACAATCCTCATCACCGATGCGGTCGACGAGCAGTGCATCGGCATATTCACGGAACACGGTTTCACTGTTCAGAACCGCCCCGGAGCATCGCCGGCCGAGACTGCGGAACTGATTGGCGGGGCCGATGCCCTGATCGTCCGGAGCCAGACGAAGGTGACCGCATCTCTCCTGGAGCGCGCCGCCCGGCTGAAGATCATCGGACGGGCGGGGGCCGGGGTCGATAATATTGATGTCGCGGCGGCCACCCGGAAGGGGATCATCGTCATGAACACCCCCGGCGGAAATACGATTGCGACCGCCGAACATACGCTGGCAATGATCCTTGCCCTGGCGAGAAATATTCCCCCCGCCCACCAGAGTCTGCAGGAGGGGCGATGGGCGCGGAGTCAATTCACCGGCACCGAACTCCATGGAAAAACGCTCGGTGTCGTCGGCCTCGGGAGAGTCGGGATGGAAGTCGCAAAACGATGCCAGGGCTTCGGCATGACGGTGATCGCCTTCGATCCGGTGCAGCTCCCCGAGCGGGTGGCGAAACTGCAGATCAGGCTTGTTGCGTTCGACGAGCTTCTCCGCCTGTCGGATTTCATCACCATTCATGCTCCGCTGATGGACGAAACGCGCGGGCTGATCTCCCGCGAGGCGCTTGCCCGCTGTCGCAAAGGGGTCCGTATCATCAACTGTGCGCGGGGTGGGATAGTCGATGAGCAGGCGCTGCTGGAAGCGCTCACCTCGGGCAGAGTCGCCGGCGCCGCTCTGGATGTGTTCGAACAGGAGCCGCCCGGTAACACGGCCCTCATCCGCCATCCCGGGGTGGTCGTCACACCGCACCTCGGCGCCTCCACTGTGGAGGCGCAGGAACAGGTCGCCATCCAGATCGCGAAACAGATCGTCGATTTTTTCGACGGCAGATCGGTGACCGGCTCAGTCAATGCCGATCCGGTCCGCATCGCCATGCGGAAGGAGCTCCAGCCATACATCCGTCTGGCAGAATCGCTCGGCCGGTGCATCGGCCAGATGAAACAGGGAGCCCTAACGGGCGTCAGGATCGGAGTCAGGAATGGCGATCTGACGGATGCGCTCCCGGCAATCGGTGCGGCGGTTCTGAAAGGGCTGTTCGATCCGGTAATGTCGGAACCGCTTAACTTTCTGAATGCGCCGCTGGTCGCCCGCGAGAGGGGTATGGCCGTGGAGATGTATCAGGCGGGCGGGGATGAACAGCATCCGCATCACATTGAGACGGAATACCGGACCGCCGAAGAACAGCACCAGCTTGGCGGCACGGTGTTCGGTCCGCAGGATATCAGGATCACCTCGGTCGACAGGTTTCACCTCGAAATCAAACCGGAGGGGTATCTGCTCATGTATTCGAACCGGGATGAACCTGGGATGCTTGCGGCGGTCAGCAGGATTCTCGCCGATGCGGCGGTCAATATCGCAGGCCTCTCCCTGGGACGGTACGGCCCGGGGACGACAGCGTTGACCATCATCTCGCTCGATCAGCCGCCTCCGGAGACTGCACTGGCCGGAATAGCCGCGATACCGGGCGTTTCCCATCTCCGCCTTATCCATCTGTAACGCCCGACCTCACAGGAGTCGGCAGTTTTCCGGGGCACGAACCCGGAGGGGAGTGCGTCTTGACATCTCCGGGGCGGAATGGTATATTCCCGTGGGGAGGATCCGACTACCGCACCGTGTCAGCCGGTTCCGGGAATCGGTCCGGTATGAAACGGCCCGGGAAGTGCGAAACCGATACCGATTTTTCCGGCGGCGCCTTCCTGCCGCACAATCCCGTGATCGCACGGGGAGAAATAACCTCATCCTGAGCCGTGTCTGAACGTCAACCTTTCTTCACGAAGGCATAATTGTCGAACATCACTGAAATTGGACGCATCATATCACAGGTTCTGAAACGGATCCTGATGATCGGATCCCTCATTGTCAGCCCTTCTCTGCCGCTGTCGGCGGGTCAGCCCGATACCCCGGCGCAGTTCGGGGAGTTCAACGATGCCGTCTCCATCGGGGCAGATCCGGGCGGGATCATCTTCATACTCGACCGGGGAACCGATCAGCTGATGAAATATTCGCCGGAGGGAATGCTCCTGCTGACGTCGGGCGGATACGGCTGGCAGGGAGCGTCCTTCGACCGGCCGTCGGATTTTTCCCTTACCGAAGGTCTCGATATTTATATTGCGGATTACGGCAATCACCGGATCGTCAGACTCGACCGGCAGGGGACATTCGTCGAATCATTCGATCTCCGTCCCCCAGGGACGGCGGCGGCGTACGGTTATCCGACCGGCATTGCGCAATCCCGGTTCGGCGACATCTTCGTCATCGACGGCGACAACCGTCAGCTCATCAGCATCGGCAGTACCCGCACCGTCCAGAACGCCTTCGGCGGGCTGGGAAGCGGGAGGGGCACCCTTCAGAAACCGCGTCGCGTGCGGATCGGCATGTCCGACCGCGTCTTCGTGCTGGACGATTCCGCCATCGTCATGTTCGACCTTTTTGGAAATTTCCTCGGGCATGCGCCCGGTCCATCCGGATCCCCGGTGACCACATTCGCTGTCGACGATCATGCGCTGTACGTCCTGAGCGGCACTGCTGTCACCGCGTACGATGAGGGGGGAAGTTCCCGCCCGGTCGCAGATCTGTCGACCGGTCAGCCGGAAATCGCCTCCGGGGATGTCGTCGATTTTATCGTGCGCGGCGAAAAGATTTATTTTCTCCTGAAACGATCGGTCGTCATCCGCAGTGTTGCCGATCATTAATCCACTATACCAGGGGAGGATCTCCTGCCGCGAGTTTGCGGATCTCGCGGGAAAAAGGTATAATCGAGCATTGAAAGGAGAGTTGATATGGCTGGAAAAAGTCTGAATAAGGTCATCCTGATCGGAAACCTGGGCAAGGATCCCGAGGTAAGTTACACCGCCTCCGGCGTTGCCGTGGCCAAGTTTTCCGTCGCGACCAACGAGAGATGGAAGGATTCCGAGGGAAATTTCCAGGAACGCACCGAGTGGCATAACATCATCGCCTGGCGGAAGCTGGCGGAAATCTGCGGTCAGTACCTCAAAAAGGGGAGCAAGGTGTACCTCGAGGGAAAACTGCAGACCCGGTCGTGGGACGATAAGAACACCGGCGCCAAGCGCTATACCACCGAAATCATCGTCGATGACATGATCATGCTCGACGGGCGCGGGGGCGGATCCGATACGAGCGAAGCCGCACCGCAGGAAAACGTTCAGGCGGAAAAAGACGATCTGCCTTTCTGACCGGCCATCAGGCCGGAGTTTGCCGGCGCGATCCTCCGTTGTCGTCGGATATTGTTCATTCACATACGCATCACCGGGGAAGGAGTAATCCTTCAGGGAATTCCGTGCTCCGAATCTTCGGATAACCGGAAGCTGCCCCGCAACTGTGATCCCGTTCTGATGCCGCCGGCGCAGTATCACTGTGACCCGAGAGTCATGGGAAGATGCCGGCGGACAGGGAAAGCCAGGAGACCGACCGGTCGTGCAGTACCCACCGCCTTCGCGGGAAGGACGGGAAGCGCAGTCTGTGCATCATTCTGCTGCCGCCCGGCCCCGCGTTTCAGAGGCCGGGTTTTCTTTTGTCTGAAGGATGCCCACATATGAAATCGATCGTTCTTTCCGCCGCAGTTCTCCTGCTCTGTCTGCCCGCGCCGGCCCGGCAGGCCGATACCGCATCCGGGCGCGTCGTCCGCCTCGATGAGGTCCTTGTCACCGCGACACGCACACCTATCCCGCTGGAGGATTCTCCGGTTCGGGCCGAACTGCTCACCCCGGCGGATATCGGTTCCGCCAACGGCAGTTCGGCCGCCGACCTCCTCTCGCTGGCCGGGGATTGTTTCATCAGGGATCAGGGCACAACGGGGGGGCTCCGCACGGTCTCCCTCCGGGGCGGAGCGCCTGAACAGACCCTCATTCTCATCGACGGAACCCGCATCAACAGCGCGGAGAACGGTCTGACGGACCTCAGCCTCATCTCCGCGGAGAATATCGACCGGATCGAGATCATTCACGGAGGGAACAGCGCTCTCTTCGGGGCCGATGCTCTTGCAGGCGTCATCAATATCCTGACCAGGCCCGCGCCGGAAGATCCGACAGCCAGCCTCCGGATTGGCGCGGGGTCTTTCGGAAGACAGGAATTTTCGCTGGACGGAGGGGGCAGGCTCGAAGGCATCGGAATGTCGGCCGGTTTCAGCCAGATCCGCGGCCGCGACGACTATCAGTTTGATGCGGGAATGTCCCAGAATCCCGCCGCCGCATTGCGCACCGACGCCGACTATCTTCTCCGGCATCTCTATTTCAGATCCTCCTGCAGTCCCGACCCCGGCACCGAAGTATTCTTCCGCAGTGAGCGCTATTTCGCAGACCGCGGGACGCCGGGGCCGGTGCTCGACCCTTCCGTTCCGCCGACGGCCCGGGAATCGGACGATAATATTGTCCTCAGTGCGGGCATCCGCTCAGCGACCTCCTCTGCGGGTCATCTTGCCGCGCAGGCCGATATGAATTACAGCCTCGAATACTGGACCCCCGATCCCGCACAGCCGCTGATCCTCTTCTACAATAACCGGTATTATGGCGTAAACGTCCAGTACGATATCCTCCTTCCTGAACTTCAGCGGCTGACCATCGGTTCCGACGTCGGGGAAGCGATTCTCGAAAGCAGCGATTTTCCCTCCCGGATCGTGCGGGACAGCCGCGCCGTCTATCTTTCCCACGAAATGCACTGGGACGCGGCGCGGAATGTTGCCGACCGGATCTCCATCTTCGAATCGCTCCGGTACGACGGCATCTCCGACGGGAACGACGCCCTGACGCCGAGATTCGGCACGAACATTCGCCTCCTCAGAGACGCCGATATCCGCTGTCACGCAACAATCGGATCGAGCTTCCGGTCGCCGACGCTCAACGACCTCTACTATCCGGGCGCCAGCAATCCCGCCCTCAAGGCGGAACGATCGACCTCTGTGGATGCCGGAGTGTCGGCCCGCATCGATGTTGCGGGAGAGGAATCCGGGGACGTCACCTGGTTTTCGATGAGAACCACCGACAGGATCCTGTTCGACCCGGTCCTCTTCATCCCGGTGAACCTCGGCGAGGTCGATTCACGTGGCGTGGAAGTGACCTGCAAAGGGGCATTCTGGAGCGATGCGCTCACCCTGTCGCTCGACTACTCCTACACAGCGGCGGAAAATACGGGAGCAGGCGATCCGTCGGCGGCGGGCCGCCAGATCATCTACCAGCCGAAGAATCTCTTCACCTCCCGGGCTGTCTGCAGGGCGGGAATCGCTGAAATCGGCATGAGTTACCGGATCGTGGGAGAGCGCTATCTGGATGCCGCGAATACCTCCTCGCTCCCGGCGTATCATCTTGTGGATGCGCATCTGGCGATGCATGTCGCGGGCGCAGGCCCGCACGGGATTGTCGTCCGGGGGGAAGGGGATAACCTCTTCAATACCGGATATGAGGTGGTCAGATATTATCCGATGCCGGGCAGGTCGTTCCGCGCATCGGTCGGTTACGAGTTTTGACCATGTTTGCACTGCACCGAACTGTTTCGTATAATCCACCTGCACAAGAGCCGTCCGTCTTCTGCAGATTCGGACTGCAGAGTGTCATCAATCAGCACAAGGAGTTCCTATGAGGCGATATGTCGTCATTTTCGCATTGATTCTGCTTGCCGCATTTTCGAGGTTGATTCCCCATCCTGCCAACTTTACCCCCATTACGGCGATAGCACTTTTCAGTGCGGCGTATCTTGGCCGGCGTATTGCGCTGATCATACCGGTCGCGGCTCTTCTCCTGAGCGACTATGTGATCGGCTTCTATGGCGGCATGTTCTGGGTCTACGGCAGTTTCCTCGCGATTGCCGCGATCGGATTTCTGCTCCGGAACGGAAGAAGCGTGCCGAGAATCCTCGGTGCGACTCTGAGCGGTTCCGTGCTGTTCTTCGTGGTGACAAATTTCGGCGTCTGGTATTCTGACCGGCTCTATCCCCGGACCGGAGCGGGACTTGCCGCGTGTTATGCGGCCGGCATACCATTCTTCCGGAATACCCTCGCGGGGGACCTCTTCTTCGTGACCTCCATCTTCGGCCTGTACTACCTCGCGGAACGTTTTCTTCTGCGGCCGACCGTCGCACCCTCCCCGGTGAACGACTGATCGGACAGAGCGAACCCGCAGTGGAGATGACGACCGCAAAGCTTGCCCTTGAAAACGGGACCGTCTTTACCGGACGATCGTTCGGCGCCGGACGGGAGTCGACCGGAGAAGTGGTCTTCAATACCGGCATGTCCGGGTATCAGGAAATTCTCACCGATCCGTCGTACTGCGGACAGATCGTCACGATGACCTATCCTCTCATCGGCAATTACGGCGTCAATCCGGACGATATCGAAAGCAGTCAACCCCAGGTGAGCGGATTTATCGTCCGGGAGTACTGTGAATTCCCGAGCAATTTCCGGTCGACCGCTCCGCTCGCCGCCTGGCTTCGGGAACACGGGGTGACGGCCATTGACGGGATCGATACGCGCATGCTGACCCGGATCCTGCGCGAGGCGGGGGCGATGAGGGGAATCATTTCCACGACCGATCTCGACGATGCGAGCCTTGTCGCAAAAGCCAAGGCTTCCCCTCAGATGGCCGGACTGGACCTCACCCGGCGGGTGACCTGCAGGGAAGTCTATTCATGGAACAGCACCGACCGGAGTCCATTTGTTCCTGATCCGGGCGTTCGCCCCGGGGCAGGATCCTCCTTCCATGTTGTCGCCTACGATTACGGCATCAAACGGAATATCCTCCGCCGGCTGGCCGCCTACGGCGTGAGGCTGACGATCGTACCATCCGATTTTCCGGCCGGGGATGTCCTGGCAATGAACCCGGACGGGGTTTTTCTTTCAAACGGACCGGGCGATCCGGACGCCGTCAAGTATGCGATCGGCAATATCCGGCAGATCATCGGAAAGATTCCGGTGTTCGGAATCTGTCTCGGCCATCAGCTGATCGGACTGACCCTCGGCGGAAAGACATTCAAGCTCAAATTCGGGCACCGGGGCTGTAATCATCCGGTCAAAAATCTGTTGACCGGTGAAATCGAGATCACATCCCAGAACCACGGGTTTGCGCTCGATCCGTCGTCGATCCCGGCCGCCGACGCTGAGGTGACGCATGTTAATCTGAACGACGGCACGAACGAGGGGATCCGTCACCGGAGCCTGCCCCTCTTCTCCGTCCAGTACCATCCCGAATCGAGCCCCGGCCCTCACGACAGCGATTACCTCTTCGGGAATTTCGTCGGGATGATGTCGGAGCGTTCGTTATCGGCCGCGCCCGGGAACTCCGTCCGGATTTCGGCCTGATCCGCACTTGGAGTCAGACCCATGAGCGATACCATAGTCATACGGATCTCCCGCACCGGGAAAGATGATCCGTCCCGGAAGCTCCCTGGCTACGCAACGGAGGGCGCCTCCGGCATGGACGTCTGTGCGGCACTGGATGATGAGATCGTCGTCCGCCGGGGGGAGACCGTCCTTGTACCCACCGGTTTTCGGATCGCCGTACCACCCGGGTATGAAGCCCAGATCCGGCCGCGCAGCGGACTGGCCGCAAAACACGGGCTCGGGATCCTTAACACGCCCGGCACGATAGACTCCGACTACCGCGGAGAGGTGAAAATCCTCCTCACCAATTTCGGATCCGCCGACGTGACGGTCAGACCCGGCGACCGCATTGCCCAGATGGTGATCTGTCCGGTTGTCCGCGCGGTGTGGGAGCCGGTGGAATCGCTCGACGATACCGCCCGCGGCGACGGCGGATTCGGACACACCGGCCGCTGACGGGGAGGGATCATGCAGGGAACACTCTACCTGGTCGCAACCCCGATCGGCAACTATGACGATATCACCCTCCGCGCACTCTCCATTCTCAAATCGGCCGACGTCATCGTCTATGAAGAGCGGCGGGAAGGTCATCGCCTTCTGTCCCGCTACGGCATCGTGGAAAAAATTGTCGAGAGCCTGAACGAGCACAACGAAGCCGCGGCGGCGTTCCATATCCTGGAACACCTGAAGAACGGCAGGCAGGTGGCCCTGATCTCCGATGCGGGCACACCGGTCTTCTCCGATCCCGGCCGCGAGGTGGTCCGCCAGGCGATTGCCGCCGGCATCCCCATCGTCCCCGTTCCGGGGGCATCCTCGCTCCTTCCGGCGCTCATTGTGAGCGGATTTGCCATCGATACATTTCTGTTTTACGGATTCCTTTCCCCGAAAACCAGTCGACGCATCGCCGAACTGCGACAACTCCGCAATGAGAAACAGGCGCTGGTCTTCATGGATACGCCCTACCGTCTTGTTGCCCTGATGAAGGACCTCGCTGAAGTGTTCGGCGAGACCCGGCGCGTCTGCGTCGCCTTCAACCTTACCATGCCCGATGAACGCTTCTTCCGCGGGACGGCCCGAGAGCTGTACCGGATCTTTGAGAAAAAAAGCCTGAAGGGGGAATTTGTGGTTGTCGTCGAAGGCCTCCCGGGCGGGCGCGAAGCAGGCCGATAACCGGACGTTCTCGGCGATCTTGCAGATCGGCTTCATTTTCTCTATATTTTAGCTGACGTGAAGAATGCCATCTGAGGAAATATGGAGATTAATGCGCGGCAGTTCCGTGTGCCGCAGATATACGGGGATTACTGGTTTAACTCCGATCCGGTTCCGGTCGGAGCAATGGGCGGGTATGTCCTGCTGATCGATTTCTGGGATTATACCAACCTCCGCTGTCTGCAGTCGCTTCCATATCTGCGTGAATGGGACCGCCGCTACCGGGAGTTCGGTCTGGTCACGATCGGCGTTCACACGCCGCAGTTCCCCTTTGCCGTAAATCCGATGAACGTGCGTGCGGCCGTGGAGGATCTTCTCATCCGCTACCCGGTCGTCATGGATAACAGCTATGCGGTCTGGAACGCCTTCCGGAACCAGTTCTGGCCGACGAGGTATCTTGTCGACAAGGCGGGATATCTCCGGTACATGAGCACGGGGGAGAGCGCGTACCAGAATTTCGAACATGCGATCCAGTCGCTTCTGCAGGATGCCGGCTATCACGCCGAGTTTCCGTTTCTGATGGAGCCGGTCCGGGAGATCGACCGGCCGGGGGCCGTCTGTTTCCGTTCGACACCCGATATCCTTGCCGGCTGGCAGCGCGGCACCATCGGCAACATCGAGGGCTTCTCGCCGGAATCGACTGTGCATTACGAGGATCCCGGAGTCTATCTGCCCGGCCGGGTCTACCTCGATGGGAACTGGCTGAACGACAGGAATTTTCTCCGCCTCAATGATCCGGCCGGCCGCGGTGGTCACTTCGTGATTTCGTACGAAGCGAAGGAAATGACGATGGTCATCAAGCCGGAGGGGGAGTCGAACTTTCAGGTCTTCGTTCAGCAGGATGATGCATATCTTCCCGCCGAGAACATGGGGGAGGACATGCGCCGGGATGAGGAGGGAAGAAGCTATTTTGTCGTCGAAAAGGCCCGGCTGTACCGGTTGATCAACAACCGCGAGTACGGGGAACATACCCTCCGGCTCTCGTGCAGATCGAACGGATTCGCATTTTATTCGGTATCATTCGTCTCGGCGGTCATGCCGGAGACGATCGGCAAAACCTGACCGGGCCAGACCGGTCGCTCTCAGTGCTCAGGCGGACGCCCTGGAAACGGCGCCCGCTGTTTAGTATAAAGGGGATTCAGTGAAGGACAGCGTGTCATTTCAGAACAGGATGCAGGAAAAGGTCATCGTCTTCGACGGTGCGATGGGCACCAATCTGCAGACCCAGCAGTTGACCGCGGACGATTTCGGGGGAGAACAGTATCTCGGCTGTAACGAGTATCTTGTCCTCAGCCGTCCCTCCGCGATCGAACGCGTCCATACGGATTTCCTCGCCGTCGGATGCGACGTCATTGAGACCGACAGTTTCGGCGCGACGCCGGTGGTGCTGGCCGAATACGATCTGGCCGACCGGGCGCACGAGATCAACCGCGAGGCCGCAGTCATCGCCCGTCGCGTGGCACAGCAGTTCAGCACACCCGCCCACCCGCGGTTCGTGGCGGGATCGATGGGACCGACCACGAAGCTCCCTTCCCTCGGTCATATCACCTTCCGGGAGATGGAACACGCGTACTATGTTCAGGCCAAAGGACTCCTGGAAGGGGGGGTGGACCTTCTGATCGTCGAAACGTGCCAGGATCTCCTGCAGACCAAGGCCGCACTCGCCGGCATATTCCAGTATTTCCGCGACGCGCATGTTCAAAAGCCGGTTATCACATCGGTGACCATTGAATCGATGGGGACGATGCTCCTCGGTACCGAAATCGCAGCGGCCTTGACGGCACTTGAACCGTTCGACATTGCCGCCATCGGACTGAACTGCGCCACCGGACCGAAGGAGATGTCGGAACACATCCGCTATCTCTGCCAGAACAGCCCGAAACCGGTTCTGATGATGCCGAACGCCGGCATACCGGAAAACATCGGCGGGAGAGCTCATTACAAGCTGACCCCCGAAGAGTTTACCCGCTACCTTTCTCACTTCGTCAGGGATATCGGAGTGGGACTTGTCGGCGGCTGCTGTGGGACCACGGCGGAGCACCTCGGCAGTCTCGTCCGCGAAGTTGGGGGGCTGGCCCCTCTCGACCGGAAACCCTCGTTCACCCCATCCACCGCCAGCCTCTATCAGAGCGTCCCGATGCATGTCGATCCCGCCCCGGTGATCATCGGCGAACGGACCAATGCGAACGGAAGCAGACAGTTCAGGGAATTCCTTGCGGCGAACGACTGGGAAGGGATGACCGGGATGGCGAAACAGCAGGTGAAGGAAGGCGCGCACCTGCTCGATGTCTGTGCCGCGTATGTCGGCAGGACCGAGATCGACGACATGCGGGAACTGATGACCCGGTTCAGCACACAGGTCACCGCACCGCTCATGATCGATTCGACCGAAATTCCCGTCATGGAAGAGGCTCTGCGGCATATCGGGGGGCGGGCGATCATCAATTCGGTCAACCTGGAGGACGGCGAGGAGAGGGTGGCGAAGGTCCTCGGTCTCTGCCGGAAATACGGCGCCGCCGTTGTGGTGCTGACGATCGATGAACAGGGAATGGCCAAAACCGTCGAACGGAAACTCGATATTGCACGGCGCATCCACGACCTTGCCGTCGACCGCTTCGGCATGCGCGACCAGGATCTGGTTTTCGATCTTCTGACGTTCACCCTTGCATCCGGGGACGAGGAGTTCCGGAAGGCGGGGACGGCCACCCTCGGGGCGATCCGCGGGTTGAAGCAGATGTACCCGAAGGTCTACACAAGTCTCGGCGTCAGCAACATCTCCTTCGGTCTCGCACCGCATGCGCGTCATGTTCTGAACAGCGTGTTCCTCCATTACGCCATCGAATACGGTCTCGATATGGCGATCGTGCATGCGTCGAAGATCATGCCGCTCTACAAAATACCGCCGGAAGAGCAGGAAATGTGCCGGAGGCTTATTTTTGATGAGCGCTCCGCCGCCGGCGACCCTCTGCAGGAGATCCTTGCCTTCTATACGAAGAAGAAAACCGCGGTAAAAAAGGAATCGCTCACATCGCTGACGATCGAGGAGCGTCTGAAGTCCCGCATCATCGACGGCGACAAGAACGGCCTCCAGACCGATCTCGACGAGGCGCTGAAAAAGTACAGCGCGCTCGAAATAATCAATGTCCATCTGCTCGGCGGAATGAAGGTCGTCGGCGATCTCTTCGGGAGTGGGCAGATGCAGCTCCCCTTCGTCCTTCAGTCGGCGGAGGTCATGAAGAGTTCTGTCGGCTATCTGGAAAAATTCATGGATAAATCGGCCGCCAGCGCACGCGGGACGATGATCATCGCCACGGTGAAGGGGGACGTGCACGACATCGGCAAGAACCTGGTCGATATCATTCTCACCAACAATGGGTACCGGGTGGTGAACCTCGGCATCCAGTGCCCGCTCGACCGAATGCTCACCGCCTTTGCCGAACATGGGGCGGACGCCATCGGCATGTCGGGACTCCTCGTGAAATCGACCCTCATCATGAAGGAAAACCTGGAAGTGATGAACGAACGGGCCCTGATTCCACCCGTCATCCTCGGCGGGGCGGCCCTCACGCGGCGATATGTGGAACAGGATCTGAAACCTGTCTACCGGGGCGACCTGTATTACGCAAACGATGCGTTCGACGGGCTCCGGTTCATGGAGGAGATCGCTGAAAAGAAGAAGAACGGCGGCGGCATTGCCGCGGCGCCGTCCACCACGCCCGCTCCGGTTCCGCGCCCCGGAAAGGATGCTCCGCCCGCTCCGGCGCCCGTCCGCTCGTCGTTCGTACAGAACGCCCCGGTTCCGGTGCCGCCCTTCCTGGGGACGGAGGTTGTGACCGCATTGCCCCTCCCGGAGGTCTTTCCGTATATCAACGATATCGCCCTCTACCGCGGCCAGTGGCAGGTCCGGCGCGGCGATCTGAGCGCCGAGGCGTACGACCGTCTCATCGATGAGAAGATCGTTCCCGAACGGCGCCGGCTCGAACAGGAATGCATACGGGAGGGACTGCTCGCACCGGCGGCGGTCTACGGTTATTATCCGTGCCGGTCGGACGGCAATTCCCTCATCATCTTCAAACCGAAGGGTGCGGCTGATCCGACGGAGAGGTGGGACCCGGAATTCCGCCGATCGCTCTTCGCTGAAGGCGCATCACGTCCCGCGCTCGAGGAATGGGTCCGGTTCACCTTTCCCCGTCAGACGGCGGACCGGAACCTCTGCATCTCCGATTTCTTTGTCCCTGCAGATTCCGGCAGGTACGATGTGCTCGCCTGCCAGATCGTGACTATGGGAAAGCGGGCGTCCGATCATTCCCGCCTTCTCTTCGGCGCCGACAGATATCAGGAATATCTCTATTTCCACGGGCTCAGCGTGGAAGCCGCCGAGGCACTTGCCGAGCTCATGCACCGGCGTATACGCGCCGAGCTGGGAATACAGGGAAATGACGCCGCCGATATCCGGAAGCTGTTCAGCCAGCAGTACCAGGGATCGAGGTACAGTTTCGGTTATCCAGCCTGTCCGCGCCTGGAGGATCAGACGGGGCTCTTCCGGCTTCTCCGGCCGGAACGGATCGGGGTGACCCTCACGGAAGAATTCCAGCTGGTTCCCGAACAGTCGACATCGGCGATCGTAACGCACCATCCGCAGGCAAAGTATTTCTCGGTGGCATGAGAACAGTTGATATATTGGGGAAATTTCCGTATACTTGTCGTTGATGTTCGCGGAAGAACTGCGGCGAGGCGTCGCATTATTCAATACCGGGCATTATTTCGAATGCCATGACGTTCTGGAAGATCTGTGGCGCGGAACCCGCGGTGCCGACCGGCTTTTTCTCCAGGGATTGATTCAGCTTGCCGTCGGATTGTATCACGCCGGCAACGGGAACTGGCGCGGAGCCAACAGCCAGCTGAGAAAGAGCACTGCGAAACTCGAGCAGTACAGACCGGCATTCCGCGGCGTCGACGTCGACAGACTGCTGGCCGACAGCATTCCCTGGATCAGCCGCACCGAGCCGGGAAGTCCGTGGACGGAAAACAGAGAAGAAAATTTGGTACGACCCAAAATTCAATATTTTCATTTGGAATCCTCGAAGGAGAATTAGTATGGCAACAATGATCACGGAAGAATGCATCAACTGCGGGGCCTGCGAGCCGGAGTGTCCGAACACCGCCATCTATGCGGGCGGCGTGCAGTGGGAACTCGGCGGTGCGAAGCACGATGCAATCTCGAACGATTTTTATTACATCGTTCCGGAAAAGTGCACCGAGTGTGTCGGTCACTTCGATCAGGAACAGTGCGCCGCCGTCTGTCCCGTCGACTGCTGTGTTCCCGATCCGAACCATGTCGAAACCGAAGATCAGCTCTTTGCCCGCGCAAAGAAACTTCACCCCGATCGTGAATTTGCCGAATTGGGCGCGGCGACATCGCATTTCAGAAAATAAGACGAATCACGTTTGTGTGCCGGGTCGGTTGGAGTTCTTCAACCGACCTTTTTTGTCTCCGGCAGATCCGCGGAAGCATGACCGATGAAGATTGGACCTTATACCCTTTCTCCGATCGAAACCGGACGCTTTGCGCTCGACGGCGGGGCCATGTTCGGCGTCGTTCCCCAACCCCTCTGGCGCAAAACCAATCCGCCCGATGACCGCAACCGCATCACCCTCGCGGCCCGCGCCCTCCTTGCCGTCGGCGAGGGGAGAACCATCCTCATCGATAACGGGAACGGAACCAAACTCAGCGATAAACTGCGGGATATCTACCGCATCGATACCTCCGGTTCCGATCTCATCCGCTCTCTCGCTTCCGCGGGGGTGAGCCCGGACGACGTGACCGATGTCGTCCTCACCCACCTTCATTTCGACCACGCGGGCGGTTCCACGGTCCGCTCCGGGAACGAGGTCGTACCCGCGTTTCCCAGGGCCCGGTACTATCTCCAGCGCGCGCACTGGGAGCAGGCGCTCCGGCCGACAGAGAAAGACCGCGCCAGTTTCTTCCCCGAGGATTATCAGCCCCTGCTGGACCACCGTGTGCTCGAATTCCTCGACGGCCCCTGCCGCCTCTTCCCGGGATTCGAGCTCATTCTCATGAACGGTCATACAACCGCCCAACAGCTCCCGAAAATCAGCGACGGTACTGCCACACTCCTCTTCTGCTGTGATCTGGTCCCGACGACGGCGCATGTGCCCCTGCCGTACATCATGGCCTACGACCTCCGTCCCCTGGTGACTCTCGAAGAGAAGAAAAAAGTATTCGCCGATGCCGCGGAGGAGGGCTGGATCCTGTTTTTTGAGCACGACCCTGCAACCGTCGCCGGCAGAATTCTCCGGACCGACAAAGGGTTTGCGCTCGCCCCCGAATCCGTTTCCTGGTGAACCGGGCGGAGCCGCCGTTCACTCCCATGTCCCGTCAGATCACCATATGCCCCCTCGAACGATTTCCGAACGGCGGCCTTGGCCGTTTTGATCCGGACGGGAAGGATCTCGTCGTCGCCCGCTGCGGCGATCAGTTCTACGCCGCAGACAATTCCTGCGCTCATCAGCATGTGGCCCGCCTCCACGAGGGAAGACTCGAAGGATGTATCCTCGAATGCCCGATGCACGGGTGGCGGTTCGATCTCCGGACCGGCCGGTCTCCTTCCGGAGAGGGAAGGTTGCAGATTTATCCCGTGCGCATCGTCGGCGGCATGCTGGTCTGTGATCTTCCGGAGGAGGCATGAATCCCGGCGAGTTCACGACTGCGCTGAAAACCGCGGCCGCCCGGATCGGTTTCGATAAAATAGGCATCGCCGCGGCGACGGAACTCGCCGGGGACGGCGAACTCCTGAAGGAATGGCTGAGTCGCGGATACCAGGGCACCATGAGCTGGATGGACCGCCGCAGGGATGAACGGATCGATATCCGGAACGTTTTCCCGGATATCCGCTCCGTTGTCGTCGTTGCCGTCAATTACTATACCGACGTCGCCCATTCAACATCGCCCGGCACCGGAAAAATATCGAGATACGCGTGGGGCGCCGATTATCATGAGATTGTGCTGGAGCGGATTGACCGGCTCCTGGCCGCCGCGAAGGAGCTCGACCCGGCCGTCCACGGCCTTACCTACGTCGACACCGGTCCTGTGATGGAAAAGGCCTGGGCTGAACGGTCCGGGATAGGATGGCGCGGAAAACATACGAACGTTATCACCACCGAGCTGGGGTCCTGGATCTTTCTCGGCGTTCTCCTCCTGAATGTGGAGTGTGAATACGACACGCCCGCAACAGATCACTGCGGCACCTGCACGCTCTGTATCGACGCCTGCCCGACCGACGCGATCGTACAGCCGTATCTGCTCGACGCAACCCGCTGTATCTCCTATCTCACGATCGAACACAGGGGAGACATCCCCGCCGACCTCGGCCGCAGTTTCGAGGGATGGATCTTCGGATGCGACATCTGCCAGGACGTCTGTCCCTGGAATGAACGCTTCGCCCGCCCGACCGCCATCGGGGAATTTTCTCCATCCCCGGAAACACGGGCTCCCGACCTCGCGGCGGCGGCCGGTCTTTCCCCCGAAGAATTCCGTTCGACGTTTGGACAAAGTCCGGTCCGGCGCGCGAAGTATGAGGGGTTTATCAGGAATGTCAGAATCGCACAACAATACTCCAAGGATCATCTGCCATGAATACATCTGCCGTTCACAATGTCATCATCATCGGTTCCGGACCCGCGGGTCTCACCGCCGCCGTCTACACCGGTCGTGCCAGCCTCAATCCGGTGGTCTTCGAGGGAACACAGCCGGGCGGCCAGCTGACGATCACCACCGAGGTCGAAAACTATCCGGGATTTCCGGATGGAATTCTCGGTCCGGAGCTCATGGACCGGTTCCGGAAACAGGCCGAACGGTTCGGAGCCGTCACGAAATTCGAGGATGTCGCCTCGGTTGACTTTCGCTCGTCCCCGTTCCGCATCCGGGCAAATGAGAGGGAATATCTCTCGAAAACCGTGATCATCGCAACTGGGGCCTCGGCCAAATGGCTCGATATCCCATCCGAGAAAACGTACATGGGACACGGGGTGAGCGCATGCGCAACCTGCGACGGCTTCTTCTTCAAGGGCCTCGAGGTTGCCGTGGTCGGCGGCGGCGATACGGCGATGGAAGAAGCGAATTTTCTCACGAAGTTTGCCTCGAAGGTGACCATCATTCACCGCCGCGATGCGCTCCGGGCATCGAAGATCATGCAGGACCGGGTCCTGGCGAATCCCAGGATCTCCGTCGTCTGGAACTCGGCGGTCGAAGAAATTCTCGGCTCCGATGCCGGCGGGAAGAAAACTGTGACCGGACTGAAACTGCGCGATACCGTCACGGGGAAAATATCCGAGATCCGGATGGACGGGCTCTTCATGGGCATCGGCCATCAGCCGAACACCGCTATTTTCCGGGGTCAGATCGAGCTCAATCCGCAGGGGTATGTTGTCGTGAAGCCCGGCACGACGCGGACGAGTGTGGAAGGCGTTTTCGCCGCGGGCGATGTCGCCGATCCGGTCTATCGCCAGGCGGTGAGCGCGGCCGGCACGGGATGCATGGCGGCTATCGAAGCCGAGCGATTCCTCGAGGCGCATCATGAGAAACCGTGAGTGCTAAATTGTCAGATCCGTCGATCAGGTCGACAGGTGCGTTCTGTCACCCTGTCCGACCCGACGGACACGGTTGCATACGGTCTGTCATTTCGTCAATGCGCATTTTCCGAAGAGCGAAAATTACAATAAAAATTCTTCTCTCATGACTGGCACGGGGTTTGAATTATTCCCGGCAGAGCACAACAACCATATTTAACAAACATGAGAGGAGAACTACAATGACGTTAATTCGTTGGAAACCGATTCGCGATATCCGGACGTGGGAACCGGTGAGCGATGTCACCAGTGAAATCTTCACGATGCAGAAGGAAATCGACCGGCTCTTCGATCGCTTCCGCGGCGGGGTCAGCGAGGAGACAACCGATTCCGTCTGGACACCGGCGGTCGATATCCTGGAAGAGAAGGATCAGTTCATCGTCCGCGCGGAACTTCCGGGCGTCGAGAAGAAGGACGTGAAGATCACGATCCAGAACAATATGCTTGTCCTCCGGGGCGAGAAGAAATTCGAAACGGAGAAAGAGGGCAGGAACTTTCACCGGGTCGAACGGAGCTATGGTTCATTCTACCGTTCGTTTACGCTCCCCACGTCGGTGGTCAGCAGCAGGATCGAGGCAAGCTATACCGACGGCGTCCTGACGGTGGCGATTCCGAAATCGGAAGAATCGAAACCGAAGGAGATTGAAGTGAAAGTCAGCTGATTCGGTCTGAATCGCCGAAACACCCGTGGAAACGGGGCAGAAAGCGGATATTCCGGCAACGGATATCCGCTTTTTTTGTGGTTTGACTTTTGACGCCGAGTTTCGTATAATGATATGCAAAATAAGAAGTTAGATGTTTTTTGTTCGATTGCTTCCTTAACCGGTGCAAGATAAGATGAAGAATTCTACGAAATGGTTTCTCATCATCATGGGAATTCTCCTATCGCTGGGATTATTCTTCACCCTGCTTGTTGTTGCATTCATCTCTGCAGTCGGACATGAAAACAGAGAAACGGTCACCGAAGGCGGTCACGGAGATAAGATTGCCGTCGTGGAACTGACCGGAACGATTATCACCTCCGAGGATATTGTCCGTCAGATGAAGCGGTACGCCGACGATCACAGCATTCGCGCCATTCTCTTCCGGGTCGATTCCCCGGGCGGCGGCGTGGTTGCCAGCCACGAAATTTACGAAGAGGTCAAAACGGCGGTGGGCGGGGGGAAGCCGGTGATTGTCTCGATGGGAGCGCTGGCGGCCAGCGGCGGGTATTATGTCTCCTGCGGCGCCACGCGGATCGTCGCAAACCCCGGGACGCTCACCGGCAGCATCGGCGTCATCTCCGAATTCATCCGGGTCGATTCACTGCTTCACAAGATCGGGATCGAGGCCACGACGGTGAAGAGCGGCCGCCTGAAGGATGCCGGAAGTCCGTTCCGTCCGATGACCCCGGAGGACAGGGAATATTTCCAGGGGCTCATGGATAATGTGCACCGGCAGTTCATCGCGGTCGTGGAAAAAGAGCGGAAGATCAATCACGATTCGCTCATGAAGTATGCGGACGGTCGGGTGTTCACGGGGGAGCAGGCGATGAAGCTGGGCCTGGTCGACACGCTCGGGACATTCGATGACGCCGTCAGGATCGCGGCGCGCATCGCGCACATTTCCGGGGAACCGACGCTGGTGCGCGAGCGGAAGCATATCTCCTCGCTGTTCGACTGGTTTCTGGATCAGTCGAAGGTGTCGGACCTCAGCGATCTGAAGAACGAATTCCTGCGGCAACCGGTCCTGCAGTATAAAATGACCCTGGGTATGTAAATAACCCTCCGGCGCGGCCGCCGGAGCATCATGTCAACATCTCAAGGAGATTTCCATTGACAAAAGCAGATATCGTTGATCATATTGCCGCCGGCACCGGCCTGACGAAAGTTGAAACCGAGGCGGTGGTCGATGGATTCATTCAGACGGTCATCGAAGCGCTGAAAGAGGGGAAGAATATCGAGATCCGCGGATTCGGAAGTTTCAAGACGAAGAAGCGGAAGGGACGGATGGCGCGGAATCCCCGGACCGGCGAGCAGGTCAAGGTCGATGAGCATTTTGTCCCGTTCTTCAAGGTGTCGAAGGAGTTGAAGGGAACGGTAAACGAAAATCTGCGCAAGTTACAGCCCTCGGCATAGGACTGACGGAACTGAATGCTGCCGAAAATCCTCTGCCCGAAATGCAGCAATCCGGTAAGCCCCGGAGATAAATTCTGCCGCGAATGCGGTTCACACATCGAGTGGCCGGCGGAACAGGAAACTCCCGCTTCCGCCCGGCCGGCATCCGGCGGGCCGGTCGTCTGTCCGATGTGCGGTCAGCAGAATCCCGCCGGGACATTCACCTGTTCCAGCTGCGGCGCGGCGCTTGCCCCCCGGCCGTCGCCGGTCCGTTCTGCTTCCCTCAAGTCCTCATTCTCGTTCTTCCAGAGCTGGAAATTCACCGTTCTGGTCGCCCTTGTGCTCATCGGCGTCCTTGTCTATTATTCGACGGAAAAAAAGCCGGAGGAGGGGAAGAACAACCCGCATGCCGGTACGTCGGTGACACCCGAAACACAACGGATGATCGACGAGATCGAAACGCTCCAGAAACATGTCGATGCGGCTCCGACCGATACTCCCGCAGTTCTCCGGCTGGCAAACCTCCTGCAGGATGTCCGGCTCTACCCGCGCGCCGTCGAGGTGTATCAGAAATATCTCGCCATGGTTCCCGGCAATCCGGACGCCCTCGTCGATCTCGGTACCTCGTTTTTTGCGATGTCGTTCGGGGATTCGCTCCACCGGGAACAGGACATCGCCGCCGCCCGCGATTATATCACCCGGGCGCTCGGCATCGCTCCCCGCCATCAGCTCGGTTATTTTAATCTCGGCATCATTTACTTCCATGCCGGCGAGGTCGGTCAGGCGATCGATGCCCTGAAAAAATGCGTCGCAATCGACCCCTCATCGGATGCAGGCAAAAAAGCCAGGCAGTTTCTCGATCAGCAGGTACAACAAACACCCTCATCCACTCCATAAGAACAGGAGATCACCTCATGCCCAGCGGCAAAAAACGCCTCCGTCGGAAGATGGCGACGCATAAGCGCAAGAAACGCCTCCGGAAGATGCGTCATAAGAAGAAAAACCGCTAGAAATTCCGGCGGTCGATCCCACATCCTTCGGTGTGGGATTTTTTTGCTCATCTCGGCAATATTTCGTACCTTTATCGACATCAACCTGTCATCCTCACTTTACCCGACACCACCTCTGATGCGTATATTCCGCCTTTGTTTCACCCTCTGCTTCGTGCTGTTTGCCGGTCTGCCGCTCCTGTCATCCGCTCAGCCGAAAACCATCACCATTCTTCACACAAATGATATACATGCCGGATACCTGGCGCATGAGGCGACCTGGATCCAGACAACCCCGAAACCGCTCGTCGGCGGATTCAAGGAGCTTGCCTGGACCATCGACAGCGTCCGGAAGGCGGTTCATCCGACCATCCTGCTTGATGCCGGCGATATCATGACCGGTACCCCGATCTCCGATTACGTCTATCAGAACGTGTCCGGCGGCGCCCTCATCGCCATGATGAACGCCATCGGCTATGATGCCTGGACCTTCGGCAACCACGATCTCGACATCTCCCAGGAAAACCTCCGGGCGCTCATCTCCCTCGCCAGATTCCCGACGACAAATGCCAATGTTGTCGACAGCAGCGGCGCCCTTGCCCGCGTCGTCGTCCCCGCCCTGACGATCGAGAGGGAGGGAATGAAAATCGGCGTCATCGGCGCAATGTCGCGGGATCTCTTCCGGCTCACCAATACAAACAATCTCCACGGCCTTCTGGTCAGGCCCCCGGCCTCCGCTCTTCAGCCGATCATCGATTCCCTTCTTCCCAAGACCGACCTGATCATCGCCCTGACGCATGAAGGCGTCGAGGATGATTCGCTCCTCGCTCTTGGGACGCACGGTCTCAACGTCATCATCGGCGGGCACAGTCATACCCGCCTCCGAAAGCCGATCGTCGTCAACGGTGTCGAGATCTGCCAGGCCGGCGCCAACTGCGAGAACCTCGGCGAGATCACCCTCACCGTCGATCACCACACACTTCTCTCGGTAAACGGCGGTCTTCTCCAGCTCTGGGCGCATCATCAGAACGAGGAGACGCCGGTGGCGAAAATCGTCGACGAGGTCCAGCATGCACTGGAGAAGGATTTCCAGGAAGTAATCGGCACCCTCACCGTCGACTGGAAGCGCGGGGGACGCGGGGAGAGCAACATCGGCGATTTCGTCGCCGATGCGATCAGGGAGGAAGGCCACGCCGATGTCGCGGTCACCAACAGCAGCGGCATCCGGAAAGACATGAACGCCGGCCCGATCCATAAAAACGATATCTTCGAGATCATGCCGTTCAGAAATATCCTCTGCACCTTCACCATCTCCGGACGACAGCTCCGGACGCTCGCCCAGCGCCATGCCGCTGATCTTGCCGAGGGCAGGGCGGCAATCCAGTTTTCCGGCCTGAAGGCGACTTGGAAACGGGACGGCGGATCTGCGGTTCTCGTCTCCCTCACGGTGGGCGGAAAGGATGTCGCCGACGACCGTCAGTATGTCTTTGCCACCAGCGACTTCGTGGTCAACCAGGGTGATAAGTACCTCGGATTCACCCCGGCGGGCGTCGTCTCGACCTCCTCAACGGTCTACGCCGCGCTCATCGCAAAAGTACAGCGGGATAAAACGATTTCTTCGCAGGTGGAAAACAGATTCGAGGAAACACACTGACCATGAGCGGAACAGGAACCATGAAAAATCATTTTGACGTCATCATCCTCCTTGGGCGTCCGGCGGCGGGAAAGTCGGAAGTCATCGATTTTCTGAAAAAAACTCCTCTGCCGGACCGCCAGCAGAAATATCATGTCGCCGAATTCGAGGAACTGGACGATTTTGTCTATGTCTGGGAGACGTTCGAAGTCGATGACATGCTCACCCGGCACGGGAAGCCGCGCATCTGGACCGACGAGAAATACTGGTTCAAGGACGATTTTCTCTGGAACCTGTATATCGAGCGGATCAACCTTGCCTACAGGAAAAAACTTGCCGCCGATCCCCGGTACCACGACAACCGGACGACGATCGTGGAATTCTCCCGCGGCGGGGAACGCGGGTTTTCCGAGGCGTTCTCGTACCTCCATGAGGATATCCTGAAACGGGCGTGCATCGTCTACATCAAAGTTTCGTATGAGGAATCGGTTCGGAAAAATCGCCGGCGTGCGCGCCCCGGACAGGAAGATTCGATCCTCTTTCATTCACTCCCGGACGACAAGATGGAATATTATTACCGGACGAACGACTGGGAGACCCTTGCCGCAAAGGACCCCGCAGTGATCACAATCAAGGGCATCCGGGTCCCGTATGCCGTTTTCGAGAATGAGCCGGAAAAGACGCTCGATCCGAAGCTCCTCGGGACGGAACTCCAGCGGGTGACCGCCGCATTATGGAGCAGAAAACCGTGACCGGACGGGACGAACGATCCGCGGCAAAATCGTCCATTTTCATGCTATTTGCTTTTATTTCCGTTAATCTTTAAGTTACAACGGTACAAACAGGAACTCATCCAGGGGGTAGTGATGGCAGAAGAACAGAACGGCATGACGAAGGGACTGCTCATCGGCTTTCTCGCCGGCGGCGTCGTCGGCGTGCTCGCGGCGCTCCTCTATGCGCCGAAAAGCGGCAAAGAGCTCCGGGCCGACATCAAGCGGAAGGCGAGTGACATTGCGGAGAGCGCAACCGACTACATCCAGGGGGCGCGCACCAAAGGATCCGATATGATCAATGAGGGGAAAGAACGATCGGATCAGCTCATCGCCGATGCAAAGGAGAAGGCGGAGCATATTCTGGGGAACGCGGAAAAAGTGCTGAGCGGCATCCGCCAGCGGGCGGGTGAGGAACCGGGAAAGGTGAAATCGGCGTTCCGGGCAGGTATGGACGCTTATCGGTCCGAAAAGGACCGGCCAAAGTCGTAAGCGCACTCATCGAATCCGACTGGAAGGAAACCACGTGGAGATGACCTCGAACTCGCTCCTTATTGTGTTTGAAATCGTGGCGCTTGCCGCGCTCTCCGTCGTCTGCATCTATCTCATCTCGGTCCTCGTCCGGGTCCGCGGCATCCTCGCGATCGTCGAGGAGGATCTCAGGGAACTGAGCGCCAAGGCGATCCCGGTTCTGGAAAACCTCGAGACGATCACGGAAAAAATCAAGAACGTCACCGAAAATATCGACGAACAGGTCGAATCGGTGAAGGAATCGATCCAGGCGGTCAAGCGCATCGCCGATAATATTGTCGACTTCGAACGGAAAGTCCAGGATCGGATCGAAGAACCGGTTATGGAAACCGTCGGGACCATCGCCGCCGTCATCAAAGGCGTCCGCACGTTTGTTGCCCGCTTGCGCGCATAACGTTTTGACAATTCAATACGATTAATCAATCGTTCTGTCTCCTCCGACGGAGGGATGACTATTCCTCTGCCGTTTGTGCGGTAAACCGGGAGCGGGGCAGGACCGCTTTCTGCTTCTGAAGGAGAACTATCACCTATGAAAGAATTTACTTCCGAAGGATTACGCAACATCTCCCTTGTGGGCCACGGCGGCGCAGGCAAGACCATGCTCGCCGAGGCCCTGCTCCATGCCGCAGGCGCGACCACCAGATTCGGCAAGGTTGAGGAAGGGAACACGGTTTCCGACTATCATGCCGATGAGGTCGAACGCCAGATTTCCATCAATACATCCCTCCTGCACTGTGAATGGAAAAACATCAAACTCAATATCCTCGACACCCCCGGCTATACAGATTTTACCGGTGAGGTGAAAGGAGCCCTCCGCATCGCCGATATCGGCGTGATCGTCCTCAAGGCGGTCGAGGGCGCCGAAGTCGGCACCGAAATTGTCTGGCAGTACACGAAGGAGTACGGCAACGCTGTCCTCTTTCTTGTCAACAAGCTGGACAACGAAAACGCGGACTTCGACACGGTGGTCGCCTCCGCAAAAGCCCATTTTTCCCACGACGTCACACCTCTCCAGTTCCCGGTGGGCCGGGGCGCCCAGTTCGAATCGGTGGTCGATATCCTCCGGATGAAACTCCTGAAATTCTCACGGGACGGAAAAGGGAAGACGACTGAACTCGATATCCCCGCCGACCTTGCGACCAAGGCCGCCGAACTTCATGAACAGCTCGTCGAACAGGTCGCCGAGACCGACGAGACGCTCATGAACACCTTCTTTGAAAAGGGAGGCCTGACCGATGAGGAACTGCGGAAAGGACTCCAGCGCGGCATCCGCCAGCGGAAAATATTCCCGCTTCTCTGCACCGCCGGCACCCAGGGAATGGGCATTGTGCCGATGCTCGATCTGCTGGCCGACTATTATCCGTCGCCGGCCGACATGCCGGTTACTGCCGCGATCCCGGCCGGAGACGCAAATGCCGCTCCCTCTGTCCCGGTCAAATGCGACCCAGCCGCCCAGCCGCTCCTCTTCGTGTTCAAAACGGTTTCCGAGGCGCACGTCGGCGAACTTTCGTTCTTCAAGGTTTTCTCCGGCATGGTTACCCCCGGGCTCGACATGGTGAACAACACCAACAACAAGTCCGAACGGCTCGCCCAGCTCTTCCTGATGAACGGCAAGGAGCGGAAGGAAATCAACCGGCTCTGCGCGGGCGACATCGGCGCGGTGGTAAAGCTGAAGGATACGCACACCAACAACACGCTCGGGAGCAAGTCGTTTCCGGTCAGGATTCCCCCCATCACGTTCCCGGAGCCGGTGATCAGCATGGCCATCGTGGCAAAGGCGAAGGGGGATGAGGATAAAATTGCGACAGGGCTCCACTCCCTGCACGAGGAGGACCCGACGTTCGTGATGACCGTCGATTCGGAACTGCACCAGACGCTCATCAGCGGCCAGGGGGAACTGCACCTCGGCATCGTCATCAAACGTCTGAAATCGAAGTACGGCGTGGATGTCGACATGGTGGAACCGAAGATTCCGTACCGGGAGACGATCCGGGGGCGGGCCAACGAGATCGAGTACAAGCACAAGAAACAGACGGGGGGCCGCGGACAGTACGGCCATGTCTGGATAAAAATGGAACCGCTCCCGCGCGGATCCGGATTCGAGTTCGAAGATGCCATCGTCGGCGGCGTCGTCCCGGGCCGGTTCGTGCCGGCAGTCGAGAAGGGGGTCGTGGAAGCGATGTCCGGGGGGGTGATCGCCGGTTGTAAGGTCGTCGACGTAAAGGTGACGCTGTTCGACGGTTCGTACCATGACGTCGATTCGGATGAGCATTCCTTCAAGATCGCTGGCCGGATGGCGTTCAAGAAGGCGTTCAAGGAGGCGAAACCGGTTCTCCTCGAGCCGATCTACGAGATCGAAGTCACGGTGCCGGAGGACTATATGGGGGACGTCATGGGCGATATCTCCAGCCGGCGCGGGAAGATTCTCGGCATGGATTCGGCGGGCGCGAACCAGATCATCAAGGCGCTGGTACCGCTCAAGGAGCTCTTCCGGTATTCGACAAATCTCCGCTCGATGACCCAGGGCCGCGGCATCCACAAGCAGAAATTCGATCATTACGAGGAGATGCCCCGCGAAGTGGCGGACAAGATCGTCGCGGAGCACGCAAAACAGAAGGTCGAGGAAGAACTGTAATCGGACCCCCCGGCATGGACCGACTCTTTTCGCCCTGGCGTTCGCGCTATATCGCCTCGTTCATTCACGCAACAAACGACGAGGCCTGTGTCTTCTGCACCGCTCACGCCGAGCGGCGGGACGACGAACATTTCGTGGTCTACCGGGGAGAGACCTGTTTCATCGTCATGAATCTCTATCCGTACAACAGCGGCCACGTGATGATCGTTCCGAACCGTCACATCGGAACTTTCACCGATCTCACGCCGGAGGAGAGTTCCGAAGTCATGCGCCTCACCGCCCGCACGATCACTGCCCTTCAGTCGGTCATCAGGCCGGACGGATTCAATTTCGGCTCGAATCTGGGGAAGACCGCGGGTGCGGGGATCGACAAGCACATCCATTTTCATCTTGTGCCGCGGTGGAACGGGGATACGAATTTCATGCCCGTTCTCGCCGATACGAAGATGATCTCCGAGGATATGGCGGACCAGCTGAAGCGCCTGAGATCAGCTCTCACTGCCGTAAAATAGCCGGAATTGTCAGATTTATGTTGTAATATTAGAATATTCTAATTAATATTATTTAAGTATTCTAATTTATGAGTAGCTTGACAATCGGATCGATTCTCCGTACCATGAAAATGTAATACTCATAAGTAACTGTCTGTGCTTCATCCCTAGCAGCATAGACAGTTGTGTTGAAAACGCTCAGGTCCAACCCCTACCTGGGCGTTTTTTTTGCCTTTCCCATTCGGATGCATCTTTCGCCTGATTTTCCTATCTTTCTACGGCTGGATGCATTTGCCAACATGCTGATCAATACGTTCTGTCATATTCCTCGTCTCGGTGAAAAGGCCGAAGCGCGTCTCTGGAGCGCCGGTTATCGCACCTGGCAGGATCTCCGGACTCTTCCGGCCGGCCTTGTCAGGGGTTTTTCTGCTGAAAACCTCAACCGGCACCTGGATGCATCCCGTGCGGCGCTCGAACGCCGGGATGCCCGCTATTTCGCCGACCTTCTCCCGGCCCCGCAGGATTGGAGGCTCTTCGCCGAGTTCAGCGGGGAATCCGCCTGTCTCGACATCGAGACCGATGGGGCGGGCGCGTCAATCACTGCCATTACTCTCTTTGACGGATCGGCTCTTTTTTCATACGTGAACGGACGCAATCTGCACGATTTTCCCTCCGATATCCGTAAATATGCCCTGATTGTCACATTCAACGGGAAATGCTTCGATATCCCCCTCCTCGAGCGCTATTTCCGCATCACGATTCCTCAGGCCCATCTCGATCTCCGGTTCCTGCTCCGGCGGCTCGGCATCCGGGGGGGATTGAAACGGTGCGAGGAACAGCTCTCCGTCTCCCGCGGTCTCCTCGAAGGCCTCGATGGTTATTCGGCGGTACTCCTCTGGCAGGAATATCTCCGCCGGCGCGATGAACGATTCCTCGACACTCTGCTCGCCTACAATGCGGAGGATGTTCTGCATCTTCCCGCACTGATGGTTTACGCCTATAACGCGTTTGTCCGGTTATCCTCCTTTCCAGAAAAGACCCTTCTCCCGGCGACCGGCACCGTGACGAATCCGTATCGTCCGGATCCGGAGGTTGTCGCGTGGGTCCGATCCCTGCAGACTGCCGGCCGGTTTTCACCAATCTTCTCCCGCCAGGAGGCCTATGTATAGGATTTCCCTTCTCATGCTGTTGACGCTCTGTCTCCGTGTTTCCCCGCTCTTCGCGGGGGAGAAGAATCCCGATTTTACCTCCGATCCCCGCCGCCGCGGAATTGCCGGCTACGGCACGAATCTCTGGGCTGTGGCGTCACTCCATCTCGATACCGCCGTCGCGTTCGGTGACGGAGGAACCGTCCGTCTTTCCACCGACTCGGGCGCGGTCTGGTCGATTACCCAGAATATCGACGGCGGTCTCCGGGTCCTGACCGGCGGCGCCATGATTGACAGCGTGACCCTCTGCACCGTCGGTGAGCAGGGGATCATCCTGATGAGCACAGACCTCGGCATCACCTGGTCGCACCAGTCGGTGGATACGCTTCTCACTCTCTTCGGGGTGGCGTTTTACGACAGGAACGACGGCATCGTGATCGGCGACAGCGGCGCCATCTTCCGCACGACCGACGGCGGGGGAACCTGGCAGAGGCGGTCTGCCGGCACCACCAGGCCGCTTCTCGGCATATCCCTGGCAGGCGATTCGGCCGGCACGATTGTCGGCGGAGCGGGATTCATGACCCGGACTCTCGACCGGGGAGGGAGCTGGACAACCCTTGCGAGCGGCGTGACGAATTATCTCTATGGTGTATCCTTCCCCGACCCGCTCACCGGAACGGCGGTCGGAACCGTCGGAACCATTCTACGGACCACTGATGGCGGGGTCCATTGGCAGAAGCAGAAAAATCCCGATTCCCTCGATTATTTCTTCGCCGTCTCGTTTTCCGACACACTCAACGGAATGGCGGTCGGGACCAACGGTCATATCATCCGGACGTCGAATGGTGGTGCGAGCTGGACCGACATTCCCCCGCGGACGGTCAACAGCTTCTACAGCGTGCTTTACCGGGATTCGACGGACTGGATTGCTGTTGGAGGGTGGGGGACGATCGCCGTAGGGAGCGACACGGGCGCGATTGTCACATCCGTGCCGCGACAGGGGGGAGGATACCCGCTCAGGCCTTATCTGGCGCAGAATTACCCGAATCCCTTCAACCCGTCGACACGTATAGAATATTATCTCCCTGCCAGGTCGCACGTCACGCTCACGATCTACGACATGCTCGGCAGAATCGTCACCCGGCTCGTCGACGGCTCATCGGTGAGCGGATGGCACACGGCGGTATGGTCGCCGGAGAACTGCGCCACCGGCGTCTATTTTTACCGCCTCGAGATTGAGGGTACGGAACGGACTGCGGCGGAATCGATCACACGAAAGCTCCTTCTGATCCGGTAAGGCGGGGACAAGTTCATAATAAACAGGCAAAACCGGTTCGGAATCGGCCAAAACTCGGGCTGTTTTCAAGGATGGATTAAACTTTCCCTTTCGGACAGCATCTAAATAATGGCGACTGAAAAGACGGGATCTGCGGATCCCGGTGATGATGAGTTGATCGCGATGTTCCGGGCCGGTCGGGCAGAGGGTTTCAACATGCTCGTGCGGCGGTATCAGCAGAAGGTATACTGGATTGCCCGCCGCATCGTTCCTTCTCACGAGGACGCCGATGATGTCGTGCAGGATGTCTTCATCCGGGTTCACGACGGTCTGAAGGACTTCAGGGCTGAATCGGGATTTTACACATGGGTCTACCGCATCACGGTGAATGTCGCGCTGAATGCCGTCCGGGCACGGAAAGTAAAAAAACTGATCCGGCTTGATGATCTGACCGATCAGCCGTTCGATCAGAACGAATCGCCGGTCGACAGGCTTGAACAGACAGAGTACCAGGCGGCGTTGCGGAAGGCGATCGATAAACTGCCCGCCAAACAAAAACTTGTTTTTACCATGAGATATCAGGATGAACTGTCGTATGAGGAAATCGCACGGATCCTGAATAAATCGGTGGGCGGTCTCAAGGCCAATTATTTTCATGCGTTGAAGAAGATTCAGGATTCGGTCCGACGGGATATACAGAAATGACTTGCGCAGAATTCCGACATACTGTGTACACATTGTTCGACGGCGAGGCCGCTCCCGAAGAGACACGGGCAGTTGAAGAACATGCCGCCTCGTGCGCCTCGTGCCGCGCGCTCCTCGCCGAGATACGACAGATGTTCGCGGGCATGAAGGGGCTCCGTTTGCCCGAACCGGCACACGCCTACTGGGGCTCGATCCTGCCCCGCATCCATGAAGCGGTCGGATCGGGACGGCGGACTTCCCTCGGCGATATCCTCGTCCATGCGGTACTCCCCGCATCGGCGACCCTCGCCGCTCTCATCATAGGAATGTTTCTCCTTCCTCTCCAGCATCAGGCGCCCGTTGACGAAATTTCCGAAGGCCTCCGCGGTGCGCAGGCGGAGGATATACAGCTTCTCGAAGAACAGTTCTCGTTTACACTCTCCTCGGATCCTCTCTCTCCGGTCGACGCCGTCGATCTTCGGGCCAACGGCGACCGCGATCAGATCCTGTCGATCTTCCGGAGTTCCGGTCCGGCGCTCTCCTCGGTGGAGGATGAGCACATGCGGGCATTTGAAGGAATGAGCGACGCCGAACTCGGCCGGCTTTTCGACCTGGCCGACAATACGATCCGGCAGTAATCACCACCGAAGGCAACCTGTATGAAAAAAAACATTCTGATCCTGTTTCTCCTTCTGTTCGGCCTGGCGGCATCGACAACGGCCAGGGAAGAGTGGTCCGTACGACGACCGCATCACCGCAGTGCGTTCATGCACCGTCACCACCGGTTCGGGCGACGGATCCGGCGCGCCCTCCGGCGGCATCACCGGCACCATCGGTTTGGACGCCATCATGGTCCCAGCCACACCGGGCGATAATCGGCAACATATTTTTCCACAACGAGGCATTCTATGAAAGTCTTCCATATCCTCTTCACCGCAGTCATGCTTCTCGGATGGACGTTTGCATCAGCACAGCCCCGGCACCCGGGTGAATCCAAAGGCCAGGGGCAGATCGAAAAGCTGAAGACGATGAGGCTTATCGAAATCCTGAAGCTGAATGAAGAAGAAGCGGCGCGGTTCGTCGTGAAACAGCGCCAGCATGACGATAATGTCCGCGCCGTAATGGACGAACGGAACAAACGCATCGATGAAGTCCAGGACCTCATCGAAGGGGGGAAGGACAAAGCCGATCTCTCCAAAAAATCCGAAGAGATCCTCGCGATGGACAAGAAGATCTTCGATGAGCGGGAACGGTATTACCAGGAGATGGGCAAATTTCTCACCCCGGAGCAGTTCGCGAAATTCATCATCTTCGAGCGGAACTTCAACCGCAAAGTCCGCGACGCCATTGAAGAAATGCGCGACCGGTTCAGGGAGCCCAAACAGCGCGACTGACTCCGCTCCCGCATCTCATTTTCACCCGTACCCCCGGCCACTGCCGGGGGTATTTTATTTGTACTTCTCGCCGAAGGGGCGTATATTTTTTCATGCGACGCATTTACCTCGACCATGCGGCCACCACCCCGCTCGACCCGGCGGTGTTTGAAGCCATGCGGCCGTACTTCACCGAAAAATTCGGGAATGCTTCTTCCGTCCATGACTTCGGCCGTCAGACCAGGGCCGCGCTCGACGAAAGCCGTGAGACTATCGCCCGGCTCCTCGGCGCAAAACCGTCCGAAATCCTCTTCACCAGCGGCGGGACGGAAAGCAATAATTTTGCCCTCAAGGGGATCGCGGCCAGAATGCGCCTCCGGGGAAAAAACCATCTCATCACCTCCGCGGCCGAGCACCACGCCGTCCTTGAGACATGTACCTTTCTCGGCAACAACGGCTGTGCCTGCACCTATCTGCCCGTTACGGGTGCAGGGATCCCGGACCCCGGCGCCCTCCGCAAGGCGATCCGCCCGGAAACCGGTCTCATCTCCCTCATGCACGCGAATAATGAGACCGGATCGGTCTCTCCTTTGGAGGAGATCGCAGTCATCGCCCGCGGGCATGGCATTCCCCTTCACTCGGATCTGGTTCAGAGCTTCGGAAAGATTCCGGTCGATGTCGAACGGATGGAAATCGACCTGGGTTCCCTTTCCGCACACAAGATCTACGGTCCGAAGGGAATCGGCGCACTGTATATCCGGCGCGGCACAGACATCGAACAATTGCTCCACGGAGGGGGTCAGGAACGCGGACGGAGAGCGGGAACGGAAAATGTTCCCCTTGCGGTCGGTTTTGCCGCCGCGGCAACACTGATCTGCCGGGACAGGGAGGAGGAACAGGCCAGGCTTCGCCGCCTCCGGACGATGTTCCTGCAGAAATTGACCGCGGCGTTCCCGGGTCTGCTCGTGAACGGACAGCCGGACGCCGGAATTGCCGGTATCATTTCCGTTTCGTTTCCGCCCGAACGGTTCCCGGTGGACGGGGATTCGCTGTTGTTCAGGCTCGACCTTGCAGGGGTTGCCGCGGCAAGCGGCTCGGCGTGCACCTCCGGCAGTCTCTCCCCGTCACACGTTCTCCTTGCGATGGGAAGAGACACACCCACCGCCCGCGCGACAATCCGCTTTTCCCCCGGGAGGATGACCACGGAAGAGGACATCGGAGAGACGGTTTCCCGCCTCGGGGAGATCATCCGGAGGCCGGTCTGACCTGAGAGGTTCTGCGGTCAAATTCCCGCAGGGCGATTCCGTACCGGAGACCGCGTTCGGTCATTGTCACCTCCCTGAAACCGAACCCGACCATCGCACGCTCCAGGATCATGACTCCGGCCGTAATGATGTCTTCCCGCCCGCCGGCGACGGACGACAGAGAGAGAATTTCCCGCGAGCTGAGGGCTGAAAGCCTGTTCCGCCAGTACGTCACTCTGGTCACCTCCATGATGTACCCTTCCACATCTTTCCCCTCGTACCGGTTCAGTCCCAGGTCAAAGCAGGCGAGCGTGGTCGCTGTCCCGGCGACCGCAATCAGCTGGCGACGGTCATCCGTCCGGGTGGCAACAGCGTTGAATGCGGCGTCGACAAATCGTGCCGCCGCTTCGAGTTCCTCACCTGCCGGCGGGTCGGCACGGAAGAATCGTTCGGTGATCCGCACGGCGCCGAGCTGGAGGCTGACCGGATGAAGCGTTCCGGAGGCGTCGGCGCTGATGATCTCGGTACTGCCGCCTCCGATATCGATCACCGCGGAGGACACCGGTGCCGCTCCGAAGCGGCTGACCGCGCCGCGGTAGGTGAGGGCGGCCTCTTCCTCACCGGAGAGGATTTCAATCCTGATCCCGCTCCTGCGTTCCATTTCTCCGATGAAATCGCTGCGGTTGACTGCATCCCGGACGGCGCTGGTGGCGCAGGCGGCGATGACGTCGCAGGAGTGGGAAGCGGCGTGCGAGGCAAATTCGCTCAGAATCGCAGCAGCAGGAGAAAATGCCTCAGCACCGATGCGCCCGCCGGCATCGACCGACCTGCCGATTCTGGGCATCCGCTGGAGCTGGACCAGAGGCGTGATGCGCCCCTCCGGGTCGATGTTGGCGATGAGGAGGAGGAAGGTGTTTGTGCCGATGTCGATCGCGCAGATCTTCATGATCGGCCGGCCCCGATGGCGATCCACTCGTGCTCGGCCAGTTCCTCACGGAGCTGAAATCCATGCCGGGCGAGCGCCTCGAGCATGACCGTCCGTTCGTTCTGCAGAAGCCCGGAGAGGAGCAGGACGCCGCCGGGTCGGAGGATCCGGTGAAATTCCGGAAGCATGTCGAGCAGGGTTGCCCGGAGAATGTTGGCCATAACGAGGTCGGCGGCGCCGTCGCCGAACGACGGGAGCGGCCGGTCGGAAATCGTCACCCGGTCGGCCACGTTGTTCTGAAGGATGTTCTCGCGGCCGTTGGCAAGCGACCATTCGTCGATGTCGATTCCTTCGGCGGCGGCGGCACCGAGAAGGACCGCCGCAATGGCCAGGACTCCCGTCCCGGTTCCGACGTCGATCACCGAAGCGCCCGGCCGGATGTGGTGTTCCAGGAGTTCCAGGATAAGGCGTGTCGATTCATGGTACCCGGTGCCGAACGACATTTTCGGATCGATGAGGACGATCTGGCGGCCGGACCGGTTATCGTAACCGGTCCAGGATGGTTTGATCACGAGACGCCGGCCGATTTCGACGGGAGCGAGAGAGCGTTCCCACGCCGCGTTCCAGTTCCGGTCGGAAATTTCGTTGAGTGTCACGGAGGCATTTGCGGAAAACGTCCGCAGGATGCGAAGGAGTTCGGCGCGAAATGCGGCGTCGGAGACGGCATCGCCGGAGAGGGGAAAATACGCCGTCAGGTTCTCCTCCTCCTCAAGGAATCCGCACGATCCCAGTTCTCCGAGGGCGGGCAGGAGGAGTTCCCGCAGGTCCTCGGGCGCGGATATGCGGACTTCAAGGTATGACTTCATCGTGTGCTCAGGCCGGCTGGCCGTAGAGAACGGCAAGAAGGACCTTGCCGACCGCCTCCAGACTCGCCGCACTGCATTTGTCGGGGGTGTCCTCCAATGTATGCCAGTAGCGGTTGCTCGCGTCGGGATACTGAAAATCGATCAGGTCGATCGTCCGGATGCCCGCCTCATTCAACGGGACGTGGTCGTCGAGGACGGGGCGCTGATCGGCATCGGTGAATTGATACACGCCGAGAGATTTTGCGGTCGACCAGACGAGGGAGACCACATCGGGAGCGAGCTGGACGGACGTCGGTTCCCGCAGAAGTTCCAGATTGCTGTCCCCGACCATGTCGAGGAGAATGCCGAACGCCGGGCGGTATCCCGGGGGAAGGTGCTGGGCAAAATACCTGGCTCCGAGAAGATAGTTTGCCTGATCCCCTTCCTTGCCGTAATCCTCGCCGTCGACGAGAAGGAAATCGATTCCCGCGGCGGGAGGGGCATGTTTCATGAGCCGGGCGATTTCGAGAAGAATTGCAACGCCGCTTGCGCCGTCATTCGCTCCGAGGATCGGCTGCTGCTGTTTGGCGGGATCCTTTTCCTGATCGGCCCGCGGTCTGGTATCCCAGTGGGCGATAAGAAGGATCCTGTTGCCGGCCTTCGGATTGACCTGGGCGAAGACATTCGTCAGCGCGAGCTTTTCTCCGTCATAGCCGTCGGCTGTGAATTCCTGCCGGGAGACGGTGTCGACGGCATGCGCAAGCTGGTTGACGAGGTAGTCGAGGCATTTCTGATGGCCGGTGGAACCCGGATTCCGGGGGCCGAATGCCGTTTGTGCCTGCAGAAACCCGAACGCTTCCCCGCCATTGAATACCGGCGGCGGGGTGATGGTGAACTGTGCCTGGGGAGCGGGGGTTTTCGGCACAGGTACCTGGCGCGAGCATGATACAAAGAGGAGGATGGTAACGATGACCGGTGTAATTTTCATAGTCCTGTGCAGTGGTGTTGTTAAATCTAAGAAAAACGGATTTCTTCCGCAATCCGGCGCCGGCGGTGCAACCTTTTGCCGTTTGATACGTTTATCCAGACGGTAGACCATGTTCGGAATCAGTGAAAGGACAGTTTATGAAACCTCTGAAAGTTCAGGTCCAGATAGCGGTTCTTCTCCTTTTCGGTCTGATTTTCGGCATCTCGATGGTAGCGCTTTCGGTCCGGGCAGATCCGGCGGAGAACGAATCGTCGTTCTCCGGCAACGGGGATAACAGGGTATACGACAAGGTGTACCAGGTCCGGGAAGGCGGCACGTTTTCGCTCAGGGCCGATGCGGGCGATTTGACCCTCTCCGGGACCGACGCGCAGGAAGTGTCGATTCATGTCACGGCCGAAGGAAACGAGCGGATGCTGAAACGATTCGACGTCTCCTCGTCCCTCGACGGCAATAAGGTCACCCTTCGCGGGAGAATGGAGAATTCCTTTCTTAACTGGTTCGGCGATAACTCGCTCGATATCCGTTACGATGTCCGGGTACCGAAAAATTTCAACCTGACCATCCGCACCGCGGGCGGGAGCATCGACGTCCGTAACATCGCCGGGACCGTCGACGGGGAAACCTCCGGCGGCGGGCTCGAGGTGGAGGGCGTCAGCGGCTCGATCCGCCTTTCCACGTCCGGGGGGGATGTGAAAGTCCGGAACCTCTCCGGCACCATTTCCCTGGAAACATCCGGAGGAGGAATAAACGGGGAAAATATCTCCGGGCCGCTGACCGTGAAGACGTCGGGGGGGAACATCGATCTGCGCTCGTGCGACGGAAAGATCCGCGCCTCCACATCGGGCGGGGATGTCCGTCTGGTCGCGAATGACAACAAAGGGATAGACCTTTCCACCTCGGGCGGGAATGTGACCCTCCGGATGCCGAAATCGATCGGCGCGGATATCAGCGCGGAAACGAGCGGGGGGGACGTGAGCTGTGATTTTCCGGTGAACGGTAGACACCGGGACGGAAGTCTGCACGGGACGATCAACGGCGGCGGGAATTCCGTGAGACTCGAAACGTCGGGGGGAGAAATCGTGATCAGTCCGGCCGAGTAACCGGCCCGGTCATCTCAACGGTTCCTATCCGTCCAGCCGTCTGACCGGCCGGACGGATTTTTTTTACCTCTCGAACGAACGGGCCGCGAGGTATACGACGATGGCATCCTGGAGGGAACGGGCGGCGACCGTACTTCGGGGGACGTTGTTCACAAATATGCAGTAGGCAAGTTCCCTGCCGTCGGCGGATTTTACATATCCTGCGAGCGAACTGATGCCGGTCATGGTGCCGGTTTTCGCCGCCGCATTCCCCACGGCGGCGGTCCCTTTCATACGATGTGCGAGCGTGCCGTCCTGGCCGGCGAGAGGAAGGCTCGCCTGAAAGACCGGGAACGTCTTCCGGTCGTGGTAACGGGCCACCAGAAATTTCACCATGGCATCAGCCGAAATAAGGGAGTACCGTGAAACGCCCGACCCGTCGGCGAGAAATATCGCGGCGGTATCCGCTCCGGCCTCGTGGAGCTCGTGCCCGATGAGGGCAAGGCCTGTATCGGCGATACCGGTCCCGCCCCGGTCGGCCGCCGCCATGACCCGGAGGAGATTTTCCGCTCCGAGATTGTAGCTCCATTTATTAATGTGCCACACCACGGTGTCGAGCGTATGGAAGAGCCGGAAGAGTGTGCGGGACCCCGAAGATGCGCCGAAAGTGAGCGTTCCGCCGACGCTGATTCCCTGCGCGGTGAGCCGGTCGCGCAGGAGCTGGAGGAAGACGCTGTCCGGATGGGCGACGCTCACGGTAATATCCTTCGTGCTCTCCCGGGGTCCGATCCTTCCTCTGACGATGAACGTGTTCTCGCCGTGAGGCCGGTCGATCGCGATGGGAGGGATCTGCTCGTCGCTTCCGACGATCGCATTGTTCTCGATCCGGATGGAGGAAATGACGGGCGAGGAGGTGATGACCGGGGGTGTGCCGTACCGGTCGCCGGTCACGATGGAGATCGTAATGGAATTTTTGTTGACTGTCAGCGGGGAGATAAACGCCTCGTCGGCTTCCGGTTCGTCGTCCCACATCCATCCCTTTCCCCATCCGGTGCTGTCGAACAGAGAGATATTCCCGACCAGGTTGCCGGTAATATGTCTGATGCCCGCGGCGGCGATCGCGGCGGCGGCGGAATCGAGGTCGTCCGTAACGAGCAGGGGATCGCCTGAACCCTGAACGATGAGATCGCCGCTGAGCTGTCCGCGGGAGACCGTCCCGTTGGTGGAGAATGGTGTGATGAATTTATACCGGCTTCCCAGCAGATGAAGTGCAGTCCCGGTGGTCAGGATCTTCGCTGTTGAAGCGGGCTGGAAGGCTTTTTCGGCATTGAGCGCATAAAGAACCGACCGTGCGGGGGCATCCGCGATTTCGATCCCGATGGAGGCGGGGGCAAGGAGGGAGTCGGCCGCGAAGGAATGGACAATCGAATCAATCTCCCTTCGGAAGTGCCCTCGTCCACCGCGCGACTGCGGATAGATCTCCTGGAGATTCCCGAGGAGGTGTAGGACCAGGATCGATATGAGGCAGAGACGTGAGTGCATCGACGTTGTTGTCGGTTGTCGGAGAAATTACATTAAACATATTAAGAAAGTTCATCGAAATCAATCTTTTCCGGGAAGGCTGTGCCTCCGGATGTGTTGCATCCCTATGAAAAATTGGTTAGATTTTACATCAATTGATTTTTATCCCTATCCCGGTGCAGAATGCTGAAGTTTTTATCAAAACTCTTCCCGAGTAAATCTGCGAAAGATATCCAACGGATTTTTCCGATCGTCGAGGAAATCAATGCCCACGTCGAGGAATACCGTCAGCTTTCCGACGAGGAACTGAAGAACAAAACGCAGGAATTCCGTGCCAGAATCAGCGATGCGATAAAGGAAGAAGTGGAAGAGCTGGAGAAGCTGAAACAGAAGGTGGAAGAACTGAAATCCGACACCACGGCGTCTCTTGAGGAGCGCGAAGCGGTTTTTACCGGCATCGAGGAACTGCAGAAGCTGAGGGACGACAAGATCGACGAGGTGCTGGAAGAGATCCTGCCGGAGGCGTTTGCGGTGGTGAAGGAGGCCTGCCGGCGGCTGGTCGGTCAGACCTGGGATGTCACCGGCCGGAAGATCCAGTGGGACATGGTCCCGTTCGATGTCCAGCTCATCGGCGGCATCGTCCTGCACGAAGGGAAGATTGCGGAGATGGCGACCGGCGAGGGAAAGACCCTCGTGGCGACCATGCCGCTCTACCTGAACGCTCTGCCGGGACGGGGAGTTCATCTCGTCACGGTCAACGATTATCTCGCCCTCCGCGACAGCCAGTGGATGGGAAAAATATTCGAGACGCTGGGCCTCACCGTCGGCTGTATTCAAACCGACATGCATTCCGCACAGCGGCGCCTGCAGTATTCCTGCGATATCACCTACGGCACGAATAACGAGTTCGGATTCGATTATCTCCGCGACAACATGGTCGTCGCTCCGGAGGATCTCGTCCATCGCGATTACTACTATGCCATCGTCGACGAAGTCGACTCGGTCCTCATCGACGAAGCCCGGACCCCGCTCATCATCAGCGGTCCGGTCTCCTCCGAAGACCATAAGTTCTCGGAGATGAAGCCTCGGGTGGAGCGGCTGGTGACCGCCCAGCGGAATTATGTCACAAAGATCGTCGCGGAAGCGGAACAATACCTCGCCGAGGGCAAAACCGCCGAAGCGGGTGTCCAGATTCTCCGCGCCTTCCGCGGCCTGCCGAAACACAAACGTCTTATGAAGCTCCTCTCGGAACCGGACAAGAAAAAGCTGATGCAGGAAACCGAGATGGAATATCTCCGCGATCAGTCGCGCCGGATGCATGAAATTGACGACGAACTCTATTACGCGATCGATGAGCGGGATCATTCGATCAATCTGAGCGAAAAGGGAAGGGATTTGCTGGCCGGAGCGGGATCCGACAAGGACTTCTTCGTCCTGCCCGACGTCGGCACCGAAGTCGCGGTCATCGAGAACTCGACGGAACTTTCCCCCGAGGAGCGGCAGAGGCAAAAGGACGAACTGAATCTCCGGTATGCGGAGAAGAGCGACCGCATCCATACCGTCACCCAGCTTCTCCGGGCCTATTCGCTCTATGAAAAGGACGACGAGTATGTCGTCTCGGATGACGGAAAGGTGATGATTGTTGATGAGTTCACCGGCCGCCTTCTCTCGGGACGGCGCTACTCGGACGGCCTTCATCAGGCGATCGAGGCGAAAGAGGGAGTGAAAGTGGAGCGGGATATGCAGACGCTCGCGACGATCACCCTCCAGAATTATTTTCGCCTATACCGGAAACTTGCCGGGATGACCGGCACCGCGGAGACCGAAGCCTCGGAATTTTTCGAAATCTACAAACTGGACGTGGTGGTGATTCCCACGAACAAGGAAATGGTGCGGGACGACCGGGACGATGTCATCTATCGTACCAAGAGGGAAAAGTACAATGCGGTCATCGTGGAGATCGAGGAACGGCGGAAAGCCGGCCAGCCGGTCTTGGTCGGTACCACAAGCGTCGAGGTCTCAGAAACCCTCAGCCGCATGCTGAAACGGGCGGGCATCCCCCACAATGTGCTGAATGCGAAACAGCACCAGCGGGAGGCGGAAATCGTCGCCCATGCCGGTCTCCCCGGGAGTGTGACCATCGCGACCAATATGGCGGGACGCGGAACCGACATCAAGCTGGGGCCCGGCGTCGCCCAAACCGGCGGACTCCATATCATCGGAACAGAACGCCACGAGGCGCGGCGCATCGACCGTCAGCTCCGCGGCCGGTCGGGCCGCCAGGGCGACCCCGGTTCGTCGCAGTTCTATCTCTCCCTCGAAGATGATCTGATGAGGCTCTTCGGCAGTGACCGCATCGCCGGCATCATGCAACGGCTCGGCCTCAAGGAGGGGGAGGTGATCCAGCACCCGCTCATCACCCGGTCGGTCGAACGGGCCCAGAAAAAAGTCGAGGAAAACAACTTCGCGATCCGCAAGCGACTGCTGGAATACGACAATGTGATGAACCAGCAGAGGGAGGTTATTTACTCCCGCCGCCGCCACGCGCTTCTCGGGGAGCGTCTCCGGGAGGATATTCTCGAAATGCTCCGGGAGTTCGTCGACGGACTCATCGAAAAATACTATGACAAAGGCGAGATCGAACAGCTCAGGGAAGCTCTCCGGACAAACCTTCTCGTCGATTTTTCGATCACCCCCGGTCAATGGCAGAAAATCGGCAAGGACGGGGTGAGGGACGCGGTTCTCCGTGCCGCGGGCGAGTTCTATAAGCGGAAGGAAGAGCGCCTCACCACGGAACAGCTTGCTCTCCTGGAAAAAATGGTCTCTCTGCAGGTCATCGACGAGAAGTGGAAGGACCACCTGCGCGAAATGGACGACCTGAAGGAGGGAATTCATCTCCGTGCCTACGGCCAGAAGGACCCGGTCCTCGAGTACAAGTCCGAATCGTTCAACATGTTCGTCGAACTTCTCGACCTCCTCGCCGTCGACACCCTGAATCTCGTCTTCAAACTCTTCCCCCAGCCGGAGGCCCAGGCTCCGATGCCGCGGGCAGTCCGGGCGCCCCGGCCCCAGCAGATGCGTCTGACTCATGAAACCTCGACCGGGATGGGATTCCAGGCGTCACCCGGCCCCGGGGCCGGCGGAGAAGCGGTTCTTGAGCACGATACACCGCAGGCCGCACGCGCGGGTAAACCCCAGCCGGTGCAGGTCGGTGAAAAGGTCGGGAGAAACGATCCCTGCCCATGCGGGAGCGGGAAAAAATACAAGCAATGTCACGGTCGATGACCGGACCGGATCTTCCCGTGCCGCAGGATCCACTGCCGGGTGAGGCTGTACCCCGGAAGTATCATGCCGGTTACGTTGCGCTCGTCGGCGAGCCGAATGTCGGGAAATCGACACTCATGAACGCGTTTGTCGGCACAAAGATTTCGATCGTGTCGGACAAACCGCAGACCACGCGCCACCGCATCGTCGGCATTGTCAGCAGGGAGGATTGCCAGATCGTCTGCCTCGATACTCCGGGCATCATCACCCCGAAATACCTTCTCCATGAGGTCATGATGGGGGCGGTCCGGAGCGCGATGGAAGACGCCGACGTCATCTGCTGTATGATCGACGCCGCTCATCCCAAAACAGGACCCCGGTATGCCCATGACCTCGCGCACGATCTCCTCCGATCGGTCGCGAAGCCGCTCTACATCATCATCAACAAGATCGATCTCGTGCCCCGGGATGCGCTCCTCCCGGTGATCGGTTTTTATTCTGAGACGTACGCACCGAAAGAGATCTTTCCCATATCGGCCAGGCATGGAACGGGCACCGGCGATCTGCTCGATGCGCTCGCGCGCGAAATGCCAGCGCATCCCGCCTACTACTCGACCGATGTTCTGAGCGAACATCCGGAACGGTTTTTCGTCGCCGAACTGATCCGCGAAGCCATTTTCCGGAAATTCCGGAAGGAACTTCCCTATTCCACGACAGTCGACATACTCGAATTCCGCGAGGCGGAGGCGCGCAAGGACCTGATCCGGGCCGAGATTTATGTCGAGCGCGACACCCAGCGTGCAATCATCATCGGCCGGAAGGGACTTGCCCTGAAAACCGTCGGTGCGGATGCTCGCAGCGAAATCGAGGCGTTCCTCGGACGTCCGGTCTTCCTCGAACTCTATGTGAAAGTCCGCAAACAGTGGCGTGAGGACGACGCATGGCTCAAGAGGCTTGGTTATCACTGACAATTCCCTGCGGTTCCTGATCTCACGGCGCGATGGCCCATATTAAACCGTTCCGCGGATATTGTTACAACACCGATCGGATAAGGCTCGACGACGTTGTTGCCCCGCCTTACGACGTCATATCGCCGCTCCGCCGCGACAACCTCTACCGCCGGAGTCCGTACAACTGTATCCGCCTGATCCTCGGCCGGGAACCCGATCCGTACGGATCGGCCGCCCGTTGTTTTACCTCGTGGAAGAATGAAGGCATCCTTCTCCGGGATCCGCTCCCCGCCGTTTACCTCCTTGCCCAGAAATTCCGCCGGACCGACGGTGAAGAAGCGGTGAGGACGGGAATCATCGCCGCGTGCAGGCTTGAGGAGTTCGGCGCCGGAACTGTTTTTCCGCACGAGCGGACCCTGTCCACCCCCAGGGAGGACCGGCGAAAACTGCTGGATGCCACTGGTGCCCTCTTCAGTCAGATCTTCGGGCTCTATGATGATACCGGCGGCGCCGTCCGGCGCATGCTCGCTCCCGTCATGGCCGGTCCCCCCGATCTTCGCGCAGAGTTCGACGGCGTGGAAAATTCGGTCTGGAAGGCGACCGACCAGGGGCTCCTCCTCGGGCTTCAGACAGCAATTGCGGATCAGAAGGTCGTGATTGCGGACGGACACCACCGGTATGAAACTGCGCTGGAGTATGCCCGACATTGCCGGACGGGGAATCCCGTTCATACCGGAACCGAAGCGTACAATTTCGTGCCGATGTTCCTTACTCCCGTTCACGACCGGGGCCTGGCCGTCCTTCCGACGCACCGCCTTATCTCCGGGGTCAGGAACTTTTCGGCCGAACAATTTCTCATGGACCTCGGGAAAGGGTTTTTGGTGGAGAAGGCGGATGGCATGGACGCCGTTCTGCGTGCCGTTGCGATCCCTTCGGATCCGCCCAGGATCGGGCTGATTCTCGGCGGCGGGAACTCGTTCCATCTGCTGACACCCGGAACATCCCGCGGCCGCGCTGTCCGGAGCGCGATGGCGGATGCTCTCGATGTCGTCGTCCTTGAACGAAACGTGTTCACCTCTCTGCTCGGCATGACGCAGTCCGACATCCAGAAAAAAAAGTATCTGGAGTACGAAAAGGATCCGGGGGAGTGCAGGACTGCCGTCGAACAGGGCTTCGCGCAGGCGGCATTTCTGCTCCAGCCTCCGGTCATCGACCGAATCAAAAGTGTGGCGGAGGCGGGCGTGGTCCTGCCGCAGAAATCGACATATTTTTATCCTAAATTGCTCTCGGGCGTGATCACCTATACCTTCAGCGAACATGAGTAACACCGTCCGGCCGACGGCGAAAATTACCGCCGGATTCATCGTCATTTCCCTCATCTGGGGATCGACGTGGCTTGCGATCAAAATCGGGCTCGACAGCGTCCCGCCGTTCTACGGGGCGGCGATCAGGTTTACCGTCGGCTCGGTGATCCTGGCACTGCTTGTCCTGTTCCGGAAGGAACGGCTCAGCTTTGACCGGGGGGCGCTGGCGATGTACGGCACCCTGGGCATACTGTCGTTCGGCGTGCCGTTTGCCCTCGTCTACTGGAGTGAACAGTATATCCCCTCGGGGCTCGCGTCGGTGCTGTTTGCCGCGTATCCCTTTGTCGTCGCAATCGGGTCCCATCTTCTCCTCGCGGGGGAGCGGCTCACCGTCTATAAAAGCGCGGGGGTTCTGCTCGGATTCACCGGCGTCCTCGCGATCTTCTGGTCCGATCTTTCGCTCGGGAGCGCCGGGGTCGGCGGGATGATCGCCATCCTCATCAGCACATTTCTCCAGGGAACATCACTCGTGATCGTGAAGCGCTGGAACAGGGGCCTGAGCCCGACAGTCCTCACGCTCGGCGGCATGCTGGTCGGGGTGATCATCCTCTATGCCATCGCCGGTGTCGCGGAACGGGTCGCCGATATCCGGCTCGATCCGAAAGGGATCTGCTCGATACTGTATCTCGGAAGTTTCGGAACGGTGATGACGTTCGTCGTTTATTACTGGCTCCTCACGCACGTCGAGGCGGTCTATCTTTCCCTTGTGTCGTTCGTAACGCCGGTACTCGCCGTCATTCTCGGGGCACTGGTCCTCGGGGAATCCTTTTCGTCCCGCGTGGTGCTCGGTGCGGGACTGATACTGGCTGGCATCGCCGTGACGAACGCCCATGATCTGTTGACCGTCGTGCGCACTGCCGCGATGAAACGGAATGGAGAACGCGTATGATTACTAAACTGAATCACATCGGCATCGCCGTGGCGGACCTCGACCGGAGCGCTCAACTGCTGAGCACGATTTTCGGCGTCGGTGAACGCGGGAGGGAGGATGTCCCGTCCCAGAGGGTGAAGGTGGCGTTTTTCGAACTCGAGGGTGTATCCCTCGAGCTGACGGCCGAGAGCGCCCCCGGGTCTCCTATCGGCAAATTCATTGAAAAGAAGGGGGAGGGAATTCACCACCTGTCGTTCGAAGTCGACGACCTTGGCGCGGAGCTCCGGCGGCTGGAAGATGCCGGGATACAGCTCATCGACCGTGTTCCACGGCCCGGCGCCGATAATCATCTCGTGGCGTTCCTTCATCCGAAATCGACCAACGGGGTCCTGATCGAGCTCTGCCAGCGCGCCGGCGCCGGAGGCACCGTCGCAGTAGGTCCCGGAGGAGGCGGTATCCGATGACCAGGTATCTCTTCATCTTTCTGGGCGGCGGACTCGGATCGGTCTGCAGGTACGCCGTTCAGGGGCTTGTGTACAGGATTTTCCCTTCGCTGTTTCCGCTCGGCACCCTTCTGGTCAACATCACCGGCTCATTCCTGATCGGCTTCTGCATGGCGGCGTTCGAAGAAAGATTTCTCATCAATCCCTCCCTCCGGCTGTTCCTGACGATCGGGATCCTCGGAGGGTACACGACATTTTCATCATTCAGCTACGAAACGGTTGCCCTGCTTCGGGACGGACAGTTGTTCGACGGCGGTGTCAACATCGCGGCCAGTTTCCTCTTCTGCCTCACTGCTGCATACGGAGGAATTCTGGCCGGAAAGATGGTCTAAGGAAGGAGACTCCATGAAACTCGAAGGTGAAGGACTTCTGCTCCGGATATTTCTCGGCGAGATGGACAAGCATGAGCACAGGCCGCTCTACGAGGTGATCGTCATGAAGGCGCGCGAAGGGGGCATGGCGGGAGCGACCGTTCTGCGGGGTGTGGAAGGTTTCGGGGCCGTCAGCCGGATCGTCCATACCGCCAAGATCATGCGATTGTCGGAAGACCTGCCGATCGTCATCGAGCTCGTCGACAGGAAGGAAAAAATAGACGCATTCGTTCCGGTCGTGGAGGAACTCTTCTCCACAACGGGATGCGGCGGCATGATGACGCTTGAAAAGGTTTCCGTCATACATTATACCCACGGCAAAGGGTGAGATACCTTTTCGCCATTCTCCTCCTGTTCCATGCGGAGGGGAAAGCGGGAGATTCGCTTTCCCTGCCTGCGCGGATCGCCGGCGATGCGCTGACGGTGCTGAACGACGGAGGGGAATATTTTACCGCGCCGCTACATGCGTCGGGAAGCGGTTGGCTTGTCGCCGGAGCGCTCGCAGGGGGTGTCGGGCTCTCCTCGGCGGCCGACAATCCGCTCCGGAATCCTGTCATGAGTAGCCGTTCGGCGGCGGGCGATAATCTGGCCTCGTTCGGCTCACGGTATGGCAACGCCGTGTACGGAATCGGCTTTTCCGGAATACTGTACGCCGCGGGTCTCTGGTCCGGGAATCGCCCCTGGTCCGAAACAGGCATGCTGCTCTTCGAATCGATCGCCTGTGCGGGGATCACCACGACCGTCCTGAAAACGGTGGTCGGCCGGAGCCGGCCGTACACCGGAGAGGGACCGGGGAGATTCCGCCCCTGGACATTCGACGACGATCATCTTTCCTTTCCGTCCGGTCATTCCACCGTCGCCTTCGCCGTCTCCTCGGTCCTGGCCCGGCGCGCGGATAACCCAGCGGTCACAATCCTGCTCTATACCGCTGCGGTTGTCACCTCCTGGTCGAGGATGTACAACGACGAACACTGGCTGTCGGATAATCTTGCCGGGGCGCTCATCGGCATGTCGGCGGGACTTTCCGTCGGAAGCCGGCGTCTCGGCGGCGACGCTGAGGGTGCGTTCCGGATAGAACCGGCGGGAGCCGGTTTGCGCGCCGAGTACCGCTTTTGATCCGGAGGGCTGAGGTCACGCATGGATGACAATAAAATACAGCTGACGGAAAAACTGGAGAACCTTCCGCTCAAACCGGGCGTTTATCAGTTCAAGGGGGCCGACGGCGAGATCCTCTACGTCGGCAAGGCCCTCAACCTCCGGAACCGGGTCCGGCAGTATTTTCAGAAGTCGGCCCGCACGGACCCGCGCCGGGCCGCGATGATCCGGAAGATCCGCGATCTGGAAATCATCGTCACCGATTCCGAGGTGGAGGCGCTGATCCTCGAGACCACCCTGATCCAGAAGATCAAGCCGCGGTACAACATCGATCTCAAGGACGACAAGAGTTTTCCGTACATCGTCGTGACGAACGAGGAGTATCCCCGTGTCTTCGCCACCCGCCGGGTGATCCGTGACGGGTCGAAATATTTCGGGCCGTATACCGATGTGAAAAGCATGCACCACTCCCTGAAACTGATCAGGGAGCTGTACAAGGTCCGGAGCTGTAACTACCAGATTGATGCGTCGGTCATTGCCCGGCGATCGCTCCGCATATGTTTTGATTATCACATAAAAAAATGCGAGGGGCCGTGCGAGGGTCTGGTCTCGCGGGAGCGATATCAGGAGATGATCGGAGAGGTTGTCCACATCCTCCGGGGAAAAACATCCTCGCTGGTCCGCATGCTCGGGGAGCGGATGGAGCAGGCGTCGGACGGGCTCCGGTACGAGGAGGCCGCCGAACTGCGGGACCGGATGCGGGAACTGACGATTTATGCCAACCGGCAGAAAGTGGTCGATGCCGGGCTGGTCGACCGCGATCTCTTCTCCCTGGCCGCCGACGGCGACGATGCCTGCGGGGTGGTGTTCAGAGTGCGGGACGGCAAGCTGGTCGGGAGACAGCATTTCTATCTCGCGGGAGTCGAGGGAAAATCAGAAGGGGAGATCCTCGGGGAGTTCATCGACAGGTATTACGTCAATACAGACGATATTCCCGGGGAAATATTCCTGCCGCTCGAGGTTGAACATGCCGGAGCTGTCACCGCCTGGCTGATCGGACGTCGCGGATCACCGGTGGAGATATCGGTTCCTAAAATCGGCGACAAGGCAAAACTGATGGGGATGTGCCGCCGCAACGCCGAATTTCTTCTTGAGCTTCTGAAGTCGCAGAAAGCCAAACAAAAGGACTTCATTCCCCACTCGGTGAAAGCGCTTCAGAAGGACCTCCGCCTTCCCCGGCTTCCCCGGAGGATAGAATGCTTCGACATATCGACCATTCAGGGGAGCGAAACCGTCGCCTCGATGGTGGTGTTCCAGAACGCCAGGCCGAAGAAATCAGATTACCGCAAATACCGGATCGAAACCGTTGCGCGACAGGACGATTTTGCCAGCATGCGGGAAGTCATCGAACGCCGGTATACCCGGCTTCTTTCGGAGGGCGCCCCGCCGCCGGACCTCATCGTGATCGACGGCGGAAAAGGACAGCTCTCCGCCGCCCTCGAGGTGCTGGCCAGACTCGGCATCGCAGGACAGCCGGCAACGCCTTCCCCGGAGACAGCCGCCGCCGAACATCCCGCCATCCCGGTCATCGGCCTGGCGAAACGGCTGGAGGAAATATACCTGCCGGGCCAGACCGACCCGCAATCGCTTTCCCGGACATCCCCGGGTCTCCGATTACTTCAGCAGATCAGGGATGAAGCTCACCGGTTCGCAATCACCTACCATCGCCAGCTCCGGACCCGGAGAACCCTTCAGACGGAACTCGATCTCATCGACGGGATCGGAAAAAAGCGGGCGAGAAACCTCCTGGAGGTGTTCGGATCGGTGCAGGGAGTCAAGTTTGCGAGCTTCGATCAGTTGGCCGACGTCATCGGGGATCATCTGGCGCAGAAGATCAAGGACTATTTTTCGGACCCCGGAACGATCTCGCCGGCCGATCCGGAATAACACGACCGTCCGCCTCTCTCCCCCGATCTGGGGGCCATTTATCCCTGCGGTATACAGATCCTTCCAATTACCCGATTTTCCCCTTTTTAGATGATTTTTGCCGGTCAGATCTGCAAACTCTACCGGCAGTTAGGTAAAAAATACCTACGCAAAATCTCATGAGCCGATTTTCGATCAGAAAACACTGGTATTTTGGGAATTATGCCGGGGAAGTGGAAGATGGATGATCTGGCACGGCCGTTGATAATTATTGGGTAGTCTGGAAAACGATACTAATTGCATAACTAATCAACTCTACCAAATAACAGAAGGATTTAAACAATGGGTCAACAGCAACTTCTCCTTATCATCCTCGGCGTCATCATCGTCGGGATAGCGATCGCGGTCGGTATCGCGCAGTTCGGCGCACACAGCACACAGTCGAACAAAGACGGCGTCACGGCCAGCCTCGTGAAC
>DATKPE010000002.1:0-4884 GCA_035524335.1 Bacteroidota bacterium
TCCGGTCGTCGGTAACGGCCGTGGCAAAGGCTCCCCGCCGGAGGGCAACGGAGGAATTTCTGAGGGCAATCAATCTGCGGTACCAGCGGTAGATCTCCATGTTCCATTGTGTGGTGTCCCAGACCATCGTCTTCCGGCACCCCGGATCCCTGCCGCCGGTCATTCCTATTTCGTCCCCGTAATAGATCATCGGAGCACCGACGTAGGTCATCTGAAGAAGAACCGCCAGTTCCATTTTCCGGACGTCCCCGTTGCAGAGGGTGAGGAACCGTTCGGTGTCGTGACTTCCGATCAGATTCTGCAGGATGTAGTTGACTTCGGCCGGATAGGAGGCAAGCTGTGCGTGAAGGATCGAATCGCACTGGCTCGCACTCCTGTTCCCGAGCGCGATGAAACCGACGCAGGCGCCGCGGAACGGATAATTCATCACGGCATCGAACTGATCGCCGCGAAGCCAGTCGGCGGCATCGGTCCAGATTTCACCGACGATAAGGGCATCGGGGTTCAGAGATTTCACGAGTCTGCGCCAGCGGATCCAGAAATCGTGCGACATTTCGTTCGGCACATCGAGACGCCAGCCGTCGATACCCTTTTTCGTCCAGTATGCCGTCGCTCCGAAGAGATAGTCCCGGACAGCGGGAGTATCCGCCATGAGTTTCGGGAGATCGCCGAGACCCCACCAGCCTTCATAATTCGGCTTGTCCGGGGGACCGACGGGAAAACTTTTGATGTTGTACCATGTCCGGTACTTCGAATCCGCCCCCTTCTCCCGCACGTCCCGGAACGCGAAAAAGTCCGTGCTGGTGTGATTGAACACCCCGTCCAGGATCAGACGGATGTGCCTGCTGTGGAGACCGTCCAGAAGCCGTGTGAAGGCAGTTTCGTCGCCGAAATTGTGATCGATTTTGAGATAATCGGTCGTCTGGTATTTATGATTGGTCGGCGATTCGAATATCGGATTGAGGTAGACGGCGCTGATCCCAAGACCGCTGAGATAGTCCGCATGGTCGGTGATCCCGCGAAGATCGCCTCCGAAATAATTATTGCCGGTCGGCGTGCCGCCCCATGCCTGCGTGACCGGAGGATCGTTCGCCGTATCGCCGTTGGCAAACCTCTCGGGAAAAATCTGATACCAAATGACGTCCTTCGCCCACGACGGGACAGACGGCTGTGCGGAAATGAACGAGGGAAGGGATAACAGAAGAATGAGCGCCGGGACCATGACGCTGGGCTGGAGTGACCGCAACCGGATGTGGACAGTCATTACATTATTTCTGCTGAACGGGAAAACCGCTTCGTGAAACGTTCATTTCGCTGTAAATTACTAAATAAGCGCTGTAAATGCAAGAAATTGAAGATGGTTCCGCGATTTTCTTTTGTATCTGACGGCAATAATATCTATTTTGCGAACGCATCATTTCTCCTTCTGACCATGAAGAAAATCAAGAATAAACAGGCTCCGGCACGGCCGGTTTCCGCCGGCAAACGTGTACTGTTCGGCACCATTACCATCCTCTTTCCCCTCCTTCTTGTCTGCCTCCTCGAAGCCGGTTTGCGGCTGGGAGGATACGGTGAAAATCTTTCCCTGTTTGTCAGTGAGGACGTTGGCGGAAAAACGCTGTACGTGATGAATCCCGATGTGAAGGGACGCTACTTCACGCATGTCGGTTTTTCCCCCAACACTTCCCCCGATTATTTTGAGATCCCCAAGGCAAAGGGGGCATATCGTATTTTTTGTCTCGGAGGATCCACCACCGTCGGTTTCCCCTACGGCTACATCGGATCGTTCTCAACGTTTCTCCGGCGGCGGATGCAGATGCTCTTCCCCGGGCGGCAGATCGAAATCATCAACCTCGGCATGACGGCGACGAACAGCTACACGGTTCTCGATATTCTCCGTGAACTCTTTGCCTACGAACCCGATCTGCTGATCGTCTACGACGGACACAACGAATTCTACGGCGCACTCGGCATCTCATCACACGAATCGGTCAGCGGCTCCCGGTGGCTGACATCCGGCTACCTCCGGCTCACCAGATTCAGGACCTTTACCCTCCTTCGCCACGGCATCGAGGGAATCCGGCATCTCCTCGGCGGCCGGGATGAAGCGCCTCCCGCGGCCGGTACAATGATGGAAACACTTGCCCGGAATGACTATGTCGCGTTCGACAGCCCGGAGTATCTCGCATGTCTCGACAATTTCCGGGCCAACCTCAGAGAAATCTGCGACCTCGCTTCCGAACACCGGGTGCCGCTCATTCTCACGACACAGGCGTCCAACGAACGTGACCTCTTCCCGTTCGTCTCGCGGAACAGCCCCGCCTACCCGAAAGGGGACGCTGTGCGATACGACATCCTCGCCGATACGCTCGCGGCCCGCGCCTCCCGCGGTGAGGCCGATTCGGTTCTCGATCTCTCCCGCCGGCTCCTCGTCGCCGACAGCACCCGGGCGGATGTGCACTATTGCAGAGCCGCGGCCCTTCTTCTGCGCGGCCTTCCGCGGGAGGCCAAAAAAGAGTACCTGCTCGCACGGGATTATGACGAACTCCGCTTCCGTGCATCCGCGGATTTCAACAATGCCATCAGGGAGATGGATCGGCCGGGACAGACATATATTGCCGACGCGGAACGGGCGTTCGAATCGGTCTCACCCGATTCGATCATCGGCTCGAAGCTGATCCTGGAGCATCTCCATCCAAATCTGCGCGGGAATTTTCTCCTCGGAAAGGAATATGCCGGACTGATCGGCCGCTCGGGCCTTTTCTGTGCGCCGGCAGAATGGCGGGAACGGGACACGATTCGGGATGAACGCATCTTTGCCGCCTCCCCCATCACCCCGCTCGATCTTGCCGCCGCCGGCCGCAGACTGCTGAAGCTGACCGGGGGCTGGCCTTTCCGCCGCCCTGTCCTTCCGGCGGCATCGGGACTTCCTGCGGCGGTGGAGAGGATACTGGACCGTTTCACGGCCGGTACGATGACCTGGGAGGAGGCGCACGTCGCGGCGGCCGAATACTATGTGAAATCGGGTGATCTCGCTTCCGCCGAAAAGGAGTATGCCGCGCTCGCCGACCAGTTCCCTCACAATGTCTCGGCGTTCCTTTTCCTCGGTAGAACGCTCGCGGAGGAACATAAAACTGCAGAAGCATCTGAAATCCTGAAGCATTCCCTCTCCATCGAAGAAACCCCCGTTGCATGCCGCCTGCTCGCAACGATCGCGCTCGAAGCCGGAAATTCCGACAGCGCGGTGACGCTGGCCCGAAGGGCGGTCGGCCTGAGTCACGACGCAGAAGAGGAACTCCACAGCCGGTACGCCCTTGCGCTCTCTCTGTTCAGAGCCGGCGACAGCGTCGCTTCGCTCCGGGAGACCGAACAGGCGCTTGCGATCTCGCCCGCCTTCGGCCCCGCCGTCCAGCTTAAAAAACGGCTGGTCAGGGAATAAAAAAAGGCGGCATGAGATCATGCCGCCCTCTGCGCGGGAGATACCCGCGAAACCGGTCAGAATCCGAGTCCGAGCGTGAATTTGTGAACGTTGTTCAGCCTGCCGAATTGCTCAAACGCATAATCGAATTTCAGGAGAGTTCCCCCCTCGAGTTTGTACCGGAGCCCGCCGCCGAGCGTGAAGGTTTCCTCGCTGTCCTGCCGGCCGATCGCCGTGTACCCGCCCCGGAGCGCCACCACATCCTGGAAGCCTGAATATTCCATCCCGACATTGACGCTCTCGCTGTTGTCGTTGGGATGAAGCGCGTCGATGGCGAATGTGACGTGCTGATTTTCATTGATGACCGGTTCGTAGCAGATGCCGATCCGGAGTGTCATCGGCATGTCGAACTGATCGGTTGCAAGAAGCGCATTGATATTCGGGTTATTGCCGTTGATGGAGGAAATGTCCTTCTGCACCAGGAGGTCGTCACCTTGGATGTGCAGTTTCGGGCCGATATTGGACATTCCGGCGCCGAACTTCACTCCCGTAAAGGGGGTCGTAAAGAGAGTGCCGACGTCGATGCCGATCGCCGTCGCGGACGAGTTCCAGATATGCTCGTTGATGTATTTCACGTTCGTCCCGATGGAGAACCATTCGGTCAGATTACGCGCATAGGAAACGCCGACGGCAAAGCTTCCTGCGGAGAAGAACTCGCCGGTTCCGTCGGGCTGATCCTCGGTCGTGCGTTCCATATCTTCCATCGAGAGCGATGTGAAATTTATGCCGATCGTTCCGAAATCAGGCATCGGCAGAGCAATACCGCCGTAGTTGAAGTTGATGTCGGCGATCCAGGCCGCATGGCTGAATATGGCATCGTTCTGCGTCAGGCGGGCAAGACCGGCGGGATTCCAGTACATCGCAGACGCATCGTTTGCGACGGCAACGTACGCCTCGCCCATGCCGACCGCTCTGGCGCCGACAGGGATGCTCAGGAAGGTGGCCGCCGTGGTGCCGACTTTCGTCACCTGTCCGCTCGCCGCCGTCGCGAGGGCGATCGTCAACACTGTCAGGGTGAGTGCATATTGTCGTAAAGTCTTCACAGTGCTCTCCTTTTCGGGGAGGTGAGGCGTTTCGCCTCTTCTCGGGCCCGAAGTTATGATTCAACAGTCGATAGTTCTGTCGTATTCAGCTATTTAATCAGTGCAAACTTGCCGATCTTCTGACCGATGCCCGGGGCGTCGATGTGGTACACATAGACCCCGTACGCCGCCGTCAGTTCATCCCGCGTCAGCAGATCCCACGGCTCCATCCCGTCCCGCAGTGAACTGCTGTGCTCCAGCGTCCGCACCAGCGCTCCGCTCACGTTGTAGATCCGGATCGTGCAGACCTGCGGCAGATGCGTGAAGTGGATCACCCGCGGCCCGCGGCCCGTCGTGTACGGATTCTTCACCTCCCAGACGTCC
>DATKPE010000003.1:0-71017 GCA_035524335.1 Bacteroidota bacterium
CCGGCGGTCCGCCGCCGGAATCGGGGTTCTCGGGGCTGTCGCCGTCGTTGTCGATCCGGTCGACGGCGTTCCCGGGGGTTTCGAGGAAGAGCGTGGCGGCGGTCCCGACGCACGCGTTCTGAAACGCCGGGTTCGAGCTCAGCCCGTCGCTGTCCATCGAGAAGGCGATGTCGCGGATCAGGTCGAAGTCGGGTGTATCGTCCTGTGAGTCGCCGTCACCTCCGACGAGGTCTGCCACCCAGATGGTCATGGCGGCTTTGGAGATGTTCTTGGTCCCGTCGTTCTTGACCTCCTGGATGAAGAACACCGCATCGGCCACCGACACCTGCGACCATTCCAGGGTACGGACGTCGACGATCAGACCGAGTCCGCGCCGCTTGCGGTCGGTGGTGTCGGGAGTGTAGAGATATCTGTTATAGTTGTCGTCGCCGTCGCGGTAGTACATCTCCTGGTCGGCGTTGAAGATGTTTTTGCCGAAGTAGCCGTCCCACTCCCCCTTCCAGCCCGGATCGTTTGGGTCGGAAAGCTTGTCGGGCCAGTAGGCAGGCCAGGTCGCCTTGTTGTCGCTCTTGGCGATCATGTTGTTCTGCAGATTGAAATAGCCCGGCACGGGGTTCATGTTCCAGTCGGCTCCGTTGGCGGGGTTGGTGCGGTAAGACGGCAGATCGACGATATGGACGGTCTTGCCGGTGTCGTCGACCACCTCGCCGCCGAAGAAAAGCGCGACGAGTGCGACATAATCGCGCCCGGTATTTTTGGGCCATTCGTAGGGAACGCCCTGATTGGCCCCTCCTCCTGTGCGGCCGGAGAAGACGAAGTTAAAGACGCTGGTCCGGACGTTGTTCCCGTCGATTTCCGTCCGCCGCCGGAGGGTTGGATCGACGCGCTCCTTGCTGGGGGAGTTGCTGATGGCAAACAGAGCGGACGGAACCGCACAGAGCAGGAGGAACGCAGTCAGGATACTGAGCCGGTGTCCGGCTGATAAAACTATGGTGGAGGTCTTCATTGATCAAGCCCTTATCACAGTATGAATTGTCGACACATTCGTTTGATCACGTTCAGAAATTGAGTTCGGCGCCGATCTGGATTTCGCGCGGTTCTGAATAGAAATCTGGCCGTATGATATACGCGCTGACGGGATTCAGACGGCCCGCCCCCGTAATGCTTCCGGCGCCGAGCGCCGCAAGGGTCGCGGTCGCATCGCCGGTCTGTCCGTAGACGTTGGTGACGTTCCGCCGGTCGAGGAGATTATAGACCTTGACGAAGAAGTTCACGTTCAGGCCGCCGAGGGGGATATTTTTGAACGCGCGGAGATCGACCGAATAGGTGTCGGGCTGACGGCGGCTGTTCCGGGTCACGCCCCGGGCTACATCCTGTCCGCGGAGGTCGCTCTGGTTGATGACCGGCGTATACGGGAGACCAGATCCGTACCTGCTGATCAGGAAAAGACCCCAGTTCTGACGTCCGAGACCAAGCGTCAGGTTTGCGGTATGGGTCTGATCCCAGTCGAGGGGAACGAGAACCTTCGCCGGTTCGGCGTTGTTGACCTGTGCGGCTTCCTCGTCATCCGGATTGGAATTCGTCCCTTCGGCGACCTGGAACGTATAGGCGAAGTTGAAGGAGAAGATATCGCTCGGACGTTTGTCGATGGAGAGGGTGATGCCCCGGATATTGCCGTAATCGCGGTTGACGTAGGTGGTGTAAAACGTCGTCGCCGTCTGGGGATCGCGGACCGGGATTGCGACGCCGGTCTGGACCCAGTCGCGCGTGTCGCGGTAGAATCCGGTGACGTCGAATTTGATCGCCTCTGTCAGTTCCTGCTGGAGACCGAATTCATACTGGATCGTTTTTTCCGGGTTCAGATCTGCATTCCCATACGGTCCCTGCGTTCCGCTGATGGTGGTGACTTTATAGCCGGGATTCTGATAGAGTTCCTGGAACGATGGAATTTTGAGAAAATGTCCGTAGGAAAAATGGAGAATGCCCTTGTCGGTGATGGGATACGAAATGCCGAACCTCGGACTGATCATTCCCTTCCCCGTCGCATTCCTGTACCAGTAGCTCATGCGGGAAGCGAGGGAGGAATCGGCGACGTGCTGGGGTTCCTGCGGAAGCCAGACGTTGGGATCGAGCGGATCGGACAGCACCTGGGCGTTGGGATTGAAATAGTCGAACCGGAGGCCGACATTCACGATCATATGTTCGTACTCGAGCTTATCCTGGACGTACGCCGAAAACTCGATCGGTTTCCGCGTGTATTCCTGATAGAGTGCGCTTGTATCAGGAGGAATGATCGGGACAGTCTGCCCGAGGCTGTTGGTCCCGGGGGCGACATTATAATCCTCGAGGTAGAGCCGGTGCAGTTTCAGTTCAAAACCGGCCTTGACCTGGTGAAGCTGGTTGACCTGATCGGTAATGTCGAATTTCGCAACGCGGGATTCCGTGCTCCGTTTGAACTGGTGGGTGTTCAGACCGAGATGATTGAACTCATACAGTCCCTTGGCATAGAGACCGTTCAGCGACTGTTCGAGCGGAAGGGTGTAGCCGGAATCGAGCGGATTGTCGTAATAATATTCGCGATAGGTTTTCAGGAAGTACGCGAGATTGAGGGTGTAGAACGCGTTCGCACTCAGGGTATGGGTGAGAATCGCCGATCCCTCATATCCCCTGTCGTGCTTTCCGACATCTCCATCGGGGACGAAGAAATAATCGTGATTGTAATCGCGATAATCGATATTGCTGAAGAGACCGCTCAGGCTGAGCCGGATCCTGCTGGAAAGAGCATAGGTCAGTTTCGCCTGACCGGAGTAGCGCGTCCGGTCGTTCATCGGCGTCGGATCGTCCACAAACTGATAACCGGCCACCTGTTTTGTCACCGGGTCGATGATGGTGGTGATGGGATGAATCGGCGTTCCGTCCGGGTTGAAGATCCGGTCGCCGTACAGATAGCCGTTCGTCCGGTAATACCGGGCGGAGGCATAAAAGGTCAGCCGGTCGATTCCCGGAATCGGCCCGCTCAGACTTCCCTCCACGTCATAGGTATCGAACGGACGGAATGTTCCCAGGTTGTAAAAGATCTCATTACTGCTCCGGGAGAGCGATTGATAGGCCTGTTCATTCAGGTAGATGGGCCTGTTGTTCATGAGATAGCCGTCGGATGAAAGGTGTCCGCCGGTATAGGCCTGGAGGTTGCCGTGAAATGTCTGATCGCCGTCCTTGGTGACGATATTGACGATGCCCGACATTGCCTGCCCGTACTCCGCATTGAAGGTGCCGCTGATGACCTGGAGTTCCTGGATGGCATTATTGTCGACCTGAACGCTCTGACTGCCGTCGTACGCATCGGAGACGGATATGCCGTCGACCCAGTAGGCCACTTCGTTCGATCGGCCTCCGCGGATGTGGATGCCTCCGCTCTTGTCGGTCGTGATACCCGACTGCAGTGTGAGAACATCGGTCACTTCGGTGACGGGAAGTGTCTTGATCTGGGTTGCGTCGACGTGGGCCTCGGAGGAGGTGAGATCCTTCTGGATCGCGGCCCGTTCTGCCGTGACGACGATTTCCTTCGAGACTTCGAGGACGGTGGAGGAGAGTTCGATATCGATCGTTGTCGTCAGGTCGGTGGAAACCTTGACGCCTTCGATTTTCTTCTTGACATACCCGATCGCGGAAGCGATGATGGCATGTTCTCCCGGAGGAATATTCAGAATCGCGTAGTAACCGTCGGGATCCGCGGCGGCACCGAGGCTGGTCCCTTCCACGATGATATTGACCCCTGCGAGCGCTTCGTGCGTCTGGCTGTCCCTCACATGGCCGGCGATTTTTCCCGTGGTGCCCGCGGTGAGGGATGTCGGCAGAAGAAGATATGTAAGCAGGAGAACAGCAGGAGGTAGCAAACGACGGATCATAGGCTAATCCTTCATTGGGATGCTGTGTTCAGACTGATATTTTCGAGTAGTGAATTGTCGATTTGAACATCGGAGTGACCGCGCAGGGCACTGACCCCCTGCCGGAGCGCTTCTTGCTTTTTCATAAAGCCGGCGGATTTGATGACGTCGTCGCGCGCCTCTTCAAAGGTCCGGGTGCGCGCATCCGATTTTCCGTTGATCCTGAAGACGCCGTAGTACGGATCGACGAACAGCGGACCGATGATCGTCCCGATCCGGGCGTGTGCAAACGTATCGGCATATATGCCGTAACTGGCTTTCGGTCCGTAGCCGAGATCGCCGCCTTTGCGGGCGGCCCATGTCCGGATTGAATTTGCCCGGGCGAGCTGACTGAAATCCTCTCCGTGCACTGCGCGCCGGTAAAGGCGGGCCGCCTCTTCCTTCGTGCGAACAAGAATTTCCGCGACGTCGATCATGGGCGGCAGACCGTACTGTGCCTGATTTTCAGAGTACTGCTGACGGAGGAACTGATCGTCCCAGCCGTGCGCACCGACGGTATCCTGAATTGAGGAGGCCCACCGTCGGAGGAAATATTCGTCCGACAACCTTTTCATCTGCGCGACGACAGAGGTATCCTTCTCGAGACCTGCATCAATCGCACGTTGCACCATGATATCGCGTGCCGCAAGCCCGAGTGCGAACTTTTTCAGATCGTCTTCGGAATGAAGGAAACGGCGTTCGCGGTTGGTAGTGTGGCGTAACTTACCAAAAAAATCTTTTAATGTCCACTTTTCGCCCTTCCCAAACTCCATAAAAAGGGTGTCCGATTTGTCAACCCGCCATGCCTGCTCCGTCGGATACCGCACCGCCGCAGAATCCAGGGCCAGCCGCCATCCGGCAAAGGCCTCTTTCACAGCCGATTCATTAAATCGGGCATCCATCGAGCGGACTACCCGGGCCGCACTGCTGTCCAGAACGGCAAATATCTTCCTTTTCGAGACCGCGGCTTCTAGCTTTTCCTTCACCTTTTCGAATTCGCTCTGGCCCGCAAGCGGCTGGGCATCGACCCGCTCATCGATCCGGATGACCGCCCATCCCACTTTCAGCTTGACCGGATCGGAAATCTCGCCGATCGGCTGTTCATATCCGACCTTTTCCATCCCTGCTTCCATCTCACCCCAGCCGACAAACCCGAGGTCCCCGCCGTTGCCGGCGAGGCCCGGGTCGTCGAACACTTCGCGCGCAATCGATTCATACGTTTCGCCGTTCTGGAGACGGTCATGCAGTTTCCAGGCCTCCTCCTCGGTCCTCGCGTAAACATATCGCGCGTGATATTTCAGACGGGATTTTCTGAATTCCTCCGCCACTTCCTGCCGGGTGATTGTGAGAGTATCGAGGGTAATCCTCTTCGCATACCCCATCGCAAGCGCCTCACGCCGGATATCCTCCAATCGCGTTTCCGCGGCCGAATCCCGATCAAGCCCCTGCCGATGGAGTTCCTCCCTGATCAGAACCTCCCCGATCATGTTGTCCAGGATCCGCTTGCGGAGAACGATATTGTCGCGCTGTGACGTTTCCTGAAGGTACTGCTTGTACCGTGTCCGGAAATCCTCCGCATAGACCGGAGTTCCGTCGACCCGCGCAAGGACAGCTCCCTCCTTTTTATGACATCCCGAGAGAACGACGGCGGCCGCAGTGACGACGAAGAAAGCGAATATGCGGCCGGTGCGGATCATTGGATCTCCATCCCGAGAAGAAGCGCCGATCTGGCGGGAACAGTGCAGGAAATATTTCCGCCGCTGACCGGAACCTCTGCTCCGGTGATCAAATCGCGACAGCCGCGTCCGCCGGCATCGTGAGGGAGCGGAACGTCGATCTGCTGTATGCCGTCCGACCGGTTGAACAGAGCGATCACCTTTTCCCTTGCGGTGGAACGGATGAAGGAATAGATATTCTTCGCATCGTCAACCACGTACGGGGCGATCGAACCCGAAACAAGCGCAGAGTGATCCTTCCGGAGGCGGATCGCCTGGCGGTAAAATGCGTGGAGTTCTTCATCCGGCGTATTCCGGTCGCGCACCCGGGGTTTTCCGAACGGGTGTGTCTGCTCATCGTCGTACCGATAATCCGACCAGAGCATCGGTTTCCGGCAGTCGGGATCATCCCCTCCCCACATGCCAACTTCGTCGCCATAGTAGATCATCGGAGCGCCCAGATAGGCCATCTGGAAAAGGATCAGCATTTTCATGTCGCGGATCTGATCCTTCCCCGGCTTCGCCACGTCGTAGTCGGGATTGTCGGGAGGGCCGACCCGGTGATCATAGGGAAGATCGTGATTGAGAATGTGAGAAAGGAGCCTGTCCGTGTCATGGCTGTCGAGGAGATTCATCAGGACGGCGTCGTTCGCCGCGGGGTAGTCGCGGAGAAGGGCCTCCAGTCGTGCCGCGAATTCGGTTGCGCTGATGGTCTCCTTCCTGTTCAGAAAATAGGTGTACAGTTCGCGCGCCCACCGGTAATTCATGACCGCGTCGAATGCATCCCCCTTCAGCCAGGGGGCGGCGTTGAACATTTTGTCCTTCTGCCAGTCCTCCCAGTAAATTTCACCTGTAATATAGGCGTCCGGGTTGATCGTTTTGACCCAGGAGCGGAACTGTCGCCAGAACCCGAGAGGGACCCTGTCGGCCGCATCCAGCCGCCACCCGTCCACGCCATCGGCCGGATTCCCGGTATTGTGAGGATCCATCCACCGCCTGACGACCGCATGGATGTACGCCGACGGACCCGGCGCCATCCCGTCGGAGGTTTTTCTGAGTTCCGGAAGCTCCGGGACGCCGAACCAGGACTGGTAGCGAAATTCATCGTCCGGAGTGGCGGGATCGTCCCACTGCCGGATGGTGAACCAATCCCGGTAGTGCGAGTTCTGCTGGTGTTCGCGAACGTCGCGGAATGCCCAGAAGGTCATGCCGACGTGGTTGAACACACCGTCGATGATGATCCTGATATGCCGCCGGTGCGCTTCCCGGACAAGCCGGAGGAAGAGGGTATCGGCCGAGGTCCACTTCCAGGTAGCGGGATCGTCGGGCTGTTCAGCGGCGATCAGGCGGGCATCGCCCGCCGGATCGGGTCCGAAATTTTTGTCGACGTGATGATAGGACGCCGCATCGTATTTGTGGAGCGACGGGGACTGAAAGATCGGGGTGAGATAGATCGCGTTGATCCCGAGGTCTGCGAGGTAATCGAGCCTGTCGATGATGCCGGCAATGTCGCCGCCGTAACGGCGGAGCTGGCAGTTGAAGTAGAATCCCTGGGAATCGGCCCGTTCCCACGGCTGAAGGCTGAACCAGTCGGAAGTCCAGGAACTCCGGCGCCAGCCGGCGGGTTCGGCATGCGGCCAGCTGCCGCGGAGGTCCGCGAGAACCGGATCATTTAATGTATCGCCGTTGCGGAATCGTTCGGGAAATATCTGATACCAGATGGCTGACCGGGCCCAGCCGGGGACAGCGGAGACATCTGCGGAGGGAACCTGAGAAAAACAGCTGGAGAAAAAAACACACCCCAGAATAAAAACCCAACCCCTGTGTTCTCGCATTATGACATTACTGCTTTCACGGCACGTGGTGAAGTAATACCTGGATGGGAAAATAGAAAATTTCCACTGTAAAGTCAAAATTTTTTTGCGATTTCCGGCGATATATTTGTGATTCCCCAGGAGAAACAGTATATTACGCCTCAACGCTCGCCGCATTCCGAAAAAGGAAATTCCATGGGTCAGGTTCGCTTAGAACATGTCTTCAAACGGTACGACAGCCACACTGTCGTGAAGGATGTTTCACTCGAAATCCGGGACAAGGAATTCGTCGTTCTGGTCGGTCCGTCCGGCTGTGGCAAATCAACGACGCTCCGGATGATCGCCGGTCTCGAGGAAATCAGCGACGGGACCATCGCCATCGATCAGACGGTGGTGAACGATGTGCCGCCGAAAGACCGCGACATCGCCATGGTCTTCCAGAACTACGCGCTCTACCCTCACATGACGGTCTACGAGAATCTCGCGTTCGGTCTGAAGATGAGGAAATATGCCCGGGCGGATATCGACGTGCGGGTCAAGGAAGCGGCGGAAATCCTCGGTATCGGGGAGATGTTGGAGCGGAAACCGAAGGCGCTCTCCGGCGGTCAGCGCCAGCGCGTCGCCCTCGGCAGAGCCATCGTCCGCCGGCCGAAGGTCTTCCTCTTCGATGAGCCGCTCAGCAACCTCGACGCGAATCTCCGCGTCCAGATGCGGACCGAGATCTCCCGCCTGCATAAACAGCTCCAGACCACCATGATCTACGTCACCCACGACCAGATCGAAGCGATGTCGATGGGCGACCGGATCGTCGTGATGAAAGACGGTATCGTTCAGCAGGTCGATACTCCCCTGACCATCTACAATACCCCCGCCAACCAGTTCGTCGCGGGCTTCATCGGCAGTCCCACCATGAATTTTTTCAGCGGCCGCATCCGGACGACGACCCAGGCTCAGTTTACCACATCCGACAGTTCTGTCTCGCTCGCGCTTTCCCCGGCCGCGGTGAAGCGGCTCAGCCAGCACGACGGCCAGGAGGTCGTCCTCGGCGTCCGTCCGGAGCATATTCTTTCGCGTCCGGTCTCCTCCGCGGCGACCCCGGTCGAAGTTGGCATCGAAGTCACCGAACCGGTCGGGAACGAAATCTTCCTCTACTTTACGCTCGGATCGGGGAAAAGCCAGTATATTTCCCGCATCCCCTCGGATATTGTGCCGCAGGTGCGGAAACCATTCACGCTCTATTTTGATTCGGAGAAATTTCACTTTTTCCATCCCGGCACCGGACAGGCGCTCTGACCCGCCGGAGACCGGCATCGCTCACACGCACGCCCATTTTCACCATGTCCAGCCGCTTCCCTGCTGTAATTCTGATCCTCTGTCTTCTGCCGGCCTCCCTGAATGCTCAGTGGCAATCGGCGGGCGCCGTCTCTTCCTGGAAGAAAACCGCCGCCGGTCTCATCCTCCAGCTTCCGCCGGCGGCTCTCGAGATTCAGATCGTCACCCCGGCGGTCGTCCGCGTTCGTTTTTCACCCACCGGCCGCTTTACGTCAGACAGTTCCTGGGCGGTCATCGGCAGGCCCGGGACGCCCGAATTCCGAGCTGAAGAAACCCCCACGCACATCCGCATCCTGACCGGCGATCTGCGGCTGGATATCGGAAAGTCACCCTGCCGCCTCTCGGTCTCGACAGCAGACGGAACATTTCTCTTCGCCGACGATACGCTCCGGGGAACCGGCTGGTCAGGATCCGCGGTCACCGTCTGGAAACAGATTTCCGCCGGAGAACATTTTTACGGTCTCGGGGAAAAATCGAACGCCTTCGAAAAGTCGGGTTCCGCTCTCTCCATGTGGAATTCAGACATCCCGGCGTACTCGGAGAATACCGATCCGCTCTACCAGGATATTCCTTTCTACTACGCAATCCGGGATTCCCTTTCGTACGGCGTGTTCCTCGACAATCCCTCCTTTTCACACTTCATATTTGGCAAGGAAGACCGCTCGCTCGCCTCGTTCGGCGTTTCCGGCGGCGATCTCAACTACTATCTGATCTACGGCCCTTCACCGAGGGAGGTCCTGCGCCGGTTCACCGACCTGACCGGTAGAATGCACCTTCCGCCGCTCTGGAGCCTCGGCTATCAGCAGTGCCGGTGGAGCTATTATCCCGAACGGCGCGTGCGGGAAATCGCATCGACGTTCCGGTCGAAGAAAATTCCGTGCGATGCGATCTACCTCGATATCCATTACATGGACGGGTACCGGGTCTTCACCTGGGATACGGCCAGATTTCCCTCCCCCTCCGCGATGGTTGCGGACCTCAAAAAGGACGGCTTCAAGACCGTCGTTATCATCGATCCCGGCATCAAGGCGGATTCGTCCTATTCCGCATACCGCGACGGGGAACGGAACCGGGTTTTTGTCCAGAACGCCGACGGATCGGAGTTCATCGGAAAAGTCTGGCCCGGTGACTGTGTGTTCCCCGATTTTACGCGCGCCTCCGCCCGCAGCTGGTGGGGCTCTCTCTACGAGGGCCTCATCGCGGCCGGCGTCCGAGGATTCTGGAACGACATGAACGAGCCTTCCGTCTTCGACGGGCCGCAAAAAACATTTCCGTTGAATGCCCGCGCTGACGACCACGGCATTCCTTCCGATCACGCCGCTACCCATAATGTGTACGGCATGCAGATGGTCCGCGCGACATATGAAGGTGTCCGGCGCCTCCGCCCGGACGAACGGCCCTTTGTCCTTACCAGAGCCAATTATGCAGGCGGTCAGCGGTACTCCGCCGCCTGGACCGGCGACAACGTCTCCAGCTGGGAACATCTCAGGCTCGGCATCAGGATCTGCCTCGGCATGAGCATCTGCGGCCAGCCCTTCACCGGAACCGACATCGGCGGTTTCATCGGCATGCCGACCGGTGAACTTTATGCCCGATGGCTCGAATTCGGCGTTTTCTCCCCGCTTATGCGGAGCCATGCCGAGATCAACAGCCCGAACAAAGAACCGTGGGAGTACGGTCCCGACTTCGAAGCGGTGAACCGGAAAACCATCGAACTGCGCTATCAGCTCCTCCCCTACATTTATTCGGCGTTCAGAAATTCTGCCGAAACCGGCGACGCCATCATGCGACCGCTGGTCTTCGATTATCCGGCAGATCCCCGGACCGCCCTGTGTGACGATGAGTTCATGTTCGGAATTGCTCTCCTCGCCGCCCCGGTGACCGAGCCGGGCCAGTCGGCACGCACCGTCTATCTCCCCGCGGGAACCTGGTACGATTTCCATACCGGCAACCGGACCGCCGGAGGCGCTGAGGTGACCTCTGCGGCGCCGATCGGCAGGATACCCGTCTTTGTCAAAGCCGGCACCATCGTCCCGACACAGCCTGCGGAGCAGTACGTGGGCGAAAAACCGCCCGACCGGATAACGCTGACGGTCTACCCCGACCGGGGAACAGCAGAGGGAGCGCTCTACGAGGACGACGGGATTTCGTTCGATTATATGAATGGGAATTACGCGGAAAGAACGGTCCATCTCGGAAGCGGGGCCGCTTCCGATACGCTTGCACTGAGCGAGCCATCCGGGACGTACACCCCGCCTCCCCGTCTCCTAGAATTCCGGATCCTCGGGAGAGATTCCGTTCCCCCGTCGGTGAGGCGGGGATCATCCCCCTTCCGGCAGATGACCGGCAGATCTGCGGGAGAGGAAGGATGGGAATTCCGCCCGGCGGAGCATGAGTTGATTCTCCGGGTCCGGGACAGTTTCCGGCATGAAGTATTTCTGATCGGCCGTTGAACGCCGTCTACTGCTTTCCCGGAAAATAATACTTCCGGGAGTACTCCATCACCATCCGGTGCGTGTTATAAACTGGTATGATGGTCTGGAGAGCGCTCCTGACCCTCGCAATCCATTTCTTCGGAATCCCGGATTTATCGGTATCGTAGAACGCAGGGATGAGATCCTTACTGAGAACGGTGTAGAGAGCGTCTGCGTCCCGTTTGTCGATCTCTTCCTGGGTCATCCCTTCATCCGATTTTGCCCCGAACGCCCAGCCGTTCTTGCCGTTGTAGGCCTCCGCCCACCAGCCGTCCAGGATACTGCAGTGCAGTCCGAGATTGATGGCGATCTTTTCCCCGCTCGTGCCGCTCGCTTCGAGCGGCCGCCGCGGTGTATTCAGCCAGACGTCACAGCCCGACACGAGCGTGCGCGCGACGTTCATGTCGTAATTCTCGACAAAGACGACCTTGCCGTGGAAGGGATGATCCTTGGTAATCTCGATGATTTTCCGGAGAAACGCTTTTCCGTCGCTGTCGCGCGGATGGGCTTTACCGGCAAAGATCAGCTGGAGCGGACGCTGGGGATCGTTGAAGAGATCGATGGCCCGCTGGAGGTTGGAAAAAATGAGCGGCGCCCGTTTATACGGTGCAAACCGCCGTGCATATCCGATCGTGAGCGCATCGAAGGAAAAAAGGTGATACAGTGCATCGTGACCCGTCACGGCGCCGACCGTCATCTGCCGCGCGGCGCGGGTCCGCAGAAATTCGAGCATCTGCCGCCTCAGCTGATAGCGGAGCGACCAGAGTTCCTCATCCGACACAATCGTCGGATCTGCGACATGGTGCCAGAATTTTTCGTCGTGCAGGTGTTCCTTCCATCCGTGGGAATTATGGCGCTCCCAGAAGTCCCATGAGGTGCGCGATGCCCAGGTCGGGATATGGACGCCGTTGGTGATATACCCGATCGGGACGGCACTCGTCCCGAGGGAGGGATAGAGATCCTTCCACATCTCCCGGGACACCTCGCCGTGGATCCTGCTCACGCCGTTCGCTCCCCGGGATAATTTCAGGCCGAGGACGGTCATGGTGAATTCGCCCGGGTCTTTCTCGCCGGGGATGTTGCCGTATGCCATGAGGTCCGCGATCGTCAGTTCCATCGCCTCGGCGTACGGTTTCATGGTGAATTCGAACAGGTCGGTCGGGAACCGGTCATGCCCTGCGGGGACCGGGGTATGGGTCGTGAAGATGCACTGTCCGCGGACCTTCTTTTCGGCCGCACTCTTCCGTTCACCCCGATCGAGTTGTTCGCGGAGGAGTTCCAGCGTCAGAAATGCCGCATGTCCCTCGTTCATATGAAACACCGTCGGGGAGAGTCCGAGGGCGCGGATGAACCGGACGCCGCCGATGCCGAGGACGATTTCCTGGCGAATGCGGGTGTTCATGTCGCCGCCGTAGGCGAGCCCGGTGAGGCCGCGGAAATCGGTGTCGTTGTTCGGGACGTCGGTATCGAGAAGATAGACGGTCGAGCGTCCGACTTCAACCTTCCAGCCCTGAAAATATACGATGCTGTTCCCGATGGCCACATTGCAGAGCACCGGCTTTCCCGCCTTGTTCGTCACCAGCTCGACCGGGACGGTGGCCGGATTGGTGGAAGGATAGTGCTCCACCTGCATGCCGTTCTGGTCGACTTTCTGCTGGAAATATCCCTGGCGGTAAAACAATCCGATCCCGACAAACGGGATTGCAAGATCGCTCGCCGATTTTACATGATCCCCGGCAAGAATGCCGAGTCCCCCCGAATAGAACGGGAGACATTCATGGAAACCGAACTCCGCGCAGAAGTAGGCAACGAGATCGTTCTTTCCGATGTGGGTATGTTCCCGGCGGACAACCGGCGTCTGCCGCATGTACTCCTGAAATGTCGCGACTGCATGGACAACCCTGTCGAAGAACGCCTTATCGCCGAGACGTGCCGTAAGTTCCGACTCTGAAACTTCCGCCAGAACGGCAACCGGGTTGTGATTGGAATTCTCCCACAACAGGGGAGAAAGCTCCTCGAACACCCTCTGCGCCGGGGGATTCCAGCTCCACCACAGATTCCGCGCCAGACTGTGGAGGTGTGTGATGAGATCGGGACTCCGGGGCGCCGCCCCGTCCCTGGATTTCGCTGTCTGCTTGCTCATTGTCGGCTCGTATTGTTGAAATAATGTCGACAAATGTATAAAAAATAAATTGATTCTCAAAGCGTACCGCACGACCAGACGGAACGCGGGTTCCAGGGACCTCCATCCTTCTTGGTCTTGCGGATTATTTTTTGTACGTTCGGTGAGTGAAACGATCCTTTTGCTCCGTGGAGTTCATTCCCCGACCCGCGCGCGGTTTCTTTTCCCGCGCCGGCATCCCATGACCCGCAGATGATCTCCCCTCTCACGCTCCTCAGGCGAAACATCTACGGGTGCACCGTCGCCTGTCTCTCCCTGATCGCCCTCCTCCTCAGACTCTATCAGCTCGATGCACAGAGTCTCTGGAACGATGAGATGTTCACCATGCAGGTTGCCGGGCTCCCCTTCGGCGGTATCCGGGAATGTCTGAGTGTCTCGTACCATCATCCGCCGCTCTTTTTTTACGCCACGGCCGCGGTCATCCGCTGGCTCGGCACGTCGGCCTGGTCGCTCCGGCTTCTTCCGGCCCTGTGCGGCGCCGCAACCGTCCCGCTTCTCGCCGTTCTCGGAGACAGGCTGTACCGCCGGCCGGCCGGCCTCCTCGCCGGACTGATCTGCCTCGTGTCGCCGTTCCATCTCGCCTATTCCCAGGAGGCCAGACCGTATGCGCTTGCGGGTTTCCTCGCCCTTCTCAGCGCCGGACTCTTTCTTCTCCTCCGCCGCAGGTGGAGCACCTCCTCCGCGGTCGGGCTCCTCCTTGCAGACATCGCGCTCCTCTATTCCCACCACTGGGGAGTTTTCGTCGTCGCCGCTGAGGCTCTCATCGCCTTTCTTGTCCCGTCCGGGGAGCCGAAATTCCGGAACCGGTTCGCGCTTCTGCTCACCGGAACAGTATTGTTGTATCTCCCCGGAATTTCCCTGGCGGCGCATCAGGCCGGCACCGGAATGCATGACGGATGGACCTGGGTCGATCCGCCCGGACCCATGAACCTGATCAACACCTTCCGGGCCTTCAGCGGCAGTTATTTCAGGATGGCCACGTCCGTCTTCATGACGGGAGGACCGATCGGAACGGTCGCAATGGGATCGCTTCTCATTCTCCTCGGGACCGCTATCCTCCCCCTCCTGCGCGGGCAGGCCGCATACCTGGTTCCCGGTGCATTGCTCCTCCTCCTGATTCTGCTTCTGCCCTTCGGCGTGTCGTTCTTCCGGCCGGAGATTTTTGTCTGGTTCCGGTACACCTTCATCGCCTTCCCCCTTTTCTGCCTCCTCCTCGGTGCGATCGCGGCAGAGGCCCGGTCTCCCGGAGCGGCTGCGGCGTCCCTGTTTGTTTTTCTGCTGACGGAGGGATTCGGGACAACGATTTATTTCAGCGGGTGGAGCAAGAGCAATGTGCAGGAGGTCTGCGATTATGTCGCCTCAACGGCCCCTCCGGAGACGGATTTCATCATCCGGCCTGCATCGTTCGCGCCGTTGTTCGGTTATTACTACCGCGGGCGAATTCCGCAGACCGACGAGGCGTACCTCGACCAGCCGCTCGGCGAAGTTGTCGATACCGCCCGGTCCTTTGTCTACGTTTCGCTCGATGTACCGAACCCGATCCGGGATTACATGAACGGGCATTTCCGGATCGTCGCCCGGCGTCTGTTTCCCGGAGAGGCACATCTCGGATGGTGGGTGTGCATCTACGCACAGCCTCCCGACAGCGATTGACGCGGGTTACTTCACGTTCGGCTGGACATCAAACCTCACCGTCTTCACCCACGTCCGTTTTTCCTTTTTGATCAGATCCAGATAGATCGCTTTTCCGACGATGTAGATCCAGAACTGACAGTAGGTGAAATACATGACGAAGGTGAGGAGCACATTCTTCGTTTTGTCCTCCCGGTCGTAGGACAATGCGAGGAGGATTTCGAGGTGAAAGAGAACGAGGGCCACGAGCCAGACCGTGGTGTACGGTCCCGGAAGCGTGATGGAGACGACGTTGAAGAGGCCGAGGAGAAAGAGGGCGTCCGAACTGACGATCGCGACGAGAAACACGTAATAGAGCGAGAGGAGGTAGAGGAGTTCGACGGCGAGAAACTTGTTCTTGAAGGCCGATATTTCCCTGATGAATTTTTTCCCGACGTAATTGTTGCCCCGCACCCAGCGGGTCCGCTGTTTGATCCAGACCTTCCATGATTCCGGTTCCTGTTCGTAGGTGACCGAATACGGAACGAACTTGATGCGGAATCCCTCCATGTAGATCCGGATCGAGAGCTCCGAATCTTCCGTGATCGCGTCCTCGTCCCACCCCTTCAGCTTGTCGAGCAGTTCGCGCCGGATGACGAGATTCGTTCCCGGAAGGGTCGAGATCTTGAAGAGGAGCCATCGGCCCGCCTGAAGCATGTTCTGAAAGCTGAGCGTCTCGATGTTGATGAAGCGTGTGAGGAAGTTCCTGTTTTTATTGACGGTGCGGAATTTTCCGAGGACCCCGCCGAGGGATGGGTCAATGAGAAGCTGGGCCATCAGATACTTGAGCGCGTGCGGATGGGGCGTGTTGTCCGCATCATAGACGGCGATGAAGCGCGCGTCGGTCTGACGGAGACCGATGTTCAGTGCGCGTGATTTTCCCTTCCCCCCCTCGCCCTGCGGGACATTGTAGAGCCGGACGCGCGGATCGCGCCGTGCGAACTCCGCGACGATATCCGCCGTGCCGTCGGTCGATCCGTCGTTGATCACCAGGATGTCGAGGCACTCGGGGGGATATTCCAGACGGGTCATTGCATCGACCGTATAGCCGATCACCTTTTCCTCGTTGTGGGCGGGGATGAGGACCGAAACTTTCGGATACTCGAAGGTCATTCCGTCGATCCGCTTTTTTTCCTTCCGGGAGTTCCGGTAATGAAAGAAGCCCGCCAGCGTCAGAATCAGCTGGTAGGCGATCATGAACCAGATCATGATGACCGAAATGAGGAAAACGATGCTGAGATCAAGTTCGAGAAGCGACTGGCTGGGCATGGTCAGGCAAGATCGTCGTGTGAGCGGGATAACCGGACGACGGAATAGAATGTCAGCAGCGCCGCTCCGGAGAGCATGCCGAATCCGACAATGATCCAGGACGACCAGAAGCTGGTAATGTCGACGCCGTACGAAACGCTGGTCTCCAGCACCGCGATGACGGTATGGGATCCGGGGGGAAAGATCAGACTGAACCGGCGATATCCCTCCAGCGGTTCGGCGGTGATTTCCTTTCCGTCGAGAAAGACCGCGAACGGCCGGTGGCTGAAGGATGCGATACAGCGGGTGGAGGACCAATAGCCGAAATTGACGCTCCGGCTGGAGGTGGTCAGACTGGTCAGTCTGCCCGTGATCGACAGCAGTTTTCCCCCGGTCGGCCGGGAAGAAAATGGATCACCGGCGTGCAGTTCCGCCGTCAGGGTATGTTCCCCGGGGGGTATGAGAAATGAACCGCGGTCCGACGTGATCCGGTCCCCCGTTTCCATTCTGAGCGCGGCATAGGCGGGTGAAAGCTCCATCACCACAGGGAAGGGCGAGCTGAGGCGCCAGCCGCCCGGGATCCGGAGGAGCTTCGCACGGGCGGATGCGGCATAGGGAATCATCCGGAGATCCTGCGGGCGGACGCTCGATTCGGAATAGACGGAAAACCGGTCTGCGCCGAGCGCGGCGGCATGGGCAAGCTGATACGCCTCGATGCCGGTCTGGACGAGGGTCGGAAACGCCGTTTCCTTCTTCTCGGGCCGGTAGGAAAGAATATTGAGATCGAGCATGAAATCCTTCCCGGGAAGAATCAGCGTCCGGTACCGCTGTCCCATCGCATTGTACCGGCGGGGATCCTTATCCCATTCCGACTGCGGGTCCTCCACCTGGAGCGTAAAATTGTACCTCCCCATGAGCTGGATGATGCGGGAGATGTCGACGCCGTGATTCGGCCGGAGCTTCGGACTGCCGAGGTTGTCCATCGCCGTCACGATGATATCGAGGTGCGGTTTGGCGGCCCTCAGCTGGGTGAGCATCTGGAGAAATTCCTCATGAAGGCGGGTGAGGACATCGACGCGGAAATCCTCGAACTGTTTCCACGCCACCGGGTTCGTCTTCCAGAACGAGGGCGAGAGCGGATCGAGGATCTGCGCCGGGTCATACCCGTACTTCTTCCGGAAGAGCTCGCGGGCGGAAGGATGCATGGGCGTCAGCAGTTTCGGATCGCGCGGGCCGTCGCCCGCGTCGAAATAGAGTTCCGCGATGTTGACCCCGTCCCAGTCGTATTTCCGGAGAAAATCGGTAAAGACGTTCTTCACCGCCGCGAGACACTCGGGACTGGTCAGGGCGACGGGATACCTCCATGAGGGCCGGATCGCCTCCCCCTTGTAATTCTGCTCCTGCCATTCCGGATGCTCCGTCCAGAATTTTTCCGAAACCTGCGGAGGGTCGAGCCAGGCGTAGACGAGAATGCCGTTTGCGTGACAGAGGGAGATCAGCCTGCCGTAGTTGTAGGTCCAGGTCGGATACTGGTGCCAGCCGACCACGTGGACGATCCGGACACCGTCGGCGGTCCAGCGTTTGACGAGATCCTCGATGCTCATGTTGTGCCGGTATCCGTCGTCGAAATAGACTTCCAGATTGTCGCGGCGGAGTATCGGGGCAAGAAGGAAATATTTCCGGATATATTCGAATAGGTAGGGGAACCGGCTGTACCCGCCGTTGCTCACCGGATCGAACCTGATTCCGAAATAGATGAATTTCCCCTTCCCGTAGGTCCGCCCCATCACGACCGGCGCATCGGTCTTTTCATCGGCGCAGAAGACTTCATCCGATCGTTCGACATCGAACCGACTCATGATGTCGGATCTGTTGAGCACAAGAGGATCCTCGGGAAACAGACGGTCGCGCATCCGTTCGATCTTGATCGTACTGCTGGCAAATTTCACCCCGAGCTCTTCCGCAAGACCGTTCTTGCCGTCCGTGATCAGATTTCCACCGTTCTCGAGGAACAGCACCACCTTGTCATAATCGGTGTTGGCAAGATGTTCCACCGTGTTATACGGAACGATCAGCAGGTTATACGGGGTAAGATCGGCGATCGAATCCCCCGCCATGGTATCGACCTGAATATTGAGGGAATTGAATGCGGACGCAAAGCTGGCCTGGTCGTTCGCCGCGGCGCCGCGGAGATGCCTGTCCCAGACCAGCGCGACCCTCGCCTCCGAGAGCGATCGTTCACCGGCGAACATGTTCTCCCAGAGCGATTTCACCTGGAGCGACATGTTTTCAGCGAACCCGAGTTCCGTCTGGCGGTATTCCGACGGCTCGGCAATATAGATCTGTCCGTCGGGAACCGAGACGAACTTCTGCACCGCGCCCGAGATGCGGTCCTTCGATATTTCCCAGCGGTCGACCTTCCCATCCGGCCTCAGCCACGTCTCCCGCAGATACTGCCCGTCCAGCCGGAGCGTAATCGAATCGTCCCCGGTGGCGACGATATGGTCCGGAAGGTGAACGACATTGTTTTCATTCTTCACATCCATGAAGGTGTACCCGAGATCCTGGATGCTGTCGACATATTCCTCCATGTAGCGCTGATCGATGAAGGGATGGATGAAGCAGGAGGCGAAGCCGTCGCGGACATTCAGCTGAGCGCGGGCCCCGCGGATCAGCGCATGGACGGCTTTCTCCTCCACATCGGCATTGCTGTCGAGGGGAATGTAGCCGAGATTCTCCGGCAGAATCCGCTGTCCGAAGAGATCCTTTTCGATGATATAGGGAAAATACTGGCTGTAATCGGAGTTATCGATGACGAGCCGCTGTTCCATCGCGGTGCTGAAGAATTCCGGAAAGACGGAATAGTCGAGCTGTGAGGCGGTGTAATGCGGGGTTTCCCAGATGAGCGGAAAGATGTCGTTTTTCCAGCACTCCTCCAGTCCCGCCCGGAGCTTCTTCTCGACGTACTCGCGCGAATCGTTCTTGATCTTTTTATCCAGACTTCCGTCCCAGAATTCATAATCGGTCGCCGTCACACCGAGATACTGGTGCGTCTTGCCGTGCATGACGATCGTCGCACCCCGTGCGATCATATAATGAAGCGCATCGACGAATTCGGGTTTGTCCGAGAGGCTCAGGCGGATATCCTGGCCCGGATCGACAAAAAACGGGATGATTCCGACCAGAAACGGTATATGTTTCGAATACAAAAGGTCGGCGATGTCCCGGAGACGGGAGGGATTTTCAAACACATCGACATCCTCGATGCGCAGGAGCGCCCGGTGACTTTCCTCATGCTGCTCGCCCAGGATGTCGTGCAGAAGGTCGGCGAAATAGATGTACCGGTCGGTTTCGGTTGCCGAGGCGAAGGGTGAATCCGCAAAATAGAGAAAATTTCCGCTCCGGATGAAATACGGGTACTCGCGCCGGGCCGTGGACGAGTAGGCGGTTGCCACAAGCTCCGCTTTTTTCGGATTTGTGACCGAGATCAGGTTGAGATTCGGCTCCCCTTTGGTGAACGTTTTTTTCCCGACCCGGACGAAATCGAAATGCATGAGGGAATCGAATGTCACAAAACTGAATCCGTATTTTGCCGGCAGATCGTACAGTCTGGCGAAGCGGTCAATTCCCGTGTTCATCCAGATGACCTGCTTTGCCGTTCCGGCGATGTCGCGCATGAACCGTTCGGGAGGATCGCAGTGTTTCGTGAAACCGATGAAGAAGACGATATCGTATCCGTTCAATTCGCCCTGGGCATAGGCATCGACGCCCTTGATGCGGAACGAAGCGGTGAAATGCCCCATGAGCATGCCAAGCTGACGCGCATCCCCGCGGGCCATATTGGACGGGACATCGCTCCCTTCGAAGAGAATGAGCACCTTTTTCGGTGCCGGCGGAGGGGCAGTTCCCCCCTGTCGGGGGAAACAGTTCCCTGCGGCGAGGAGAACGATGAGGAATATCTGAATGAGACGGTTCATCACGATAATATCTTCAAAAACAAGCAGAATTATACACTTTTTGAAGGTCAAAATCAAACATTTACATCTCCCGCCGTACCCCCGATGATGAACCGGGGTTGAGCCGTTCGAGTTCGGCAAGGGCGGCTTCGTAGACGCCGAACGCGTTTTCGATCGGTTCGGGCGTCGAAAGGTCGACGCCGGCGCGCTTTAGAAGCGCGAGCGGAAAATCGCTTCCCCCGCTTTTGAGCATTGCCAGATACCGATCGGCGGCGTCCGGCGGGCCGGTCAGAACCATCTGCGACAGCGCCTGCGCCGAACAGAATCCTGTCGCGTACTTATAGACGTAATAACTGTTGTAGAAATGCGGTATCCGCATCCATCCTATTTCGATCTCCCTGTCGAGGACGGCGGCGTCTCCGTAATAATCGCGGTGCAGACCGAAGTAGATTTCGTTGAGCGTCGCGAGAGTCAGCGGTTCGCCCTGTTCGGCCCGTGTGTGGACGACCATTTCGAACTCGGCGAAGAGCGTCTGGACAATGACGGTCCCGCGGAATCCCTCCAGAAAGTGGGCAAGGAGATAGATCCGGCGTTCCCGGTCTGTCGTCGTCCCGAGCAGATGGCTGAGGAGGAGCGCTTCATTGAATGTCGAGGCGATTTCTGCGATCGCGATGGAATAGCCTGCATACTGATACGGCTGTGCCGCGTTGGAATAGTGAGTGTGAACGGCATGTCCCATTTCGTGGGCGAGTGTGAACACCCCATTGAGCGTCGGTTCGTAGTTCAGGAGCATATACGGATGGCAGTCGTACACACCCCAGCTGTAGGCGCCGCTGTGTTTTCCCCGGCTTTCGTACACATCGATCCACCGCTCCGTGAGCGCGCGTTCGACGATCCGGCCGTACTCCGCTCCGAGAGGTTTCAGCGCTGACCGGACGAGCGCCGCCGCTTCCTCGTAGGAAGGATGCCACTGAAGTTCGGGCACAAGCGGCACGGCGAAATCGTAGGGGTGGAGCTCAGAAAGCTGAAGAACCCGGGACCGGAGCCGGAGGTAACGCCGGAAGAGCGGGAGGAATTTCCGGACCGTGCCGATGAGATTGGTATAGACCCGTTCACCGATATCGTCGTCGAAGAGTCCCATGGCGAGTGACGACCGGTACCCGTAGATCTTCCGGTAGAAGATATCCTTCTGGACATTCGCGTTGAAGAGGCTCGCGATGGTATTCTGCTGACGGCGGTAGGAGGAATAATGCGCCGCGAAGGCGTCGGCTCTGACCCGCCGGTCGGTCGATTCGAGAAATTTGCTGTAGCGGGCATGGGTCAATTCGACTTCAGTCATTGTCTCATCACGGATGGACGGGAATTTCATGTCGGCGTCGTTGACCATGGAATAGACATTCGACGGAATCTGGGTAAGTATTCCGGCCTGCGCCATGATGGCCTCCTGCTCTTTCGGCAGGGTATGCGGTTTGCGGCGGAGGATTTTCTCCATGCTGAAACGGTACCCGTTCAACTCCGGAGCCCCCGACCAGGCAGTGAGTTGTTCGACAGGATTGGAGAGGATCTCGGGCTCGATGAACGACCCCGCCTCCCTGACCTGAATCAGAAGATGGTCGACACGGTTCACAGGCCCCTGACGATCGGAATCGGCGGTATCCTCATGGTGCCGCAGGTAGGCAAAAAAATAGAGTTTCTCGGCATCCCGGGAGACCGCGTCGAGAGCTTTAAAACAGGCCGCAATGGCCGCGGGCGAGGATAGCGTTCCTTCGAATTTCCGGATCCCGGGCAGGGATGCGGTAACACGGGCAAAGGCGGTTTCCCACTCTTCCAGGGAACCGTACAAATCGGCCAGGTTCCAGCAGTATTGAGGATCGATCGCAGAGCGATTCCGGAGCTCTTTCATCATTCACTTTCTTGTGTGGCACGCAATATATCAATTATTTCCCAAATTCCTGAATACTCTGCCGGCGAGCTCCAGCGGGGGCGGTCATCGCACAACCGGGATCGTGAAGCGGCAGAATCAAACGGTGAGATCGGGAATCTGCAATTTGTATTTTCAATCCTTTTCCATAAATTTCACGACACTTCAACATCCAGGAGACTATGAATACAGGAAAATACCGTCGGTTGCTGACTTTTTCCCTGCTTCTCTGCCTCATCGGCGCCGCAACCGTCCGGAGCGAGCGTCCGGGAACAGCACACCCTGTGATTCTCTGCCTTTCGGCGCATCCGGACGATGAAGACGGGGTCGCGCTCGTGTACTGCGGTCATCTGCTCCATGCGACAACCTACAGCGTCTTTTTCACCCGCGGCGAGGGGGGGCAGAATGAAACGGGATCGGAACTCGATGCGGATCTCGGCGAGATCAGGACAAGGGAAACGCTCGGCGCCTCCGCCATCCTTGGATCAAAAATATTTTTTCTCGGATTTCCGGATTTCGGATTCTCGAAAACAGCGCGGGAGACCTTTTCCCGCTGGGGCGGCCATGATACCGTTCTCGCACGGCTTGTGCGGATCATCAGAGCCCTTCAGCCGGATGTGATCATCACCAATCACGATACGATAACGAGTCCGCCACAGCGTCAGCATGGCAATCACCAGGCGGTCGGGATTACGGCCTACGAGGCATTTTCACTCGCCGCCGACCCGACATTCCACCCCGAACAGCTCCGGGAGCCCGGCATCGTGCCCTGGCAGACGAAAAAGCTTTTCTTCCGCGCCCGCGACACCTCCCATGCGTTGCAGACCGTTTCACTCGACGGCAGTATCAAGGACACCTCGGGAGAATCGTTCGTTGCAATCGCATTCCGGGCGCTCGCCCAGCATCGCTCCCAGGGGATGGACAGAATCAACCGCGATTCAATTCCCCAGCGCTTTCTCCGGCACGATTACCTTCTCATCCGGAGTGACAGAAACTATCCGTTCGACAAGCACGACCTTTTTTCGGGTATCACGCCGGCGGAGCGGGATCCGATTACGATTCCGACAGCGGCCGACATCCCGCCGCCGCCGCTCGAAATCCGGAGTGAGAATCCGGTCTATCCGATAGACCTCCCCAGACTCGAACATGAATCCTCCGACGACAGGGTGATCTATATCCGTCTCCGGAACAACACGTCGTCGAAACTGGCCGGATCGCTCCTGCTCACGAACGGCACCGACACGCTCGGTTCACAGCGTCTCGTCATGAAGCCGGGTGATGCCGCCAAACAGTTCAGCGTCCCTCTTCCGGTCCCGAACTCGGACCGGCCGCTGACACTCTCGCTGGCGGCAGATGTCGCGGACAAGGAAAATCACAGGTATTTCGCCTCCTGTCCCGTCACCGTCGAACGGGTGCGTCTCACGGTACCGCCCCATCTCAATGTCGGCCTGGTCAAATCGTACGACAGGACGACCGAGGATGTTCTCACCTGGCTGCAGATTCCGTACACACTGCTCGATTCGGCCTCTCTCGCCTCGGCCGATCTCGGATCGTTCAGCACCATCATCCTGGATCTCCGGGCATATGCCTACCGCACCGACGCGGTGCAGTACAACGACCGCCTGCTCAAATATGCGGTTGACGGCGGCAACCTGATCTGCTTCTATCACAAGCCGGGGGACTGGAACGGAAAGAACCTCGCACCGTACCGTATCACACTTACGGGTGAACGGGTGACCGAGGAGGATGCTCCGGTCAAAAAGCTTCTGCCCGATAATTCCCTATTCAAGAGGCCGAACGCCATCGACGATGGGGCATGGGATGGGTGGGTGCAGGAGCGGAACATTTACCTCCCGTCGAACGACACGTCCCTGACCTCGGTAAACTACCTCCGGCTGCTTGCGACGAGCGATGAGGGAGAGAATCAGCCCCCCACCTCCCTGCTGACCTGCCGGTACGGCGCCGGGAGATACACCTACACTTCGCTTGCGCTCTACCGTCAGCTGAAGAATGGAAACGAGGGGGCGCTCCGGCTGTTCTGCAATCTGCTCGCGCGGAATGAATGACCCGGCGCGGAACGGGGGCCCCGACGGCGGACTGATCCGGGGCATCGGGCTGGGAAGTGCGGTCGGCCTGAACATGATCGATATGATCGGGGTCGGCCCGTTCATCACCATCCCTCTGATCGTATCGGCAATGGGAGGTCCGCAGGCGCTGGCGGGCTGGATTGCAGGCGCACTGCTGGCGATGTGCGACGGGCTCGTATGGGCGGAGCTTGCCGCTGCCATTCCCGGAACCGGCGGTTCCTACAGGTACCTCAGGGAAATATACAACCCGGAAACCGCGGGGAGGCTTTTTGCGTTTCTCTTCCTCTGGCAGTTGAGTTTCAGCGCGCCTCTCTCGATCGCCTCGGGATGTGTCGGGCTGGCCCAGTATGCCTCCTACCTCTGGCCCGCGCTCGCTCCGCCGCTTTTCCGCATCCCCCTCGGAATCCCCCTCCAGCTTCTCGGCGGTCTGCAGGGGACGCTCGAGATCAGCGGCGCCACCTTCATCGCGATGTCTGCCTGCGCCGCCGCGGTCTTCCTTCTCTATCGCAGAATAACCGTCGTCACCCGTGTGACAAATTTTCTCTGGATAGGGGTCTGCCTCACCATCCTCTGGATCATCGCCACGGGGGTCGCGCATTTCGACCGCCATCTTGCATTTTCCTTTCCGGACGGAGCGTTCAGCCTTTCCTCAGGATTCCTGACGGGACTCGGTGCGGGGATGCTCGTGGCCGTGTACGACTACTGGGGATACTACAACATCTGTTTCCTTGCGGGTGAGGTTCGCCGGCCCGAACGGACCATTCCCCGGGCGATCCTCATCTCCATCGCTCTGGTCTCTGTTCTTTACCTCACGATGAATCTCTCGATCCTCGGGTCGCTCCCCTGGCAGCAGATCATCGCATCGACCCATTCCGAGAGCTACCGTTATCTCATTGCGGTCTTCATGGAACGCTTCTACGGCGGGACGGGGGCGTCGATCGCGACGGTCCTCATCATGTGGACGGCTTTCGCATCGGTCTGTTCCCTCCTTCTCGGATACTCCCGGATCCCGTATGCGGCGGCCCGCGAGGGGGATTATTTCAGGCTGTTCTCCGCCGTGCACCCGAAGGACCAGTTCCCGACCGTGTCCCTTCTGATGCTCGGCGGGGTCGCCGTTCTCTTCTGCTTTTTCCGTCTGGCCGACCTTATCGCGGCGCTCGTCGTCATCCGGATTGTCATCCAGTTCATCACCCAGACGATCGGTCTGGTTGTCTACCGGTTCCGCCGTCCGGCGGCTGAACGACCGTTCAGGGTCTGGCTCTATCCCCTTCCGGTTCTCCTGACGCTGGCGGGCTTCAGCTATATTCTCTTCATGAGGAAAAATTTTCTGCAGGAATTCCGGTATGCTGTCGTTCTCATCATCGCCGGGAGCGTGATTTTTCTCATCCGTTCGAAACGCACCGGTCTCTGGCCGTTCCGCCCCTCCGGCGCTCCATCCGGAAAGTAGTCCTTCACTTCACCAGGTACTCGGCATCAACGACGGAAGCCCGGCCGTCGCGCCAGAGGGAGTACTGAAGGCCCTTCCGGTAGCTGAGTGCGCCGATTTCCCCCCGCTTGTTCAGCGCAATGAAACCGGCGAGAAAATTATCGACATCCTTGTATTTCGGCTGTCGGGAGATGATGCGGTCGATGGCCATCTTGCAGGCATCCTGGGGGGGAACGCCGTTCCTCATCGCTTCCACAATGAGAAAACTGCCGGCGACCTTGATCACCGCCTCGCCGAGTCCGGTTGACGTGGCTCCGCCGATGTCGCTGTCGACGTAGAGACCCGCCCCGATCACCGGAGAATCGCCCACGCGGCCGTGCATCTTCCAGGCCGCCCCGCTGGTGGAACAGCCCCCGGCCATGTTGCCCTTCCTGTCCATCAGGATCATCCCGATCGTGTCATGATTTGTCCGGTCGATCGGCGGCTGGTAACCGCTCTGTTTGAGCCAATCCGCGTACGCTTTTTTTGCGGTGTCGGTCAGCAGATCCTCCCGGGGAAAACCTTCGGCCTGCGCGAACTGCAGAGCGCCGTCGCCGGCGAGGATGACATGGGGCGTCTTCTCGAGAACCCGGCGTGCAACGGCGAGAGGATGCATGATATGCTCGAGAAACATCACCGATCCTGCATTGCCATGCTCGTCCATCACGCACGCGTCGAGCGTCAGATGGCCGTCCCGGTCCGGGAACCCGCCCCGGCCGACGCTCGTGATTTTCGGGTCGGCTTCGACAAGAGCGATGCCCCGTTCGAGGGCATCCAGCAGGCTTCCTCCCTCCTCCAGCGTCCGGACGGCAGTCTGATTCACCGGCTGATTGAAGTTCCAGGTGTGAAGCGCAATGGGTCCCGTTCCGGAAGCCGGCGGAGGGGGAGAACCCGTTCCTCCGAAAGCCATCAGCCGTTCCGCCGGAACCATCGCCGCCACCGCTCCGGCGGCGGTCACCTTTCGCAGAAATTCCTGTCGTTTCATGTCGGCCTTTCTCCTAATTGAGCTTTGCAATCAATGCGCCGGTGACCCGGTCGATCAGCAGGAGCAGAGTCCTTCCGCCCTGAACCGTCACTCCGGCGGCGGTACCGGTTGCGAGATGACGGACCGAAAGGTCCACCGGGGCATCGGTCTCAGAAATCAACGCACAGAATATCGCCCGGCCGCACGTGACGGGTACGGCGGCGACGAGCGGCGTATCGGGTTCGATCGAAACAAAGCGTGTGACGTGTGCGGCGCGAAGAACCCCGTCGTATATGGTTTCTGTCACGCCGGATGAGTCCGACAGCTCCACCGGCACCGGCGACCAGATCATCACCCCTTTTCCGTAGCGGAGTTCGTGTACCGCGGCTGTTCCGGTCCCGCTGACGACCGCTTTTTCAACTCTCTGTATCTTGTCGCCGCGGAAGTCGAGAATATGCCTTTTTCCCTCAAAGACAATCTCCTCTTCCTGCGCTACAGGCGCGACCCGAGCCGTCAGGTTGAATTTCCCGAGACGCGGGACATCCATCCAGTGATCGTCCGTCTCGACCGGGCCGGAAATAAAAACGGTCGCCCCATTGTCCACAGCAGTCAGGAGCGACGACCATGCCCGTTCGCTGATGAGCCGGGCGGCGGGATAGAAGACCGCTTTCACCGTCGGAGCGATGGAGATTTCCCCGCTGTCCATCGCGCTCGCAACGACGACGTGCGATCGGCCGGTGAGAGTCCTGACGGCCCGCTTTGTGGCGTCCGCCGTATTGCTTCGCTGGGAATATAGACCCGCCTCCGGGATCAGAAGAAGGACCTCGGGGGCGGCAGGTTCTGAAAAATAGTCCGCGAATTTACGGAAAAACCCGGCAGAGCGCCGGAGAGGGAGAAGCTCCGGCTTCGCGGTTCCGTCCGGACGAAAGATACCGATCGCGGCCTCATTATCAGAATTCATGTAGGGATTTGCATTCCACAGCCATTCGATGAACCCTGCGCCTCCCGCGGCGAGCGCAACGGCAAGCTTTCGCTCCAGAAGCCGGCTCGCATCCTCTTCGCTCCTCCATGGGGCACGGGTGTTCGTCTCATAATACATAACCCCCGTTTCCTCGACAAGATTCGCCTTTCCTGCCTTATGCGTGACGATGCTGTCCCATGCTAGGTCGTCGTTGAGCCACCAATTGTGGACGGAGGTAAAGTCGACGGAACCGCCGAACTTCTGATTATTGGGGCTCTCGCCCGTTCCCCCCTCATCCTGTCCGATCGTCACGAGCTGGTCCGGGTTTCCCTCATTCCGGATCGTTTCCCGCATCACCGAGACCCAATTCAGAAACATCACTTCCGCAAACCGCCTGTATTCCATCGCCTTGATCGGATGCCGGTCGGTGTAAATCGCAACTTCTTCAAAATCGCCGGGTGTCGGAAGATCGCCGGCGCTTCCGGAATGTTCCCGGAACCATTCATCCGGCCCGGGCCGGTTCTCTGCGGCCGCACCACGCGATATTTCGGCGATATATTCCGACCATGCGGCCCGTTCAAAGCGGTCATAGTTCGGGCGTGTTTCCCACAAATGTGCCGGATTGCAGAAGGAGGGTTCGTTGATAATGTCCCAGATCAGCGGTTTGACGCGGCGATACCGTGAGACAATGGCGGCAACGAACTGTTTCTGAGCGGCGACCGAACGTGGGTCGAGGTAGGGATTTTCCCCGCCCCATGCCTCGGGAAGGAATGCGAACAGTGTGAAAATGACTGGAATTTCGTGCGCGAGCGCGGTGAGAATAAACGCATCGATCGCTCTCAAAACCTGTTCAGACACCACACCGCTATCAAACATGATGTTTCGCCACCCCGTCCAGATGCCGGTCCGGATCATGTTGATGCCGGCGCTTTTCATTTCCGCAAAATCTCTATCCCAGAGCGCAGGATTCGGCTCGAACAGAAATTTCCGCTGGACATCGGATGCCATGTAGGTCGTTCCGGTGACGGGGAACAGTTTACCATTCCTGTACAGATAATTTTCATCCGCGGAGATTCTGTCGCCGCCGGAAAGAACCCGGTCATCGTACACCCAGAAACCATTTGAGGCTCGCCGCTCGCATTGTCCGCCTGATGGGGATGAACAGGCGAGTACTCCCTCCAGACGATAGAGACCGGTGTTGAGCTGTTCCCCGGGATGAGGAAAATCGAATCCGATGACGATCGGATCCGGTTGCCGGGGAACGCTGACGCTCACGGAGGATATCCTGCGGCCGCTCCGGTCCTTCAGGACGGCATCAAACCGCTCGGGCTGTATCCTCTCTCCCGGACCGCCGTGACACAGGATGTGTGCGGTAAACGAGGGTCTTTCCCCCTGATGATATGCCGCAAAGGAAGGAATGATGCGGAATTCGACCGGATGAAGCGCCGAGAAGCGCACAAGTCTGCGGATCGCCGAGGCATTCAGCGTGCCTGTCAGGGTGGCAAATGTCCATGTTCCCCCTGCGCAGTCGCCGAGCAGACGTTCAATGACAACGAAGGGCGCCGCAATCCGCACTCCCTCGTGATCGATCGCGCAGGAGAGGGAGCGGATCCGCGCATCTCTCGGTCCGGAACTGCCGTCCTCCGCCGGAAAGTCTTTTGACGACGTGAAACGGCAGTACAGTTCATCGATCCGCACTGCCGTAAACTCATCGTGTTCGGGGACCTCCGCCTCCACCTCGCTGTTCCGCACATACGTCGTGATGTCAGAAACATCGACCGGGAAGGACGCCGTTATGCCGAATCTCTGATAATATCCCGCCTGTCCCGCTTCCCTTCTCCAGCCGTTTCCACTGCGGGCCACCGGAGACGCAAGCGGCGTTCCGCCGAGGTTCAGCCAGTTACCGCCGGCGACGAGGTATGTCTCCAGCGCGGAATAGATCTCCGCCGGAAATGCGGATCCATACGGATTGACGAACAGATCGAAACTGCCCGATGTGAGCGCGCGGGCCACTTCCCCGACGGTGAGAAAAACGGCATCGACATCACGAAGTCCTTCCGTCAGCACCTCCCGTGAAAGGGGGATTTCAACACGATCCCCGGGGAACGAAGGATCGAACAGGACCGCGGTCTTCAGCCGTCCCGATCCGGTTCGCGGTTCAGTTCCGCGGCCTTGTGAAAATGGAGAGGGAAGGATGAATCCGGCCGCCGTGACCTTCCCGAGCGAGGTGAGAAATTTTCTCCGATCATATCCCATGGATGTGCCCGATCGTCTATTTCCGGAAACCGACCGTCAGTTCGTCTGCAAAAAGCCATGCCTTTCCGCCCGCGCCGCGATGCCATGACGGGCAGATCCCGACGTTTTTCGCGAAGACCCGGATGAAACGGGCCCTCTTCCCGCCGGTTTCACCGCTGAACCGGAAGACAGAAGGCTGAACATCGGTCGCGGGGGTGTGGTTTACGATCCGGACCGGATCGCCGAACGTCCTGCCGTCGACGGAGAAAGTGAACTCGACATATTCCGGGTAGAATATCCACGAATCGACGTCCTGGAGACAGCCGAGGGAGACGGCATCGATGCTGTCGAGGGTGCCCAGATCGAGTACCGCGTCCAGATCGTTCATTTCATACCCCTGCCATGCGCCGAGGCGGAAATTGGGACCGCCCATTATTCCATCGATCAGCGCATTCTCCCCTCCGCCGGTGTACTGCTGGCTGTACCGGCTGTTCAGGAGGAGTGTGCCGATATTCCGGTGTTTTCTGAAATCGCCCGTTGTCACACCGCTTCTGCGTCCATCGGCGGCGATGGAGATGGCTTTCAGAACCGCCGTTTCGCGGAGTGTCAGTGGGTGAACAAAGACAGCGGATGATTCACCCGGCGTCGATCCGTCGAGGGTGTAGCGGATGGTCATGGCGGGGACTGATGAAAGAATTCCGACCGTCAGCGAGTCGGTAAACGTCGCCGCACCGGTGGAAAAGTACGGCGCTGGAATGATCCGGCGGGAAAGAGTGGTGGGAAGGGCGTCTTCCGGCCCCCGCCCCCAGGACGAGGCGGACCCGTCGCCGAGGGTGTACTCCAGCGATCCTCCGCGGCGTATGAACCCGTGCTTAACGAACGCCCGGGAGTACGGTCTCCCGTTCATTTGCGCCGCCGTGATAGACGAGGCCGATGCGCTCCGCCCGCGGGAGATCAGCGTGAATGTCGATCCCGCATCTGTGTGCAGACGGACAGTGTCGAAGAGGGGTGCCGAACACCAGTAGCGCGGATCTCCCGGACAGGTCTCGTACAGTCCGATGGAACTCATGACATACCATGCGGACATCTGACCGCAGTCGTCGTTGCCGCAGAGGCCGTCGGGTTGGGCGGAATAAAGAGAATCGCAGATTCTGCGGACGACGACCGAGGTTTTCCATGGCTGGCCGGTCATATCGTAGAGAAACGCCATATGATGGCTCGGTTCATTCCCCTGGGCATACTGACCGACCAGCCCGGAGATATCATCCTGTTTTCGTCCGGTGAGTTCCGGACTGGAGAGGAAGAGGGAATCGAGGCGCGAGGCGAGCGCGGAGGGTCCGCCCAGAAGGCCGGCCAGTCCGGCGATATCGTGAGGAACGAACATCGAGGCCTGCCACGGATTCGCTTCGGTGTAGTGCACGGTCACGGATGTGGGATCGAACGGTTCGACCCATGCGCCGTTGACTCTGGCTCGCATGAATCGTGTTCCCGGATCGAAGACATTGAGATAGGACGATGCCCGCGCGTAAAACTGCCCGCTGAGGTCCCTCCTGCCGAGCGAATCGGCGAACAGGGCTATGCACCAGTCGTCATAAGCGTATTCGAGCGTCTTCGAGACGGATTCCCCCTCCCGGTCGCCGGGAATATAGCCGTTTGTCCGGTAGTCGGTGAGGCTGAACTGGTCGGCCATGGCGCTGTGGACCATCGCGCGGAGAGCCAGCTGTGCATCAAAACCCCGGATGCCTTTCATATAGGCGTCGACGATGACGGGAACCGCATGATAGCCGATCATCGTCCAGGTTTCGTTCGAGGCGAGCTCCCAGACCGGCAGAAACCCGGATTCCTCATACTTGGCCAGGAGGGAACGGACCATGTCGAGTGTCCGTGCGCTGTCCAGGATGGTGAGGAGCGGGTGCTCGGCGCGGAAGGTGTCCCAGAGGGAATAGACCGTATACATCGTGAAGCCGTGGGCGGTGTGAATCGCTCCATCCATGCCGCGGTAAGATCCGTCGACGTCGCTGAAAATGTTCGGGGCGAGAAGTGCGTGATAGAGGGCGGTGTAGAAGGTTGACCGACGGCCGCTCCGTTCACCCGAAACCTCGATTCTGGAAAGTTCGGATTCCCAGGCCGTCGCCGCCCGCGCGGCATAGCGTTCGAAATTCCCTCCCACCGCCTCCGCCGCCAGATTTTTTTCCGCCCCATTGACCCCCGTCGACGACAGGGCGACTTTTACCAGAACCGGTCCGGGTCGCTTCATCCGAAAGCGAAGCAGTGCCCGGAGATTTGTCCCCGACAGCGTATCGGTGAAACGGGCGGGGACGGAATCCCGCAGGAGAACGACGGAGGAAAACGGACGCGAGAAGACGGCGGTGAAATAGATAATCTGATCCTTTGCCCAACCGTTGGACCGGCGCATTCCCGCGATCTCATGATCATTCACGACGTGAAGCCATGAGTCGATGACGCGGTCCGGTCCAAGTCCGTGATGCAGATCGATGGTGAGATATGCGCTGTCGGTCGCGGGGTAGGAATAACGGTGAATGCCGACCCTGGGAGTTGCGGTCAGCTCCGCCGTCAGCCGCTGGTCATAAAACCGAACGCGGTAATACCCGGGCGAAGCCGATTCATCCGCGTGGGAAAACTTCAGAGCTCCGGGCCGGGGCGCTCCGACCGACGGTGTGATGAGGATATCGCCGTAGTCCGCGACACCGGTTCCGCTCAGATGTGTGTGGCTGAAACCGAGAATGACCGAATCGGTGTAATGGTATCCGGCGCAGGCATCCCAGCCCTCGACGCGGGTGTCGGGACTGAGCTGGACCATACCGAACGGGAGCGTCGCTCCGGGGAAGGTATGGCCGTGGCCGGCTGTGCCGGTGAACGGATTGACAAACCGGAGATGGCTGTTCCGGCCTCCGCCGTATCCGGGAATAACAGCCAGAAAAAACGAGATCAGCAGAATCAGGCGTCTCATGCGAACCGCTCCGGTTGTAAATGTGTCAACGTAAGAAAATTCCGCCTGATATGAAAGTGAAAAAAGGCCCGGTCCGGTGGTGCCTGCAGGTCAGGAATGGCGTCTCCGAGTAAACCGGCGGTGAGATGGGATATGCTCGATTGTCTGGTCCGGCGGAGAAATCAGTCTGTTTGATGAGAAAGTGGAAAGTTCCTTCATACATCGGTTTGGACGGGAGGGGGAACTCCCGGATGACTGAAATGACCAGCCTGTTGAAGCCTGTCGGATTTCACCCACCGGTGCCGGATATCAGCAGATACGGGGCAGTTGTTCACCGGACATCATATCGACAATCCGGTCACCCCCGACGAGGGTTTTCATCGTCACCCTTCCCGGATGCGTTTCCGTAACGGTACCGATGATCGCGGAACCCTTTCCGGCCGGATTCTTCCGCATGGCGGAAAGGACAGCATCCGCATCCCCGGGGGAAACGAAAACGAGACATTTTCCCTCGTTGGCGACATAGAGAGGATCGAGACCGAGAAGCTCGCAGGCTGCCCGGACTTCCTCGGTGACGGGGATCGCATGTTCATCGAGGAGTATGCCGCGCTTTGCCTCCCGGGCGATTTCGTTCAACGCACTTGCCAGTCCCCCGCGCGTCGGATCACGGAGCATGCGGACATTCGGTGAAACGGAATATATATCCTCCACAAGCGTGTTCAGCGGTGCGCAGTCGCTCTCAACCTGAGAACTGAACCGCAGTCCCTCCCTGAACGACATGACAGCGACGCCGTGAAGACCGATCGCCCCGTTTATGAGAACGGCATCACCCGGCCGTACCGCCGCCGGGCTGACCTTCCGGCCGCCCGGGACGAGCCCGATGCCGGCGGTGTTGATATAAATTTTATCCCCCTTGCCCCGTTCGACGACTTTCGTATCTCCGGTCACTATCGCGACCCCGGCCTGCAATGCCGCTTCATTCATCGAGCGGACGACCCTCGCCAGATCTTCCATCGGAAATCCCTCTTCGACGATAAAGCCTGCGGAAAGCCAGGCCGGCCGGGCCGCGCACATCGCCAGATCGTTCACCGTTCCGAACACTGCGAGACGGCCGATATCCCCTCCGGGAAAGAATATGGGATTGATGACATACGAGTCGGTGGAGAATGCCAGCCGGACGCCCCCGGCGTCGACGAGCGCACCGTCATGAAGTGGATCGAGGGCGGGATTTGAAAATACGGGGGCGATCAGCTCGCGGATGAGCTGATCGGTGAGCTTTCCCCCGCTCCCGTGCGCGAGCAGAATCTGCGGATACCGCTGAAGCGGCACCGGACAGACCGGCCCGGTAAATGGGTGACTGTTGTCGTTTCCCATGATATCACTCCACGATGTTAACCCGATGCGGAACCGCGATAATGAAAGTAGGCCGCGCACGCACCTTCCGACGACACCATCGGCGCGCCGAGCGGATGCTCCGGCGTACACGCTGTCCCGAAGGCGGGACATTGACCAGGTTTTTTCAGCCCCCGGAGAACCTCTCCGGCGATGCATGCCGACGATTCGGCCGGGGTGATCGCGCCAACATCGAAAATCCGTTCGGCGTCGTGGGCATGATATTCCGGACGGAGCTTCAGCCCGCTGTGCGGAATCAGGCCGATCCCCCGCCAGTGGCGGTCGGTCACCTCATACACCTCCGACATTAATTTTTTTGCGGCCGCGTTCCCCTCGCGCCGGACAGCGCGCGCGTACTGGTTCTCGACATCGATCCGCCCCTCTTCGAGCTGATGGACCGCCATGGCGATTCCCTGAAGAATGTCGACCGGCTCGAAACCGGTGACGACGAAGGGGATCCGGTACCGGTCAGCGAGGGGAAAGTACTCTTCGAAACCCGTCACAGTGCAGACATGGCCGGCGGCAAGAAATGCCTGAATTGCGTTCGAGGGTGCGTCCAGTATCGCTGATATTGCCGGAGGCACCAGAACGTGCGAACAGAGAACCGAAAAATTTTTGATTCCGCGAAGCGCCGCCTCCCTGACGGCGGCGGCATTGGCCGGTGCGGTGGTCTCGAAACCGACGGCAAAGAAGACGACATGACGCGCCCTGTTTTCTTCGGCAATTTTGAGCGCGTCGAGGGGCGAATAGACGATCCGGACGTCGCCCCCGGCGGCCCTGACAGACAATAAATCTGAAGCGGAACCGGGGACCCTGAGCATATCACCAAATGAGGTAAAGATGACGTCACGCCGGGAGGCGATCGCGATTGCCCGGTCGATCATCTCGAGTGGCGTCACGCAGACCGGGCACCCCGGTCCGTGGACGAGCGAGACCATGGAGGGAAGAAGGTCTTCCAGTCCGTAGCGGACGATCGTATGCGTCTGGCCGCCGCAGATTTCCATGATCACCCATGGTCTGGTCACCCTCCGCCGGATGTCATCGAGACATTTCTCCGCCGTCTCCCGACTGCGATATTCATCAATATATTTCATGAGATCACCGCGTGCTCATTCCGATGCTGGCATGCCGCTGTCACCCATCTCACGGAACAGATCGAGTGTCTTCCGTGCCTCGGCCTCATCCAAAACGCCTATGGCGAATCCGACATGGACAATCACATACTGCCCTGTCTCCGCCTCGGGAACCCATTCAAGACAGACCTCCTTCCGGATGCCGCCGAAGTCGATCTCCCCCATTCTCAGAGGACCCGACGCGTCGATGGAAAGAATTTTACCGGGGATCGCGAGACACATTGTCAGATTCCTTTACTTTCGTGATGGCGATTCAGATTGAACTCCGTACGGCCTGCGCTAATGTGTTCTCCGGAGTGAATCCGCTCCTTTGCATACGGACGGCCGCATACACCTGTCCCAGGGCGATCCCGCCGTCGTTCGGGGGGACGCGCTGGTGCCAATAGGGCTGGAATTTTTCCTCGCGAAGGCGGTGGACCGACTGCTCCAGCAGTCGCCTGTTCTGGAAACAGCCCCCCGTGAGAACCACCCGTTCCAGGCCGACGGCACGGGCGACGGCGACGATGCTGTCGGCCAGTGTCGCATGGAACCGTGCCGAAATCCTTCCCGTTGAAATTCCGGCCGAAAGATCCGCCAGAATCCCGTTTACCATTTCTCGCCAATCGACGATGAGCAGACCGTCTGCTCCGGGAGAGATCGGACATCGGTAGGGAACCTCTGCCGCCGGGTCCCCCGCAGAAAATTCGAGTTCCATCGCGGCCTGGCCTTCGTATTTCGTGAACTGGCGAAGGCCGGTCAGCGATGCGACGGCGTCGAACAGACGGCCCGCACTCGAACACGGAATTGTATGTCTCTTCTCCTTCAGCAACACGGCAAAATTCCTCCGCTCCTCACCGGTGCAGGCGCGGACGGGGGCGAGATCTGTCCGCTCAAAAAGGCTGTCGCCGAGGAGTTCGGAAAGGACACCGAGGGCGCTCCGCCGGGGTTCCTTCGCCGCCTGGTCGCCTCCAAGAAGCGGAAAAGGACGGAGCGAAGCTATTCTCCGCCACGAATCATCCTCCACCGCAAAAAACTCTCCGCCCCAGACGGTGCCATCCGTGCCGTAGCCGGAGCCGTCCCAGGAAATGCCGAGGAGCCGGCCGTCAATCCGGTTGTCTGCCATGCAGGCGGCGACATGGGCATAGTGATGCTGAACCGTTTCGTGCTGAACAGGCATTTCGAGGGCGTACTTCGTCGAAAGGTAATCGGGGTGCCGGTCCATGACCACCGTCCCAGGGCTGAGCCGGTACATGCCGGCAAGGTCGGTGATCACGGCGGTGAAGGCATCGAACGCCTGATTCGATTCGAGATCTCCGATATGCTGGCTGAGGAACACATTTTCGCCCGCGGCGACGGCGACGGTATTTTTGAGATGCGCGCCGACGGCCAGAATGGTTTTCCCGGCCGGGACGTTCAAGCGGATGGGAAGAGGGGCGTAGCCGCGTGCACGGCGGAGAATATACTCCCTGCCGAGCACGATGCGGACGATCGAATCATCCACGTGCCGCCGGATCGGTCTGTCGTGGAGCAGAAAATAATCCGCGATCCCGTTCAGGCGCCGGAGCGCCTCCCCGTTGTCGATGCAGATCGGTTCATCCGACAGATTTCCGCTCGTCGCGACGACGGGTCGGCCGATTCCGCGGGTGATGAGATGATGCAGAGGATTGGACGGAAGCAGGACGCCAAGCGCGGGATTTCCGGGGGCAACATCCTCCGCGACAGCGAGCATGCCGGCATCCCACCGCCTCGTCAGAAGCACGATCGGAGATTCCGGTGAGAGGAGTATGCGCTCTTCGAGCGGCTGAACATCGCAGACCTCCCGTACCTGTCCGATGCCGGGGAACAGGACGGCGAACGGTTTTTCCTCGCGGTGCTTTCTGACGCGGAGCCGCTGGACCGCCTCGCGGTTGCCCGCGTCCGCAAGGAGATGGAAACCGCCGACCCCCTTGACTGCGACGATTTTTCCGGCTCTCAGGAGATCACACACCGAAACGATCGCATCCGCCGCGGCCGCGATCTGCTTCCCCGATCCGTCGGCCAGACTGATTTCCGGTCCGCAGTCGGGGCAGGCGATCGGTTCCGCGTGAAACCGCCGGTCCGCGGGGTCCTCGTACTCCTTCCGGCAGGCGTCACACATCGGAAAATGCCGCATCGTGGTCGATGCGCGATCATACGGAAGCCGTTCGATAATCGAGAACCGGGGACCGCAGTTGGTGCAGTTGATGAACGGATAGCCGAACCGCCTGTCCGCGGGGTCGGTCATCTCCCTGAGGCAATCCGGACAAACGGCGATATCGGGCAGAATCAGCGCCTGCGGCTCATCATCCGCCTCGCTCGCCCGAATCTCGAATTTTGAATATCCGGCGGGATCGAGGGAAACGGCTTCACAGCTCTGGATGGAGGCGAGCGCAGGCTTCTCTTTTCCGATACGGATCAGAAATTCCGTCAATGAATTTTCCTCCCCCTCCGCCTCGATATAAACGCCCCGGGACGAATTGAGGACCCACCCGGTAAGACCGAGGGATGCGGCGAGCCGGTAGATGAACGGCCTGAAACCGACCCCCTGGACTGCACCCCGGATGACGATGTGGCTCCGCCGGATCATACCGTCCCGCGCATCTCCGCTTCCAGCCAGTTACACCAACCGTCGATGCCCTCTCCCGTCGTGCACGAGGTCCGGAAAATCCTCAGCGCAGGATTCACCGCGCGGGCATTTGATTCCAGCACCCGGATATCACACGGCAGATGAGGAAGGAGATCGATCTTGTTGATGATCAGAACGGCGGAGTTCAGAAAGACACCCGGATATTTCAGCGGTTTGTCATCCCCCTCCGTCGTGCTCGCGACGACAATTTTCAATTTCTCGCCGAGATCATAGTTCGCAGGACAGACCAGATTGCCGACATTTTCAATGATCAGAAGATGTATCGCCTTCAGATCGAGCCTGTCGAGAGCGCTCTGCACAAGAGCGGCGTCGAGGTGACAGCCGCCGCGGGTGACGATCTGGACGGCGGGAACGTTGTACCGTGCAATCCGCTGTGCATCGAGATCGGTTTGGACGTCCCCTTCGATCACCGCGAGCGGAACACGCGGATGCAGTCGGGCGATCATCTGTTCAAGAAGGGATGTTTTTCCCGCCCCCGGCGAACTGAGAATGTTGATGCACGTGATGTCGTGCTCAGCGATCCGCGCCCTGTTGAGAGCGGCTAATTCATCGTTCTTTGCGAGTATGTTCCGTTCGATCGTAATGACACTCATGCACCCTCCGTGGTATCTGCTTCGGCCAGCTCACATTCCAGCACCTGAAGTTCCATGCCTGATGAGACCGTCATCCCGGGTGATCCGCAGTTCGGGCAGGCTGAAAATATTTCCTCCATCGGCGATTCTGCACCGCACGCGGGGCATCGACCGGCAAGAGGTACGGACTCGATCACCAGCATCGAACCCTTGAGACGGGTTTCGCGTTTCATCACATCAAAACAGAATTCCAGCGACTCGGGCACAACGCCGGCGGCCGAACCGACCCTTATCCTGATCGACCGTACTGATTCAAGCCGGTCCTGCGGACATTGCTGATGTACTATGTCGAGGATATTCCCTGCTATCGACATCTCATGCATGGCGGATGAAAGGCTGTTTGAAAGGGATTCCGCAAATAGTGCGCCACGGATTGGCGGAAGGCATCCGCATTTTATCCCGCCCGGGAGGCAGAAGTGGGGTTTTCTCTCAATATCGCACAATCGGCACCGGCGGTCTCTCAGCGTTGAGAATTGCCTCCGGATCGGTCTGCGGTCTGGTCAGATCGTTCCGAGCATCCGGACGATCGCCGCAACCCGGGCCTTTTCGACGACCCGGTTCTGGCCGAACGAACGCGTGAACGGTCCCTTCGCACGGTCCGGTTCTCCCTCCACCCCGCTTCCGATGTGAACCTCGCCGGCGCGGGTGGAGCGGAGGAACGGACGCAGGTTTCCGGCATTGATGCCTCCGCCCGGAAGGATCGTGACACGCCGGCCGGCCCTGAGAATCAGTGAGCGGATCCGGACCGCTCCCGCGGGCGCGGAGGATTTTCCGCCGGCGGTCAGAAGACGATCGACCCCCAGATCGGCGAGTTCGTTGAGCGCCTCTACCGGATCCGGCGCAGAATCGAACGCCCGGTGAAATGTGACGCTCATCGGACGGGCGATCCGGACGAGCCCCGCAGTGCGCTTTCGATCGATGCGGTTTTCCGGGAGGAGAATGCCGAAGACGACGCCGTCGGCTCCGAGATCCTTCGCAACCGCAATGTCCCGGCGCATCACCTCCATCTCGGCGGCAGTATAACAGAAATCCCCGGCCCGCGGCCGGATAAGGACATGAATCGGAATCGGCACCGCATCACGCACACCGGCGATGAGTCCCGCACTCGGGGTGGTTCCGCCCATCGGGCGGTTTGCACAGAGCTCGATGCGGTCGGCGCCTCCTTTGAAGGCCGCCACCGCGTCGTCGACCGACCCGAGGCAAATCTCAAGTTTAATTCTGTTCATGGGTTCCGGGTCATCCTTCCCGCGCTATTTTTCAATCGCCAGCTCATCGACAAAAAGCCACGCGCTGTTCCCTGAGCCGGGCTTCCCCTCCGGAATCCTGCCGGCATTCCGGGCAACGATGCGGACAAACCGGGCTGACTGCGTGCCGAGATCCAGAGCGATGACCGCCCCGGACCTATGGATCTGCATCGAGTCGAGCTCCCCGATCATCGTCATCGAAGCCGAGTCGTTTCCTGCATATACCGTCAGATGCCGTGGCGGATAGATCCAGCTCGCCTCCGCGCCGACAAATGAGGTGCGCAGGCGGGAAAAGCCGGTGACCGCTCCAAGGTCGATCGTGGCGTCCAGATCAGGTCCCCAGAACCCCAGCCAGTTCTGTCCGAAGCGGGCCGTATCTCCCCTGATCCCGTCGACAAGGGTGGATGGACCATGGCCCGGATAATTCTGATGAGCGGGCGCGGCAAGCCGGATCGGTTTCCCTGTCGAGAGCGATATTTCAAACCGCTGACCGGTGATCGCGCTCAGCATGCGGTCGCCCTCCAGATACGCCGCTTTTATGGTAACTGAATGATCGACCGGAATGGGCGTTTTGTACAGGGTTGACGACGCCGACGGATCGGAACCGTCGAGGGTGTAGCGGATCCCGCCGGAGGTGAACGGTGAATGGAGTTCCACGGCGAGTACCTTCCCGGTGCCGGCCGGAACCGGAAGAATCGTGACTTCATACAAGGCGCGGGAATAATTGACACCGATCGAATCGAGAAGCGGCAGGCCGGCAATGAGCCTCTGCTGAAAGTCGCTGTAGACACGGCTCGATTCCGGCGTCCAGTCCACCTCGGCCAGTGCCGCTGTCCGGGGGTATGCCATATATTCGACCTGCCGGGGCGTGGGGATATATTCTGTCCACACATTCCCCTGGGCGCCGAGGATATGGCTTTGTTCCTCCGGAGTGAGACCGGACGGAACGGGGTCGTACGAGTAGACCTTTTCAACCGTGGTATAACCGCCGATGGCGAGCGGTTCGGTCGCAGGATTTCCCTGGTAATAATCGAAATAGCAGTACCCCCCGGGGGTCATCACGACATCGTGCCGCATCCGCGCCGCGGCGGTTCCTCCTTCGGTTCCGCGCCAGCTCATGACCGCCGCATCGGGGGGAAGGCCCCCTTCCAGAATTTCGTCCCAGCCGATGCTCCTCTTCCCTTTGGCTGTGAGGAACTGACCGATCTGCCGGATGAAATAGCTCTGCAGTTCATCCTCATTCTTCAATCCCTCGCTCTTGATCAGGGCCTGGCAGTGTGCGCACGCCTTCCAGCGGGTTTTCGGCACTTCGTCCCCGCCGATGTGGATGTAGGGGCCGGGGAAAATGTCGCACACCTCCGAGAGGACATCTTCCAGGAAAGAGAATGTCTCCTTTTTCGGACAGAAGACATCGTCGTAGACACCCCAGGCCCGGCCGACCTCAAAAGGTCCCCCGGTACAGGAAAGTGCGGGGTAGGACGCCAGGGCGGCAAGGGCATGTCCCGGCATTTCGATTTCGGGAACGATGGTGACATGCCGGTCGGCGGCATACGACACAAGATCGCGGAGCTGACTCTGGGAATACCATCCGCCGTACCGGAGAGAATCGAATTTCTGCGCGCTGTACGGTCCCACCATCGACCCGGCGCGATACCCGCCGACCTGCATGAGGCGGGGATATTTCCGGATTTCGATGCGCCATCCCTGATCGTCCGTCAGATGGAGATGGAATGTATTCATCTTGTAGACCGACATGAGATCGACGTACTTCTTCAGAAATTCGACCGGGAAGAAATGGCGGCAGACGTCAAGATGGAGGCCGCGCCACCGGAAGCGGGGATAGTCGGTGATCTCGAGTCCCGGAATTTCGAGTTTCCCGCCCGTCGTGAGGGTGAACAACTGCCGGAGCGTCTGTTCGCCGTAAAATATCCCCGCCGGGCTTCCCCGGAGATTTATCCGACGGTCGGTGACGCTCAGATGATATCCTTCCGGGCCGAGGAGGGAGTCGACGGCCGATTCCAGCGTTATGGTGTTGTCCGTCGGAGCGCCTCCGATGATGATGCGCACCTCCGCCCGGGTCCGCGCGCCGATCCAGCGGGCAAGAAAGTCAGCTTCAGTTTCGAGTGATCGGTCGAGAGCCCTGATCGCGGTCGTCCGGGTGATCGTGAAGCTGTCGCCCGTCCTGTGAACGGAGACCGGGAGAGGTATCAGCGGCAGACGATCGGCAGGGCCGGCGGTCGAGGGAGCAGTGCCGACGACCAGCAGGATAAAGAAAAGTGATATGACGAGGCGGATATGCAGTTTCATAATCGTGAACATACGAAGACGGCGCGCTCCGGGCAAGTATGGAGGGCATTCATCCCGGATTCCGGCCGTACTTGACGGCAATCAGCTGGGCCGCGATGCTGACGGCGATTTCTTCGGGAGTATGCGAGCCGATGGAAATTCCCACCGGGGCGAAGACCGGTGCGAGCAGTTTCCGGTCGATTCCGTCCGCGAGGAGCCGGTCGAAGAGTTCCCGGACCTTTTTCGCACTGCCGAGGAGTCCAAGATACCGGCACTCTTTGCCGAGGCAGGCCCGGATAGCCTGTTCATCATACTTGTGCCCGTGTGTCATGATGACGATGAAGGTCTCCGGAGAAAATTCGATATGTTCTGCGATATCGCGGATAGGGGTACAGACGGTGCGGGAGGCGCCCGGATGTTTTTGTGCCGTCGACCACTCCTCCCGGTCGTCGAGCACCGTGACGGTGAAACCGCACCGAGATGCGAGCGATGAAAGAGCGGCGCCGCAGTGTCCGCCGCCGACGATGTACAGCGGCGCTCCGGTGAACAGCGGCTCGATGAGAATTTCCTGCCATCCTCCGCACACCATGCCGGTCTTCTCGGCATCCGCGCCGCCGTCGCCAAGATCATAGCACCAATGCGCAAGCAGAGCCGGCCGTTCCCGCATGATCCGGTCGATGACTCTGCGTTCGATCTCCCCGCCTCCCACGGTCCCCGCGCGCCGTCCCGTCCGGTCGACGATCATCTTCATGCCCGGTTCCACCGGCGTTGAACCGTCTGTCGCAATGACCGTCGCGATCCAGACCGGCGTCCGCCGGAGTTCCGCGTCGGCGAGCAGGCCGTAGAACGCCGCCGGGCCGCTTCCGTCATCAATCATATCATGCCTCTCATCGTTCGACAGCAGTATTGAACCTGGCCGCATCGGCCGGTGAGTTGAGGTTTCCGAGAATGCCGATGTCCCTGCAGGCGGTGTAGCAGATCTCCGATCCCGTTCCATGCAGTACATCCTTCAGCCGAAGGCCCTTGTCCGCCCGCAGTATCCGGGCAAAGAGATTCCGGGGAATCACGATCGGATGACCAGCCTGACGGTTCAGCGAGGGAATGATGACTGCCTCCGGCCGCAGAGCCGATTTGTGCAGGAGCAGCTCATAGGTGGCCGGCGCCACGAGCGGATGATCGACCGGTATCAGGATCACCTTCTGCTTGCCGGCAAAATGAGCGAGGCCGACTTGCACGGAGGAGAGCATTCCGGATTCGGGCGACGGATTGACGGCGACCGGAAGATTCGGGAAGGTATCCGCGATCCAGTCCGTGTCGGCCGGTCTCAGAATACAGATCAGGTCCGTCACGCCGGCTGCGGCAACCGCGTCGGTGATCCGTTCAATGAAATAGACGCCCCCCGCCTTCATCCGTACTTTCGGGGTGCCCATGCGGGCGCCGTTGCCGGCCGCAAGAACGATGGCTCCGACCGATCCTGTCCCGGTCATCCGCCGGACCCTGTACGCCTGTTGAATTCACCGATCATGCTTTCAATCCGGGCGGATTCATTCACAAACACATCGTGCCAGAATTCGGGCGACCATTGGCGGTTCAATTCCTCCAGCGATTTTCCCTGCTGTTCCACCCACGTATAGTATTTGAGATTGTGAATCGCCTTCCGATCATAATACCCGAGTTCCCGGAAAAAGTCAATCCTCTGGTGAAGAAGAGCCGCACCGTGATCGGCGGCGGCGTGCATGAGGGAATAGTTCCCTTTCTCGCCGCGCAGTTCCAGAAGCCGGGAACCGTACATCTCCGTCGAATCGGTAAAAATGGTAAAAATAACGTCCTGCGGTCCAAGCTCGTAATATCGCGCGGTTTTTATCGCCGCAAGCAGGTTGCCTATCCCCGAGATGCCAAGGAGCGGCAGGTTCGGGAGTATGGATGGATTGACGCCGATGGAGGTGAGGTACCGGACTCCCTCCGGTTCATTGAAGAGCCGGAGAACCCTCATGCAATCCTCGTCGTCCACCGCCGCGATGCAGTCGGTATTCCGGACATTGTGGACCCAGGGCACATGTTTGTCCCCGATGCCCTCGATCCGGTGTGCGCCGAATCCGTTCATCAGAAGCGTCGGGCACTGAAGCGCTTCCGCGGCCACGACCTGCAGGCGGGGAAACTGCATTTTCAGATAATCGCCTGCGGCAATGGTGCCGGCGGAACCGGTGGCGGAGACGAATGCCGCCGGTGAAGCCGACACCCCGCGGAGAGAGCGGAAAACCTCCTCCACCGCAGGACCGGTGACATTGTAATGAAAGATCGGATTGCCGAATTCCTCGAATTGATTGAAGATGACATTCCGGGGATCTTCCTTCAGTTCCCAGCACTTGTCGTATATCTCCTTCACGTTCGATTCGCAACCGGGGGTCGCGATCACCTCGGCGCCGATCTTTTTCAGCCATTCGAACCGTTCCTTCGACATCTGTTCGGGAAGGATCGCGATCGGCGTGCACCCGAGCACCGCGCAGTCGAACGCACCGCCCCGGCAGTAATTGCCGGTGGAGGGCCAGACCGCTTTATGGACAGCGGGATCGAACTCGCCCGATACCAGCCGGGGCACCAGACATCCGAACGCAGCCCCCACCTTGTGCGCACCGGTGGGAAAATATTTTCCGACCAGGCCGATGATCCGGGCCGGGACGCCGGTGATCGAGGAGGGAATTTCGAGCTGATTGACACTCCCGAATCCGCCGGTCGCAATATCGTTCTTCCAGGTGATGCGGAAAAGATTCAGCGGGTCGACATCCCACAGACCGATGCGGGACAGTTTCGCCACGAGGCCGGGGGGCAGGCTTCCGGGGTCGCGCATCTGCCGGAAGGTCGGGATCGTGATGCCCCGTTCGCGGCACCGGGCCGCGGTTCGTGCGATGACGGCGTCGCGCGCCGATTGACTGACTACTGCCATGTGCTCTCTCCTCTCTCCTTAACGTGTGACAGCGTGCCGGAGGAACGATCCGACATCCTTTTTCCGCGACATCAGGATCATCGCGGCGATGACGAACGGCTTGAAGCTTGCCTCACGGTACGTGGCAAGCCGGTAGCGTTCGAAGACATTCTTCGCGACCTCTCCCTGGGCACAGCTCACGCCCGAAATATCGGCAGGCAGACAGTGCATATAGAGCGCATTCCCGCCTGCGGTCAGCCGCATCCGGCTGTCGGTACATTCCCAGGAGGTATATCGCGCATTGTTCGCAAGACACTCCTTCTCCAGCGCGGCAAGCCCCGTCTTGTCCGATTTTTTCAGCAGTTCGGTTCTCCGTTCCATGACCTGCAGGGGCGCCCACGATTTCGGATAGACGATGTCTGCATTCCGGAAGGCGTCCTCCATCGTCGGCGCGATCTCGAATGTTCCCCCGCTTGCCGGAGCCTGCCGGCGCGCACGCTCCACGACATCGGGGAGCAGGTCATACCCCGGTGGCGCCGCCAGGGAAACGTGCATGCCGAATCGCGTCATCAGCCCGATGATCCCCTGCGGCACCGAGAGCGGCTTGCCGTAACTCGGCGAATATGCCCAGGTCATGGCGATCTTTTTTCCCCGGAGCGCCTCCGCGGATCCGAAATGCGTGATGAGGTGGACGAGGTCTGCCATGGCCTGTGTCGGATGATCGATATCGCACTGAAGATTGATGACGGTCGGCCGCTGGTGCAGCACGCCTGCGTCGTATCCCTCGCCGACGGCGTCACTGACCTCGCGCATGTAGGAATTGCCCTCCCCCAGATACATATCATCCCGGATGCCGATCACCTCGGTCAGAAACGAGATCATATTCGCGGTCTCCCGCACGGTCTCGCCGTGGGAGATCTGCGACTTTTCCTCGTCCAGATCTGCGAGCGCAAGTCCCAGCGCGTTGACGGCAGATGCGAAGCTGAAGCGGGTCCGGGTCGATTTGTCCCTGAAGACCGATATCGCGAGACCTGTGTCGTAGAGCCGGAATGATTTGCCGTGCCGGTGCATTTCGCTCAATATTTCCGCGAGCAGGGCGAGGGTGCGGATATCCTCATCCGACTTGTCCCAGGTGAGAAGAAAGTCTTCTCCGAAACTGCCGGCGGGCGCGGGTTGACAGCGTTCAATAAGCGTGTGGAGATGGGTCATAGGTATCCGTCATGAATTGAAGGAATGGGAACGGAGCGCGTGCTCCTGATAGTACGGGATCACCGACTCGACGGCATCGACGATCTGCTGGTATCCGGTACAGCGGCAGAGATTGCCGTAGAGGGCACGGCGGATCTGATCACGGGTCGGGTTCGGATGCCGGAGAAGAAACGCATGCGCCGTCAGGATCATTCCGGGCGTGCAGAACCCGCATTGGACGGCTCCGGCCGAGATAAACGCCTCCTGAAGCGGGTGGAGCGTACCGTCGGTCCGGGCCATACCCTCGATGGTAAGGATTTCAGCGCCCTCCACCTCGGCAAGGCGGCGGGTGCAGATTTTCATCGGCTCGTCGTTGATGAGGATGGTACAGGCGCCGCAGGCGCCGATATCGCACGCATTTTTGGTGCCCGTCAGACCGAGATCTTCCCGGAGAAAATCGACCAGACGTTTTCCGGCGAGTGTTTCGTCGGCAAAGACGGTTTTTCCGTTCACGGAAAATTTCATGCCTGCACCTCCTCCCGCCGGGGAACCTTCGTCTGGACCGGAAACCGGATCGGCAGACTGTAGAACCGCCGGCCGGTCGCATTGCAGACCGCGTTGGCGATTGCCGGCGCCATGATTTCATTTGCCGGTTCACCCAGACTCTTCGCGCCGGAGGGCGATACCGGATCGTGATTCTCGATGATGATCGCCTTCATCGGCGGAAGATCCAGCGTGCGGGATATCCGGTAGGTGTTGAGATTTCTGTTGGCGATGATGCCATTGTCGGATTTGACTTCTTCGTGCAGTGCGTAGCCGATGCTCATGGCCATACCGCCATAAATCTGTCCGAGCACCATCTCCCGGTTCACCGCCCTGCCGATATCGTGTGCGGCGACCGCATTGAGAAGCCGGATTTTGCCGGTTGTCCTGTTCACCGTCAGTTCGACGGCCTGACAGCCGTAGACCCAGGTGAAATATGCCTTTCCCTGGCCGGTATGCTCATCCCACGTCACCTGCGGCGCGCGGTAGACGCCGAGAGCGTACGGAAACTGCTGATGACTGTACATATAGGCGATCGCCTCGCTAAAGGAGACCGATTCGCCGTTCGCGGCGCGGACTCTTCCCCCGGAAAATGTGACTCCCTCCGGAACAGTCGACAGCTGTTCAGCCACCGACCGCGCGATCGTCCGCTTCAGCTCCGCTGCGGCCTGACACACCGCTCCCCCGCCCATGATCGTCCCCCGCGAAGCGACCGTGGTGCCGCTGTCGGGTATGACGGATGTCGACGACCTGCGGTACCGGATCGTATCCGCCGGGATCCCGAGCTCCTCCGCGAGGAGCAGGATCATCGCCGTTTCAGATCCCTGTCCGTTTTCATGGACGCCCGCCTCCAGGATGACGGAGCCGTCGGCCTGCACGTTGACGATCGCTGCGCAGAAATCGACTCCCTCGGCACCCAGACTGACTCCCCGGTAGCTCATTGCGAGCCCGATGCCGTACATCTCCTCCTCCGTTCCCTCCCCGCGGGTCGCCCGCTTGAGCTTCGTCTCATAATCAATCTCTTTCAGAACCGCATCGAGCACCTGACCCATCGCAACAGTGTGGGTATCGAGCTTCTGGCCCGTGATGGTGACGCTGTTCTGCTTCACCATGTTGAGTTTCCGGAACGCCACCGCCGACATGCCGAGTTTTTCCGCCGCAAGCTCCACCATCTGCTCGACGACGAAATTCATCTGCGGCGATCCGAAGCCTCGCATCGCGCCGGTCACGACATTGTTCGTGTAGACGCCGGTCGTATCGCATTGGACGTTCCCGACCACGTACGGACCACAGCACTGCACCGTCGACCTCCAGGTCACCCAGGGAGTCACCGAGCAATACGCACCTCCGTCTGCCACAATGGTGCATCTGACAGCCGTGATTTTTCCCGATCTGGTCACCCCCATCGCATAATGGACTTTATAGGGGTGCCGCTTGTAGCTCTCCCGGATCGACCAGTCCCGCGTATATCTGATTTTCACCGGCCTGCCGGTAAGTCTCGCCGCGAGTGCGGCACGTGCGCAGACCACGGCGGCGGTGTCATCCTTGCCGCCGAACCCGCCGCCCAGCGGCGTACCGACGATCTCGATATCGGCAAGCGGTACGCCCAGACACGCCGCGGTGAAACGCCGTGTGCTGAACGGATGCTGCATACTGCCGTATATTTCGATAACTCCGTCTCCCCGCGGTATGGCGACGGCCACCTCCGTTTCCATGTACGCATGCTCGACGAACTGCGTCTGAAAATCGTGCTCGAGGATGACATCGGCCTCCCGCATTCCCCGTTCGGCATCCCCCCTGCGGACCCTGTGCGTGTTGATGACGTTCGATCCGTGCTGTTCGTGAATGAGCGGTGCGCCGGGGGCCAGTGCATCGGTCGGATCCAGCACCCGCGGGAGGGGCTCCGCATCGAGACGGACGTATTTCGCGGCCTGCATCGCGGCTTCGCGCGATTCCGCCACGACCACGGCGATCACGTCACCGTTATATCTGATTTTGTCGTCCGCAAAGATCCTGTAATCGCGGATGATCTGCCCGACCCGGTTGGAACCGGGAACATCCCGCGCGGTCAGAACACGCACGACGCCGGGGCATCGTTCCGCCTCCGCCGTTTCGATCGACCGGATCCTGGCGTGCACTTCGTCGCTGTACACCGGAACCGCATGCAGGAGATCCGCAAAATGCAGATCGTCCGTAAACTTCGCCGCACCGGTCACTTTGGCCCGCACGTCATTGCGCCAGCCTGAATTGGTCAACCCGGACATAACCATTTCCCTTTCGGTTCTGTTCCCGGAATAAGTTCATTTTTCCTCACGACCTCACGCCCGCCCAGAAAGACATGCTCGAAGCTCAGCGTCGAATGCCGGTCCGGATAGGTTTCATGGACGTTGCTGATGGAGGACCAGACCGGCCTTTTCCCTCCCTGCGGATCGACAACGGCAATATCTGCGTCTGCACCGGGACGGAGGCTTCCCTTTCGCGGAAAGACGCCGAGCAGTTCTGCTGGCGCGGCGGAACAGTGACGCGCCATCGCCCGGAATGCCTGATCCCCCCGGGGACGGAAAAGATCGAAGACGATGTGGGACAATGCGCCGATCCCTGCCACGCCGTTGGGAATCATGCGGATATCAGAAACCGGCCGGTCCTTGTCCGCGCGCATGAACGCACAGTGATCGGTCGCAAAAAGATCGATGCTCCCTTCGCCGGCGTAAACGGCGAGTTTCCGCCGCCGCCCCTCGTCTCTCAGGGGGGGTGAACAGAGCCAGCGATGACCGCCGGGCCGCGTGAGAACATCCTCGCTGTGGACGATATACTGCGGACAGGTTTCGCAGGTGATCGACTGTGACCCGCGCGCCGCGGCAATCAGTTCGACGCCTTCGGGGGTGGAGACATGGACGATATGGATCCGTGCATTTTCGGCTCTGGCGATTCCGATGAGCCGCTCAATCGCCACGATTTCTGCCTCGGGAGGACGAAGAAGTGTGTGCGTGAACGGCTCACGGAGCGGATACAGATCCGACGGTATCCCTTGCAGAACAGCCTCGTCTTCGCAGTGGATCAGAAACCGCACTCCTCTCCCCGCCAGCCGCCGGAACAGAGACACTATGTCATCATAGGAGGCATAGATCCCGGCGTGCTTATAGGTCGTGTAGAGTTTGATCGACCGGAATCCGCTGTCGACCGCGGTCACAATGTCGCCCCAGCCCTGTTCGTCAAACCGTGTCGGCGTCAGGTGCCAGAAATAATCGGTGAAGCAGTTCCGTTCCGCTTTGGAGCGCGCCCGTCCGATCGCTTCGCCCAGCCGTTCCTGCCCGGATTGGGTGATGAAGGTCGCGATGGCGGTGATGCCGTTCCGGACCGCCGCTTCGGTCCCGCTTCGATACCCGTCGGCCAGAGGATATCCGCCGATAACATCATCCAGATGCGTATGGATGTCAATCAGGCCGGGCAGGACAAATTTCCCGCCGGCATCGATAATCTCATCGGCATCGGACGACGGGAGCGCCTCGCCGATCAAACTGATGACGCGGTTTTCAACGGCGAGATCGGCTTTTCGCAATCCCTCGTCCAGACAGACAACGCCGTTTTTTATTATCAGCATGCTCATGGTATCCGCAGAGAAGCCAGAACATCCTCGTCCGCCGGAATGGTACGCGGAACGGGAAGTGATCTCATCGGCGCGTCGATATCCTTCAGCCCATGCCCCGTGATAAGGAGAACGACCTGCTCCGAGGGATGAAGTGCTCCCGCCGCGGCGATTTTTCTGACGCCTGCGACCACGGCCGCGGCGGCAGGTTCCGCAAATATTCCCTCGCTCTGCGCAAGAAGCCGCTGTCCCTCCAGGATCTCCCGGTCCGTCACGATAACCGTCCCTCCGGAAGTGGCAAGGACAGCTTCCCGGGCCAGGTGAGCGTTCGACGGAACGGAGACGGAGATCGAATCCGCAATCGTGTCCGGTTTCTGCGCACTGCGATATACCCCGGAGAGGATATACCGATGAATCGCCGAGGAAGTGTTCGCCTGTACGGAAAACAGCCGCGGCATTTTTTTGATCACCCGCGCCTGAAGCAGATCGTAAAAGGCCTTGTAGACTCCGAACAGGATGACGCCATCCCCCACGGGAATAAAAATCGTATCGGGGACCTTCCAGCCGTTCTGGGCAAAGATTTCAAAACCGACTGTTTTCTTCCCCTCGATGGTCAGGGGATGATAACCGGTATTCCGGTTCAGACCCCCGCGCAGTTTCGTAAAGGCGAGCGACATCCGGAACGCATCATCATACGTTCCCCTGACCGGAAACACCTTTGCCCCGAACATGAGCATCTGGACCAGTTTGGCTTTCGGCGCCTTCTCGGGGACGAAGATGACCGCACGGCGGTGTGCCGATGCCGCAACCGCTGCGAGCGCGCTCGCCGCGTTGCCGGTGGAGGCGGTGACGACCGTCGGGGCCCGCAGTCGGCCGGCTTCGGCAACTACCAGAAACGATGCGCGGTCCTTCAGGGAGCCGCTGGGATTGAGTCCATCGTTCTTGAGCCAGAGATGCCTGCACCCGATTGCTTTGCCGAGTCCGCCCGCGGGCGTGAAAGGAGTGTTCCCGACCGGATACGGAGGATAATATTTCGACTCCACTGCGGAAAAAAGATCCCACCGGGCATTCGACCGGGAGAATTTTTTCCGGATGGTCTCGTAATCAAACTCTGCGGTCAGGACGCCGCAGAGGGGTTCGCCCGGTTTCCAGAGATGTTCGCACGTCGGGCAGAGATACCGTACTTCATTCCGCCTGTACGACGCCCCGCAATGAGAACAGCGATATCTGAATTCTGTCATGGAATGTCCCCTGCCTCTCAGATCTTTCCGTTCATCCTGGCAATAAACGCCGCATAGAATGAAGAAGCGGCGCTCAGGTGTTCGACGGGGCAGGCCTCGTTCGCCGCATGGGCGTAGACTTCATTACCCGGCCCGAGACCGAAACAGGGAATCCCGTGCATACCGGCAATGGCGACCCCGTTCGTGCTGAAGGTCCATTTGCCGACGACCGGTTCGCGCCCGATCGTCGCGCGGTACGCCTCGACTGCCTGCCGCAGATAGGGGGACGATTCCTCCATCACCCATGTGGGAAAGTATTTCTCCGTCTGATAGACTTTGCCGGTGTAGGCACGTTCAGCATACGTCAGGACGGAGACCTGGGCGTCGGGGTAGCCGGCCGTCCGGGCTGCGGCCTGAACTTCCGCGATGGCGCTTTCCTTCGTTTCGCCCGCGGTCAGCCGGCGGTCCAGATGAATGCCGGCACCGTCGGGGACGGCGCACAGCGAGGGGGACGACGAGACCGATTCCGTCACGGTGACGGTTCCCTTGCCGAGGAACGGATCGGACCGCAGACGTTCATTCAGTTTTTCGATCTCGAGCGCGATGCGCGCGATTTTGTAGATCGCGTTATCCCCCCGTTCGGGTGCGGAGCCGTGACAGCTTTTTCCCTTCACATCGACGTGCATCTCCATTCTGCCGCGATGTCCGCGGTAAATGTTGAGATTCGTCGGCTCCGTGATGATGACAAGCTCCGGCCGGAGGCGCTCTTCTTTGATGAGATACTGCCAGCAGAGCCCGTCACAATCCTCCTCCATGACGGTGCCGGTCAGGTAGACCGAAAACTGATCGTTCAAATTCAGTTCCTTCACGAGCGAGGCGGCGCTGATCATGCAGGCCATCCCCCCCTTCTGGTCGACCGTCCCCCTTCCCCAGATTTTTCCTTCCGCCACTTTCGGGACGAAGGGATTCGAATGCCACTGATCCAGATCGCCGGGATAGACCGTATCGATGTGCGCATCGAACGCGATGGCTCTCGGTCCACGACCGATCCGCCCGATGATGCTTCCCAGGCCGTCGATCCTGATCTCTTCCACCCCCGCCCGTTCCATTTCACGCCGGATCACGTCGACGACATCCTTTTCCTTGCCGGAAAACGACTGCGTTTTCACGAGCTCGGATAAAATCCGCACCGTCTCGGGCTCCTGCTCCTTTGCACGCCGCTGAATATTCTGATAGAGAGTCTCCATACTGCTCCTTTATGTTTGCGAAGATGAAAGCCGCTTCCACACTGCGGCGGCAAGCTCACGGGATCGCCGGCAGATGCGCTCCTCGTCAATGGTGTCCGGAAATCGTTTTCCCTCCATGCGTATCTGCCCCGCCACCACGGTCGTATCGACCTCCGCATGCGCCATCCCGTACAGCAGGTGTCCGCAGAAATTTGCCCGGGTCAGCGGCGTCGTCGGCAAATAGTCGAGGAGGATGACATCCCCGGCGGCGCCCGGCGCGATGGTTCCGATCGGCAGTCCGAAAAGACGTTCCGCGATTTTCGGATTGTTGTCGAGGAGCGCGCTTGAAATCTCCCCGAAACCCCTGGAGGGACCGCCGGCGCGAAGATGCTGGGCCCAGACGCCCGCACGCGCCTCTTCGGGCATCCGGGCAGTCATTGCATCAGTTCCGAGGCCCACAAGCACACCCCGTTCCGCCAGGAGCGGGATATCGGCGATGCCGACGCCGTTGTTCAGATTCGACTGCGGATTATGGACCGCGATCGAATCCGTGCCGGCAAGGAGATCGATCTCGGAAGCCGAAAGATGCACACAATGTGCGGCGATCGTCCGGGGACCCAGAATGCCGTAATGGTTGAGACGTTCGACAACCTTCATTCCGAATTCCCGCCCGGTGATTTCCTGATCGGCAGATCCCTCCGCGCAATGAATATGAAATCCGCTCCCTATCGATCTTCCGGCTTCCGCCGCGTCCCGGAGCGTCGCCTCGCCGAGCGTGAAGCTGGCATGGAGGCCGAACAATCCGCCGATCAGCCCGCCGTTTTGTTCCCTGCAGTGCTTCAGAAACGAGACGTTTTCCGCGATGCCGTCCGCCGCGACATCCCGTCCGTCTCGATCCGATACCTCATAGCAGAGACAGGTCCGGATTCCGGTCATGGAGGCCGCATCTTCAAGAGCCGTGAGCGATCCTTCGACCGACCGGGGACTGGCATGATGATCGATCACCGTCGTCGTCCCGTGACGGATCGAATCGAGATAGAGCAGGAGTGCGCTGTACGCGCAATCCTCAAGCGTCAGCACGGAGTCGAGCTTCCACCAGAGATTGTGAAGAATATCAGGGAAACCAGCCGATGGCCGGATGCCGGGAATTCCGCGCGCGAAGGCGCTGTAGCCGTGGGTGTGGGCATTGATGAAACCGGGGAGCAGAATCTTTCCCCGGGCGTCGAGCGTCCTGTCCGGCCTGACCGGAGGCCGATGATCCGACACCAGGCCCGTGATCACACCGCCCTCTATCAGAAGGCCATGATCGGCAAGCAGTTCTCCGGCCGATCCTCCGGTCCAGATCGTTGCGTGGTCAATAAAAAGACTGCCGTCGCCCGGTTTCATTCATCCCTCCCTGAACACCGACAGTTCCGCCCGGGATCTCGGTCTCATCGCGATCGCGCCCGAAAAACATTTCTGTGCACAGAGCGAACAGCCGACACAGAGAGACGGATCGAACTCCGGGACGATGCGCCGGTTCATCGTGATCGCGAGATAGGGACAGCGCGCGCAGTTTCCGCAGTGACAGCAGAGACTCTCCGTCACGGCCGGGATCGTCCTGGTGGCCGGAAGCATGTCGAAAGGAATGATCGGCTGGGGAAGGGACGAACCGATGAGATCTCCGACCGACGCATATCCACGGGCATGGAGAAAATGGCTGAGACCGGAGTGCAGTTCATCGACGATCCCGAGGCCGTATTTCATCACGATGGTACAGCACTGCACCGTTTCAGCTCCCAGGGCGAGGAGCCGTGCCGCTCCTCTGTAATCCATGACCCCGCCGTTTGCTGAAATCGGGACACCGAGCCCCGATGCCTTCGCAACCACGAGGCTGGTTATCGGGAGAACACCTTCACCGGACATGCCGATGACGACTCCCTCCTCCCGCGCACCGTTCCCCTGCGTGCGGTAGGCCATCGCCGGAAAACTGTTCGCCAGTGTGATGCCGGCCTTTTTGCCCGGATATTTGCGGAGGACGTCCGCGATTGCCGTCACGATCGGCCCGATCGCCGTCACCGCACCTGTCAGCTTGAAGAGCTTGGGAATCTCCGGATCGCCCGATTCCATGACCCACCCGACAATCCGGGCTGTCAGCTCCGCATCCTGCGAGACCATGTCACCCTTCGTTCCGTCTCCCCCCTGAGGGCAGGAGAGGCTGTACTCGACTCCCATCGCACCGGCCCGTTCCAGCTTCGCGGTGTTCGCCTGCCAGACGCGGCGATCGGCTGTCTCACGGCCGCTCACCGGTCCGCCGGTCGAACCGAGGGTCAGGCGGTCGGGATATTCTCTGACAAGCCGTTCAATTTCACGGCAAACCCTGTCGAGCTGATGTCCCGAAACGTTGTCGCAGTTTCCGTACGTGGACGGCGCGAGAACGTACATGTATTCGGAGGGAATGTGAATGGGGACCCTGTCGAATGCGGTTTTCATCACTCCGCCCGCCCAGCCGCGTTCATAGGCGGCGCGCATCTGTGCATACCCGTCGGTATGCGGCGCGGCGGAAAGAAGGAACGGCGACGCAATCGCTTTTCCAAAAAACTTTGTCGTCAGACCGACCGGAAGCCCGGAAACACCTTCCATGATGACGGGCGCCGGTGCGGAATTGCACGGGCGTTTCTTTGCGGTGCCTCTCAGATACCTGTCGGCACAATCAGCCGCCTTCTTCCCTGATGCCACCGCTTCAACGACCGTTGAGGATTCTCCTGTGAGATCTCCCGCGTAAAACAGTCCCGGGGTTTTCTGCCTCGCCGTCCGGGAAACCGCGCCTATCGCGGTAATCACAATATCGAATTCCCGGAAATACGGCGGTTCTGCTTTCCGGGGGTGGAAATTTTCGGGGTGATCTGACGCTCCCGGCCGGAGAGTAAGGTGTACAAGCCGGAGTCCGCGGACCTTCCTGCCTGCGCAGACAAGTTCCACCGGACGGGTACTGCCCGTCACTTCAATGTTCTCTTCGACCAGCATTTCCCGTTCGGCGGCGGTCAGAGGCATATTCAAAGGCCTCCGCCGGTAGATCAGCTCGACATGTGCGGCGCCGCGGCGCTTTGCGGTCACTGCACAATCGACCGCAACCGCGCCGCCCCCGATCACCGCCACCTTCAGGTTCCTTATTTTTCTCCGGTACTTCGGCGAAAGAAAAGTCTCCCATCCTATTGCTTTCCCGGCGCCGGGAATGTCCAGTCGAACCGGCTCCTCCTGACCGGATGCGATGATCACCGCTCTGCAGGAACTCCCCAGCATCCGCTCCGGGTGCCCGATCTTCTGAGCATACATGAATCTGACGCTACCAAGCGACCGGATGAATTCTATATCGGCATCGATGAACCCGCCGGCGAGACGAAAACCGGGAATGAGACGGGTCATGCCGCCGGCATGGTTCGATGTTTCATGAATTGTCACCGCATAGCCGCGACGGGTAAGAACCGCTGCGGCGGCAAGCCCTGCCGGACCGGCGCCGATGACCGCGACATTCTCCCCGTTCCCGGGAACAGACCCGACCCTGAGCGGACCAGCATTCCGGGCCCGGGTGATGATGGTCGCCTGGACCGCGGGAATTGCAACAGGAGTAGTAAAGCCGTTGTAGACACACGCCTTCATGCAGAACTGATCCGGACAGACGATGCCGCAGACAGTTCCCAGGGGATTCGCACCCAGAATCATCAGGGCCGACCGGCGAAAATCCGCCGCTGTGCCGCCGCGGGCCGCCATGATAAAATCGGCGGGGGAGCAGTGAGCCGGGCATGCCTCCCGGCACGGCTTCTCCTCGCAATATTCACACTTCACCAGCTCAGCTTTCAGCTGTGCGTCGGTGAGAATTCCCGGAAGATGCGTCGGTTTTCTTGTCACGGCAGGATCCTTCTCCCGATGATCGATGGTCCCTGAAGATGTTCCACCGCCGCAAGTATCACTTCGTTGGTCGCAGGGAGTGAAAACGGGGGCTCTTCGGTTCCGTTTCCCGCTGACGCGACGGCATCCTTGATCGCCAGCCAGACGGACAATGCCAGCATGAGCGGCGGCTCGCCGACAGCCTTGCTGTTGAAAATCGTCCCGGTGTTCGGCACGCCGGACAGGAGTTCGACATGGAACTCCTTCGGGATGCTCCGGATGGTCGGGATCTTGTACGTATCAGGAGAATGGGTCAGAAGCTGGCCCCCTGCGTCCCACACGATCTCCTCCGTCGTACACCACCCCACCCCCTGAACAAATCCACCCTGCACCTGGCCCATGTCGATGCCGGGATTGATCGGATCTCCCGCGTCATGGACGATATCGGTGCGAAGCAGTGTATGACCGCCGGTCAGAAGATCAACCTCCACCTCGCTCACCGCGGCGCCATACGCGAAGTAATGGAACGGATTCCCTTTTCCCCTGATTTTATCCCATCCGATCGACGGGGTTCTGTAGTATCCGGCCGCACTCAGGCTTATCTGCCGCCGGTACAGCAGGTCAACCACCTCCGGAAACGCCATCGTACGATCGGGGTGGTCCGCATCGGTCACTGTGTTGAGTTTGAAGCGGAGCGCCGGCGGATGCGACGGAAGGTCAGGATGCAATTCGGTAAAATACCGCGCCAGTTCCGCCGACATCCGGTCCCTGATCGCCGCAACCGCTTCAGCGACCGCCATTCCGTTCAGATCGGCCCCGGATGATGCCGCCGTCGCCGAGGTATTCGGTACTTTGGACGTATCGGTCGGTCCGACCGTCACCCGCGCCGGGTCGATGCCGAAACACTCCGCGGCGATCTGTCGGATTTTTGTGTGCAGTCCCTGCCCCATCTCCGTTCCGCCGTGGGAGACAAGCACGGTGCCGTCTGCATAGACGTGGACAAGCGCGCCCGCCTGGTTCAGGAAGGTCGTGGTGAATGAGATGCCGAATTTCACCGGCGTCAGGGCGAGCCCGCGCTTCACAAACCTGTGCGCGGCGTTGAACGCGGCAAGTCCCTTCCGTCTTTCCCGGTACCGGGAAGAGACCAGAAGGCGATCCACAATAAGCGGAAGCCGGTTGTCGCGGACGGGCTGTTCGTAGGGAGTCAGATGGCGGGGCGGGGAAGCGTAAAAATTCCGGAGCCGGACGTCAAGAGGATCCTTCCCGAGCGTGCGCGCAATTCTGTCGAGGATCGTTTCAATGACCGCCATACCCTGGGGCCCGCCGAAACCCCGGAATGCGGTGTTCGAAGGATGGTTGGTTTTCCAGACCCGGGCAGTGATCTCCACGGCGGGAAGAAAGTAGGCGTTGTCGCAGTGGAGCATGGCGCGCTCCATGATCGCGAAGGAGAGATCGGTTGCCATCCCGGCGTCGCTGTTTAATTCCATCCGAACGGCGAGAAGCGTTCCCTCTTCATCGAATCCGGCCGCATACCGGGCAAGAAACGGATGCCGTTTGCCCGTGATGCACATATCATCATCCCGGTTGAGGCGAATTTTGACCGGCGCACCGCAGGCATTGCTCAGGAGCGCGCTCCAGCACGCGACATGGTTGGCCTGTGTTTCCTTCCCGCCGAAACCGCCTCCCATCCTGCGAACCTCCACCGTCACGGCCGACCGGGATATGCCGAGGACCTCCGCCACAAGCGCCTGCGTCTCGGATGGGTGCTGGGTGGAGCAGTAGAGGTGAAATGTCCTGTTCTCCCCGGGTATGCAGAGGGAGACCTGCGTCTCGAGGTACCAGTGCTCGGCGGCTCCGGTCCGGAGTTCGCCGCTGATATTCAGCGGAGCGGCATCCAGCGCGGCCGCAACATCACCGCGGCCCATTGTGCGGGGCGGGCCGAGAAGAGCGTCGTGTGCGACGGCCTCCTCAAAGGACAGAACCGGGGGCTCCGGCACATATTCCGCTGTAATCAGCCGCTCGGCCTCGCGGCATTGTGCGGACGTTTCGGCGGCGATGAGGAAGACCGCCTGACCGATACACGATACTCTCCCCTCGGCCAGACACGCTTCATCCTTCACCACCGGTCCCATCTGATTGTGCCCGGGAATATCGGATGCGGAAAGAACCGCATGGACTCCCTCCACCTTCCGCGCCGCGGTAAGATCGTACGACCGGAGCGTCCCGTTCGCGATGGGACTCGTCACCACCCGGCCGATAAGAGTTCGCTCCGTGAGCGGCAGATCGTCGACGAACCGGGCTTCCCCCGTGACATGCTGGCGTGAACTTTCGTGCGGCAGTGTCTGTCCGACGGTCATGATCGCATCCCTCCCGCCGCGACATGATCACTGTAGAATTTCAGCAGAAGATTGCGCGCCACCCGCGTCCGGAAGTGCGCCGATCCTCTCACGTCCGTCAACGGCCGGAACTCGTCCGCAAGCATTTCCATCGCTCCGGCGATCAGATCCTCCGAGAGAATGTTTCCCTCGAGGACCGATTCGGCGGACCGTGCACGCCGGGGACGGTCATCCATTCCTCCATAGGCAAGGATCACACCCGAAACGTTCCCGCGCTCCGTCTGGCGGAATCGGACAGCACAACTTACAGCGGCGATATCGACATCGGGCCGGCGGGAAACCTTGTACCAGTACAGATGTTCGTCGGCGCCGGGCAGAGGCAGGACGACCGCCGTTACCAGTTCGGCGGCTCCGCGCGCCGTCTTCCGGTATCCGACGATGAATTGCTCAACCGGCACCCGACGCCTCCCGCCGCGACCGGCGAGTTCGACCTCCGCTCCGAGCGCGATGAGAAGCGGCACCGTGTCTCCAACGGGCGAGGCCGTCGACAGATTTCCCCCAAGCGTTGCAAGATTCCGGATCTGATGGGAACCAAACGTCTCTGCCAGCGTTCGGAGAACCGGGATGACGTCTCCGGCATTTCGGGCGATCTCGTTGATCGTCATGCCGGCTCCCAGACGGAGAGAGTTCCCCTCCCTCCGCCACCCGTGAAGTTCCTCCACCGCCGAAAGATCCAGAATTACCGGTAACTGCTCGAATTTCTTGGTGACTCTCAGTGCGACATCGGTGGCTCCGTTGATAATCACCGCCTCCGTCGTATCGGCGAGAAACGCAAGCGCCTCGGCGAGTGACGACGGGCGGGCGTATTTCCGGCCGCCGCTCTCGAGCAGGAGATTCCCGGCGTGGAGAGTCCGCAGGGACTCCAGGCAGGTCCGGTTTTCCTCAGCTTCGCTCACCGGGTCGTACCGCTCGTAGGCCTTCGCCACGCCGTTCAGGATCGACTGATAGCCGGTGCACCGGCAGAGATTTCCGACCAGAGCATCTTCCACCTCGGTCCTCGACGGGCGCGGATTGTTTTTCCAGAGATTGTAGAGCGACATCACTATCCCGGGGGTGCAGTATCCGCATTGACTGCCGTGGGAGTGCATGAGGGCGTCCTGCAGGGGATGAAGCTTCCCGCGCATGCGGGCAAGATATTCCACCGTCAGGAGAAGCCGACCGTGGAGCATCGGAAGAAACAGAAGACAGGAATTTACGGCGCGAAAGCGGATCTCCCGATCGGGGCCGATATCGGCAAGGACAACGGTACATGCCCCGCAGTCTCCTTCCGCACATCCCTCCTTCGTTCCGCGATACTCCGGGCATGAACGGAGATATTCCAGCACGGTCGTCGTCACCGTGTATCCTGCATCGTTCGGAAAGTCGATCCTTCGCGTTTCCCCGTTCAGGGAAAATATGACCGATCGTTCCGCGTTCATCTCCCTCCTTTCAGATGATGGGAGATGATTTCAGTTCCTTCAAATTTCAGCATGTAATTCGTTCGTACAGCCGGTATTGGTACAAAATTTGTGCCGTATGTCGAAAAAGAACGATTCTGGAAAGATGATGGCAGGAACGTGGATAAATATCTCCATCTTGGGGAGATTTATCCGGTAAGAGAGGTATGATGGTCCATCAAAATAAGAAAAGCAGCATGCAATTTCAATATTGATAAATATCCGCCTCAAGTCTTTTCAGAACCGATTCAGGTATCTTTCGATTTGGAAATTCAATATCCCCTGTTTTTATACCATACGGAATCAAAGGATGGTTATAGCACCGGCACACCGATTCGGTATCTGCTGTTCTTTTTTCTCACGAGCCGATACGTCACGAAATTGTCCACCGGAAATTGTCCCGAATGGAGGCGGGGCACGGACGATATCCGGCCGCTCCCGGTATTCCGGCGGGTACAGAAACCACTGGGGGGAACATCGACGGATTGATTCTGCAATGGTGAAATCACATTCGGTGACGGTCGAGAGGTGTTCCTGAAGATTCGTGTATGCGGTCGTGCGTCTGGAATTTATTTTGAAACGGATATGGCCGTGATACGGTAAATTTTGGAATTGCACCGTGTAATAATTAATTTCCTGATATATGACTGAAAATCGCAGTGCGGGTATGATCCGGTACGTCTCTTCACCGGCCGGAGATATCCGGATATGAGCGGGCAGACCTCATCCGGCGGCGGCGCGCCCGCGGGCGTCATGATGACGTTCCGCACGCTCCGCTACCGGAATTACCGGCTGTTCTTTACCGGTCAGCTGATATCCCTTATCGGCACCTGGATGCAGCAGCTCGCTCTCACCTGGCTGATTTACCGGCTCACCAATTCCGCCTTTCTCCTCGGCATCGCAGGATTCGCAGGACAGATCCCGATGTTCCTGTTCGGGTCGATTGCGGGCGTGATCGCCGACCGGATCAACAAGCACCGGATCCTGGTCATCACCCAGACGCTCTCGATGATCCAGGCGATCGTTCTCGCATTCCTCACGCTCAGCGGCAGCATTCAGGTCTGGCACATCCTCCCCCTGATGGTGTTTCTCGGCATGGTGAATGCGTTCGACATGCCGACACGGCAGTCGTTCGTTCTCGAGATGATCGAAAACAAGGAGGACCTCGGCAATGCGATCGCGCTCAACTCATCCATGTTCAACGGCGCCCGGCTGATCGGTCCTGCGATTGCGGGAATACTCATCGGCACGATCGGCGAAGGCGGCTGTTTCATTCTCAATGCGGTCAGCTTCGTCGCGGTCATCATTGCGCTCCTGGCGATGAAGCTGAAGCCCATGAAGCCGGTCGCCCATCACCCGAGCATTCTCCACGGATTGAAGGAAGGCTTCCGGTATGTGACAACCTTCAAACCGATCACCTACATCCTCTCGCTGATCGCGATCATGAGCCTGATCGGCATTCCTTTCACCACGCTCATGCCGGTATTTGCCCGGGACATCCTCCACGGAGGGCCTCATACCCTCGGGTTTCTGATGGGCGCTCACGGTATCGGCGCGCTTCTCGGCGCGGCGACCCTGGCGTCGCGTAAAAACGTCCGGGGCCTCACCCGGTGGATCGCAGGCGCCGCGTTTACCTTTGCTGCGGGGCTTACCCTCTTTGCCTTTTCCACCAACCAGTGGCTCTCTCTCTCACTCCTCATCGTGGTCGGTTACGGCATGATGGTGCAGATCGCCTCCTGCAACACCATCATTCAGACGGTGGCGGACGACGATAAACGCGGGAGGGTGATGAGCTTCTACACTGTGGCATTCACGGGGATGAGCCCGTTCGGCAGTCTGCTGATCGGAGCGCTCGCGAGCCGGATCGGAGCGCCGTGGTCTCTCGCGATCAGCGGAATCCTCTGCGTCGGTGCGGCGGTATTTTTCGTGGTCAAACTGCCGGTCATCCGGAAAGAAATCCACCCCGTCTACCGGAAGATCGGCATCATCCAGGATTCCCCCGCCGAGGATATCCCCGCCGCGCCGGTGCCTGTTCCGGAGGATCAATGATCCGCCCGTTCCTGTTGCAGAGAAGTTCACTCCCGCGCGACCGGAGATGACCGAGGCGCCGGGCCGCTGGGACAGGCGGAATTTCATTCTCAACGCTCTCGAGGGAGCCCTGTACGTTGTGGGGACCTCGATGATCTCCGGGCAGACAGTCCTTCCGGCGCTGGTCTTCCACCTCGGCGGCGGCTCCGGCATCCTCGCACTCCTGAGCATCATCAATCTTGCGGGCGTCTATCTTCCCCAGCTTCCCGCCGCGCGATACGGCAGGCACCTCGCACGGAAAAAAGTCTGGGTGGTCGGCTTCGGCTTCCTCCAGCGGCTCTTCATCCTCATGATCGGCCTCGTCCTTCTCTTCTCCACCGGAACGGACAACGGACGAACGCTGGTGCTCTTCCTCTGCCTTTACGGCCTCAATCAGATCATCGTCGGCGTCACCTCCCCCGTCTGGTTCGACTTTTACGCAAAGCTGATACGGCGGCACTTCCGCGGCCGGTCGATGGGCGCCCGCACGGCGCTCGCCGGACTCATGTCGCTCGGTGCGACGGTCCTCCTGACCTACATCCTCACGGCATATGCCTTCCCCCTCAACTTCGCGATCCTGTTCCTCATCGCCTTCTTCTTCGAACTGCTGTCGATCATCCTGCAGGCGCTCCTCGTTGAGGAGGAACCGAGCCCCGTGGAAGCCCGGAGCTCGCTCCCGGACTATCTCCGCTCTGTCCGGAACCTGTTGAAAACCAACAGGAGTTTCCGCAGATTTCTGACCGCCTCCGCGGTGGTCGTCCTCGGAACACTGCCGGTCGGTTTTTTCACGGTCTACGGTATCTCCCGGTTTCATCTCACCGAAGGGGCGGCGGGCCGGTTCACGCTGGTCATGGTCACCGGTCAGATCTTCGGAGCGGTCGTGATCGGTTATGCCGCCGACCATCTCGGGAACAAGATCGCACTCACCGCCACGGTCTCGGCGCTCCTGCTGGCGGGCCTGACCGCCCTCGCCGCACCGACGGCAGGGTTGTACGCGGGTGTCTTTTTTCTGCTGGGGATTTACCTCGGGTCGGAGATGATGCTCAGGTACAACTTCGCGATAGAATTCGGACCTCCTGAACAGCGTTCGACGCTCATCGGCCTGATGAATACCCTGATGGCCCCCTTCTATGCGATCGCGCTTTGCGGCGGGTGGATCATCTCTCTGTGGGGTTATCAGGGGGTGTTCACGCTGGGGGCGCTCTGCACCATCGCCGGACTTCTCTACCTCATCGTCGCCGTCCGGGAACCCCGCCCTCCCGCCACGATGCCCGGCAAAAACCGGAATTCCTCCCGCACCAGCGGAGAATGATCAGACCTTTCCGCGCCGGAGACGAAGTGAGTTCGTCACGACGCTGACCGAACTGAACGCCATCGCCCCGGCGGCGATCATCGGATTCAGGAGTCCCGCCGCAGCAAGCGGTATCCCGACGGCGTTGTAGAAAAATGCCCAGAACAGGTTTTGGCGGATCGTCCGGAGCGTGCGCCGGGAGATGCGAATCGCCTCCCCGACCCCCCGGAGATCGTTCCGCATGAGCGTGATGCCGGCCGTTGCGATCGCCACGTCGATCCCCCCTCCCATGGCAATTCCCACATCCGCCGATGCAAGAGCCGGTGCGTCATTGATGCCGTCCCCGACCATCGCGACGCGTTTTCCTTCCGCTTTCAGCCCTTCGACAACCGCCGCTTTTCCTTCCGGAAGAACCTCCGCTATCACGCGTTCGATCCGCGCTTCGCGCGCCATCCGTTCAGCTCTCGGCCGACGGTCACCGGTCAGAAGCACCGTCGCGATTCCCATGCTGTTCAGCTGTTGAACGGCGTCCCGGGCCGTTTCGTTGAGCTGTTCCTCCATCCGGATGAACCCTGCCAGACGTCCGCCGACGGCAACCGCAACCACCGATTGACCATCTCCCGGTCCGTCGTCCTCACCATCGTCGGGCACGCCGATCCCGCGGTCGCGGAGGAACGCGGGATTTCCCACGATCACCTCCAAATCCCCGACCCGGGCCGCCATACCCTTGCCCGGAAATTGTTCCGGGTCGGCGGCATCCGGTACCGTGACACGCGCTTCGGCGGCGTGACGGACGACAGACTTTGCAAACGGATGGGGCGAGTGACGTTCCACAGCAGCCGCCAGTCGAAGTACTTCCTCCGCCGTCCGGGTTCCGACGGGTTGTATCCTGCCCACCGCCGGCGCACCGGTGGTCACCGTTCCGGTCTTGTCGAAAATCACCGTATCAACCGAACCGGCCCGCTGAAGCTGTTCGGCATCGCGGATCAGAATCCCGCGTGCGGCCGCCCGTCCGCTTCCCGTGATCACCGCGGCGGGCGTGGCCAGACCAAGCGCACACGGACAGGCGATGACCAGAACTGCGATGAAATTCATGAGCGCGACCGGAACCGGCGCTCCCCCGATGGTCAGCCAGAAGAGAAACGTCGCCGCGGCAATCCCGATGACGGCCGGAACGAATACACCGGCTACACGATCTGCCAGCGCCTGGACGGGCGCCCTCGATCCCTGCGCCTCTTCGACGAGACGGATCATGCGGGCGATCACGGTATCCTTCCCGACGGCGGTCGCCGTCATCACCACCGTTCCGTCGGCGACCAGAGAACCTGCGGTGAGCCGGTCCCCCTTCTGTTTCGGGACCGGACCGCTTTCGCCGGTGATGAGGGACTCATCGATGGCGGCAGAGCCGTCATTCAATCGGCCGTCCACCGGCACCTTCTCTCCCGGGCGTACCATGAGGACATCACCCGGCACAACCTGCGATACCGGAATTTCGCGTTCTCCGTCCTGCCGGAGAACGATTGCCATTACCGGCTGGCCTGCGAGAAGCCGGGAGATTCCCTCACCGGTCTTTTTCTTTGCCCGGGCCTCGAGCATTCTGCCGAGCAGGACGAGCGCGATGATCATAACCGCCGTATCGAGGTACATTCCCGTGGCTGCGGACCCGAATGAGGCCGGCCGGAGGAACGACAGAAGGGTCGCAAGATACGCCGACCCGGCTCCGACCGACACAAGGGTGTTCATATCGGCCGAGCCGCGGAGGAGAAGCTTCACCGCAGACAGAAAAAACCGCCTCCCCGGCCAGACCAGCACGAGTGTCGCCGCCGCCAGCGCTATCAGATCGGCCGGCCGGCTCTCGGGACGTGCACCCGAACCGCCGACAGGTTTCATTTCCATGAAACCGATGAGCATGACCAGCGCGGCGAGCGCAGCGGCGACCAGAAACTCCATCCGGAGTTTCCGGTGAGATCCGGCATTACCAGGCATGGATAATTCCGCGCCCGATTCCGGCGAAGGCAGGACCAGGCGATATCCTGCGCGATCGAGCTCGCCGGCGAGGCTGGCAAGCGTCGTTTCGGAGGGATCATAGACGATCGACACCTTTTCCGTCGCGAAGTTCACAACCGCGCCGCTGACCCCTTTGGCGGCCGTGAGCGTCTTTTCCACCCGGCGGACACAGCTTGCACAGGTCATGCCTTCCACCGGCAGGAGAACCGAGGATGTCTCCGCCGGACCGTGACGGGACACAGATTCCATTACGACATTCCCAGGATGCTGAAACCCGCTTCCTCGATCACGGCCGAGATGCGCTCCGGAGTCATGGCCCCCTCTTCGTACGACACTTTCGCCGTCCCCACGGTAACGTCGTGCACCCTGACCTTTTCAAGCGCCGCAAGATGATCCGTGACCGCCTTGACGCAATGCTGACAGCTCATCCCCCCGATAACGATATTCAGAGTTTTCATGCGAGTTCCTTCGAAGTCTCAATACCCCAATATCGGGAAATTTTCCGTCTTCTGTCTTACACGATTCGTCAAGAAATGTTACAGATTTCCCCGGACCGGGGCGAGGGAGCCGTTCAGCTCCGTCCGACAGTATCGATCGGGCGGCGCGGGACGGCTGTCTGACGCAGAAATGCGGATGGGGTCATACCGGTGACTTTCCGGAACTGCCCCGAGAGATGTGCGACACTGCTGTAGCCGAGGATGTAGGCGATTTCGGTAAGCGTGGTATCCCCGTATTTGAGGAGTTCCTTCACCCGTTCGATTCGCTGGAGAATCAGGTAGTGTTCGATCGTGATGTTTTCGACAGACGAAAACAGGGCGCTCAGGGCGGCATACCGTTCACCGACCTCGCGTTCGATATAGACCGAGTCCTTGACCCGCACCGGTGTCGTCCGTTCGTCGATCTGCACGCGCCGGATGACGGCGTGTTTGATTTTTTCGATCGTGGCCGCATGACGGTCGCGAATCAGTTCGAAACCGTTCTTCTCCAGAACATTCTTGATCGCCTTCCGCTGTGACGGGGAAATCGCTCCTTCCACCTCAGCCTCGCCGAGAACGACCGATCTCACATCCAGGCCGATCCGGGTCAGCTCCTCCCGGACAACCCTGATGCATCTCGGGCAGACCATGTTTTTTATATATATCGGGACCATGATTCTCCTGCGATCGGAGCCGCGGTGCGATCTGACACCGGCCCTTCAGCGGCTGTTTGTCCGTCGGCGGCGCTGTTTCCGGAACCGGGGCGATGTTCTGCCGGCATGTTTCCGGCCGGACTCTTCTCTCACGCCGGAGGCGCCGTGCAAGGTCTGCCCATGCACCTGAGGCGGCGCCGGCGCCAGTGCGGGAAATGCGGCTGTATCCGCGTGCCGGAGATCTATCCGGCCGTTGTACGTGAAAAGAACCTGCTGAAAGAATTTCTGCTCTTCGGGTGTGGCGACGAGGGAGATCGCATCTCCCCGGTTTCCGGCGCGCGCAGTCCGGCCGACGCGGTGCGTGTAGGTTTCCACATCGCGGGGAATCTCGTAATTGTAGACGTGCGTGATATCGTCGATGTGAAGTCCTCTCGCCGCGACGTCGGTGGCAACCAGAACGGTCAGCCTCTTCTGCCGGTATTCTTCCACGACCCGTTCCCGCTGATTCTGCGACATGTCCCCGTGGAGACATTTTGCATGGACGCCGTTGTGCCCCAGCTTCCGCGCAAGTTTCGCGGTGATATGCTTCCTGTTGCAGAATACCAGGGCGAGGTCCCGCTCGTTCCGGAGAAGGTGCAGAAGCAGGGGGAGTTTCTGCTCCGGGGTCGTGCGGTAATAGGTCTGCCGGAGAAATTCCGGTTTGACGACGGCCGCTTTCTCGATCTGGACGGGAGAGCGGAGATACTTGTGCCCCGCCTGGACCACTTCTTTCGGCAGGGTTGCGCTGAGCATGAGCGTCTGACGGTTTTTGGGGACCCGGCTGACGATCCTCTCGATATCGGGAAGAAATCCCATGTCGAGCATTCTGTCCGCTTCATCGAAAATGAGCGTCGTGATGCTGTCCAGCCGGAGGTCTCCGCGTTCCAGAAGATCGAGCAGTCGCCCCGGGGTACCGACAATGATATTCGTCAGTTTCAGCTTCTTCACCTGCTCCGAAATCGACACTCCTCCGTACACCGCCGTCACCCCGAGATGTTTCCCCTGTGAATATTTGATGAATTCCTTCGCAATCTGCGTCGCGAGTTCGCGCGTCGGCACGAGACAGAGTACACGGAGGCCGTCCCTGCGGTTCAGGGAGTCGATCAGCGGGAGCGCAAACCCGAGCGTTTTTCCAGAACCGGTTTCCGACCTGGCCAGGACATCGCGCCCCGACGTTATCAGGGGAATGAGATCCTCCTGGATCGGCGTCGGCTGTGTGATGCCGTGGCGGAGAAGGTGCCCCAGAATTATTTTGTCCAGGTGAAAGGATTCAAATGTCGCCATGCGGCCTCAGGATGATTTCCCGGAAGGAGAAGAAACGTCCGCCCCGGGCGGGAGATTGATCTGTGTGACGATGTCGGATCGCGCCGATGCGTTTCACCCGAAATGTCCGTGACGATTTTCCGGGCTGAAGTTCAGGAGGATCCGGCGGCAGTATCGACTCACTGTTTGATTACGCACCGGAAGATACGAAATCGGGGAGAGAGTCCCAAGGTGTCGGCGATCATGGGGGCGGGAACCGGCGACCGGCACGCGAGTTGCCGGCCGCCGTCCCTTCCGGTTATTTGACGAGAAGAATTTTCCGTACGGCCGAGAAGCTTTCCGCACCGGAGGTCCCGACAGCCTCCAGCCGGTAAAAATAGATGCCGCTGGAGAACGAGCCTGCGTTCCACACCGTCTGATAGTACCCGGCCGGCTGAACGGCGCTGACAAGCCGCGCAACAATGTCGCCGAGAACCGAATACACCGTGACCGTCACACGGCTCTCCACCGGCAGTGCATAGCCGATGGTCGTCGAAGGATTGAACGGATTCGGGTAGGCAGACGCCAGCGCATAGCTCGCCGGAATCCCCTTCCCGGCAGTGAGCGCCTCGGGCGGAGACGGAGGGCGATCGGCCGGATCGACCTGCCGGATCCTTCCCGCAATTCCTCCCTGTGCCGAACCGTTCAGAATCAGCTGACCGGCAGAGGGAATTTTCACCCAGTATCCAAGACCGGGGTGCAGGGTATCCACCTGCTGATAGGATCCGGTGAACGCAAAGAATTTACTCGTCACCAGACCCGGCGGGACCGACACGATCGACGACGCCGGAACCGGAAAGGCGATGGTGCCGACAAGGTTCCAGCCGGACTGAACCGCGATCGTATCAGTTCTCCGGAATTTTCCGGTCAGGGTGACGGCGCCCGCCGCCGGAAATCTCAGCCAGTAACCGACCAGCGGCTGAAGCGTGTCGACCGCTGTATATGAGCCGGCGTAGGAAAATGCCGCGGAGACCGCTTCCGGAAAGACAACCTCCCTCCGGCTGTCCTTCATCTTCAGCGGCAGTGAGACGAGATTCCAGTTTCGGGAAACGATCACCGTGACCGAATCCCTGACGAATGATGCGGAAATGGCGTGATTCACCGTAAGCGGCGCAAACTGATAGGTGGTGTCATCCCCCGTAAAAAGACTGTCGACGAAAACCGAATCGACATAATATCCCGAGTCGGGCACGATCCGGAAAAGAGGACTCGTCCCGTATGCAAATGAACCCGAACCCGGGATCACCGTCCCGTGCGATCCCGCGGAAACCGTAATGGTCAGCTGGATAACCGCAAACCGCACAGAGATTGTGTGGGTCTGCTGGACATGCTGGAACTGATAGTTTGCAGCCGCCCCTGCGTACGCACCGTCGACGAAAAGCGAATCCACCTTGTATCCCGCCGCCGGCTGGAATAAAAATGTCTGACTTGAATCGTACGCCACGGCGATAATCCCCTGCGGTACGATCGTGCCGTTCGGACCGCTCGAAGCGGTAATTGTATACTGATTGTTCCGGAAGGTCACCCGGATGGTATGGCCTGCCGAGACATTCCCGAAGGTGTATCCCTGGAGCGAATCGGTGTTCCGTACTCCATCGATGACGACGCTGTCTGTATGAAATCCGGTCGAGGGATTGAATATGAATCGCTGGGACGCTCCATAGTTTACCTGAACGGTTCCCGACGGGCTGATTGCCCCGTTCGCCCCGGCGGTTGCCGTGATCGGATACTGATTGATCCTGAACGTCACCCGGATGGAATGCACTGCGGTGACATTGAAAAACGTGTATGCCGACAGGGAGTCGGTATTCAGTATGCCGTCGACCTGAACGGAATCGACATGGTAACCGGCCGCCGGCGTGAAGACAAACCTCTGCCCCGATCCATACGGAACAGGCACCGCGCCGGAAGGAGCAATTACGCCGTTCGGCCCGCTCAACGCTGAAATGACATATTGATTGATGCTGAAGATCACCCGGATCGTATGGTTCGCACTGATCGACCGGAACGTGTACCCGGTCAGCGAATCGGTGTTCCGGACACCGTCGATCAGGAGAGTGTCGACATGATATCCCGTAGCGGGTGTGAACGTAAACGACTTGTTCGTCGAGGAGGTGACGACAATGGTCCCGGAGGGGGATATCGTACCGTTCGGACCCGAGGAGGCAACAAGGGTATCGCTGGCATAATAACCGGTGGCCACCGCCTTCAGAACGGTCGGAGAACTGGTCCCCGTGTGGATGAAATGGAACGTTCCGGTCTTCGTTCCCACCGCCTGCGGCGTGAACGTCACATAAAACTTCTTCGACCCTCCCGCGCCCACCGTCCCGCTCGTCGGCGTGATCGTAAAACCCGCACTGTCGCTCGTCACCGTGCTGATCGTCAGCGCCGCGCTCCCGCTGTTGCTCACCACCACGCTGTCCATCCGGCTTCCCCCGATCGCCACGTTCCCCACCGTGTCCGTCCCCGGCGTCACCGTACAGCTCGCCAGTACCGCCATCTGATTCCGGTACACCGTCACCGTCGAATCCAGCTCGTTCCCCACTATCAGCTCCGGCTTCCCGT
>DATKPE010000004.1:0-94756 GCA_035524335.1 Bacteroidota bacterium
GCCCCAGGCTCCGAGCCATCCGGCAAGACGTTCGGGGTCCGTGAGAGCCACACTGCCGACGACGACCCGATCGACACCGATATCCAGGAGACGGGCGATCTCGTCCTCCGTCCGGATTCCGCCGCCTGCTTCAAGTTTTCCCGGGCCCGCCGCCGCTACGGCTCGTATCGCATCCCAGTTGACCACATTTCCGTTTTTTGCCCCTTCCAGATCGACGACATGGAGATATTCCGCCCCTTCCGAGAAAAAACGAACGGCAACCTGAGCCGGATCGAGATCATAGTCGGTCCGTGCGGAAAAGAGTCCTCCGGTAAGGCGGACGCAGGTACCCTGAAAGATGTCTATGGCCGGAATGATCTGCATAATTTTCCAAAATTTCCGAGCAGGGCCAGCCCCGGCCTCCCCGATTTTTCCGGATGAAACTGGACGCCGTAAAAATTCCCGTGACAGACAGACGCGGCGAAGGTTATGCCGCTTTCGGTCACGGAGGTCGTCGCAGGGCAGGGCCGCGCGATGAAGGAGTGCGCAAAATAAAAATGGGTGCGATCACCGATTCCCTCCCACAGCCCGTCCGGCACCAGGATTCCGACTTCGTTCCATCCCATGTGCGGAATTTTAGCCGTTCCCTCCGGAATGGCCGTCACGGTCCCGGGAATCACCCCAAGACACTCCACCATTCCCTCCTCCGAATGATCGAACAGGAGCTGCATGCCGAGACAAATGCCCAGCACCGGAACCCGCGTTTCCTTCAGATGGTTTACAAGCCCTCTTCGCCTCAGAGCATCCATCGCTCCCGGTGCCGCACCGACCCCCGGCAGAATGATTCCCGAACAGCCGGAGAGCAGACCGGCGGAAGAACTGACGGCGTATTCGATGCCGAGCGCGGTCAGGGCATTCGCCACCGACCGGATATTTCCCGCTTCGTAGTCGACGACCCCGATCACAGCGTTCCCTTCGTTGAGGGAACGGCGGTTTTTCTCCGCGGGTCGATGGCGATTGCCTGCCGCAGAGCCCGCGCCGTCGTTTTGAAGATCGCCTCGATCTTATGGTGATCGTTCCGACCGGAACACCGGATATGGATTGTCGCCCGCAGACCGTCGGCGAATGCCTTGAAAAAATCCTCCACGAGTTCCGTCGGCAGATCGCCCACCCGCTCGCGCCGGAACGAAACCGGAAATGAGAGGTAGCTTCTCCCGCTCAGGTCGATCGAGACCTCGGCAAGCGCCTCGTCGAGGGGAGCGGCATATCCGAACCGGTTCAGGCCGCGCTTCGTACCGAGAACGAGCCGGAGCGCATTGCCGAGCGCGATCCCCGTGTCCTCGACGGTATGGTGTTCATCCACCTCCAGATCCCCCCTCACCGACATGACCACATCCATGCCGGAGTGCCTGACGAGCTGAGCGAGCATGTGATCAAAAAAACCGATCCCGGTCTTTCCCCTGAGAACCCCATCCCCGTCGGGCATCAGGCGAACGTCAATCGATGTTTCCGCGGTCGTCCGCGAGAACCGGGCTTCTCTCGCGGAGCGGGCGATGTAGCTGCACGCTTCGGCAAGATGCGGCGTTGCCAATTCGGCCGAACTGCGCCCACGCGTCAGCCGTACGGAACGCACCCCCAGATTTGAAGCGAACTGCACGTCGGTTTCCCGATCCCCCAGGACAAACGAATGCGCGCGATCGATCGGCGAGTGTGCAAGATACGAACGGAGAAGGCCCGTCAGCGGTTTCCTGCAGGAACAGCGGTCGGATTCGCGATGCGGACAGATGAATATCTTTTCAAACCGGATCCCCTCACCCTCCAGCAAACCGAGTATTTTCCGCTGAACAGTCTGGAAAACCTTCCGGGGATACCGCGGGGAACCGAGACCGTCCTGATTGCTGACCATAATGAGTGAATATCCGGCCTCGCGGAGAAGCCGGAGGCCGCCGATCACGCCGGGAATGAAAGATAGTTTCGCCAGACTGTCGATCTGCCTGTCCGGCGGCTCTTCGATGATCGTTCCGTCGCGGTCGATGAAGACAATGCGTTTCATGAAAGTTGCCCGATGAGTTCAACGATCCTTTGATTCTCTCCGGCCGTGCCGACCGTGATCCGGAGAGACGAGCGCAGACGCGGTTCACTTCTCCGGCGGACGATCACCCCGTGATCCGCAAGGAAGCGGTATGCTTTGCCGGCGTCTTTCATTTCAACAAGAAGAAAATTCGCATCCGAAGGAAAGATCCTCACGACCGCGGGAAGCGCCGCCAGCCTGGCCGTCAGACCGATACGCTCCCGGCGGATGGACTCCGCCGCCGCCGCGGGGAAACCGGCGTCGGCAAGCGCCTCGATCGCGAGCGCAGCCGTGACACTGCTGATGTTGTAGGGCGCCTTGATCTTCTGGAGATATTCCACCAGGACCGGATCCGCGATGCAGTATCCGAGCCGGATTCCCGCGAGTCCGTACGACTTCGACATCGTCCGGAGGACGGCGAGGTTTCTCCGCGTCAATGTCTCCGGAACGAGACTCGATCCCGGATCCCCGAAATCGACGTAGGCCTCATCCACCACCACCAGACCGCGCCAGGTATCGCACAGGGCGAGTATATCCTCCCGCCGGAGCAGATTACCGGTCGGATTGTTGGGCGAGCAGATGAACATGATCTTCACACCCTCTCCGGCCGCCGCGCGGATGCGCGGGAGATCAAGCTGAAAATCGCCGTCCAGCCCGCAGACCACCGTCCCAACGGCATTCACCTCCGCGGCGACCTGGTAGACACCGTACGTCGGCTCGTTGACCAGGATCCGGTCCCTCCCGGGCTCACAGATCAGACGGATAAGGAGATCGATGATTTCATCCGAACCCGCACCTGCGAATATTCTTGCGGCGGGCATCGAGAGACGTTCTCCGAACGCCGTCCGCACTCCCGTCTGCACCGGATCCGGATACCGGTGAAGCTGGAGATTGCGGAACGCAACGGGGCTACCGGCGGCCAGTTCGTTCGCATCAAGGAATATTTCCGCCGAACGCACTTCGCTCCGCGCCGAACGGTACGGCTGAAAGTCATGGAAATGGGACCGGACGAGCTTTTCGATCATGGCGATCTCCGTGCCGCGGCCGCGGCGGCATGAGCTTCCAGGTTCTCCGCACGCGCAAGGATTTCCACGTCGGGGATCAGTTGTTCGGCCCCCCCTGCATCGATGGACTGGAATGAAACGGGCTTCATGAAGCTCTCCACTGTAACGCCGCCCGCCGCCCGCGCGGCGCCGTTTGTCGGCAATGTATGATTCGTTCCCGAGGCGTAATCGCCGAAGACAACAGATGCGTGATATCCGAGAAAAACGGATCCCGCATTCCGCACATCCCGTGCAAGCCGTTCCGGTTCCTCCACTGCGAGCTGGAGATGCTCGGGGGCGTACTCGTTGGCATACCGGACAGCATCTTCGAGAGAATCCACACGGACGCAAAAACTCGCGGCCAGGGCGTCACGGAGCAGGGAGTTTCTCGGCAAAGCCGATGCGCGCTTCTCGCACGCGTCGATCACCCTCCGCATGAACGCACCGGAGGGTGACACCAGGACCACCTGTGAACCCGGTCCATGTTCCGCCTGGGAGAGCAGATCGGCGGCTATCCATTCCGCCGGGGCCGACTCATCCGCAATGACGAGGAGCTCACTGGGTCCGGCCGTCCCGTCGATGGCGGCAGAATACGGGGGAAGTGTCGCGAGCATTTTTGCGGCAACGACGAACCGGTTCCCGGGACCGAAAATCTTGTCCACGCGCGGCACGCTCCCGGTGCCGACCGCCATGGCGGCGATCGCATGGGCCCCGCCGAGACGATAGAGAGCCGAAATACCGCAGAACGCCGAAGCGGCGATAATTGCGGGAGAGATGCTTCCCCCTTCGGAGGGGGGAGAGCAGAGGATGATATCGTCGCATCCGGCAAGGACCGCAGGGATGCCGAGCATCAGCACGGTCGACACGAGCGGCGCGGTTCCGCCGGGCACATAGAGCCCCACCCGTCTGATCGGCCGCCATTCGCGCCTGCAGACAACCCCCAGGTCGGTACGCACGCTGTAGGGCGCCGGAACCTGCCGGGCGTGAAAGGTTCTGATTCTCTCGCCGGCATGCCGGATTGCGGTGAGGAGCGGTTCGGGAACCGACCGGAGAGCGCCTTCGATTTCACCGGGTTCGAGGCGAAATGGTCCGCGCGTCTCGCCGTCGTACCGGCAGGCGAGGGAGCGGAGGCCTTCGTCTCCCTCCCGCGCGACGGTCTCGAGGGCTGTTGCGGCGACGACAGCGGCTTCTTCATCCCGCAGGGCAGGACGCTGTGTGATGAGGAGGCGTTCGGCCTCGTCCCGGGCGGGATATCTGCGGAGGGGAATGGTCACGGAATGAGCTTTTCGATCGGCAGAATGACGATATCGCTTGCGCCTGTTCTGTTCAGTTGTTCGAGGACGTCCCAGAGGACATCTTCCCCGACGACGGAATGCACGGCGACCAGGCTGGGATCTGCGAGCGGCATGATGGTGGGGCTCTTCATGCCAGGGATGAGTGTGCGGATTTTCTCGACCGCAGCGGCCGGAGCGTTCATCATCACATATTTCCTTCCGCGGGCATTGAGGCAGCTGCGGAGCCGGCGGACGAGCCGGTCGGTGAGCGCGCTCTTCTCGCCGGCGGCAGGGCGGTCGGGAGCGATGAGGATGACTTCGGAGGACATGACCGTATGGATGACGTCGAGGCCATTGACACGGGCGGTGCTTCCGGTGGAGACGATGTCGCATGTTGCGTCGGCGACGTCGAGGGCGGGGGTAATTTCGACGGAGCCGCTGATCTCAATGATTTCGGCGGAGAGGTTCCGGCTGTCGAGGTACCTTTGGACGATGCCCGGATAGGATGTGGCGATTCGTTTTCCGGCGAGTTGTTCGAGGGTCCGGACGGAACCGTTCCTGGGGGCGCAGAAGACGAGCGTGCACTTGCCGAACCCGAGACGTTCGACGATGGTGACGGCGGCATTGCGTTCGGCGGCGATGTTTTCGCCGACGATGCCGAGGTCGCTGACGCCGTCCTGGACATATTCGGGGATATCGTCATCCCGGACGGAAAGGAGATCGAGGGGAAAATTCCTGCAGGGGGTGAAGAGGGATCGGGAGCGGAACTCGAAGTCGAGCCCCATGGCTCTCAGGAGGAGGTGTGTTTCCTCGGTAATCCGTCCGTCCTTCTGGACGGCGAGGCGGAGGCGGTTGCTGGGTGCGGGCATGCTTTAGTTTAATAAAGTGTTTGCGTAAAAAAAATAATCCGGTTACCGTTTTCCCCCGCCGGTCCGCCGGAGTGCGAGCCGGTAACCTCCCGTCCCCCGTTTGACCCACCGGGCAACCCGGGCAACGGTGGTGGAACTGAGGCCTGTCTGTTCGATGATTTCGGTATACGGGATGCCTGCGTCGAGCATGCGCGCCGCTTTCCAGCGCTCCGCGAGCTCCTCGATCTCGGTCTCGGTCAGCAGATCGCGGAAAAACATCCTCGCCTCCTCCGCCGTACGCATCTCCAGCACCGCGAGGTAGAGTGAACGGATATCCTTTTGGGTAATGTTGCGCATACTTTATCTGACTAAAGTATACACAAACGCCCGGTCAATGTCAAGACCTTCCGCAGAAAAAACAGAAAAGGCGCCCCCTCGCGGAGGCGCCTTTGTCCGTCCCAAACCCGCTCTGCGTCAGATCAGACCGTTACTGGCTGTTTTTTCAGGACTTTGGCGATCCGGTCGAGAGCCTTTTCGATATTCTCCACCGAATTCGCATAGGAAAACCGCAGATATCCCTCCCCGTATTTCCCGAATGCCGTACCCGAAAGACATGCCACCCCAGCGTCGTTCAGCATCCCCTCGGCAAGCTCCTTCGACTGCCGGCCCGTCCCGGTGATGTTCGGAAACACATAAAATGCCCCCAACGGTTTATGACACCTGATCCCCGGGATCGCATTCAGGCCCGCGACGATCACGTCCCGCCGGTGCTTGAACTCCGCCACCATCTTGTCGACATCCCCCTGCGGTCCCTGCAGGGCCTCAATGCAGGCGATCTGCGAGAAACTCGACGTGCAGGAGGTGGCATTGATCTGGAGCTGTGTGACAAGTTTCGCCAGCTGTTCCGGCATGACCCCGTACCCGAGCCGCCATCCGGTCATCGCATAGGTCTTCGAGAAACCGTCAAGAATGATCGTCCGCTCCTGCATTCCCGGCAGTGCCGCAATACTGTGATGCCTGAACCCGTCGTAGACAATCCGGCTGTAAATTTCATCCGACAGCACAATAAGATCGTGCTTCCGTGCGAGATCCGCGATCTGACGGAGGTCGTTTTCACTCAATACTCCTCCGGTCGGATTCTGCGGACTGTTCAGAATCAGCATTCTGGTCTTCGGGGTGATCAGCTTCTTCAGATCTTCAATATCGAAACTGAATCCCTTTTCCTCCTTCAGTGCAAGCGGGACCGCCTTCGCGCCGATGAATTCGATCACCGACTCGTAAATCGGAAATCCCGGATTCGGATAAATTACTTCGTCCCCTTCATCGACGCAGGCGGTGATGGCGAAATACATGATCGGCTTGCCGCCCGGCGTGATGACGACGTTATCGGGAGATACCTCGATACCGCGCGTGGCGGAAACGTATTTGGCTACCGCCGCCCGGGCCTGCGGCAGACCCGACGCCGGACCATAATGGGTAAACCCGTCATCCAGGGCTTTTTTGGCGGCATTCCGGATGTTCACCGGCGTGTCGAAATCCGGCTCTCCGATCTCGAGATGAACAATTGTCTTCCCTTTTGCTTCCAGCGCGCGCGCTTTCGCAAGCACTTCAAATGCGGTTTCAGTACCGAGTCTTTTCATGCGTTGTGCTACGTGAATCATACGAACTCCGGGAATCGTGGAATAATAAGTCTATTTGACAAATATACGAAGAAGGTCCATGATTCTCAATACGAAAACAGTGCGGTTCCGTCCGAAAACCGTCAACTTCTTGAAAATCAGGGGGTTTCTTAAAGAGTTTTGCGTGAAGCTTATCCGGAGGCTTACTTCTGCCGTACGCGGGGAACCGAACCGGCACGAAATTGCGCTTCGAGGTCCGACCTCAGAAGTCCCTCTCTCACCCTCCCGACGTAGTGTTTCAGGAAAGTCCCGTCGGCCCCGAACAGGTAATGATCCGGCAGTCCGTACATGCCGTACGTCTTCAGGATATCATCGTCGATCCCGAGCGGCCATTTTATCGCATGCTTCTGCTGGAACATGCGGACATCCGTCTCGGTCGTCCTCACCGCGACTCCGAGGATTTCGAATCCTGATGCGCGGAATCTGGCATACACCCTCACCAGCGCGTCCGCTTCCCGCTCGCACGGTTCGCATCCCGGCGACCAGATCGTGACCAGAACGGTCGTTCCGGCAAAACCGCCGAGCTCGAGTTTCCCCCCGTCGATCGACCGCATGCTGAATGCATACTTTCCGTAATCGGCAGGGGGACGACGGACTTCCGGCTTCGTGGATTTCCGTCCCTCCTCCTGTGCCTGCGGGTTATGCGCCCCCCCCATCGTCAGCAGGACGGCGGCGAGCCAGATCAATATCGGTGAAAGACGCATCACCGGCGGTCAGCGGACCAGCCTTTCGCCCTCCCGGAGAATCGTGCGCAGTTGGGCTGACGACAATGCTTCGGAATAGACGCGGACCAGCGGCTCCGTCCCCGAAAATCGTACAAGCAGCCAACTGCCGTCCTCCAGTATGAACTTGAAGCCGTCGGAGAGATTGGTCCTCACCACCTTTTTCCCGGCGACCTTCTTCGGCAGGTTGGCCTGCAGACGCTTCAGGATCGACTGCTTCTGACCGGCCTCGATCGTTACATCGATCCGGTCATAATAATGCGCACCCACGATGCCGAACAGTCTGTCGAGAAGCTCTGAAGGTTTCAGCCCCGTCTTCACCATGAAATCGAGAAAAAACAACCCCGCGAGGATGCCGTCCCTCTCCGGAACATGCCCCTCAAATGCATACCCGCCGCTCTCTTCTCCTCCGATCATCGCATTCGTTTCCATCATGCGGGGCGCAACATACTTGAACCCGACGCCGACTTCATAGACCGGCACATCGAATGTCTTTCCGAGTTCATCGAGCATCGAGGTTGTGGAGAGCGTTTTGACGATCGGGGCGCGCCGCTTGCGGACTTCAAGGAGATAGAGCGCCAGAAGCCCGTACACCCGGAGCTGATCGAGAAATCTTCCCTTCTCATCGGCGAACCCGCAGCGGTCGGCGTCTCCGTCCGTGAAGATCACCACATCGGCCTTCATTTCCTTCCCCTTCGCAATGCCTGCGTCGATGTTCGGGTGAATCGGTTCCGGCCGGCTCATCTCCGGAAAAATGGGGTTGCGGTCGCTGTGGATCTCGGTGATTTTCGTCGCATCCCCCGCAAGGAGTCTGCTGAACCATCCGGCGCCGTTTCCCCACATCGGATCGACCAGAATGTTCAGCCCCGCCTTTTTCAGCGACGGGATGTCCACCATCGCGCTGATCTGCCGGATGTATGCTTCGTCGGCGTTGAATTCGCGGATCAGGCCGCCGGCCACCGCGTCACGGAATTTTATCCGCCGGACTTCTGCCGCCGACGGGGGAATCAGCGCTTCTATCGCCGCCAAACCTTCCGGCGCGATCGCACCGCCGTTCTCGTCGCGCACCTTGAAGCCGTTATCGTACGGAGGGTTGTGACTCGCGGTAATATTGATGGCGCCGATCGCCTTTTTCGCCTTGACGCTGAAGGAGATGACCGGGGTCGGAACCCCGCCGCCGCAGTAATGTACCGGAATGCCGCTCCCGGCGAGAACCTCCGCCGCCGCCGCGGCAAAATTCTCCGAGTGGAATCTGCGGTCTCCGCCCACGACAATCCCCCGCTTGAGATCGGCGGCGGAATAGACGCTCCGGAGGTATGCGGCAAATCCGGCGGTACAGCGCCGCAGGTTCCCGAATGTATAATCCTCCGCAATTCTTCCGCGCCAGCCGTCCGTTCCAAACCGGATCGGATCTCCGGACGCCGCACGTCCCCGCGATGCTTTCCCCTGTTTCCGTCGTGCAGACGGCTTTGACGCTGTCGGTCTCTTTGCCATGCTCATGCGCTTCGAAATGATGGATTTCCTGTTTCTTCTATGGAAAAATAGACATTTTCAGAGGAACTCCCAAATCTCAACGGTCTATGACAACGCTCGTCTTCCGAAGCACCATCCTCAGGACGATCATGATACCGGCAGAGATCGCCAGCAGGACAATTGCCAACGCAACAGCCGTGGAGAAGTCGATCTCGAAACCGAGATAGATCGCGAGCGGCATGGTCTGGGTCCGGCCCGGAAAATTTCCGGCAAAGATTATTGTCGCGCCGAATTCCCCGAGCGACCGCGCCCAGGTCATCAGGATCCCCCCCGCCAGAAACGTGCGGGAAAGAGGCAGTGTCACCGATCTGAAAATCTGCCACGAGGACGCTCCATCGAGCGCGGCAGACTGTTCGTATTCGGCATTCACCGCACGGAATCCCTGGACGGCCGATTTGACGTAGAACGGCGCCGCGACGAACATCTGTGCAAAGATCACCGCGACCGTGGTGAACGGAATGGTCCACCCCGCGAGCGCAAGCCACCGTCCGGCAATCCCTGACCGCCCGAATGCCATCAGAAGCGCGACGCCCGCGACGGCCGGGGGGAGAACGATCGGAAGGTCCATGACCGTTTCCGCAAGCTCCCGGCCGGCAAAACGGTACTTTGCGATAAGGTATGCGACCGGAGTACCGAGGAATGCCGTCAGCACAACGGTGGCCGCGGAAGTTTCGATACTGAGGAGCACCGCATCGGCCACCGTACGCGTTGCGAGCATGCCGATCAGCTGTGACGGTGACGTGCGAAGAATGAGCGCCGCCAGCGGAAGGGCAATGAAGACGATGAGCGGGAGACTCAGGAGCACAATGACCCACCGGTGAAACTTCCCCGGCGGATCGGCGGCCCTGATCCTCCCGAAGCGATGAGATTCCTTCATTCCTTCCCCTTGTCCGGCGGGGCGGGCAGGAAACCGAACCTGCGGAGAATTTTCCCGGTTTCGGGGCCACGGCAGAAATCCAGAAATGCAGTCGCCGTCGTGCGGGCACCGGCCGGGCCGATCATGCCGATCGGATAGACCGCGGTAACGTTCAATTCAGGCGGGATTTCCAGAGAACGCAGGGTGTGGAGGCTGTCGGTTGCGGCGTCGGACTGGTAGACAAAACCTGCATCGGCTTCACCGAGCCGCACCTTGCCGACGATCGCCTTGACGTTCTCCTCGTACGATACCACATTGCCCGCTACGCGACCGGCATATTCTTCGCCGAATTTTCGCCCGCACTTCGCGATAACCTCCGCGGCGTAGGCGCCGACCGGGACCTCCTTCTGGGCAAGCACGATCTTGATATTCTTCCCGGCGAGATCACGAAGGGATCCGATACCCGCCCGGTTATCGGCCGGCAGGACGACGACAAGTCTGTTGGTGCAGAGCGTGAAAACTGTGGCTGTGTCGATGTATCCCCCCTCCATTGCCTCCTTCATGGCGGCGGGGCTTGCGGGGGCAAAAATATCGCCGGCCGCGCCATGACGCAGTTCCTGCAGAAGGACCTGAGATCCGGCGAAGTTGAAGACCACCGTCGTCCCGGGATGGGAACGCTCGAACCTCCTGCCAAGTTCCGTAAAGGCCTCCGTATACGAAGCCGCTGCGAAGACGGTGATCGTTTCGTGCTGTTCCTGCCCTGCGGCGGTCTGGAAACGGACCGCTCCCGCGGCAAGAAGCACGATCAGGAGACAGGCGGCTGTCCGGATACCTGCATGCATGTCATTCTTTCCATGTTCGTCTGAGCGGATGCGCTTCCGTATTAAAGACCACTCCATCCGGGGGGAAAACGTCGCGGGGTGACAGAAGAAGGTAAAGATATTTCAGAGTCTCGGCGAGGAAAAAACTTTCCATGCCGTCCCCCTTTTCTTTCGTCCTGACATCCTGGAGATAGGCATAGGCGTTGTCGGTCCTGCAGAATGCCGTAAGCCCGTGCAGAAATGTCTCGCCCATTGCGCGGTAGATTGGGTTTCCGGTGGCGCGGCGGAGATACCAGGCCGACTCGATGATTTCGGGACGGAGATAGTAGCGCCCGTCGGTCACGGTCATGGTCGTATAATCGATTTCTTCCGGTTCGATGCCGTTCAGGTTCCACATGGCATAGCAGGAGGATTCGAGCCGCACGGCGCGATCGGTATCGCCGGCGAGGCAGAGAGCCCCGGGGAAGAACGCCTCGAGCGATCCGAACCGAGTACCGGTGCGTTTCCCCGAATTCATGCCGACCTGCCCGTACCAGAGCCGTCCTCCGGCGGAGTCCGCCACATAGCGGTTGACGGCGGCAAGGTTGTCCTCCCACATGTGCCGGCAGTCGGGATCGCCGAATAATTTCCACGCCTTGAGGCAGTACTCATAGTACGAATCGATGGCGCCGCCGATGTGGCTAACGGTGTCGGTCCACTCGCCCGTTTCCACATTGATCCAGGTCCCGACGAGACCGATCGGCGACCGGTGGCGGAACAGAGCAACGAGCGCCCGTTTCGACGCGGCATAATAGACCGGATTACCGGTCAGCCTGCTGAGCGTTCCGAATTCCAGGAGCGACGTCCCGATTTCTGCGGGGTTGTTGATCGAATCCCGGACGGCGCCGGTGCGGAGGTTCACGAACCGGTAAGGCATGCCGGTGGAGGATTTGAAGACCGGCAGAAGGCGGCGACCGAGGTCCTCGGCCCGTTCAAGGAACCGGGGATCCCCGTCGAGCTGGTAGGCAGAGAGCAGTCCGCCGAGGAGCCGGATGGTGATTTCAAAGCTCTGGACTTCGATCGGGAGGTCGAAGGTAAGGGAGTCGAGAATGATTTTTTTCGCTTTTGACGCTTCCCCGGTCAGACCCATCATCACCATGCCATCGAATGCGTCGACCGGCGTCATCAGGAGCGAATGGGGGTACCAGTCGTGGGGCCGTCCGCTGAGCGGCTGGAGGGCGTCGTGCCCCCAGGCCATCTGTTCGTAGCCGTGCCAGGCGTGGAGGAACTCCGCTTTCACCGAATCGGCGGCGCTGAGCGGTTGGGTCGATGCGTTCGGCTGGAGGATGAAGCCGGAGAGGAGAACGAAGAGGAAGGTTCTGCGCATTGCGTTTCCTGTCTGATGGCGGTGGAACGGGTTGCGATGCGGGGCGGCGGCACGGAGCACCGCCGCCCGTTATCGTCTTATCGAGCCGTCGGGGTCATGCCCGTGAAAACGATCCGACTCCCGGATAAAGAGAGGTGGTATCGAGTTCTTCCTCGATGCGAATCAGCTGGTTGTATTTCGCGATGCGGTCGGTTCGGCTGGCGGAGCCGGTCTTGATCTGGCCGGCGTTGGCAGCCACGGCGATATCGGCGATCGTGGTATCCTCCGTCTCACCGGAACGGTGGCTGATCACGGCGGTATACCCCGCCCGCTTCGCCATCTCGATACAGTCGAACGTTTCGGTAAGCGTTCCGATCTGATTGACCTTGATCAGGATGGAGTTGGCGATCCCTTTCTCGATGCCTCTGGCAAAGATCTCCGTATTGGTGACGAAGATATCGTCTCCGACCAGCTGAACCTTTGACCCGAGCGCTTCGGTAAGGTTCGCCCATCCGTTCCAGTCGTTTTCCGCCATGCCGTCTTCGAGCGATATGATGGGATACTCCCTGATCCATTTTTCGTAGAACTTCACCATCTGATCCGGGGTTTTGGTCGATCTGTCCGATTTGAAGAAAAGATATTTCCCCTTCTGCCACATTTCGCTTGCGGCGACATCGAGGGCGAGGTAGATGTCCTTTCCCGGCTTGTAGCCGGCGTTGGTGATCGCCTCGAGGATCACATCGAGAGCTTCGACGTTCGATTTCAGGCTCGGTGCGAATCCACCCTCGTCGCCCACGGCGGTGTTGTACCCTTTTTTCTTCAGCACGTTCTTGAGGGCGTGAAAGACTTCCGCCCCCATCCTGAGCGCGTTCGCGAACGATTCCGCTTTCACGGGAACGATCATGAATTCCTGGAAATCGACGTTGTTGTCGGCATGCTTTCCGCCGTTGAGAATATTCATCATCGGCACGGGGAGGACTTTCGCGTTCGGACCGCCGAGGTACCGGTAGAGGGAAAGGCCGAGAGCCTGGGAGGCCGCTTTCGCGACCGCCATCGAAACTCCGAGGATGGCGTTCGCGCCGAACTTGGCCTTGTTCGGCGTCCCGTCGAGTTCGATCATGAGCCGGTCGATGCCGACCTGATCCGCGGCATCGAATCCGATGACCGCCTCGGCGAGCGCGTTGTTCACATGTTCCACGGCTTTGAGAACCCCTTTGCCGTCGTATCGCTTCTTGTCGCCGTCGCGAAGTTCAATCGCCTCATGCTCGCCCGTCGATGCGCCGCTCGGCACCGCCGCACGTCCGAGAACACCCGATTCCAGAACGACGTCGACTTCGACGGTGGGATTGCCGCGCGAGTCAAGGATTTCTCTCGCATATATATCCTGAATTGTCAGTGACATTGATGACTCCGGAAGTAATGGAATGATCGGTTTTCGGTTGAAATCAGCAATAATATCGCCAAAAACCGAACGACATGCAATGACCCGTTCCGTCGCCCGGCCTCAGCGGGACCTCCGCCCCAGCAGTTGTTCCGCTTCCGAGAAAACCTCCTCCACCGGAATCCGGGTCATGCACTCCAGATAATGGGAGGGGTCCCTGTGGCAGGACGTCACCCGGCAGGGAGCGCATTCGATTCTGCTGTAAAATACCCTGTGTCCCCGCTCCCGGCTGTACGGAAACCACACCTCCGGCGGCTCCGGCCCGAAAATGCCGAACGTGGGTGTGCCGACCGCCGCACCGATGTGCATCGGTCCGCAATCGTTGGAGATCAGGAGCCTGCAGACGGCGAAGACCGAGGCAAGCTGTCGGACGGGCAGTACGGGCAGGAGATGGATGACACCTGCCGTTTTCCCCAGGATGTCGCTCATCAGCGCCTCATCGCCCGGTCCGGGACTGAGTAATATTTCGGCTCCGAGTTTTGCGCGCAGGAGATCGGCGAGGGCGGCAAAACGTTCCGCCTGCCACCGCTTGTTCGGCCAGGTGGCGCCGGGATGAAGCGCGACAAGCGGTCTGCCGGGATCGACATCCTGGTGCCGGAGGAAGATGCGCGCTTCGCGCAGTTCGTCCTCCGACAGAAAGATCTCTGTATCCGCCTTCCGTCCGGGAACCCCGATCGGCTCAAGATAGCCGAAATGAAAATCGATCGCCGGCGTCATGCTCCCGAAATCCGGCATCCGGTGGGTGTACAGACTGCCCCGTCCCGGAACGTCGCGGCCGATCCGGATGCGCGCCCCGCTTGCCCGGGCGAGCAGAGCGCTCCGGGGATTGGAGAAGAGATCGATAAACACATCCAGCCTTCTTTTCCGGAGGAGAAATCCGACCCGGATCTGCTCGAGAAAATCCGGACGGGAAAAATCGTAGGGAATGACTTCATCGAGGAACGGGTTCCCCTGGAGCAGTGTCACGGCTTTTTTATCGCCGAGATAGGCAAGATAGGCGTCGGGATACCGTTCGCGGATCGCGCGGATGAGCGGGGTCGTCAGCACGATATCCCCGATGAACTTCAGACGCGACAGGCAGATGCGGCGGATGTCAGGCATGGCAGAGTATACGCAAGTCGGCCGCCAAATTCAACGGGACTCGTTGCCGCCGTGCGGCGGGGCGTGCCGTTCGTACCAGTCGCACCGGTCGATCCAGTCATCGACCTCACGCCGTTCGGCGGCGGTCGGACACGAGTTGAGAGACTCCCAGAAATGCGCCCGGGCTCGTTCATATTCTCCCATCGCGAACCAGATGCGGCCGAGCGACTGCTCCCGGATCCCGTCGAAAAGCGGAATGCTCCAGCGCGGGGGGATAAAATCAAAGTCCTTCCTTGCCCTGTCATATTCCCGCAGACCAAGGAAGAGGCGTCCCCTGAAATATCTGACCAGGGGGGAGGGATGGCTCCTTTCGAGGGAATCCAGAAGGAGGATTTTCACGCTGTCGGTCAGATGTCCAACCAGAATTTTCCTGAACCCGACAGCCCCGGCGGGATCGCGCATCGCCGCCAGGCGAAGCTGAAGGGATTCGTTGAACCGATCGTACAGATCTATCGCGGCCAGCTGTTCCCAGATTTCCGCCGCCCGTGCAGTGTCGCCATCCGCCCAACTGGCGTCTCCGGCAAGACGGAAGAGCGGCCGCAGGGATTCCCGTTCGGAGGAGTCGCACCGCGCGATGAGTGCCGTGACGGTATCGTACTGTTCCATCGCAAAGACCGACCGGATGATGCCTGCATATGAGTCGCTGTTGCGGCTCAGCTCGTATGCGGCCGAAAAGATCTTCCGGGCATCGGCCGGATCTCCCGCCGCCAGTCTTCTGTCGGCTTCACCGTTCAATTCCGCTATCTTTCTGCCGCACACCTTCGCAAAGATCGAAGGCCGGCGGAACAGATATGCCGCATGCGGCTCCCACGACGGCGGCACACTGATCGAATCAAGCATCTCCTCCCACGCCGTGATCAGGTGGTGGTAATCCGAAAGATACACCTTTGCAGGGGACGCCCCGCCATACAGCGATCTGAACCGGTCGATGCCGAACCGATCGATCAGGAACCGGCAGAAGGATCCCATCAGAAGGTAGCTGACGCCGGAGGAGTGCAGGGCGAATCCCACCGGAGATATCAGTTCCTCCGGCCGGTCGGCAATGTGGAATCTCCTGATCGCCGCGGCATACTCGTGGATCGACCGGTTCCCATAGCTGTCGTCGACGGCGGTTGCAAGTCCTTCCACCAATCCGATATTATAGTGGGCATGGATAACCGGCATGCCGAATTCTCCGGCCATCGCGTGGACCAGTTCGTGCTTCAGGGCCAGATCCCAGGAACCGAGGGTGAGATGGATCTCGCGCAGCCACGGCTTGGCGATGTTGGTCGTTCTGGTGCCAAGAAGCCTGTACTGGGCGTCCGGATCCGGATACAGGTACGAGGTGATCCGCCGCTCATCGCGGGTGCCGAGAACCGATGCTATCTGGCTGTATCGGAACTCATGCTCCGCCGCGACCCGCCAGAGTTCTGAATCGGGAACGGAACCGGACTGATAATAGATGAAGAAGTGCGGCGTCACGAGCCGGGCGCCAAGCGCCTGCCGCAGATATGATCCCGTTGTTTCCAGCCCGAGGTCACATCGGCGGACCCAACAGACGACAAGCACAACAGCGACGAGACCCAGCACCCCATACCGCGCTATCCGGCCCCGACGGCCGATGTCGACAGTCCGGTTCGCCGCGGATTGGAGCCGGACGTACCGGAGGTGGGCAAGAATAAACAGCGCGGAAGCTGTGAGAAGCGTTATGCCCCGGAAGAATACGAGCGTGGGACGCACCGGCAGCGCCTCATCGTAGGATATGCCGGGGAAATAGCCGTAGATAAAATTGTATGAATAGATCTGGGGAAGGAAATACCCCTCCGCCAGCGGCACGAGGAGAACCAGAATCACCGCAGAAAAATAAAAGAAGAGCGCCCTCCGGACCAGGAAATAACCTGCGACTGCGAGCGCCGTGAGCCATACCGCCGTGACAACCGGAATCAGCATATAAAAGGAGAGCCCGTCCTGCATGGAACAGTTTTTGACAAACAGGCCGGCCAGCGCCGCAAGAACGAGAGGAAGAGCCGCAAGCATCAATACGGGGCGCAGGACGGTGTACAGTATTCTGCCGAAAGGTTCCCCCGTCCCCGCCCTGGCACGAAGGCGCGCGACGACAAAGGGACCGATCACGACGGGGAGGATGAGCGCGATCGCGGTTGAAAATTCATACCCGAGGGTGTTGAACAGCTGCAGGCAGAGCAGGGAAAGGGCCGCGAGAGTCAACACCGTCGCCGAAACCGGAAATGCCCATGACCTCGTCGTAGTGGTCCGCCGCATGCGGTTTGTCAGTTGCCCGAATATTTTTTCCGGAGAGCATCCGCCTTGCCGTCCTGATGCGTCTCGCGATAGAGCTGATACAACAGCTGGACCAGATCGCCGGGCGGCTCCTCCATCCGCATGCCGGCCTCGATCTCCGCGATGGCGTTCTGACTATCTCCCTGTGATGCGCAGAGCGATCCGAGATCAAAGTAGGCGGTCGCAGAGAGCGGATTGATCTCGATGGCCTTCCGGTAGTGCCGTTCTGCTTCCTTCTCCATCCGGAGCCGGACGCAGGCTCTCCCCGCCAGATCGTGCAGGAGATACGACGCGGGAACCGCCGCAATTCCCTCCTCATAGATCGCCAGCACGCTGTCGGGGCGATTCGCCTCCATATACAGTTCCGCCGCTTCAATGTACCGGTCGGGGTTACCCGGCGCACGGTTGATCATGAGACGCGTGATCGCTCCCGCATCGGCATACTTTCCGGCGGCAAAGTATGTCTGGCGGAGCTTGACATATCCCATCGGATCATCCGGCCGCATACCGACATAGGTTTTCATCAGACCGATCGTACTGTCGAACTGCTGATGTTCATAGTAATATCCGGCCAGATTGAAATAGGACCTGCTGTACGACGGCGCCTTGCGGATGGCATCGCGCAGAAGGGTTTCGCTGTTGTTCCAGACCGGCAGGCGGAGGATCGTGAGTACGGCACATGCGGCGATCAGTCCGCCCATGACGGATGCGGCTGCAGTCCGGCGACGCGGCATGCCGAACAGACGGGCCGCGATGCCGGCGAGACAGATTGCAAGGCCGGCCATCGGGAGATACAGGCGATGTTCAAGCACGGGCACGGCGACCGGAATAATATTGAGAAGCGGCAGGAATCCGATCCCGGCCCATAAGAGCCCGAACCGCATTCCCCGGTCGCCGATACACGCTCGCCAGCCGAGACCGATGGCCCCGAGAGTAACAACAGCGGCAATCCACAGATGTTGCGGCTGGAGCCAGAACGATTCCGAAACGGGATGCGCAACGCTCAGGCGGAGGGGGTACACGATCAGGGCAAGATGTTCGGCAAACATCCCCGGTGCCGCCGCAAGGCGGTCCCACAGGGTCGTCCCCGCTTCAAACTGTTCAAAACCGCCGAGTACTCCGAGGGCACGGCCGCGGACGACGAGATAGGCGGCCGTCAGCAGAGCAAAAACAAAATATTCGGCGATCTTTTTCCCCGCCGGCTTTCTGCCTCCCGCTGTTCCGGTGAAACAGAGATCGTACGCCGGAAGAAGGAGGAGATAGAATACCGCAGACTCCTTGGTGAAGAGCGCGGCCGTGAACGCCGCGGCGGAACCGGCGAAGAGCCACGACCGTTGCGGGTTCTCCCGGTAGAGCACAAAGAGATGGATCGCCGCGGTCACGAAAAGTGCGAGAAGCAGATCGTTCCGACCGGAAATCCAGGCGACGGTTTCGGTCTGGACCGGATGAAGAAGAAAAAACAGGCCGCCGGCGAGAGACGCCCCCCGGCTCCGGGTGAGCCGGAAGAGCAGGAGGGTGACCATCCAGCCCACCGCAAGATGGAGCAGGACATTTGTGCCATGATACCCTCCGGGGGCAAGCTTCCAGATCTGGTAATCTGCGATGAAGCTCACCATCAGGAGGGGACGATAATAGGACGCTTCGGCTCTTTGTCCCGCAAAGACATGAGTCGTAAACGCGGTAAAGACATTCGACCCGTGCGAGAGGAAACCGGAATTCTGCACGATCAGGTCCTGATCGTCATACGTAACGAAATCGTAGGAAACGGTCCGCAGGAAAATGGCGGCACCGGCGAGCAGGATAATGCTCCAGGCGGGGATGCGGGCGAAACCCGGGGTACGATCCGGCGGGGGGGGTGCAGCAGCCATGGGCTAATTCCCGCTGTGGGGTGTCACATCGAACAGCGGCGAACGGCGCACGCCTGATGTGTGGAGGACGAATTTTCCGAGAACGGCGAGCGTCGAAAGACCGTACGTGATACTGCGGCGCCAGTTGATGGATGACGATTCTGCGGAGTACCTGACCGGAACCGGAAGTTCGCCGAGCCGGAACCGGCCCGCGACGCACTGCATGAGCATCTGACTGTCGAACACGAAGTCATCCGAATTGTTCTCCCACGGGATGGCTTCGAGCACCCGGCGCGTATAGGCTCGGAATCCGGTATGCCATTCTGAAAGGTTCATGCCGGTGAACACATTCTCGATGATCGTGAGAAAACGATTGGCGACATATTTATAGAGCGGCATGCCGCCCGCGAGGACTTCCCGGCGCGAGCGGATGCGGGATCCGAGCATGACGTCGAAATACCCGTCCCGGAGAAAACTGATGAAATGCGGAGTAAGCCGGCTGTCGTACTGGTAATCGGGGTGGATCATGACGACGATATCCGCTCCGCGTTCGAGGGCGAGCCGGTAGCAGCTCTTCTGATTTGCGCCATAGCCGCGGTTCACGTCATGCACAACGACGGTGAGGCCGAGCCGGCGGGCGGTATCGGCGGTGGCGTCCTTGCTGGCATCGTCGACGACGATGATTTCATCCACGGTACCGGCGGGGATATCCCGCACGGTCGGCCCGATGGTTCGGGCGGCATTGTAGGCCGGCATCACGACCACCGTTTTCATCGGCCGGCCGGTCAATATTCCTGTCCCGAGACGCGGGTGATATGTGCCCCCAGGGCCTGAAGCTTTTTCTCGATCCGTTCATACCCGCGGTCGAGGTGATAGACCCTCAGTACCTCGGTGGTTCCTGTGGCGACGAGTCCGGCGAGAACAAGGCTGGCGGAAGCCCGGAGGTCGGTCGACATGACCTTGGCACCGGCCAGCTGTTTAACTCCCTTGACAATGGCTGAATTCTTCTGCAGATCGATTTCAGCGCCGAGGCGTACCAGCTCCGGGACATGTTTGAAGCGGTCGAAATAGATCGAATCGGTGATAACAGACGAGCCACGGGCGATCGTCATGAGGGAGATCCATTGAGCCTGCATGTCGGTCGGAAATCCGGGATAGACCGCGGTCGTCACGTCGACCGGTTTGAGGATCCGGGGTCCGCGGATGGTGATTGATCCGTCGCCGGAATCGATCTCCGCTCCGGCCTCCTCGAGTTTCGCCAGGATCGCGGCGAGATGATTCGGACGGCAGTTTTCGAGCTTGACGTTTCCGCCGGTCAGCGCGGCGGCCGCGAGAAAAGTCCCGGCTTCGATCCGGTCGGGAATCATCACCTCGTCCACCGGATGAAGCGCATCGACGCCCTCGACTTCTATCCGCGTCGTCCCGAGGCCGTCTATCCGGGCGCCCATCTTCATCAGAAACTGGGCGAGCGCCGTGATCTCCGGTTCAATCGCCGCATTCTCGATCACCGACATTCCTTTTGCAAGAACTGCCGCCATCAGGATATTTCCCGTCGCTCCGACGCTTGAAACATCGAAAGCGATTTTGGCGCCCCTGAGGCGTTTCGCTTTTCCGACGATATACCCGCGATCGATGTCGATCTTCGCGCCGAGCTTCCGGATGCCCTCGATGTGCAGATTCACGGGCCGCGGGCCCCACGCACATCCGCCGGGCAGTGATACCCGGGCCTGACCATAACGGGCGATCAGCGGACCGAGGACGTAGACCGAGGCCCGCATTTTTTTTACCTGTTCATAGGGTGCTTCGAACCGGTTGACCCGGAAGGTATTGATAAGCAGTTCGCGTCCGTCCCGCTCCAGATCGACTCCCATCATCTGGAGAAGCTTGCCCATCGTGCTGATGTCGAGAAGATCGGGAATATTCCCGAATCTGTACTTCCCGCTGGCCAGGAGCGTCGCGGGCATGAGGGCGAGTGCGGCGTTTTTCGATCCGCAGATGCGGACCGTTCCCTTCAGTTTTACGCCGCCCTTTATGACGAATTTGTCCACGCAGCGTCCTTTCTGTGCTGTGAGAATATACGGCAAACAGCTCAATTATGCAATGAACACGCTATTCACGTTGCTTCTGACGGCGGAAATTTTTTAATTGAAGGAACCGGCGTCTGCCGCACAGAGACCGGCACCTTACCAGCCGGTTCCCATCATTCATCCTTAATCATTCAGGAGCGTTCTTTATGGCACACAGTGAGAAGGAGCAATTCCTCCAGGCGTGGGAAAAAGAATACCAGACCACGCTGAAGGTGTTCAAAGCATACCCGGCCGCCCGCGCCGACCTGCGACCCCATCCGAAATCCCCCACCGCATCGGAGCTGGCCTGGCGCATGGTCGGGGAGGAATCATTATTCATCAACGGGGTCATCAACGGCCAGATTAATTTCTCCGGCCAGCCCGCCGCCCCCTCGACCCTGGGGGAAATTCTCCAGACCTATGAGAAAAACCATAAGGAATGGACTGCAAAACTCCGCGGCGTCCCCGACGATGTGTTGAACAGGAATATCAAGTTCATGGTCGCCCCCAAGACTCCCGGCGATGTCCGGAGCGGCGATATCCTCTGGTTCTTCCTCATGGATACGATCCATCACCGCGGACAGTTCTCCGTCTACCTCCGCATGGCTGACGGGAAGGTTCCCTCCATCTACGGACCGAGCGGCGACGAGCCGTGGATGTAATCCCGGCGCCGGCGAACCACAGCCGCTGATCCGATCCGTCGTGCCTGCAATAGAGATCGTCGACATTGCCCATCCGCCTCTCGGTTCCGCTGAGGCGGAGGCAATGCTCGATGCCCTTCTCCGCAAAGCCCTCCTCTCCGGCGGGACAACCATCGTGAAAATCATCCATGGCTACGGCAGTTCCGGCAAGGGCGGTATTCTCAGGACTGCCGTCCGGAATTGGGCCTGGCGGAACCGGAGCCGCATATGCCTGTGCCTTCCCGGTGAAGAGGCCGACATGTTCAATGCCGGCACCCGGGATCTCATCGAGGGAACCGGCCTGTCCGCATCGTCGCTCGGTCCCCCAGGAGCAGGTCATACATTTATCCGGTTTACCTGACGCGATTCAGCCATTCCACTCCCGAATTTTCATAAATTCCGGTTTTTAAGATGTTTGAGGGGTTGCACAAGAATCAAACATTGATTATCATTGATCGTTTATGACTCATTCGGCATGAATGAACAACCTCCGATCCGGGGGATCATCCCTCCGATCATTACACCGTTCACACACACCGGCGAAGTCGATTTCGACGCGTTTGCCCACAACTGCGAACGATGGAATTCGGAACCGCTGGGAGGACTTCTGGTCCTCGGATCGAACAGCGAAGCCCCTTACCTGAACGAAGAGGAAAAGCTGACCCTGATCCGTCTCGCGGTGCGTTCATCGCCACCCGGAAGGATGGTCCTGGCCGGCACGGGACTCGAGTCGACCCGTGAGACGATCCGACTCACCAATCTTGCCGCATCGCTCGGCGCACACGCCGCGCTTGTCTTGACGCCTTTTTATTACGGTGAGATGATGTCGGAAGCGGCGGTGATCAGGCACTACACAGCGATTGCCGAAGCATCCGACATACCCATCCTTCTCTATAATGTCCCGCGCTTCACCCACTATAATATACCGGCGGGGGCGGTTGCCGAACTCAGCCGCCATCCCGGAATCACCGGCATGAAGGACAGCAGCGGCAACCTCGGCCAGCTGAAGGAATTCATCTCTTCTGCGGCGCCCGGATTTACCGTGATACCGGGAAGCGCATCGCTTCTCCCTGCCGCCGCGGAATCGGGGGTGGAAACGGCGATCATCGCCATCGCCAACGCATTTCCCGGAATTTGCGCGCGGATTCTGAACAGGCCGTCCGAGAGCGCCTCTCTGCATTCCTCCCTGATGTCGGTCAGCAGGGTTGCGTCCGATCGTCACGGAATCCCCGGTCTGAAATATCTCTGCACGCTTGCGGGATATGAAGGGGGATATCCGCGGAGCCCGCTACAGCCGCTGGGGGAGGATGCTGAGGCCGGGATACGGGCGGCTCTCGACGCCTCCGGATTGCTTCAGCACGCCTCGAACCCGTCCGGACAGGAGGCATAGGCATGCAGAGGTTCCGATTCCGCCCGACCGTCCGGTATGTCGACCCGTTTGAACGATGGGTTCCCCTTCTTTTGAAATTCTGCATGTATGGCTTCCTCGGCTATCTGTTTTACGAAGCGGCCACAACCTTTCTGGAATATACGCCTCTCCAGCCGTGGCCGGGGCTTCTCTCGACGTTCAGGATGTTTACGTTTCTTCCGATCCACGAAACGGGACACCTCCTCTTCAGCTTCTTCGGGCGGACACTCCACATTCTCGGCGGATCGTTCTGGCAGGTGATGTTCATGGTGATATGGTTCGGCATCGCCGTGTACCAGCGGTCGCAGACGGCTCCCGTCGCCGCCTTTTTCGCGGGGGAAAATCTGATGGATGTCAGCCTCTATATCCGGGACGCCGAATTCCGCGCCCTGCCGCTTCTTGGCGGCCGCTCATCCGAACACGATTGGTACAATCTTCTGAGCGATTGGAATGCGCTCTCCTCCGCCGGCACCATCGCGGATATCGTCTACTATTCCGGTTTTGCGATCTGTTGTTTTGCCCTCATCGGTGGCTGTATCTTCTCGATCATGGTGTTTCTCGAGCCCACCCGGCATCCGCATTATGTCGATCCCCTCACCGCGCGAAACAACTCCGTTCAGGATCTCCTCAACAAGCAGATTTCCGAAAAGGAAAAAAAGGAACTGATGTAGCGTGCGGTTGACGCACGTGGAAGGATGACAGCGGGTGCATTTCCGTCAAAAAATAATTTTCGCTTTCCCTGTCTGTTTTTTCATGCTCGCCTGCGCCGGTCTTTCGGCATCTCCGGCGCTCTCCTGGGGCTTTCATTTTTTCGGCTTCCTTCCGCCCGGCTTCCTCATTGCCGCGGCGCTTCTCGTCTCGGCCGCCTGCTATCTGGCATATCCCCGGGAATCCGGCAGTATCCTTTCCGCCTCTCTGCCGTCGCTGCGTGAGAAGTATGTCATTCTCGCGGCCTGCGGCGCGAGCCTGCTGGTCTCCATTCTCCTGAGAATCCGTGTTCCCCTTCTGGGAGACGGTTTCTTTCTTGTGAAGAATTTTTCCGACGCATTCCACGGCGACGCACCGATCTACTACCGGAACGAGCCGCTGGCAACCGCCTATTTCTGGCAATTCTTTCGGATAACCGGAATTCCCCGATTGTATACGGAATTCCTGGAAAAATTCCTGACCGCGGAGCTGATCCTTGAGGCGGGATTCCTGCTTCTCGCATACCTGATCATCCGGCAGATCTCCGGGCGGGGACCGGTGCGTCTTGCCGGGTTCCTCCTCGTCATCGTGATGCCGTACATGCAGCTCTTTTTCGGCTATGTCGAAACCTACGCCGTCGTCCTCTTCGCTCTCGCGCTCTATCTCTACACCGCGATTCTGCATATCCGGGGCAGGGTCCCTTTCTGGACCATTGTGCTTTCCTTCTATCTCCTCGTCCTGACACACTACCTTGCGCTTATCCTTCTCCCGTCAATTCTGTACGCCGGGTATCGCGACTACAGATCACGCGGATGGAAGGACATCGCCCTGGGGTCGGGAGCGGCCGCACTCATCACCCTGCTGATCCTCATTGCGATCGGATTTGATCCCGAACCCTACTCCGAATATGTTCCCTACCACCATTACCTGTGGTTCACGCCAAGACCCCTGACTCCCGATGCAGTATCTGATCCGTACACGCTTTTTTCGCTCCCTCATTTCGCGGACCTGGCCAATTACCTCTATCTGATGGGAGGGGGATTCTTTCTGCTTTTCTTCGCCGGTCTCCGGCGGAATTCCGGAAACGGCCGGCCGGATGCCGCCATCCGGAATTTTCTCGCACTCGCCATCATCCCGGCCGTGGCAGTTCTCATGGTGATAAAATTCGACCTCGGTGCGGCGCGGGACTGGGATGTGTTTTCGCCGTTCTTTCTGCTCCTCCCTCTTTTCGCCACCGCGTATCTCGATGCCTCCGACCTGCCGGCCTCCCTGCCCCTCGCGGCAGTGACCATTGCCGTCCTCCTCTGCCACTCCGGATCGTACTGGCTGGTCAACTCGCGGCCGGACGCCATGCTCTCCCGGGTCGAATCTCTTGTCGCAACCGCGCCGCTCTCGCAGGATGCCCGTTACAATGCATCGCTGTCGCTGGCCCAGTACTTTCACCAGGCGGGTGCCGATACCGGTGCGATCCGCGTCTGGAACCGCTATGCCGGAGTCCATCCGGGAGACAGGAGATCCTATCAGAATCTTCTCAATAATTTTCTCCGCCAGTCCCCGACACCGCGCGAACAGATCGACCGCGTCTATCAGAACTGGCTTCGTGCCATCCCTGCTGACACCGGCGCCGTTCTCGGGTACAGGAACTACTGCGTCGAATCTGGGAATGTCTGCTTCAGCCGTGGCGTCAACGATTCCGCGGAACTCTATTACCGGCGTTCTCTCTCCATCGATTCGACCTACCCGGTCGCCTACAATAACCTCGGCAGTGTTCTCGCGCTCCGGGGTGACACCGCAGATGCCCGCAGATATTATATGACAGCCATCGACCTGAATCCCTCGTACGGTGATGCGTTGTATAACCTTGCCTCCCTTCTGGAAGACCGGGGCGATCCTGCGGCGATCGGGTACTACCGGCAGGCGGCCGACCTCAATGTCGCCGCCGCAAGGGAGAAGCTGTCCCGTCTCCGGAGTCTCCCCCGACAGAAGTGAGCATTCCGGTCCGTCCCGTTGACCGGAACCACAATTTCCCCTATATTCCCCGATGGAACCGCGTTCCCTTCTATGACATCCCAGGGCGATCAGACACATTTCAGGTTTGCAGCCGTCACCTCGGCTCTCCTTTTCCTGCTCACCATCCTCGGCTATGTTTTCCCCGGCGGGCTTCTTTGGGGAATCTCCTTCACGGCGTTTCTTCCCCCTTCCGTCCTTGCGGGCGTCGCCGGATGCATCCTGCTGACCATCATCGTCTTCTCCCGCCGGAGGGATCAGACATTTCTCACCGGCGTGTATGCGTATCTCGATTCCCGGCCGATGTTCCTGCTCGCCGTTTCCCTGCTTCTCTTCGTCGCCCTTGCGGTCATCCTCCGCGTCCGCGCCTCCGTTCTGGGCGACAGTTACACATTGATCTATAATTTTCTCGACTATCAGAACGGCGTCTCGATCCTCGCTCCCTGGCACGAACCGCTCTCCATCTACGTTCTCTACTACCTCGTTCACTGGCTCGGCCCTCTGCAGTTTCCCGAAATCTACACTTCCTTCGCGATCGTCGAGATTCTGTTCGGATGTGCGTTCATTATCGTCGCCTGGCGGACCGTGACCGAGCTCTTTACGCGTCCCGAGGAACGGATCCCCACCTTCGTGCTTCTGCTTTCCCTTCCCTATATGGAATTTTTCATGGGGTATATCGAGATCTATTCGGTCTCGACGCTCCTGCTCGGGCTCTATATTCTCTTTTCTATCAGGGTTCTTCAGCGGAAGTCTTCCTTCGCCCTCCTTCCGGTTCTCTACCTCCTGATGACCATGAGCCATTACATCAACGGACTCTTCTGCTTCGCCCTCCTCTACAGCCTCTGGCTGGAATACAGGGAACGGCGGTTCAGAAGCATTCTGCTCGGCGCCGCGATCGCCGCTGTCGCCGGACTCGCGATGCTCTTCATGGCCCGGTTCGACATGCGGCATTTGATCGACATCAGTCCCATCAGCCACTTCCTTTCCTTCACCGGGAACATAACGCCGATCAACGCCTACTCCCAGGCGTATACGATCATTTCGTTCTACCATGCGGTCGATATCGCGAATTACCTCGTCTTTGTCTCCCCCTTTGCGGTGGCATATTTCATCTATATCGGGTTGAACGGACGGGGCCGGGTATCCCTGTCCGATCACACCGCCCTCTGGCTCATCGCCGCCGCCGTGCCGCTGGTCCTCTTCATGGGCGTTGCGAAACTGGAACAGGGTTTCGGGAGCGACTGGGATGTCTTCGCGGCGCATTTTTATCTTCTGAATCTGCTGTTTGCCTGCCTGTTTCACCGCCGGGCGCAGGGCCGTGGACAAACCGCGTTTCTCATGGTCGTTCTGGTAAGCCTGTTGTTCTCCGCCCCCTGGTTTCTTCTCAACGCAACCCGGGATCCGAGCATCCGGCGGTTTCAATCACTCTGGGACCAGCGGATCCTTTCGCATCTCGGTCATTACACGCATACCCAGCGGTTGACACGATTCTACGCCGCCGAGGGGGAACCCGGGAAAAACATCGCCGTCTGGGAACATTACCGGCACCTGTTTCCGGGCGATCCGAGGGGATACGAGAATCAGATTGCGGTGCAGATTGCCTACGAACCCGATTCGCTGGCGGCCCGGGACAGCGTCTACGCCGCCTGGCTCGCGGTGGACGGTGAGAACAGAAAGCTGAGGCAGGAATACAGCGGCTTCTGTGTCACGGAGGGAAACAGCGCTCTGGCGCGCGGCGATACGGCGGCGGCACTGCTGTGTTACCGGAAGGCGGTGGGAATCGACCCGGGCCAATCGCGCGCCTGCAACAACTACGGGAGCGTGCTGGCGCAGGCAGGGGACATCGGCGGGGCCATTCCGTGGTTCGAGCGCGCAATCGCGGCCGATTCGCTCTACGGTGAGGCGATCTATAACCTCGGCGTTGCCTTATCTTCGATCGGGGAGCGCGGGCGCTCCCTCCCGCTGATCAACCGGGCCGCCGGGCTGGGAAATTCCGCCGCGAAGGAATATCTGAACTCCCTCCGGAACTCCGGCCGCTAGCGGCGATTTTTGGTTGCGATTCGGCCGGAATTCTTCTATATTGGACGGTCATGACCGAGAAAATCTTTGTCGCGGTAGCAGGAAACATCGGATCCGGAAAATCTTCCCTCACCCGTCTTCTCAGCAGTCACTACGGCTGGACCTCATTTTTTGAATCCGTCGAGGACAATCCCTATCTTGCCGATTTTTACGGGGACATGAACCGGTGGTCGTTCAATCTACAGGTCTACTTCCTCTCGAAACGTTTCAACGATCACAAAAAGATCGTGGAGGGCGCCGTCAGCGTGATTCAGGACAGATCGATCTATGAAGATGCGGAAATCTTCGCCCGCAACCTCCACCAGATCGGGAAGATGGACAAACGGGATTATGCGAATTACGTGGAACTGTATCGGGTGATGACCGGCTACCTCAGGCCTCCCGACCTGCTGATCTATCTCGATGCGCGCATCGAAACCCTCCTGAAACAGATCGCCCGCCGGGGAAGGGAGTACGAACAGAGTATCCCCCAAAGCTATCTCGAACAGCTCCGGGATCACTATCAGGAATGGATCAGAGGATACCGGCTCGGACCTCTGCTGGTGGTGCCTTCGGACGAGGTCGATTTCGTCCATGAACGGGGCGACTTCAACCGGATGCTCCTGCTGATCCAGGCGAAACTGATGGACCTCGGATACGCGGCCGTACCGGCCGCCGGACGCTGACCGGCTGACCGCCGGGCCGGGCGCGGTCAGTTCGCGTGCAGTCTGCGCCTGTACTCTTTGCTGTTCAGAAGGAGCCCCTTTGCGGCAAGCAGCTGCGTGTCGTGTTCGAATGAGGCTTCAATTCTTCCCTCCTCCCCTTTATATCTTCCCGAAAGTTCGATTCTGAGAGCCCGCAGAAGTTCGGAGCCGTGAAGATGGAAATCGTCGCCCTTCAGGGTCTCGAGCATTTTCCCGACGTTGTCCAGGTCCGCGAGGATCGCCTCGCTGTTTTTCGATGAGGCGACGGCATCCCTGAGATCCTTGAGCTTCCCTTCGGATTCCGACTGGTAGGCAAAATGCTGGCCGTCGAGAAATGCGCGGAACCGCAGAAGGAGCGTGTCGTCGCTCCAGGAGGGAAGAGCGGGGAACTCGTGGGCGGTCTTGCCGGCAAACCGGAGGAAAAGCGACTTTCTGAGGAGCTCGGCGTAGATCGTGCTGTGCAGCTGTTCGCCGATCACCGAGTCGGGCTGGATACCGCCAAGCTCGAGAACTTTTCTCCCTCCGGCCGTTTTAAATGTACGCCGGAGACTGTCGGGCGTTGCGACGAAGACGCCGTTCCCGTTCCGGTGCTGATAATCAATTTCCTGGATGCATCGGCCGCTCGGGGTATAATACTTTGCGGTGGTGATTTTCAGCTGAGTGTTGTAGCCGAGCGGGGTGATCGTCTGGACGAGCCCCTTGCCGAATGTCCGTGTTCCGAGGATAACGCCCCGGTCGAGATCCTGGATCGCGCCGGCGACGATTTCGCTGGCGCTGGCACTGTTGCGGTTGACAAGGACGACGAGGGGGACATCGGGGATGAGCGGTTCTTCCGTGACAAAAAACTGTTTGTCGTTTTCCGACCTCCGGCCGCGGGTAGTGACGACGAGACTCCCTTTCGGGGCGAATTTTTCGACCACATCGACGGCAACGTCGAGCAGTCCGCCCGGATTATCGCGGAGATCGAGGACGAACCCTTTGAGTTCGCCCTTCAGTCTCATGTTTTTGATGGCGAGCCGGAGTTCATCGCCGGCGCCTCGCGAGAACCTGTCGATCCTGGCATAACCGATGCCGCTGTCGAGATAGCCGGCATACGATATATTGTGGAGCTGAATTTCCTCGCGCACGAGGACAAAATCGAGCGGCTTCGGTTCCCCGTCCCGTTCGATCTTCAGGCGGACCTCGGATCCCGGTTCGCCGCGGGTGAGGGCGCGGACGTTGTCCGGTTTCAGTCCGTCCAGGGCACTGCCGTCGATGCTCAGGATACGGTCTCCGGGCTGGATCCCCTGGCGCTGGGCGGAATATCCTTCCATCACCGTGAGAATGGTGATTTTGCCGTCGCGGAGGCCGATCGTAACGCCGACGCCGCCGTATTTTCCCGAAGTGATGAGTTCGACCTCATCCCCCTCTGTTTCGTTGATGAAATTGGTATACGGATCGAGCGTCCCGAGGAGGCCGTCGATGCCGGACTCCATGAATTTCTGCGGGTCGATATTCTCCACATAGTTCATCGTCACTTCGCGGTAGACCCTGCCGAAGATGTCGATGCTCTTGTTGATTTTCAGGAAATAATCGGAATCGTTATCCCGGAAACCGTACAGAACGAGCGTTCCTGCGGCCAGCAGGAGAACGGCGACGGCAACGAAGGCTGTTTTTCTGCCCATCATCCTCTTCATGCATTCCTCATGGATAAATTCTGGTGACGTTGACAGGTGAGATGCCAGACGGCCTGGCGCAGTTCATCGACGGGGAGCATCCCGTCGAGGAGAACGCACCGGTCGGGCTCTTCGGCTGCGATCGCCCGGTAACCGTCGAGAACCCGCTGATAGAATTCCGGTCCGGAAGATTCCATTCTGTCGGCTGTCTCACCGGACAGGCTTTTCCGGCGCACGATTTCCGCGACGGAGATCTGGACGATGAACGTCAGATCCGGGGCTCTGCCGTCCGAGGCGAGGGCATTGATCAGACGGATCTGGTCAAGGCCGAGGCCGCGTCCATACCCCTGATAGGCGGTGGTGGAATCGTAAAAGCGGTCGCAGACGACGGTCACACCGTTCATCAGAGCGGGCCGGATGACCTCCCTGACGAGCTGGGCGCGCGCGGCGGAGAAGAGCAGAAGCTCGGAAAGCTGGGTGAGATTCAGGTGGGACCGGTCGAGGAGGATGGAGCGGATCTTCTCGGAAACATCCGTTCCGCCCGGTTCCCGCAACAGAAGGACTTTTTCTTCCTCACGACGGAGCCGATCCACCAGAAGTTTCGCCTGAGTGGATTTGCCGGAGGCATCGACACCTTCGAACGTGATGAACATCGCAGTTGATGATTTTCTCCTTCAGATAAACATAGTTAAAATCCGCTAATTATCCAATTCGCTGTTTGCCTCTCGGACAAAATTTCGCTACTTTACCGGATCTTTTCCACCTCACAACGTAATGCGACAGAAAAAATCGCACCGGCGCCCCCCGCACCCCCCGCGGCCTGCCGAGGGAACGGCCAGGTCGGAATCGCGAAAGGAAGATTCCGTTCTGATCCACGAGGCGCTCCGCGGGAATCAGGCCGCCTACAAACAGCTTCTGAAAAAATACCACGATGCGATTTTCAACGTCATTTTCCGGATCGTGCATGACCGCGACCAGGTCGAAGATCTGACCCAGGAGGTCTTCGTCAAGGCGTTCGGTTCGCTGAAGAATTTCAACGAAGAATACGCTTTTTCGACCTGGCTCTACAAGATCGCGACCAACAGCAGTATCGATTACATCCGCAAACGGAAGCTGGAAACCTTTTCCATCGACAAGCCCATTGCAATGGAGGAGAGCGACTACCGGTATGAGCTCCCCGATACCACCTACCAGCCCGATAAAACCATCATTCAGAAACAGCGCAATCTGCTGATCGACGAGGCGATCAACCAGCTCCCCGAAAAGTACCGTCGGGTCATCATTCTGCGCCATACGGAAGAACGCGATTACGCTGAAATCGCGAAAATACTGAAATTGCCGATTGGGACTGTAAAAGCACATATTTTCAGAGCACGGGAACTCCTGAACCGGTACCTCCGCAACCGCATCAGCCATTACTGAAACCTCCCCCGGATCCTCACGTATATACAACGTAGAGTATGCGGACACTCACGAACTATACGATCGGCTGCCTGCTCCTGGCCCTGGTCCTCTCGTTCGGAGGCTTCCGGTTCGCCTCCACACGATCCTACCACAGGGAAATTCCCTATTCAGGCGAACACGCCCTGAAGGTCACCCTCAGCGCGGGGTTCGGCGATCTTTCGGTCTCCCGCGGCAAGCCGGACGCCCTCCTGGTGGCCGACATCAATACGGAGAAGGACGCCGACATCGGAAACGTCATCGACTATGTCCACCACGGGGACATCGGATATCTCACCGTCAACACCAGCTCCGACGGATCCTCCAAAAAACATTCGATCGAGTTCACCGGATTCAATTCGAACAACCTCGATCTGAAATTCACCGAAATGATTCCGATCTCGTTTGAATTCGGCCTCGGCCTCGGAAAGGGCGACCTGGATCTCACGGGACTGAACGTCAAGGATCTGAAAATCTCGGCCGGTGCAAGCTCGGTGCGCCTCGCGTTCGATAAACCGAACAAGGGAACCATCGAGGATCTCACGATTGAATCGGGGCTCAGCAAATTTGAAGGCGAAAACCTCTGCAACGCGAATTTCAACAGACTGAAGTTTGAAGGCGGGGTCGGAAGCTATTCCCTCGATTTCGGCGGCACTCTCAACAAGGAGGTCGACGCGAACATCGAGGTCGGTTTCGGCTCCCTCGTCGTCACCGTCCCGGCGAATATCGGCGTAAAAGTCCTCCCGGAAAAAAACTGGATGTCACACATCGACATGGACCGCGACCTGAGCGAGCAGGAATCGGACACCTACTACAGCCCGAACTACCGCTCCGCCCAGGGGAAAATCAACATGCACATCGAGGTCGGACTCGGAAGCGTCAAGATCCGGCACAGCAACTGAACCTACCGACCGTACTGCACGAACAATCCCCAGTTCTGAATCTGATTCATCTCCCCTTTTCCCATCTCCGTGATCGCCTGCTGAAAAGCGTCGCTCACCGGGGAGCCTGTCACAAGATGCGTGTATAATCCTTCGCCGAATGCCTTGATCGTTCTTCGGTCGCCCTGCCACATCGACGCGATGACGGTCCGGGTCCCGTTCGCCATCAGAAGGTACGGAGGATATCGCCGGAACCCTCCGGGGACGGAGGCGATGTTGCTGAAAAACAGCATCTGGGGTGCCGGGACCGAACAGAGTTCACCGAGCGGGACATTGCTCGTTCCGTAGGAGGTCTCGGAATCTGCCAGGACTACATGGGAATTGTCCGGCACATCGGTGTCCAGATAAAATTCGGCGGTCATCTGGAGCCCGTCGTACTTCAGAGGGAGGAGATGCGACAGGGTCGCCGCCGTGTCGAACAGCACCGGCGCCTTGTCGTAGAAGGCTCTGATGTCCTTGACCTCATACTCCACGTCCCAGTCGGTCTTCCCGCGGTGTCCCATGCCGACAACAGTTCGCGTCGCATGTTCGGCCGGCAGTGTGAACAGAAGCGCCGCCGCGCTCGGGAGATAGCTCACGTTGATTCTGAGGCCGAGAGGCCCCTCCGGCGTTCTGAGTGTCTGGACCGGAAGCCAGGAACATTCCGCCGGCAGGACGACATAGAGTTTTGTCACCCCGCGGAGGTCGGCGGCAATCGGGGAAAGCAGGGCCGCGGAGAGGGCGGCGCCGAGCTCGTTCAGACGCTGCGGAGAAGTTCCCTCTCCCGCCCGCAGTCCGAACGTGGTCAGGCGCGTCGCCGCAATATCCGTCGCGTAATCGCGGGCGAGCGCAAGAAAATTGGTCCTTCCTGCAGGGCTTTTCCGCATCACAACCGTGTCCCCCTTCACCACGAGGAGCGTCGATCCCGGCTCCCCGGGGACAATCTCGAGGAGCGCCGATCCCGGCGTAAGCGCCGACCGGACATCGCGGGTGTACAGGGGGTCGGAGGAGAAAAGGATCGCGAAATTTCCGGATACTGCGCGGAGCGCGGCCAGCGCTGCGGAATTTTTCTTCGCCAATTCCGGCAATGCCCGGGTCAGCGATTCATGCCGGATGACGGGAAAATAGGATGTGTCGGTGAACTCGCTCCGGAGAAGCGCTTCGGTGGCGATGCAGGTGGTGCGGGACCACTGATAGTCCGCGATCCGGCCGGTGAGGGAGGGATCTCCGGTTGTTATTGTGGAATGGACGAAAAACTCCGCCAGGTCGCGACGGTTGCGTTCTTCAAGGAGGGCAAAGGCGGAATCCGGCGCGCCGGCAGAAATATATAACCTGATCAGCCGGTCGGCCCAACCGTTCCCCTCACCCGCCAGGAGGGCATCTGCCAGATCGTCGAATTCATCCTTGGACCTCGGGAAGCCGAGGTCAAGCCGCCACGCGGCGCTGTACGCGCGGACTGCGGCCGCGCGATCGCCGGAAAGGTCCGCAAACTCTCCGGAGAGGTAAAGTCCGAGCGCCTCAGCCCGGCGGTACGACAGGGCCCGCGCGGTATCCGTCTGCTTTTCCGCCCGCTGACGGAGGGCGGGGATCTTTTCACCCGCATGGAGCTGTGCATCGGTGGCGATCAGCGCCAGTTCGAGCATGACTCCCTGACCGGCACGGTGGTATTTTCTTGCGATCGGGAGGGCGTTCGAAAAATAGGTGCGCGCATTCTCGTACCTGTGCTGGCGGTAAGATAGTCCTCCCAGCGCGCTCCAGACATCCCCCTGAAGGAGGGGCAGATTGACCCTGTTCAGCGATTCGATGACGCGGGCATAGCTCCGGAATGCGGAATCGAGCTGGCCGGTGTGTTCCTGCCACTGCGCGAACCAGAAATCGGCTTTGCAGGCGGAGACATCATTGTGGAATGTGGCTTTCCATCGCCGGACGACTTCCTGGACCCGCTGGAGGCTCCCCGCGGCCGCTGCGGAACTGAACATTGCCTCAAAGATCTCCTCCCCCTTTTTCCCGCCGTACACGATGGAATCGAGACGGAGGAGCACTTCGAGATTTTCGCGTTCAAGGTCATATTGTCCCATGGCGTGCCGGGTTCGCGCAAGGATTCTGGTTGCGCGGTATTCATCCGCCTTATCTGAAAAAACGCGGGCTTCGGTCGCCGCGGCGGCGGAAAAGGTGAGCGCCTCGGTCTGATTTCCCATGGCATTGTCAAAATCCGCCAGAGCAATGCGCGCCTTTCGCTCAAGACGCTTATCGGCGACGTTATGGAGCCGGTTGATGGCGTCGTGCAGGCAGAATCGAGCGCTGTCATACTCCCCGAGCCGGTGAAGGTCGATTCCGATGAACAGCTCGGCGAGGGCTTCTCCGGTATCGTTCTGGATATCGGTAAAAAGGGATTGTGTGATGCGGGCAAGGGAAAGCGATTCGTCGTAGCGGCCCGCCGCGTAGAGGTTCTGAACACTGTCCAGCCGGGCGGATGCTTCTGAATACTTCTGATCGGCCGACTTACCGCATCCTTCGAGCAGCGGAAGGAGAATTCCGGCCGCCATGAGGATAAATAAAGGTCTCAGACGATTCATATCGGCTCACCGTATTCGTTATTATGAAAATCGGAAGGAATATACCAAAGTCCCTGAAAACATACAATTGGCCCTTCCGATCGTTTTTAAGGGAAAATTAAAGGGGTTGATACAGGTCTCAAAACCGGTGGTGAATCGTGTGAAAACGGGTGACCCTAATCACTCCTCTATTGATACGGGGGCTCCAATTTTCTAAGTTATCCCGAGAAAAGGAGCCGTTATGAGCAGAGGTGCTGTTCGAAAATGGGGATTTCCGTTGCTCGCCGCAGCTCTCCTGTCGGGGTGGTGCATGGCATCCGCACAGAATCCGCTCGAGGATGCGATCCAACAGCTTAATTCCCAGAATGTCCGCGGATATCTTCAGCCGTTCGTGAACAGCGTGGGGGCAAACTTCAATTCCGGATTCTATCACTCCGCCGACCTGAGCGACGCGATCCGCGTTCAGTTCCAGGTCATTGCAATGGGAACGCTCATCGGTCCGACGGAAAAATCCTATCTCGGTACCGCGCCCAAAGGCTATTCCCAGAACCCGGTCCAGACAGCCACTCTGTTCGGCGGCGACGGGGCGACAGTTCCCGGTCTCGCCCCCGGCATGAGCTACCATTTTCAGAACGGACAGGTGAATACGCAGGTCGTCCCGTTCGCGGTTCCCCAGATGACGATCGGCAATTTCTTCGGCACGCAGGCAGTCATCCGGTATGCGCCCGTCCCTGCGATCAGCAATATGCCGAAAATCACCCTCGCAGGGGGCGGTCTCCGGCACAGCCTCAGCAGATACTTACCGATGGTCCCGCTCGACCTTTCCGCGGGGGTGTTTTACCAGCAGTTGACGATCGGGGACTATCTCGAAGAGAAAGGTTTCGCCTTCGGGGCGCAGGTCAGCAAAACGTTTTTCATCGCCACCCTGTACGGCGGACTGCAGTATGAATCATCGTCCATGAGCGTCCACTATACCTATCAGGGGCCCGATGCGACCCCGAATACCGTCATCGGGCTGTCGATCGACGGCGAGAATTCCTACCGCGCGACCGCAGGCCTCGCGCTCGATCTCATCATCATGACATTGAACGCCGACGTGAGCGTCGGAAAAATGACCGTGGCCAGTGCCGGGTTCTCACTGGGCCTCTGACTCGGATATCCCGCATGAAAGGTACATGGATGAAATATTACGGCTGGCTCCCCGCTCTTCTCCTTGGAATCGTCCTCTTGGCCCTGCAGGGTTGTGAAATCGGCACCAATCCGCTCATCGTCGACGGTTCGCCCGTCATCGCCACTCTCCGCGTCGACGGCAATGCGGCCATGTACGGAGCCGTGGAAGCCGTCAACCTCGAAGATGTGCTGTCGGGCATCGACAAGGATGTCGATTCGGTGAAGATATTCAATATCACGCTGACGATCGACAGTACACAGGGAACTCCGGCGGGAACGACGCTGACGGGCGGCATCGGGGTCAACGCCGATACACTTGTGCTCATGATGAATACCCCCATCTCGGCCTTCAGCACCGAGCGGACGATTTTCGATCCCACACTCAAAAACGCGGGATTCAGCTACAACAATGGTGTCATAACGATCCTGCACGGTTTTCTCCAGCAGAACCCCCGGCCGACCGTTTCACTCGCGTTCGGGGCGATCGCCAGCAATACACCGCTCCACTTCACGTTTCACTTCAGAATGTACACGCAGGTCTTCGCCAAGATCAGGAACTAATTCACGGATTCCCCCACAATAACCCCGGCCGGCTGCCGGGGTTTGTTTTTTTAAGGAATCCCCCCACCACTGCCGGATCGTCCGTGAACACCGCATCGACGCCGTACCGAAGCGCCCGCTGAAGTCTCCGGGGAGTGTTGACCGTGTATTCCCCCACACACAATCCCTTTTCATGGCAACGGACGACCGCGGTTTTCTTCAGCGCCGATCCGTTCACAACGAGATAATCGACACCGAAGGCCTTCCGCAATGCCGCGGGATTCATCACAACCGCCCGGTACGGCGGAAGCAGAAGCCCGCAGGTCAGATCCGCGCCGGCGGCCCTGATGCGGCGGATGCAGGAATGGACGAACGAGGTGACGAGAATCGAAGCGGGGTTACCGGCATTCCGGAGCACAGCCATCGTCCGGTCGGGAAGCATCCGCTCCTCGGCGGGAATGCGGGCCTTGAGCTCGATATTCACCCCGGTGCGGTCACCCAGCTCGTCGAGAACCTCGGCAAGAAGCGGAATTTTTTCGGATGAGAATTTCTCATGGAACCAGCGGCCTGCGCTCAGCCTCCTGAGCTCCCTGCAGGTCATGCCGCCGATCCGCCCCTTCCCCTCCGCAGTTCTTCCGAGCCGCTCATCATGAAAGACGACGACCTCGCCGTCTCCGGTCAGTCGGGCGTCGAGTTCAATGGCATCGGCGCCGTCCGCAACGGCGCGGCGGAACGCGGCCATCGTATTTTCAGGCGCCCTGAGGGATGCACCGCGGTGTCCGACGACGATGGGCCGGTTCTCCGGCCTGACCAGAAACCGGTTCACACAGACGGGAACAGCTTCATAATCCGTGCGTTGACCTCCGCAACCGACCCTGCGGCGTTTACCGTCTTCAGGAGCCCCTTCGCCCGGTAGTATTCCTTGACGGGCGCCGTCGATTCCGCGTACACCCGGAGCCGCCGGAGCACCGTCTCCGGTTTATCGTCTTCCCGCTGAATAAGTCCACCCCCGCACGACGGGCAGGTTCTGTTGTCCGGGAAGCCGACTTCCCGGACTGAGAAAATCTTTCCGCAGCCACTGCACGAAACCCGGTTGCTCAGACGCCCGATCACTTCCGCTTCATCGATTTCCATATTGACCACCACGTCCAGGTATTGATGGAGCCGTTCCAGAAGACCGGTGAGTGCCGCCGCCTGCGGAACGGTGCGGGGAAAACCGTCCAGAATAAATCCCGGCCTGCACGCCTCCGACCGGAGCACGTCCTCGATGATCCCTATCATGATGTCATCCGACACCAGCTGACCCGCATCCATGACGGTCCGGGCTTTCATCCCGAGCGGGGTGCCGCGGGACACCGCCTCCCGAAGCATATCGCCGGTGGAAATATGGGCTATTCCAAGCTTCGCTGAGAAGAGTTTCGCCTGTGTCCCTTTCCCGACCCCCGGAGGGCCGAATAAGATACACCGCATGAAGTTCCTTTCTAATGAGATGCCTTCTTTTTTATCGTTTCTTCGATTTTAACACGCGCTTCCTTGGCGGCCTCGATCAGCCGGACATCGGTTTCCGTGGTAAGAAACCTGTTCAGCTCCCGCTCCGCCACCGGACTATCCAGAGTACTGAAAATCTCGATCACCGCACGCTTCACCGAATAATTTCTGTCTTCGAGCCCCCGGGCGATGTACTGGACGATATCCTCCCGCTGTCCCCACCCACTGCCGAGCGAGCGGAGCGCCTGGATCCGAAGATTCCGGTTGTGGATTTCACCCGTGTAGCTCATCAGGACCGTGAGGGAACTGTCGGTCCGCCTCGTTCCGATCTCCTGCAATGCCGCGGAACGGATCTCCTCGTCGTACGAACTTCTCTGCAGAGCTTCGTGAAGATACATACTGCGGTTCGCCGTATCCGCCAGCATCAATGACCGGAACGCCGCCGCGGCAACGGCATAACTCGGATCCTTTTCAAAGGCGTGCCGGAGCGTGCTGACAATGTTCTCGCCGCGGAATTTTCCCAGCGACGCCACACTTGCCACCCGCACCCGCGATTCCAGATCGCCGTATGCCCTCAGAAGATGCTCGCTCTCGTCGGCGCTCTTCACATCCCCGATCGCCCAGACGGCGTCTCTGCGGACTTCCCCGTAGGGATCGTCGAGCATCACCTTCTCGAGCACCCGGCGCACCTCCGGTGAATCAGCCGTCCACTGCAGTTCATCAATCGCCAGAAGCCGGTCGATGCCGTCCTCGGCGTTCTGGAGCTGATAGAGAAGCTCGGCGGTCGTCCTCGGGAAGTTCACCTTCTTCAGGACCTGGCATCCCTTATCGAACAGGACCAGGTCCGGCTTCTGGTAGGCCGGAAAGGTAAAGCTTTCCGACTTCTGACCGATCATGACCCGGTACGTCTCCGGCCGGTCCTGAACCCAGACCTGGATATCAACCGGGGTTCGGAAGACCGGCGTCAGCGAATCGACGACCTGTTTCTGGGTGACCGTAACAGTGACCGAACGGCTTCCCTGATTCCATTTTTGTTCGATATCGAACTCCGGGTAGCCTGCATGATAGAGCCATTCATCAAAAAACCAGTCGAGATTGTATCCGGTCGCCTCCTCAATGGCGATTTTGAGATCATTTGTCTCCGCATTCCGGAACGCGTGGGTGGTAACATAGCGGTTGATCGATTTCCAGAACAGCTCGTCACCGAGAACGAATCTGAGCATGTGGAGAACGCATGCCCCCTTCTGATAGATTCTGCTGTCAAAAAGCTCCATCGGGGCGTTGTACCGTGGACAGACGGTCGGACGCCGGTGATCATACCGGTCGCTGTTGACCACAATCATCTGGGCGTCGTGCCGGGATTTGGCCGCATGATCCCGGCCGAGACTGTGTTCCTCGAACAGAAGTTCGAAATAGGTGGCAAATCCCTCGCTCAGCCAGGCGTGGGACCAGTCGCGGAAGGAAACGAGATCGCCCCACCACTGATGGGCAAGCTCGTGCGCGACCAGCGGATCGCTCGAATTGTCGAGCTGTGCCCGTTCGTCGTGAATCGTATGATCCGTCAGGGTCGAGATGCTCACATTTTCCTCCCCCCCGAACATGAAATCGCGGATCACCACATGTCCGTATTTCTCCCACGGAAACGGATACCCTATCTTCTCGGCGAAATACTCGATCATGGCGGGCGTGTTGCCGAACGAGCGCATGGCGTCATTCACCTGGGAGGGATAGACGTAGTTTTCTATCGGCAGTCCCCCGGCCGTATCGGGGACCATCTCATATTTCCCGACGGCGAACGAGACGAGATAGGAGACGTGCGGCTTCGCCTCGAGCCAGTGGAACGTTGCCGTGTGATGACGGGCGTCTTTTCTCCGGTCGATCAGCAGTCCGTTGCTGACCGCCGTGTAGGCATCGTCGACGGTGAGAATTGTCTCGCTGGTCGAAAGATCGTTCGGGTCGTCGTAACAGGGAAACCAATAATGATTGTCGCGCGCTTCCCCCTGCGTCCATGCCTGCAGATCCCGGTCGGGGAGCGAACTGTCCGGATGGATGAAATACAGTCCGCGCTGTGGCGAGGCGACCGTATAATAGACCGTCAGCGTCAGGGTGTCCCTGTCGCCGAAGGGCCGGGGCAGAGCGATGACCAGCGAATCATCATCCTGCCGGAATCCGAGGGGGGAATCGTTAAGTGTGATCCGGCTGATCGACATCGGGCCGGCATCCAGGCAGACCGTATCCGTTCCGGGCCGGAGAGGGGTGAGCGTCACCGACGTAAAGCCGGTGACCGACGATCCCGGAAGATCGACCGCGAGATTGATCTTATAATGCACGACGTGGTACTGCCGTTCCCGTGTGTGCCATTCCGGCGGAACCTGCCGCGCGTCGAGCATCGCGGCACTGAAGAACATGACCATGAGGATGGTCTTTTTCATACGGCTGATCGCCTCTGATGTGAACGTGGATGACCTTCCGTCCGCATCCGCTCCTTTGCGGACTGCATGACGGCCAGCTGTCCGCAGGCGGCCGCAATATCCTCACCGGCACTGCTTCGGACAAAGACGGTGACGTGCAGGCGGCGGAGCGCGGCGACAAACCGGTCGATCGTCGCGGACGGCGACGGCCGGAGACCGGCCGTTCTGACCCCCCCGGTTCCGGAAATGTCATGAAACGGGATGATGTTGAATTTGCACGGGATTTTCTTCGCGAGAACTGCAAGCCGGCGGCAATCCTCCGCCGAATCATTGATGCCGTCGAAGAGAATATATTCGAACGTGACGCGAATGCCGGTTTTTCGGCAGTATTCGCCGACGGCGTCCATCAGTTCGTCGAGCGGAAATTTCAACCCCACCGGCATCAGCTCCGCCCGGGTTGCGTCGTTGAGCGAGTGAAGGGAGACGGCGAGTTTCACCTTGCGGCGTTCCTCCGCCATCTGCCGGATTTTCGGGACCCATCCTGCGGTCGACACCGTGATTCTCCGCGCGGGAATCTTCAGACCGTTCGAGATTATTTCTACGGAATTCATCACGGCATCATAGTTCATCAGGGGCTCCCCCATCCCCATGTAGACGATGTTAGTGATCGTTCGGCCCGTGATCCTGCCGGTCTGCATGACCTGATCGACGATCTCCCCCGCGGTCAGATTCCGCACCATACCCATGGTCGCCGTCGCACAGAAGCGGCAGTCGAGCGCACAGCCGACCTGGGTCGACACACAAAGGGTCAGCCGGCGCTGTTCGTCCTCCCCCGCGGCATTCCGGCCGCCGAAGGCAAGCCGGGGCGGAATGAGCACACTCTCGATCTGCTTTCCGTCGTTCAGACTGAAAAGAAATTTTGTCGTGCCGTCGCCGGAATCCGTGCGGTCTGACAGTCCGATCGATCCGATGACCGCCACAGCGTCAAGTTTTTCCCTCAGCGGCTTCGAGAGCGCCGTCATTTCTTCGAAGCGCACCGCCCGTTTCATATAGAGCCATTCGAACAGCTGGTTCCCGCGGTACCGCTGTTCACCGATCGAGACGGCAAAATTGGTCAATTCGGCAGTTGTGAGTCCTTTCAGATCGGTTTTTTTTGTCATGGCCGGGTGAAATGTAAGAAATGTCGGGAAGGGATGCAATGATCCGGCGGGCTGCTGCGGCCGATGCGGGTGTTCAGATCCTCAGGGCCGGAACAGGTATCCGGCTTCTTCTTCCTCTTTTATGAGCGGGACGACATATATGCGGACGGAGGCGTGACGGCAGACGGCGCCGGAGATGCGCAGAGACAATGCGCGGGACGACGAACGCCATATTCCGGAAGCGCCGGAGACTCTCCGATGCGGGAACGCATGCCGCCATCCGGAACTCCCGGCCGTCAGCTTACCTCCACCACTTTCTCTCTCCCCCGCTCGCCCCGGATGATGACCACCGACCGTTTCGGTTTGTCGAAATAGCCGGCCAGGACTTCAACCACCTTCTCATTGGCCCTCCCTTCGAGCGGAGGCGCGTTGACATAGACGAGATACCGCCCTTCTCCCAGCGGCACAACCTCGTTTTTTCTTGCATTCGCCTTGACCTGAACCGTGATCCTCATGGCGTCACCGTTGCAGTTCGCTCTGAACGGGTGCAGGCCGCAGGAGGATTCCCGCCGCGGCCTGACACACGTCCGATTCTCTCCCGTGCGGCGTTATTTCTCGAACAGCTCCTTCGCCGGAACGACCCGTGATGTCTCCCTGTTGACCGACAGCGGAAACACCTGAATTTCCTTGTCCTGATCGAGAATGGACTGGGACACCGGCGATTGGTACGTTATCGGGGAAGGCGCGTTGTTCGTCAGATTGTCGAGGAAGCTCTTTCCCTTTCCCTCGTCGACCACCACGACGATCTTGATATTGCCGGCCTGCAGATACTTTTTGATGGCGGCGTTGACATCGTCGACGGTCAGAGCGCGGAGTTCCTTGTCGATCCTGTCGATGAAATAATCGGTGCCGTAAAATTCAGAATCCATCTGATATCCGAGCCGCCTGCTGATCGTTCCGGCCCAGAGTTTTGAATAATTGAGGACGAACTTGCGCGTGATCTCAAAATCGTCCTTCGAGATCCCCTGATCGACGAGTTTTTTCAGCTCCCAGAGGGCATTCCGGATCGCAAAGTGGGTGTTCTCGGGCTGGACCGGCCGGAGCCAGATGCTGAAGAACTGCTGGCGGAGAGGTGTATTGACTTCCGGGAACGGCGGCTGTCCGAGCCCGCCCACGAATTTTTCCGCGTAGGAATAATCGCCGTAATTCAGACCCCGGAGACCACGGAGATGATTCATGAGCACGCCGTTGAACGTCCGGTGCTCGCCGAAATAGGAATTCGCGAGGAGAAGCGGATAATAATCCTTGTCCTTCCGGTTGATGGCGATGGGATATCCCATGGAAACCGCATACGCGCGGGTCGGCTTTTCGACGACGGTGACCTCCATCGATTTGACGGCGGCCGGCGCCGGAAGAGGAATTTCGGCAAAGGTTCCCGCAGGCAGGGACGCAAAATCCTTCTCCATCTGACCCGGCAGAGTTTCCGGATACCCGCCCGCGATCCCGATCCAGAGGTTTGCGCGGGTATATTTTTCCCTGTAGAACCGCTTCACATCGTCGAGCGTGATCGCGGTGATTCCCCGGACGGTGCCCATCTCGGTCGTTCCGTACGGATGCCCCGCAAAGATCGCTCCGTTCAGCGCCTGTTTGCCGAGCTGCTCGTCATTGACGGCCCGGAGTTCATTCTGCAGATAATTGAGGTGAAGGTCTTTCACCCTCTCGAAATCCGCAGGATCGAATCGCGGTGCGAGAAGCAGCTGCGACAAGAGCGTATAAAAACCGTCGAGATGATCGCGGTGGACGTTCCCGACGAAGGTGGTGATTTCCTGATCGGTCTGCACGTCAATGTTCGCCGCCCAGGGATAGAGTTTCTCCACGACCTGCGAATAGGTGAGGTCTCTGGTCCCTCCCTGGACGATGAGGTCGGCGGTCAGTGCGTTGAGTCCCTCCTTGCCGGCGGGATCGTTGATCGATCCGCTCCGGAGAATGATGCGGAAGGCGATGAGAGGCGAGTTGGGTGCCGGGATCTTTGTGAATTTCAGTCCCGTCTGGTCTTTTGCCGCGAGCGGCTGAAGTGTCATCATGGCCAGCGCGATGAGTACGGTGATAACGGCGATCGTTTTCATTGGTGACCCTCCTGGGCCTGCTGGGTCAGGAGCAGGGCGGTGCGGTTGTTGACGGTGAAATATTTTTTAACGACGTTCATGATATCTTTCGGCGTGACCTTGTCGTACATTGCATAGACGCGGTTGACCGATTCCGGATCGCCGGTCAGGCTGATGTAATGCCCGATGGCGTTTGCCACGCGGTCGGGATTGTCGAGCCCCATGGCGAAGTCGTACTTGACGTGCGATTTGATGGAGGCAAGACGTTCGGCGGAGAACGGAACGGTCTTGGCCTGTTCGATGGAGGCATAAATCGCCTCGCGGACCTGATCGATATTCTTGGGGTCCTTGATGCGCGTGAACACATAGAAGAGGCCGGGGTCACGGTTTTCGGCCATCGATCCCTCGATGAATTCCACCTGCTGTTGATCGACCACCAGCTTCTTGTAGAGATCCGACGTCTCGCCGAAGTTGAGCAGGCCGAACAGGCTGAGCGCCGCCATGTCGGGATCCGTGTCGGAAAAGGCGGGACCGTGGTATGCGATCGTGACGATCGGGAGCGTGTGCGACTTCCAGGGCACATCGACCTTTATTTCCTTCGGCTGGGGCGGTTCGGGCGGAACGTCGAGCGTATACGTCCCGTGTTTCCATCCGCCGTAGTACTTCTTCGCCAGTTCGATGAGCCGGTCCTGGTTGAAGTCGCCGACGACCACCACGATGCAGTTCTCCGGGCGGTACCAGCGGCTGAAGAACTCCAGGCTGTACTGGTACTGGTTCGGCATGTTCTCGATGTCGCGGAGAAATCCCATCGTCGTATGCTTGTAGGTATGCTGTGTGTAGGCGGCGTCCCGTATTTTCTCTTCAATGGTCATGAACGGGCTGGAGGAGTTTTTATTGTACTCTCCGAGGATCGCGCCCGCTTCCGTCTTGAAGTCCTCCTCCGAATACTTGAGATTCATGAAGCGGTCCGACTCGATCTGCATCATGGTTTCCAGCGCCTCGGCGCTGGCCACGGTATGATAGATCGTCTGATCGTCGGACGTGAAGGCGTTGTTGTCGGCGCCGATCGATTTCAGGATGTCGTTGAACTTGTCCTTGGGAAATTTTTCGGTCCCGCGGAACATCATATGTTCAAAAAAATGGGCGAAGCCCGACTTGCCCGGTTCCGGCTCATTTCGCGAGCCCGTGCGGACCACGGTATAGTACGCGATGATGCCGGGGCTGTCAAACGGAATGGAGACGATTTTCAGGCCGTTCTCAAGGGTTACCTGATTGATGACATAGGGAAATATCTTTCCCTGGTCGCTCCTGCCGTGCGCCGCCGCGAGGGCGAGTGGCAGGGCAGTCAGGAGAAGAATAGAAAGATATCGAAGCATGATTCCCTCCATGGGATGTTCGGATGAATAGTTGAGTCGTGAACGACGGATGACGGCCCGTTCGTGGCATCGTGCGGATTACAACCTGCCGGAAGATACGCGGAAACGGGCGATTTTGTTGCCCTAAGATAAGAAACCGATCGGTAAGATGCCATCACCCCGCCCGCGGGAACTGCGTTGCGGGCGGGGTGACCTCATTCAATGTCGGTCCCGGTCAGCAGTCGCATCGCCTCGCGGTAGGTGGCGGAGGTATTTTGAAGAATTTCCGGCGGCAGTTTCGGGCCCGGCGGTTCCTTCGAGAATCCGATCGAGAGGAGGTAATCACGGACATACTGCTTGTCGAAACTTTTTTGCCCCCTTCCGGGGCTATAGGAACTGAGCGGCCAGAATCTGGAGGAATCGGGAGTCAGGAGTTCGTCGATCAGCATCAGCTCGCCGTCGCAGATGCCGAATTCCATCTTGGTGTCGGCAATGATGATCCCCCGCGATTCGGCGTAGGCCGACGCCTCGCTGTAGACGCGAAGCGCATACGCGCGGGCCTGCGCGGCATGCTCATGCCCGGCTATGGCCTCAGCCCGGGCATACGGAATATTTTCGTCATGCCCTTCCTCCGCTTTTGTCGCGGGAGTGAAGATCGGCGCGGGAAGCCTCGATGCCTCCGTGAGCCCTGCCGGAAGAGCGATCCCGCAGACGCTTCCGGAACTGCGGTATTCGCTCCAGCCCGATCCCGCCAGATATCCTCTGACCACGCATTCGATCGCCAGCGGCCGGGCTTTTTTGACCAGAACGCTTCTCCCCCGGAGCAGATCCCGGTGAGGCCGGCAGACCGCGGGAAATTCCTCCACCTTCGTGGCAAGGATGTGATTTCCGACGATGGTTCTCGTCCTGTCGAACCAGAAATTCGAGATCTGGGTCAGCACCATTCCTTTGAACGGGACCGGCTGAGGCATGATGACGTCGAAGGCAGAGAGCCGGTCGGTTGCCACGATGAGGAGACAGTCACCGAGATCGTAGACATCCCGGACTTTACCGCGTCGATGGAGCTTCAGCCCCTCCAGATGCGTTTCGTAAACTGCCGGTGTTTCGTTCATTCCGGATCTCTTCATTTCGGTTGCGTCTGCCCGGATCCCGCAGGCATCTGCGAGGCGGGTTCGAGCGATGTATGATCGTGGATGATCTTCCAGCCGCCGGGAAATTTTCTGAGGATCAGCGTGAACACCCCCGAGGGACGATCCTGTGCGCGCACCAGCTCCCACCGGCCGAATACCCAGGCCGCTTCCTGCGAGAGAATCCTGATCTCGAGCCCGGAGAAGCTGAGCGTGCCCATCTCAGCCCGCGTGCGGTACGAACGGAGATATTTCGCGAGCGTTGAATCCCATCCCCGGCGGACCGCTCCACCGCTTGTGAAGAGCAGACTGTCCGATTTCCAGTATCCCTCCATGTATCCCCTGATATCGCCCCTGTTCCATGCGTCCGCCTGACGGACGAGGACCGATTCGACCGCAGTCTCCGTCTGGGAAAACAGCCGCGCGCGCGGAACGACGCACACCAGGAGCAGAATCGCGGAAAATTTCAGGATAGTCATGTCACCTGGGAGATGGATCGTTGCGGACCACTTTACCGTCCTTCATGACGAAGACCACCTTTTCGACGACAGCGATATCGGCGATCGGGTTCCCGGGAACCGCAACCAGGTCTGCGAATGCACCGGGGGCGACCACTCCGAGTTTGCCGTTCATATCAAGAAGATCGGCGGCAACGCTCGTCGCGGATTTCAGAGCATCGACCGGCTGCATCCCGTCGTCGACCATCCGTTCCAGTTCCAGGGCCTGATTCACATCCCACGGAAATGCGCCGGCGTCGGTGCCGAATGCGATACGGACCCCCTGCGCAATTCCCTTCGCAAACGCGTCGCGCTGGGGACCGATCATCTGTTTGTAGATGGGTCTCCCTTCGGCGGCCCGCCCCTCGGCCACGTATTCCGTCGTGAACAGCGTCGGACACCAGTAGGCGTTATTTTTCTTTGCCAGCTGGAGGAGCTCGTCGGTGAACCCGTCGCCGTGCTCGATCGTATTGACCCCGGCCTTAAGGGCGTTTTCGATCCCGTCCCGTCCGATGGCGTGCGCGGCGACGCGACGGTGAAGCTTGTGCGCTTCATCGCAGATCGCCTTCAGTTCGTCAGGGGTGAAGGTAAGGATGCTTCTGATTTCACCGTCAGGAGCGAGATAGGTCGACCGGTCCGCATAAACCTTGATCCAGTCGGCTCCGTTCGCAACCTCCTCGCGGACAGCCCTGCGACAGGCATCGGGCCCGTCGACAACCTGAAGACCGTGCGGCACGTCGAGTTCCCAGGAATATCCTGTAAGCGGATAGGCCCCGGTGACGTCAAGCGCGCGGGTTGCGACAAACAACCGCGGTCCGTCGATGATGCCGCGTGCGATGGCATTCCGGATATCGACATCCGCGTACATCGCCCCTTCGGTGCCGAGATCTCTGAGAGTGGTGAAACCGCGGTGGAGCGCCGCCTGCGCGGCGACCGCTCCCCGGATCGTGCGGTAGGGAATCGACTCCTTCAGGAGCTGATCGTCATAATCGGCCGAGGTGACGTCCCCCTGCAGAAGAACATGGGTATGGCAGTCGATGAGACCGGGCATCACGGTCATGTCGCCGAGATCGACCAGATCAGCTCCGGCCGGGATCTGCAGGCCCGGGCCGACCTGACGGATGACATTTCCCTCGATGAGGATGATCTGATTCTGGAGAAGCCGGCTGGTTGTTCCGTCGAAGAGCCTGCCGCATTTGACCGCGGTGATTCTGGCCGGTTCCTGAGCGCCGGCGCCCGAGGTCACAACAAGCACCAGGAGAAGAGACAGCATATGGCGTGCAGTCATGGTCGTACTCCGAGAGAGGAAGAGGACTGTCGGTGAATATAAAAACTATCCCGAACGGAATCAATCGAGGAACGAGCAGTCGAGGCGGACGGCGCGGCGCAGTCGCCCGAGGTAGGCCCGCCGCGGGATTTCGACGGTGCCGAACCGGGCAAGATGGGGGGTGACAAACTGGGTATCGAGAAGCGCAAACCCGTTCCGGTTCATCCGTTCGACGAGCGCGACGAGGGCGATTTTCGAGGCATCTCGCTCCCTGCTGAACATCGATTCGCCGAAAAAGGCGCCTCCGAGCGCGACGCCGTAGAGACCGCCGGCGAGAGATCCGCCCTTCCAGGTCTCGACGCTGTGGGCATATCCGAGGCGGAAGAGTTCCGTATAGCTGTCGATGATGGGAGGAGTGATCCAGGTTTCTTCCCGCGCTGCACAACTCCGGATCACCTCACCGAAGGCCGTGTCGATCCTGATCTCGAAGAGTTCCTTGCGGCAGGCCTGGCGGAGGCTCCGCGGAATCCTGAAGGTGTCGAGCGGGATCACAGCCCGCGGATCCGGCGAGTACCATCCGATCTCGCCGGATGCAGAATCTCCCATCGGGAAATATCCCGACGCGTATGCCGAGAGAAGAACCGTCGGGTCGATCATGGGTTCACCTTCCGCGCAGGGAAGGCCCGGGCGGCGGAATCAGTCGCCGAAACTGATGCCGACCGACCGCGCCGCGAACACGAGCTGTGAATCGGGCGGCACGAGCCGCTGGCGGCGGATCGCATCTTCCAGCGGCACGGTCACGACATCACGGCCGCGGAGGGAGACCATTCTGCCGAACTCTCCCCGGGAAGCGGATTCGAGGGCGAGGGCGCCGAATTTCGTCCCCAGGATCCTGTCAAATGCCGTCGGACTTCCCCCGCGCTGGAGATGCCCGAGCACGGTCACGCGGGTTTCCAGTTTGGTCTCCTCCTGGATCCGCCGTGCGACCAGGTCGCCGATGCCGCCGAGGCGGATCGGGTCGGTCCGCTTCTTGTCGGTTTCCTTCACAACGATGTCGCCATCACGCGGCTTGGCTCCTTCCGCGACGACGATGACGCTGAAGCGGGCTCCCTTGCTCCGTTTCCAGACAAAATCGAACACCGATTCCCATTTGAACGGGATTTCGGGGATGAGAATCATTTCGGCCCCTCCGGCAACGCCGGCGCCGAGCGCGATCCATCCGGCGTAACGGCCCATCACTTCAAGAACGATCACCCGGTGATGGGAGGACGCGGTCGTCTGGAGCCGGTCGATGGCCTCGGTCGCCACCGCCAGGGCCGAATCGTGGCCGAACGTCACATCGGTGGCATCCAGATCGTTATCGATCGTTTTCGGGACCCCGATGATGTTCATTCCCATCAGGACGAGTTTGTGGGCGATATTCATTGTGCCGTCGCCGCCCATGGCGATGAGGCAATCGAGTCCCCACTGGCGGTAATTGCCCTTCACAAGGTCGCTCGCATCGGTGATCGTGATGCCGCTTGAGCTTTCGCGGGGAAAGTGAAACGGGTCACCCTTATTGGACGTCCCGAGAATTGTGCCGCCGATGTTGATGATGCCGCTGACGTCGAGTCTCGTCAGCTCGCGCATGCGGCCTTCGACGAATCCTTCAAATCCGTCCTGGATCCCGATCACCTTGGCGTTGAAGTAGGACATGGCCGGTTTTGCGATGCTCCGGATGACGGCATTCAGCCCGGGACAATCGCCTCCTCCCGTCAGGATACCGACCTTCCCCAATTGAGAACTCATGTTTATTTTCTCCTTTTTCGAATGAATGTACAACCTGTATAACCGGCGTCTCCCCGCCAGCCTGCCGGCTTTCCCACAATCGCAAATTTTTCGATGGAATTCAAATAGATATATCCCGAACCTGTACACGCCGCTTCGTCCCGGCGCCGCGGCAGTCCGTTCAGTACCATCATCGTCCGGTTCCCTCCGATTCATCGCCCGCCTCCGATGAAACCGGAAGGGTGCCGATCCTGCAGATTTTCCTGAAATCGCACCACGGACAGACCTTCTCCCGCTTTTGCGGCCGGACCGGAAATTCCCCCGCGGATATAGCGTTCACATAACTGTTCACCCGGTCGATCGCATGCCCGATCACCGCACGGAGGTCTTTTTCCTCAGGCACGATCCGGCTCGTCCGGCGTTTTCCATCGAACGCCGCCCCGGCGAATTCCCTGCTGGCGAGAACGATTTCTTCCTCCACCGGACTTCGCAGTCTGATCTGCACGCCCGCCGCAGGCCGGAATACACCGCGGCCCATGCCGGCAAGCAGTCGTTCCACCGCATAAAGATACACCGGCAGTTGCAGGCTGATGCCGAGCTCCAGATCCTCTTTCTGGACGGTCTCCACACCGGTTTTATAATCGACGATACGGAACAGCCCGCCGCCGATATCGACACGGTCGATTTTACCCCTCAGGAGCACATCCCCCGCACGGACGGGCTCTTCCGCCGTGAGTTCCTGATCGGTCGATTTTTTCCCGCCGACATGGGATCCGAAGCCGGCCTCAAAAAACGCGGGGACGGTGGCATAGTCGCTTGACCGTTCGAGATCGAGGAATTCCCGGAAGATCCCCTTCCGGCCTTCTCCGCCCAGATACCACTCCTTTTCCAGATCCCACATGATTCCCTGGAATGAATTTTCATCGAACTTCCGCCGGGCGATGGCCAGAAGTTGCTCGACTGCCTGCGCATATTCGTCCCCGGTACATCCGCCGAGCGGAGGGTTTCCTTTTTTTCTGCGGCTGCTGTAAAATTCGAACAGAATCTCATGCAGAATCCGGCCCCGTTCGTCCGACGGAACGGTATCGTCGACCTCCGGCGTCGGCATCAGCCTCAGCACCTTACCGGCAAAATACTGAAAGGGACACCGGCCGTACGATTCAAGCTGGGTCACAGAATAGACGCGGTCCCGGTATCTCCGGAGAACGGCGAGGGTGCCTTCCGCGTCGCCGGAACCGATGCGTCCGTCGTATGCCGGATCCCCGCGGCCGGAGAACCGATCGCGTTCCACGCCGGCGGCACGCGCGATGTGTGCGATCGTCTCCCCGAGCTGCCCCGCGGTGTCACCCGCAGGGTCGCCTTCATTCACCGCCGAAGCGCCCCGCATGCGGAGATACTCATCCGCGGTATAGACCGGTTCGAGAATTTCGGCGGGCGGGGCCGCTCTGCGGTCGTCAAGCCGGACGATGGCTGAAAGCGATTCCAGAAAGGACGACGGCACCAGCTGTCGTTTCGCGTCGCGGCGCGGAGAGATCAGATAAAGATGGCGTGTGAAGTTCGAAACGGCCTGATAAAACAGATAGCGGTGTTCCGTGAGGTAATACCGTTCAATTTCCGCCCGCCGGGAGGAGCTGAAAAAAAACTCCGGCGCATAGAGCGGCGGAAACTCCCCGTCGATCAAGCCGATGATGATCATGACGTCGATGTCGATGCCGCGTGTTTCCTCGAGGGTCGTGATCTGGACGCCGGTTCCCCATTTCTGGCGGATGTTGTAGCGGACGTTGGGAAGTGCCGTCCTGAGCGCGTCCAGATAGGACGAGAGCGGTTTTGCGGCGGATCCGTTCGCTTCCTCCCGGAGGATTTCCATGTAATCGTCTACGAAATAGAGAAATTTCTGAAACGCGCGGGCGTCTTTTTCGGTCCGTTCGGCATCGATGCCGACACCGGGCGGCGGCAGGAGACCTTCGGTAAGACGGAGGGTATCGAACAGGGCGAGGAGGTGTTCCCTGAATTCGCCCGGCCGGAGGGGACGGGAGAACGGGGAAAGGAGATCCGCCAGCCGGGAAATATCCGCCTGGGCCTTCGTGAGCGTCTCCTGCTCCCGGAGGAGGCGGTCCGCCTCCAGGTCATCATCGGTGCGACGGAGGTCCCGCGCGATGCGTTCACGCCGCCGCTCGCATCCGCCGGTCCACGCGCCTTTCCCGCCCCTGATCCGGAGGAGCGACGCCGCCTCGAGAAGATTGCCGGCATCGATCGGCTCGGCCCCGGTGCCCGCCGCAATATAGGGAGCCGACAGAGCGCGCATGATATCGCGGAGCTGAAAGTTTCTCTCCTGAACTTCGAGGAGGGCGAGAAGAGCCAGAACGACCGGCGACTGGTCGAGAGAAAATCTGTCGGTGATATTGGCGGGGATGCCGTACGCGGCGAAGGTTTCCCGGAAGAGCCGGGTATACGGTCCCGGCTGAAACGTGGCGATACAGATCCGGCTGATATCGGTGTCCGGATCCGTGCTGACGAGATGCCGGACGATGCGGGCGGCCATTTCCGCCTCATCCCGTCTCGTGGCCACCTCCATCAGCGTGATTTCTCCCCGCGCATCATAAGGATCGTCGGCACCGCCGCCGAAACAGTTCCGGGCGAGGTGTTCGACGAGCGGCCGGTCGGAAAACTGAGCCGCGGGCTGTTCACGGAAACCGATCTCGCGGAATTTCCGGTAATTGTCGCCCAGGTGGCCGAAGAGGCGGGGATTCCCCCGGTGATAATCGAACGAAACGACTGTTCCGATTCCGGGAATATCCGAGAGAAAGGCGAGGAGGGTGAGCTCGGGGTCCGAAAACCGGTCGAACCCGGAGACCACGACCAGATCGACGTCGGGAAAACGTCCCCGCACCCTGCCGGCCGTCTGCTCGTCCCACGATTCGTTGAACCGTTTAAGGTACCCCGCGGCGTCGATGAACCGCGCGCCGAGGAGGCGTTCATATTCCTCGTAGATCGTGATGACGTCGCGGAGCTTGTACTGTTCAACCGGATCGGCGGTATCGAGTTCGGCCAGGAGGACCGACGGATAAATTCCCTGTTCTTTCATCGTGTTGATGACACGGATGATTTTCTGGAATGTGCCCTGGGGAAGGAATCTTCCGTCCCGCGGAGACCGGAAATACCGGAGGGAAGCCCGGACATTCAGAATGGCCTGATGAAAGAGGATCGCCTGCGACGGCCCGTCGACGACACGCCGGGGGGGACAGCAGGTGGAATACAGTTCGACGGCAAGTGTTCCGAGCGTGTAGAGATGAAACCGGGCGGCGGTCCGGCTCGGGAGGGCGTTGAGATAGCGCCGTTCCGCATCGCGCACTTTTCTCCGGGTCGGGACGACATGGATAAAGGTCGACGGCCGCCCTTCGCGGAGCCGTTCCGCGATCAATGCGCCGGCGTCTGCGACCGGGGAGGGAAAATTTTTTTGCAGGAGAACGGGCATGGGATCTTATCCGGTTCCGGCGTTATGCGAACCTGTCCGGCGCCGGATGAGGGAAATCAGATTCGGTAGCGCTCGGGGACGTACGTCCGGAATAGTTCCATGAGCCGCCGGCGGCGGATGTCATCGAGCTCCTCGTCGTCCTTGTCCCGCTTCCTCATCATCTCAAACTCGTCGAGATCCTTTCCGCGCATTTTATGCGCATACTCTCCGAGCTGTTTGATCATGTTATGCTGTTCGACAATCGTCATTGTTGTACCCGTCGTCGTGTGGAATAAAGACAGATGATCAGCTCCGCCGCCGCCATCGCCCCGCCGAACCAGACACTGCCGGAAAGGAAGAGGCGGGAGACCGGCCGGTCGTTCACCGGGACCAGGTGCGCCCTTGCACCGGCGAGCGCAGAGAACGTATAGCCGATGCCGCCGGTAAGAAGCCAGAACGGCACGCGGGTGAGCGCCGCAGGCCAGAGAGCCCCGGGGGGAAGAAAGGGTCGAAGGAGATGGCGCCAGACCGAGCAGGCGCTCCAGAACAGAAGCGACAACGCGGTCCCCGCCGCCATCGTCCAGACGATCAGCGAAACCGTTGCCGGGGCGCGCAGGAGAAAACATGCAAGAAGAATTCCGGCAAAGAGAATGCCGATGACCGCATTCCTCAGCACACCCGCCATCGGACGGGGCGCCGGATCGTACAGCACCAGCCAGGCCGGATCAGGGCCTGCCGTCGATGTGCCAGAGGGCGTCTTTGACATACGGCCAGGTGACATAGCGGAATCCATAGATGTCGCTCTCGTGCAGGCCGGTGAATTTGTCGGCCAGTGCAATCGCCTTGTTGTGAGGCTTGAGCAGTTCGAGCCGGAGCACGTCGTTCTTTGTGCGAAGGACCCGCTCCGGATAGCGTTCTGCAAGCTCGACGCCCGCGTGATCGAGCACCGTCCCGTACGGACCCGCGAGTTTTTGGAGGCGTGCGCCGCTGTTCATCGGATACCCGACGAAATCCGCCTCATTCAGCTCGGGAATGAATGTCTCCGGGTCGATCCGGACGACCTCGCCGGTTGAAATGCCGATGCCGAAGCCGCTGGGGGACGGAAACTGCAGGCGTTTTGCGATGTACCAGTAGCGCTTGTGGATCTCGAACGAGGCGGCAAGCGCCCAATGGAGTGCTTCGGCGCGCGACGAATGGTCCTTCGCCTCCCAGATGAGGACGAAACCGTCGCCCAGAAATTTATGGAAGGTATGCTTGTAAAAAAAAGCCAGTTGGATGACCCTGTCGTAGACCGTTTCGATAATACGGATGACTTCCGCGGCGCTCATCGAGAGGGACCAATGGGCAAATCCCCGGAGATCGGCGTACACCACCACGACGTCGAGTTTCTCCCCATGGATGAGCGACTTTCTTTCCGTCAGTGTCAGGGATGTCTGTTTGAGGTACATGCCGTTATCCTTCGTTATGATCCATCTGGAGAAATCCCCGCACATCGCCGGCGCCTTCGCGGACCACAACCGGGCGGTCCTCCGTCAGGTCGAGAATGGTTGAAAATTCCTGGCCTCCCGGTCCTCCGCCCAGCATAAGATCGACCCTGTCGCCCAGCGATTCAAAAATGCTTTCCGGGTCGGTGACGATATCTTCGCCGGCATCGGGCACGCTCGCATTGAGGAGGGGATGGCCGAGTTCGCTCACGAGCATCTGGCAGATGGAATTATCGGGAACCCGGATGCCCACGGTCTTCCGTTTTGAAATCAGGCTCTTCGGGAGCTGTTTCAGGCGGGCGGCGGGAAGGATGAACGTGTACGGTCCGGGGACGCACTGCTTCATCAGCCGGTAGGCGGTATTCGACACTTTTGCGTATTCGGCGATATGGCTGAGATCGGAGCAGATAAAGCTGAACGTTTTGGATTTGTCCTGCCGTTTCAGCCGGTAGATCCTTTCGATCGCCGCGCTGTCGAAAATACTGCACCCGATGCCGTACACCGTGTCGGTCGGATAGATGATGATGCCGCCCCGTCGCAGTACTTCCGCCGCCTTTGCAATGTGCCGTCCCTGCGGATTCTGCGGATGTACACTCAGAAACATGTCCGTCGGTCGTTCAATCCTGATGAAGAACTGCCTGCCGGGATTCCCCTGCTTCGGGAATCATTCCGGGATCTGTGATACTGCCCAGCTTCCCCTCGAAACGCGTCAGCACCTTGTCCGCTTCCTCATATTTCTTCCTTGCATTCTCGACATGCGTTCCGAGGACATCGAACACGCCCCGGATTCCCGCCACATCGCCCTGGAGAGTTCCGAGGGCGTTCTGAATTTCCCGGGCACGTTCTTCGATCCGCATGCCCCGGAGACCGAGAGTGATCACCAGAAGATAGGCATACAGGCTGTTCGGCGACACCGGGACCACCCGCCGGTGCATGGCGTAGGCATAGAGTCCCTCGCCGGCGGAATTTTCGCGGTTCGTGATCACTTCATAATAAATGTTCTCCGCCGGAATATACATCAGCGCGAACGGAAAGGTCCCTTCATCGGGAAGAATGTACTTGCCGGCGATGCTGTCGATATGTTTTTTCACGTCGGCAATGAAGCTCCGCTGGGCGGTCTTCCGGTCCTGATCCGAGCCGGCATCGGTCATTCGTCTGAAATTCTCGAGCGGAAATTTGGAATCGACCGGTGTAAGCAGGCCCGAGGTTCTGATGACCGCATCGACCACGACGCCGCTCCGGAACCGGTACTGGACGTCGAAATGCTCCCCGGGAAGAACCTGCCGGAGAAGATCCTCCAGCAGAAATTCTCCGACGCCGCCGCGGAGTTTCGGCGCACGGAGCAGATTGTCAAGCCGGGAGACGCTCTCACCGAGATCCTTGATCTCCTCCGTCGCCCGCTGGAGTTCCCCGAGATTCCGCTGAACATCCCCGATGATGCGTGCCGCACTGTCCAGCCTCGTCCCGACCGTCTGGGTCTGCGACTGGAGCTGTCCGGCAACCGTACCGAGCTGGTGATTGATATTTTCGGTCACCATTCTGAGATTTTCCCTCATTTCACTCCGGAGGGAATCGGTCTGCTGCTGAACCAGCAGGACCGTCTGCGTGTCGGGACCGCCGGCCCGGGGGGCGCGGCTCCGCAGGAGGGCAAACAGCAGAATACAGCAGAGGAGCGATATGAGGATGACGGCAATGATCACGACGTCGTCCGGTACGGACAGGGAAGATCAGCGGGAGAGAAACCGGGACACATCACCATGCAGCTCCAGATGAATATCGTGACAACCCCTACGGAGACCCGGCCGGGAATAATATCCGGTATCGTCCGCCAATATAGGAAATTTTGAGCAAATATAAACGGCGGCACTTCATCGATACCCACGGGACAGACCGGGCCGGACAGGCAGTGCCGGTCATTATTGCTCATCACCCGTTTGCTTCCGAACGTCCCTTTCGGTCGCAAAACTTCCCGCATCACCGGAAGGATCATCGGCCGCATCGCTCAGACAGAGTGAACCGGACGTGGGAATCGAATGAAGATGCGCGGGACAGAAACATTGGGGAAGACGCCCGGCCGGCGGGATTGTCCGTAAATTCCGCGCACCGATCGGGCCGGAGTGGACTTCCCGCCGGTGAGGCCCCCGATTATTTCCCTGCCCGGCGCCGGGTCCGGGATCGGATTTTCCTCCCGCCATGTCCTTCGCCGCGGAGCATGGGAAATGCGTGGAGGACGGCGGGGAAAAGAGATCTGACGGCATCTTCCGCGCCCCGGATGGATCCGGGAAGATTGATGATCACCGTCCGGCCGCGCACCCCCGCGACGCCGCGGGAGAGCATCGCCGTCGGTATGCGGTTCTGGCCGTACGCTCGGAAGGTTTCCTCGACTCCGTCCAGCCGCCGCGTGATGACGTTGCTTGTCGCGTCGGGGGTCACATCCCGCGGGCCGACTCCCGTTCCGCCCGTGGTCAGGATGAGATCGAGACCGGGAGATTCGCACCACGAGAGGAGGGTCCGCTCGATTTCCCACTGCTCGTCGGGAACGACGGCATAATGCCGCACGGTGAAGCCGAGGGAACCGAGCTGATCGGCAAGATATTTTCCGGAAAGGTCCTCGGTGAATTTTTCGCTTACGCTGTCGCTGGTCACAAGAACCGCAGCGGTCAGGCCCGCGGCAGAACGGGTCGTCGACGAAACACCCCCCTGTTTCCCGATCAGCCGTGCAGACCGGATTTCCATGCCGTCGTCAATGATCTTCAGCATGTCGTAGAGCGTCAGCGCTGCGGCCGTGACTGCAACGAGCGCTTCCATTTCAACTCCGGTTTTCCAGACGGCCTTCACTTCTGCACGGATCTCCAGCGATCCGGCGCCGAGCGAGATATCGACCCGGACGAAATCGACCGGAACCTGATGACAATACGGGATCAGGAGAGCCGTCTGTTTCGCCGCCTGGATGCCGGCAATTTTCGCCACACCGACGGGATCGGCTTTCGGAACGGTCCCCTTCCGGATTGCCCGGATTGTCGCCGGTGCGGCGATGAGCGTACATGATGCGACCGCGGAGCGGAGTGTATTGGGTTTTGCTGAAACGTCTCTCATATTCTATCCTTGGTTTTTCCCGGCGCTTCCGCCGGGATGGCGGGAGAAAAGTGCGATCATCCCCCTATACTGCTCATGGTCCTGTCCGGACGGACGAATTCGGGCCTGTTGATATGATGTCCTTCCTCTTTATTATAGACGGCCACTTCGATGACGTGCGCAATGCTCTCATCCGACGCACCATCCCTGAGCATTTTCCCGAGGTCGGTCTCCCGGAGGGAAAACAGACAGGTGCGAAGATGGCCGTCGGCGGTGATCCGGATGCGGTTGCACGATCCGCAGAAAGGCTGGCTGACCGAACTGATAACGCCGATTTCACCGGACCCATCGACAAACCTGAACCGTTCAGCCGGCTCGCCGTGTGCCGTCGGGAGTGGTTCCAGGGCAACTCCGGTTGCCGCGGCAACCCGGGCGAGGACTTCCCGGGTGGGGACCACATGATCCGGCGTCCAGCCGTCCCCGGCGCCGATCGGCATGAATTCAATGAATCTGACAACAAGCTGTCGTTCACGGGCAAACCGGGCCAGGTCGCCGATTTCGTGATCGTTGATCCCTCTCAGGAGGACGACATTGACCTTGATCGGCCGGAGACTGGTTCGTTCCGCCGCCTCAAGACCCTTCATGACAGCGGCATGATAATCCCGGCGCACGATGGCTGAAAAGGTTGCGGGCGTGAGCGAATCGATGCTGATATTGATGCGATGGAGCCCGGCATCGGCGAGCGCCGCCGCATGTTCTGTGAGGAAATACCCGTTGGTTGTCAGCGCGATGTCTCTGATGCCGGGGATCGCGCGCAGATTCCTGATAAGGTCGGGAAGCCCGTGCCGCATGAGCGGCTCACCGCCGGTGAGCCGGAGTTTCGATACGCCGAGAGATGCCGCAACCGATGCGATGCGTGTTATTTCCCCGAAGGTGAGGAGATCTTCACTCTGCTGCCAGGTCATTCCCTCTGCGGGCATGCAGTACTTGCACCGAAAATTGCATCTGTCGGTCACCGATATCCGGAGGTTATCGATCCTCCGGCCGAAGGAATCGACCAGGCGCCGTTCACCTGAGGGGTCACGCATTCCCGGTCATTTCGCCTCTCCCCACCCGGTAATCATGGATAAAAAATTTCTCCAGCCTGCCAGCGCAACCATGAGAAGATGTCCGGCAAAAAATGTCACAAGGCACGCCATGGAGAGAAAATGCCAGGTGCGTGCGTTGTCATAGCCCCCGAACAAACGCGCGATACTGCTGAACTGGACAGGCCAGTAGAGGGCAATGCCGGACAGGATTCCTGCCGCGGCAAGAAGGGGAACGGTTGTGTAGGCAAGTTTCTGGAGAGAATTATATTTTTTTGCCGCAGGGTGATCTCTGCGGACCCGGAGGTAATACAGAACCATAGGCACAACGCCTCCGAGGTCGCGTAACCGGAAAATGGTGGTCTCCCGTCCGTGTCTGCTGAGGATATTATAGATGATCCAGGCAATCCCGTTGGCGGCAAAAATCCACATCCCAAAAAAATGCCATTGACGGGCACCCGCAAGCCATCCGCCGAGAGTGAGGGAGTCGGGGATGCGGAACCCCCAGAGCGGAGATGCATTGAAAATCCTGAGCCCGCTCGCCACCATGATGATGAGGGCGATGAAATTCAGCCAATGCGTCAGCCGGATGAGAGGCGGGTGATGATATTCTTTCCGCGTCATCGAATTAGATTCCCGCAAACCAGTCATACCCCTCGTCTTCCCAGTAACCGCCGGGCTTTTCGTTGGTCACCGTCATCCGTGTCAGCCATTTGGCCGACTTGTAGCCCAGTTTGGTCGGCATGACGATTCTGGCCGGGGCGCCGTGTTCAAGCGACAACGGTTTGCCATACGCCTCATAGCACAGGAGAGATTGGGAGTGGAGCACGCTCTGCATGTCGAAGGATGTATAATAGTCGTCGGCGCATTCGACCTTCAGATAGCGCGCCGACAGATCGGCGCCGGCAAGTCCGAGAAAATTGCGGAGGGTGGCTCCCCCCCACTGCGGGATCATGCTCCACCCCTCGACACAACAGTGGCGGGTATTCATCGTCCGTTTCGGAAGCGATTGAATCTGCGAGAGCGCATATTCCCCCGGCCGGCTCACGAGTCCATCGACGGTGAGACTCCAGCTCTCCATGTCGATATCGGGCTGGTCGGTGTCATAATTATTGACGCGGAAAGCGTTCTCGGGGGTCAGCTCGGCGGTGGAATACTCGGGCGCCTCCTTGTTCGGATCAAATACTCTGGACTGCACCCAGTCGTTGAACCGCTGTACACGCCGCAGAAATGAGGTTACTCCCGGTCCGGCGCTGTAGTCACATCCCGCCAGGAAGAGGAGCGGAACAAATTTAAGCAGGTCCCGCCGGCGAGATGCGTGCCGACCGGAAGGAAGAACGTCTGAATCGTCTGATGGTTTCATACGGCACCGTATCAGCAGGCAATATAAACAAAGAAAGCGATGTGGTCAACATCGCTTTCCGGATAACGCCCGTTGTGAGCGGCGTTAATTGCTCTTCGTGCTGTCCTTCATCATTGCTTTTGCCTTCGTTTCAGCATTTTTTTCCATCTGCTCGCCCTGTTTCAGGTTCTTGGCGCCCTTCTGCTGCATCACCTCGCCCTTCTTCTGCCATTTCTTTCCCGTCTTCTCCATTGCAGCGCCTTTCTTCTCCATCTGCTTGCCTTTTGCCTGAACCTTTTCGCCGGTCTTCTGGAGAGCCGCGTTGCCTTCTGCGGCGGCGTTCTGTTCCATCGCTTCACCTTTTTTCACTGCTTTGGCGCCGGCCTTCATCTTCATTGCTCCGGCCTTCTGTTTCATGTCTCCGGCCTTCTGCTCCATCTGACCGGCTTTTTCCTGCGCCTGGCCGACTTTCTCCTTCATCTCCCCCATCTTGGCGGCTGCTTTATTGGGATCGGGAACCTGCGAACCCGCGGCCGGATTGTCCTGCGCCATACAGCGGCTCTGCGCCGCGATGAATGCCACAAGGACTGTCAGGACTGCAAATAATTTCTTCATACATCTACCTCCGGAAAAGTTGTGAGTGGTTGGGTGTTCGTTTCGTGCATCCTTAGTGCGTTCACGTGCAATGTATCAATTGGGATATTCACATCCAATAAATCCAGAATTAAATTTTCTTAACTCCCTTCATCGCACAGGAAGAAAAAAACCGCTTTTTCCGGCATCCGCGGCGGTCTATCCGGTGAATCCGTCCACCCATTCCGATCCGTCCCTGTACAGTTCCTTCTTCCAGATTGGAGCGTATTTCTTGAGGCCGTCGATCAGCCAGCGGCACGCCTCAAACGCCTCCGCCCGGTGAACCGCAGCGACGGCAATCGCCACACTGATGTCGCCGACAGCGACCCGTCCGGTCCTGTGAACAATGGTCACCTTCCTGAGCCGCCACTTTCCGGACGCCTCGGCCGCGAGTTCGTGGAACTTCTGCAGCGCCATCGGTTCGTACGCTTCGTACTCAAGAGCAATCACTTCTTTTCCCCCCGATGTCTTCCTCGTGGTGCCGAGAAAAATATCGATCCCCCCCGCCCCGGGGTCCCTCACTGATTCGAAAATCCCGGAGAGCTGAATCGGCACGGCACTCAGAGCTACATTCTCCTGCATGTCAGCCTCCGCTTGTCGGGGGAATGAGAGCGACCTCGTCTCCCTCATGAAGAAGCGTCTCCGGGCGGGCGTAGACTCTGTTCACTGCCACCCGGAGATAGTTCCGGTGGGGCATCAGCATCGGGTAGTCGGCGCAGAGAAGGTCAAGAAGACGGCCGACGTCCCCGGCAGACCCGGTCTCCACTTCACATTCGGCCGTTCCTGCGGCTTCACGGAGGTTTGCGAACAGCCGGACCCGGACGGTCATGGCAGTCGCTCCACTTCCACGACTGAACCGGCGGGAAGATTGGTGATGGTCTCCGGAAGTATGATCAGGCAGTTCGCGCGGACAAGCGAGGTGAGAATGTGAGAGGTCTGCGGCCCGGTCGTGCGGACGCGAAATTCCCCACCGCGCCGCTCCAGAATTCCCCGCACAAAGTGTCTCTTCCCGTCGTCCTTCCGGATCGGCTCGTCGAGAACCGCGGGGATTCTCAGGAACGGGTCGGTCGAGCGGTCTCCGCTCATCCGGAGAAGAGCGGGCCGGACAAACTGGAGAAACGTCACCGTCGATGAGACGACGTTCCCCGGCAGGCCGAATATCAGCGTCCGCCCCCGCGTGCCGAACACCAGCGGCATACCAGGCCGGATATTGACCTTCCAGAAGACCAGCTCCGCGCCTATCCGATCCAGACCGGCCATCACGAGATCCCGCGCTCCCACCGAAACGCCCCCCGTGGTAATGAGACAATCGGAAGAACATCCTCTCTGCAATGCCGCGTCGAGCGCATCCGGTTCATCCTTCGCGATTCCAAGGTCGAGAATATCACAGCCGAGTTCTCCGAGATATACAGAGAGGACCGGCGAACTGCTGTCACGGATCTTTCCCGTTGAAAGATCCCGTTCTCCATCCGCCAGTTCCGAGCCGGTGGCAAGCAGGGCAACCCGGGGTTTCCGGATCACCGGAATGTAGTTGATGCCGAGGGAAGCGAGAACGCCGACATCCTGCGCCCGGAGTACCGCTCCCTCCTTCAGTACCTTTTCGCCATTTGCAATATCGGACCCGGCCCGGCGGCAGTTATGCCCTTCCGGGACTTTCCGGAGAATCCTTACCTGCCCGTTGCCGGCAGGTTCCGTCCATTCCTGCTGGATAACGGCCGTAGCGCCTTCCGGAAGAGGGGCGCCGGTCATGATCACCATCGCCTCGCCCGGTCCGAGCGGCGTCCGGGAAATCGTCCCCGCGAATATTTCTCCGACGACCCTGAGAACCGCGGGCACGGAGCCGCAATCCCCTGCGCGGATGGCGAAGCCGTCCATGCCGGCATTAGTGAAGCGCGGCACCTCTTCGGCGGCATACACATCCCTGGCGAGAACCGAACCGGCGGCATGCCCGATGGCCGTCATGACGGGGGGGGCGGGGATGGCGCGTTCGAGAATCATCCCGATGGCTGTTGCCGCGTCGATCATTGTGTGTTTCGGTACTTGCACAACTCACCTCCTGGCGTCCACGGGTGGATTCCGATCCAGTCCGGAAAGGATGTCTGATTCCCGGGATGTGATGCCCGCGCGGGCGAGATCGTCGGCGGTGAAGGCGCCGCAGGAATACCCGCGTTCGAAAAAACCGATCAGGCCGCGGACGGTCGCCGCGTCGTCAAAGAGATCTCCCGACCGAACCGCCCTGCCGGCATGCATGAGAAAATTGCCGAGGCGCTCACCTGCCGCCTCGCGTCCATTCAGAAAATAATCGTACAGGACGCCATAGCGCACCGGAAGCTGGGCAGGATGAAGATCCCATCCCTGATAGAGACCCATGGAGAGTGCGTGCCGGATATTACGGACGCTCAGCTTCCAGGCGGCAGCGACGGCTTTGCGGTTTTCCGAGAGTTGTTTTTTCGATGCGGCAGATCCGGGCCGGATCCTGTGCGGCCCGATCGGCAGGACGGCCGTCGGACCGTCGGCCGGAACTATTTCCGTCCCGGCCGCCGCGAACAGCATCATACTGCGGGACAGATCGCAGACCGGGTGGCCGAGGTCCTGAAACGGAGCGGAAATACCGAGCGACGCGGTAAGATCGTACGGCCCGATGTGGATGCCTGAGCATCGCCCTCCCGCGGCGGCGATCAGCGACGGAAGGGCCGGAACTCCGTCGTGTCTGAAAAATGCCGCAGGGGTTTCCACCATAAGCTCGATTCTGAGGGAGCCGGCCGGCAAACCGTTGCGGTGTTCGAGAAGCGTGAGCAGAGACGCCGCAGTTTCAACCTCCGCAGGACCGGAGATTTTCGGAAGGGTGACAACCCACCGACCCGGTGCGATCTTTCCGGTATTTCGTGTGAACGAACGGAAAAACAACTCCACCGTTCGTGCGGCTCTGTCTGCGGTATTTCCGCTGAACGGCCTGGGCCGGATCCCGATCCTGGAGGGAAGCGTTCCGAGAGCGCAGGCACGGGCGGCTTCCGCGCCGGTTCGTTCAGCCTCGGCGTCTTCTTCTTCATCGCTCCTGACGCCGAATCCGTCCTCAAAATCAATCCTGTAGTCCTCAACCGGTTCCCGGCGGAGTTTTTCCACGACGCGGCCATACAGAAGCTCGAGATGCTTCCGGGGACCGGAGATGCCGGTCAGCCGCGCGAACGAAACCGCATCCGGAGCATAAAGGCGGAGGGTATCGAGGGCGGCCGCACCCGCCCGGGCAGAAATTTCCGCCGAGAAGAGATGCGCGCCGCCGTACATCGTATGAACGGGTCTGCGGTCGCCGGTCAACGGACACCTCCCGGCGGCGGGTTCTTCGCCTCTCTGAGGAGACGGACAATCTCGGCGTGTCCCCGTTGTTCCGCAATCGATGCTGGTGATGATCCATCCTCTGCGAGCAGTGACGGATCGGCCCCGCTGGAAAGAAGGAGTTCGATCAGGACGGCACTGCCACCGGCAGCCGCACCGTGGAGAGGGGTGAAGCCTCCATCCTGGCGTGCATTTACCTTAGCGCCGTTATCGAGGAGGAGCCGCACCATGCCGGGCCGGTTCGCAGAAACGGCGCTGTGGATCGGTCGGGCATTGCGCGCGACCGTGCGGTTCGCCGAAATGGCATTCACATCAGCCCCCCTGCGGATGAGGAGCCGGGCGATAGACTCATGACCGAAGAAGACAGCGAGGTGAAGTCCCGTAAACCCGTCCCATGATTGGGAGTGCGGCAGATCGGGGTGATCGGTGATCATGTCCTGCACAAGGTTCTCATCCCCGAGTGCGACGGCCTCATAAAAATCCATCTCCGGCCGCCGGGAGAGCAGAAGGGCGACGATCTCCTTCCGTCCATAATAGAGCGCCGTCATCAGGGGAGAGGCGCCCGCGGCGGTCCGCGCTTCTGCGAGACGGTTGTCGCTGTTCAGGAGAGTCCGGATGCGTTCCATATCTCCCGCCCTGACAGCTTCGAGCATTTCGTGTATCGAATCCATAGGGAATCCCGGGGAGCCGACCGGCTGATCAGCCCATTCTTTCGAGAAGTTTCCCGAGCTGGGCGAGGGCGTTTCGCCGCACCGCAGCGGGATCGAGTGTATCGTACTGCCGGTGACGGTACACCCACCTGCCGTCGATCATGACGGAATCGACATTCCGCGGGCCTGCGGAATAGACGACAGCGGCGAAGGGATCTTCTGCGGGGCCGGTGGAATCCCAGATGTTGTCCAGATCGAGAACAATCAGATCGGCGAGTTTTCCTTTTTCGATCGTCCCGAGGTCGGCGCCCAGGCCGAGGGCTTTGGCTCCTTCGCGGGTGGCCATTTCAAGAACCGACCTGGCGGGCATTGCCTTCGGGCCGTACTTCGGCTTCTGCAGGAGAGATGCGAGGCGCATTTCATGGAACATATCGAGAGAATTATTGCACGGCGCCCCGTCGGCGCCGATCGTCACGGGGAGCCCATGGGAAAGATAGGACGGAATATCGGCAACGCCCGATCCGAGCTTGAGATTGGAGGACGGACAGTGGGAAATCGTGCTTCCCGTCGTTTTCAGGATTCCGATCTCCCTCTCACTCATGTGGATGCAGTGCGCGAGCACCGCCTTTGGGGAGAGAAGTCCGACATGATCGAGAAATTCGATATTTTCCATTCCACACCGTTCCCGCACGGCCCGGATCTCGCCCCGGTTTTCCGAGGCATGCGTATGGAGAAGCATGCCGGGAAATTCCCGGACCAGTTCGGAGGTTTCCCGCAGAAGCCTGTCGGTGCAGGAAAGGACGAACCGGGGAGCGGCGGCGTAGCGCACCCTGTCCCCGTATGATCCGTGCCACTGTTCGGCGAGCGCCCGCGTTGCAGAAAGCGAATCTGCCGTGGATTCCCTGAGCGCAGGATAGAGATCGTTCAGATCCATCATCGATTTGCCGACAAACGCCCTGAATCCGGTCTCCCCGACCGCCCGGATGATCTCCTCTTCATAGCCGACGCTTCCCATGTCGAGTACCGTCGTCGTGCCGGAACCGATCAGTTCGGCGATCCCCAGCATTGCCGAGGCATGCATCGATCCCTCATTGTGGGACGCCTCGAAGGGAAAAATACGGTCCCCGAGCCATTGCAGGAGCTCCAACTCCTCGGCCCGGCCGCGGTAGAGAGTCTGACAGAGGTGGACGTGTGTCTGGACAAAACCGGGAAGGAGGAATTTTCCGCCCAGGTCGACCGTGTCGCCGGAGCTCAGGTCCGGGACCGTCTCCCCAGCCCGGTAAATCCCTGTAATCCGGTTCGCCTCGATCAGCACCGAACCATCGGGGATGACCTCCCCGCCGGGTTTCATCGTCAGGAGTGTGGCGCGGGTCAGAAGGGTGCGCCGGGGGTGTTGTTTCTGCGTCATAGTGTAGGAGACATCACAAAACCGTTACAATATAGCAATCGATGAGGGAATTACAAAGTAATTACGGATTATCAATTTGACATTGGGCCGGAAAGATGGTATGTTCCTCCAACATTTGCGGACGTACCTCCGATGGCGAACACCACTGCTGTCTCCACGGGAAAAAAGACTGGCGCCGGCATTGTCATTTTCATCCTCTTGCTCCTGGCGGCGGGCGCCTCCGCCGGACGGAATCTGACGGCGGTATATTCAGAACGCGGCATGGTCTCCGGCGACACATCCTCCCCCGCCCCGGCGACGCCGCATCATCCGCTGAAAAAAAACACCGTCATTCAGGAATTCTCAATTCAGGCTGGGGCATTTGCCTCCCAGGCCAACGCCGATAAACTTCAGCAGAAGCTCAGGGCCGGTGGATACCGAACGGATGTCTATAAAAACTTCCTCGGCGGGAAAAAACTCTTCTATCTCGTCTGGGTCGGTTCCTATCATTCGGAGGAAGAGGCCAAACCCGACCTCGCCTCGCTGAAATCCAAATTCAACATCAGCGGCGTCATTCGCCCGCGCAGTATTCTCCAGCACTGACCGGCCCCGGTTTAATGGGGATGCCGGTGCTTCAGAATGTGCGGTTTTTCAAGCCCGTGGTCTTCCATCAGCCGCTCGTCCGAGAGAAGAACTGCGGTCGGCCCGTCGGCCACAATTTTCCCCCCGTCCAGAACAATCACCCTCGGGCACAGTTCCACCACCAGCTCGAGATCGTGTGTCGCGATGATCTTCGTGGTGGGAATGGAGCCCAGCAGTTGTTTTAACTGCCGCTTTCCGCGGGGATCCAGATCGCTCGTCGGTTCGTCGAGCACGAGGATTCTCGGTTCACACGCGAGAATGCCGGCAAGACAGACGCGCTGTTTCTCGCCTCCACTGAGGCGATGGGGCGAACGGGAACCGTACCCCGCCAATCCCACCTTTGTCAGCGCATCCTCCGTTTTTCGCCGCACCTCCGCCGGATCACCGCCGAACTGCGCCGGGCCGAACGCGACGTCCTCAAACACCGTCGGACAGAACAGCTGATCGTCGGGATCCTGGAACAGGAGGCCGACATCCCGCCGCACCGCCCGCAGGGTCGGACCGGAAACCGGGGTGCCGAAAATTTTCACCGCCGCAGTTCCGGCCGGAGGAAGATCCTCCGGCAAAATGCCGTTCATGTGAAGAAGGAGCGTCGATTTCCCGGCGCCGTTGGGACCAATACAACCGACCGTTTCCCCTTCCCCGATCCGGAACGTGATGCCGTCGAGCGCCCGGGATCCGTCGGGATAGCAGTACCGGAGACCGACGATTTCGACTGCGGTACTCATGCGTCCCATCCCCGCGCGCACATCGCGGCGTAGATACGTTCCGCCCGGTCGGTCGATCTGATGAACAGCCGCGCAAGCACCGTTCCGAGAAGATGCCATCTGCGGGCATGCCCGATCCCGAAGGATCTGCTCTCGCGCGCACGTTTCATCCTCCCCATCTCATCGAACAGAACAAAAATGTATCTGTACATCAGGGCGAGCACCGTGACGAGCACGGCGGGCAGGCGGATCCGTTTCAGCAGGGAAATCACCTCGGAGAACGGCGTCGTGTTCGCAAGGAGAACTGCGGTGGTAAGGCTCAGGATGCTTTTTATCAGAATGGTGAAAAATTTCTCCACACCCCCGGGCTGGAGGAGGATCAGCACGCTGAGGAGTGCAAGAATGAAGCCGGCGCCCAGGATACGCCTGAAGAGGAATCCGGGCGGAATGCCTGCACCAAGCGCCGTCCCGACCAGGAGGACAAAAAGCGCCGGGGAGGCACCGGTCAGCGTCCAGGGAGAAACAAGGATGCAGGCGACAAGAAGCAGTGCCGCAGAGCATTTCACGCCGGCGGGCATCCGGTGAATCGGGCTGTTGTTTCTGCTGTACCTGTCTATGAAATCCGGGTGCACGGGAGCGGGTCCGTTCTGCAGGTCAGGAGGTTTTGGCAGATTTTCGGGAGATTGCGCGGACGACGATAACCGCCGCCACCGAAACAACAGCGGCGCCGACCGTGCCGGCAAGGGCTGTCGATACTGAAACCAGGCCGATGCCGGGCATGCGATACTCGGCAAGAGGAGATGCCATCAGCGGTGCGGAAAGCCGCGCTGTATCGAATCCGAAGCGCGCCGCCACCTTTTCGAGCCCGTCGGGCCATCGGGAGCTGAACGGCGAAACGAACAACGCAAGTCCCGCCACCACGATGGCACCGTAGACGACCGCATTGCCAAGCGGTTTCAGCGGCGCAGCGTTTCCGTCCTCCGGCCCGCGGCCGGAGAGGAGATCTGGCCGTGTCGCCGTCACAGCGGCGAGGACAATGGCGGTGATCACCGCCTCACCGATGCCGATCAGCATGTGAATTCCGGCCATCGCCGGAAATCCTATTCCCCAGGCCACTGTTCCCGACCAGGCGAGTTGACCCGCACAGCAGATCGCCGCCACGACGGTCGAGCACCACGCGGCCGCCGCCACTCCGACGTAGAAACCCCAGCGGCCCGGAGCGATCAGGCGGATTCCGCGGTACATCGCGGTTCCAATGACCGAACCGACGATTGCCATATTGAAAATATTCGCGCCGAGGGCGAGAATTCCGCCGTCTGCGAAGAGAAACGCCTGAACGACGAGGATGAGACTGATGATGACAATGCCGGCATTCATCCCCGCCAGAACCGAGATGAGGACAGCGCCGAGCAGATGGCCGGAGGTCCCGCCCACCACGGGGAAATTCAACATCTGGGCGACAAAGACGAACGCCGCGGCGAGTCCCATGAGCGGGATCTTCCGCGACGTCATTTCCCGCGAGAGACTGCGAAGGGCTTTCCCGAGTCCGGCCAGGGAAAAAAGGGAGGTTGCAACGATGGTCTTCGTATCGAGAAACCCGTCAGGAATGTGCATCTGGCACCTCACGGAAAGGAGACGGTTGTGGCATGTTCCTGTTTTCTGGAGTAAAAAGGGAAAAATCCGGCATGTCGGGCGGTCAGAAAAATGCAGATGCAAGTTAGGAAATGCGCACCAAACATTCAAACAACGGGAAAGCCGGGCTCATCCAATCCTTTCATTGCAGACATTCCGGGTGTTAAACTTTCCACCGGAAAAGGTGTCAAACTACATGGTTTGAACGACTTACCCCGATATCGCCTCTCTTTCTGACGGCGGATGACCGCATCAGCCGCGGAGAGTCGCGGTCGAGGCCCATTTCATTTCTTCATCCTGTATCTATTATATTACATCTGCGACCGATCACGATTATCTTCACATCAGGACATCAGAAACACATGCAGAGATCCTTCATTCGTCTTCTTCTCCTGAGCAGTCTGTACGGACTCATGATTTTTACCGGCTGTGGCGTCACAACCCTCCAGAGCGAGTGGAGGGGGAGCGGGATAACGATCGACGGATCGGATACCGAATGGGGGTCGTCTCTTCTCCTCTTTGAGAAGGAAAAGGTCGCCGTCGGCATCGCGAACGACGAATCGAATCTGTATCTCTGCATCAAATGCATGGACCGGTCTCTTCAGCAGAAGATCATCCGTGGGGGACTGACCGTATGGCTCGACTCGGCCGGCTCCGACCACAAAATCTTCGGCATCCATTTCCCCGTCGGCATGCAGTCCGGAGATTCGCCGCGGCGGATGGAAGACCGGGCGGACAGCGAGAATCCCGATCAGGCGTCCCGGGAAGCGGAGCGCGACTTTCTCAGCCGCATGTACGAGATGGAAGTTCTGGGAGGGGAGAATATGGTGCTGGAAAAATTTCAGAATCTCCATCCAAGCGGCATGCAGCTTGCGATCAGCGATTCGACGGGGCCGATCGTATACGAGCTGAAAGTGCCGTTCCGAACCCGCGCGGGACAGCGATACGCCATCGGGACCGATGCGGGCGGCACCATCGGCATCGGATTCGAGACGGGGCAGTTGAACAAGCGGCCGGCCCGGCAGGAAATGTCGGGTGAGGGCGGCGAAGGAGGCGGCATGGGCGGCGGTATGGGCGGGGGCCGGCGCGGCGGCGGCATGGGGGGCGGACGCCGGGGCGGCGGCATGCGCGGCGGCGGCAGTCGATCCGATGTCAACGAGGATCCGCTCCAGCTCTGGGCGAAAATTCATCTTGCCACAGCCGTCACGCCGGCTCAATAACAACCGGCCTGCGATGACCGTCAGATCCACAATAACCCGCGCCGCATCCGGGATCCTTCTCGGCTTACTGATGCCGTGCCTGGTCCTGGCCGGCGATGTGCGGAAAAGCGTCGTCTTCAAACACACCGAAGTTTCCCCGTCGTCCACATTCTTCAACAAGACCGATGCGGGGTTCACGCTCTGGGACGCATTCCAGCTGATCGGCCGCGCGAACGCGGGCGATCCGGCCGCCCAGCATGAACTCGGTCTCCGTTACCTGCTTGGGGAGGGATTTTCACCCGATACCGCCAAGGCGGTGCTCTGGATCCGGAAGGCGGCCGACCAGCATTACAGCGTTGCAAATTACAACTACGGCCTCATGCTCAACAACGGAACCGGCGTGCCGTGGAATCCGTTCGGGGCATACTGCCAGTTCCGGGAAGCGGCGGCAAAACATATGCCCGAAGGAGAATACATGCTCGCCGTTTTTCTGAGCGACGATCTGGCCGTTCCCCGCAACATCCCGGAGGCCTACCGGCTGTTCGACAGCGCCGCGCGGGCGGGGTTCGCCCCGGCCGCAGAGGCACGGGATGATCTTGTCGCCGAGGGATGGCTGGACGAAAGCGACACGGCGGTCGCGGCACACCGCCGGAACGCATCCGCCGATTCCTCTGAAAAACGGAGCGCGCTGTACCCCGACATGCCCCCCGCAGAGGTGAAACAGCTGATGAGGGAGGCGCTCGCCAATACGCACGGGATCGAAGACTCCTCCGCCACCGCTTCGGGGGTCGAACATGTCGTGCCGGCCATGTTCCAGGCATTCCGCAGTAACGCCGATCTTGAAAATCCGGAGGCGCTCGCCCTCCTCGGCTGGTGCTACGAGAAGGGGATCAACGTCCGGAAGGACATTCTCCGCGCCTCGGTTGAATATCTCCGGGCGATGCGGTTCGATCCGCGTCGGGGAAGGAATTTCCTCATCGACCTGCTCAAGACCAGGGAATACTTTCCGATGCTGAAGGAGGCGGTCGACAGAAAAGATGCCGAGGCCATGTTCGTCTGGGCCGATCTCATCGCTCTCGGCCTCGACAACCAGCTGACGGAGCGGCAGGCCCTGCAGATGATGGTGAATGCCGCAAAAGCGGGAAACGTACAGGCGGAGATCGCCCTGGCTCTTTTTTCACGCGAGGGCAAGTGGATGAAGCCCGATGAAAACATGGCGGTCGAACTCCTCCAGCAGGCCGCAGACGCGGGAAATCACGAGGCAAAACTTCGTCTCATGCTCCTCACCTCCTTCGGCAAGGATACCAGGATACAGACCGACACCACCGCCCGGGAGCTCAGGAATCTTGCGGACTGCGGGTCGATTCTCGCCCAGGAGATTCTCGGGTTCTGTTATGAGAAGGGGATTTCATTTCCGAAAGACCATGCAGCAGCCATCAGGTATTACCGTGAAGCCGCCGGGCGCGGCAGTCTGGTCGCATATCAGGCGCTGAAACGAATGTATGATGATTTGCGCCCACCGGAGAAGGAATATGTCGTCACCGACTAATATCGCAACCACAGCGGTCCGGATTTTCATCTTTCTTTTCCTCGGCCTGCTGGCGGGGACGGCCGGCACCTTCGGACAGACATTCACGACCGCCGGAAGCGTCGTCGACAGCGCGACCCACCGGCCGGTCTCCGGTGCGACCGTCACCCTGACGAGTCTCCGGGACACTACGGTAAAACACAGCACATCGACCGACGCCACCGGTAATTTCACCATCAGCTCCATCCGGGCGGGCAATTTCCGGCTCAGGATTTCCTCGGTGGGATTCCGGGAGATCCAGAAATCCATCACGCTCCGGAACGCCGGCGACAATATCGGCGCGCTGACGATGGTGCAGAAACCGATCGTGCTCGGCGGACTGGACGTCGTCGGTGAAGCTCCTCCCGTCGTACAGAACAAGGATACAACGGAATATAACGCGTCGGCGTTCAAGACGAGCAAAGACGCCACGGCGGAGGATCTTGTGACGAAGATGCCCGGCGTTGTGGTCACCAACGGCTCCGTTCAGGCGCAGGGAGAAACGGTACAGCAGGTTCTGGTGGATGGGCGCCCGTTCTTCGGCGCGGATCCGACCCTCGCCCTCCGGAACATGCCTCCGGAAGTCATCGACAAGGTTCAGGTGTTCGACAAGCTGAGCGACCAGGCACAGCTGACCGGGTTCGACGACGGCAATTCCGTCAAGACCATGAACATTGTCACCCGGCGGGATCGGCGGCAGGGACAGTTCGGCAAGGCGAGCGGCGGGTACGGTTCGGACGACCGGTATTCGACAAGCGGCGCTGTCAATTTCTTCAACAATGATGAACGGATCTCTCTCATCGGGCTTTCGAACAACGTCAACCAGCAGAATTTTTCCGTGCAGGATCTGCTCGGGGTGATGAGCGGTGGAAATCAGGGCCCGGGCGGGCCGGGCGGCGGCGGATTCGGCGGCGGCGGGAACCGGCAGCGCAATCCCGGAGGCGGGGGATTCCAGATGGGCGGGGGCGGCGGGCCGGGGGGCAACAGCATCGGCAATTTTCTCGTGAGCCAGCAGAGCGGCGTCGCGTCGGTCAATTCCGCCGGCGTGAACGTGGCCGACAGCGTCGGTGGCACCCTCTACGCCAACGGAAGCTACTTTTTCAACTACAGCGACAACGACAATCCGCAGACCATCCGGCGGCAGTATCTCCTCTCGCAGGATTCGACCAGCCTGTACAACGCACAGAATCAGGCGGAAGTGAAAAACTTCAACCACCGGGTGAACATCCGCGCAGAATATTCGCCCGACACTTCGAATTCATTCATCTTCACGCCGCAACTGCTGTTTCAGCGGAACAGATCGACCACGGCGCTGACCGGCATCAACACCACATTCGCCGATTCCTTCATCAGCGAGGCGCAGAACACCAATCCCGTTCTGACATACGGCTATAACCTCGGCGGGCACATTGTGTTCAGGCACAAGTTCTCAACCCCCGGGCGGTCGGTTTCCATCGACGTCGGCGCCACGGGAAATCAGAAGAACAGCTCCACATCGCTTTCGTCGACCGACACGTACGCACCCCCGTCGAACGTCAACGACACCACAATCAACCAGCAGACGACCGGATCGACCGACGGGTACACGGTTTCATCGAATATCGCCTACACGGAACCGCTCTGGTCCAACAGCCTCCTCCAGATTTCATACGCGCCATCCTACACGAAGAACACATCCAACAGCAGAGTCTTTTCCCTCGATCAGACCGCCGGGCTGTTCGATCTGCTCGACACGGCGCTTTCCAACAGCTTCGACAACACCTATGTCACGGAAAACGGCGGGCTCAGCTATCGCCTTCGCGGATCGTCGTTCAACTTCATGGCGGGTCTGTCGTATCAGATCTCGGAACTGCATGGTCAGGAAACCTATCCCACATCCGTCCTGACCGAGAAAACGTTCTACACCCTTCTCCCGAACGCGATGCTGAACATACAGCTTTCGAACCGACGGAGCAGTCTTCGGATGTTTTACCGGGCCTCCACCGCGGCGCCGTCGATCAGCCAGCTCCAGAATGTGGTCGACAATTCGAACCCGCTCTTCCTCACCACCGGCAATCCCAACCTCCAGCAGTCCGTCACCCATTCGCTCCTCACACGGATAACGCTGGCAAGTCCGGAAAATGCCCAGAGCCTCATGCTCTTCCTCTACGGCGCGTTCACCCGGTCCTACATCGGCAATTCCACCATTGTCGCCCTTCACGACACCGTCCTGCCGGGCAACATTCCCGGCGATCCGCGGGACAACATCCGCCTGAGTACCGGCGCCCAGATCACCAGTCCCATGAACCTCGACGGCTACTGGAACGGAAGGGCATTTGTCACCTACGGCTTTCCGATCGGACTGATCAAGAGCAACCTGAACGTGAACGGCGGATTCACCTTTACCCGCACGCCGGGCATGGTGAACAATCAGCTGAACGACGCCAATGTGTTCGCCCTCAGCCCCGGCTTCGTGCTCGGCAGTAATATCAGCGAAGATTTCGATTTTACCCTCGCCTATTCGCCGGCGTACAACATCGCGCGGAATACCCTCCAGTCGTCTCTCGACAACAATTACTTCACCCACACCGCGACCGTCCGCGTATCCACCCTTTTCTGGGAGGGAATCGTCATCCGGAGCGACCTGAGCCACAACCTGACCAGCGGGCTCGGATCGGGGCTCGACGAAAACATCCTCATCTGGAACGCAACGGTCGGGAAAAAACTTTTCGCCAACCAGCAGGGGGAGATCGCTCTCACCGTCTACGATATTCTGAATCAGAACAGAAGCATTACGCGCACCATCACCGACACCTACACACAGGACGCGACATCCAAGGTGCTGACACGGTATGTCCTTCTCACCTTCTCCTACGCCCTTCGCCAGTATCAGCCGCCGAGGAACGAATTCGGCGGATAGGTGACTGAAAAGTCATGTTTCCCGCAATCCTCCAAAACAGCCTATCCTGATCAAAAGGAAAAAAAACCATGGCGTCTGCCGTTTAAACCTGACGCACGTAGATGTGTCGAACTCATATTACTGCTTGCCATTCAGATCATTTGGTCATATATTAAGGAAGCCATTATGAAACCGATACGCCAGATTTTCCTTTTCGTCGTCACCGCCCTGCTCATTCTTCCGGCAACCGGATTGTCCCAGCGCGGGCGGATGACCGTCGAGGAGCGCCTCAAGACCCTCACCGAACAGCTGAGCCTCAAGCCGGCCCAGGCCGACAGCATCAAGTTCATCCTTGTGAGCGGCGACAGCGCGCGCATGAAGCTTTTCGCGGAACACCGGGACGACCGGAGCGCGATGCGGGAAGCGATGCAGAAACTGAACGAGGAACAGGATAAGAAGATCGAGGCTCTCCTCACGGAAGAGCAAAACGCCAAGTACCTGAAAATCATCGAGGAACGGAAAAACCGCGGTCCCCGGCCGGAGAACCGCGACTCCGACAAACACTAGCTCTCATCAGCATCCATCACGCACCGTATTCTCACGGGATCCTTCCTTCGGACATTGGCTACTGACCACGCTTCAGCAGTGAAGCGTGGTTTTTCATTTTAACATTCCGTTTCACAAAACAGGGGTAATCTATGGCGAATATCCATGGCGGTCCTCCGTGCGTCAGCCGGAGAGCGTTCATCAAAACCATATCATTTGGCGCGGTCACGCTGGGGAGCCTGAGCGCCCTTACCACACTCGAATCCTGCACGAACCAGGACGCCGGCGTCGGGATCGCGCCCCTCACCGGGCAGAAAGTCTCCATCGCCCTCGCGAATTTCAGCGCTCTGCAGAACGTCGGAGGTTTCGTCAGAAGCACCTTCGGCACCAGCAACAACGCGGGAAATCCGGTGCTGATCATCCGGGTGGCGGCGAGCGGCACAAACGCATTCAAGACAATGTCGACCGTCTGTACCCACGCCGCGTGTCTCGTCAACAATCCGTCGGGCGGTCAGGTGGCATGCCCGTGTCACGGATCTGTCTTCAGCACCTCGGCCGGCAATTTCGGGGGCGTCGCGGGAGGTCCGGCGCCGTCCGGCCTTCAGACATTCGCCACGACATTCGACGGCACGAACATCACCATTACCTTCTGACCCCAAAACCAATGAAGAATAAACATCTCCCCATCATCATCGTCCTTGCCGCGCTTCTTCTGCCCGGAAATCTGCTGTTCGGGCAGGACAGTCCTCCGCCCCGGTCGTTTCTGGAATCCGGTCTGAGCGGCGAATTCCTCGCCCCTCCGCGGGAGGATATTCTCCTCCCGCCGGCCGATTCAGCCGCCGAGGCGAAGCCGAAAATAAAACTCCTACCCGATCATCTGAGCCTTATGGAAAGCGCTCTCTGGGGTGAAAGCGGTCTGATGCGCATCACCGGAATCGCGCCCCTCACCCCCTCCGCCCGGAAAAGTGAACTGGGCGTCCGCCGCTTCATGCTCACTGCCCATCAGATCGGAGGTTTCGTAACGATGGGGCTCTTCATCCCGACCCTCATTTACGGGCAGAAGAATATCGATCAGTGGAACGCATCGGAATCGGGGCATCCCCCCTATACACCAATCAATCGTTCGATCGACCGGACCCACCGGAACCTCGCCACAATTCTCTTTGCCTCATACATGGCGACCGCAAGCCTGTCGATCTTCTCCCCTCCGCCGCTCATCAGAAGGGACGACTGGGGAGGGACGACGAGCATTCACAAAACGCTGGCCTGGGTACACTTTGCGGGGATGCTGGCCCTGCCGTTCCTCGGCTCTGCCGCTTCATCCGCGGACCATCACGGGAATATCAGTCAGGCGAAGAACCTCCGGACAATCCATCAGGTTGTCGCATATACCACTGCGGCTGCGTTTACCGCATCCCTCATCATCATGACCTTCTGACGCCGATGACAAACATCATCCGTTCCGTCACATGCACCGTCTGCGTCTTCGCCCTGTTTGCCGCCGGCACACTCAGCGCCGGCGGAGCGGCAAAGCTTGCCGCCACTCCGGGGGTATCTTCCCTCACCTACAAAATCGTCCACCCGATGCACGAATTCGAATCGGTGTCGCATGACGTGACCTGCACGATCACCGTGGACGATTCGTCGGGAACGATCCGCACGGCATTTTTCAGCGCCGACGTGACATCGTTCGACAGCGGCAACAGCAACCGCGATTCGCATGCCATGGAAGTCGTGGATGCCCTCACCTATCCGACCGTCTCCTTCAAAAGCACGAACATCCGGACGCTCGGAACGGGCCTGAGCGTGGACGGCGATCTGGAATTCCACGGCCAGACCCATCCCGTCTCCTTCAGCGCGGCGACCTCCGCCACCGGCGACACGCTCGCGGTGGCAGGGTCGACAAGCATCAGCATGACCGCCTTCGGGATCGACAGGCCTTCGCTTCTTCTTGTTCCGGTGCAGGATACGATCAGGATTTCCTTTCAGATGAAATTCCCGAAAGGGACACACTAGAACGGATCACGCCCCCCTGAAACAGCAACGCCCGCATCGCGCGGGCGTTGTCGTTTATGTACCAATGGTATCGGGACGGATTATTTCATGAACGCCTGGTTCCTGACCATCTTCGTCATGTCGTACGGAGCTGGATCGCCGCCGAGGTAGGTATGAAACCAGTCGAGATGAGCGTTATAGTAGAGCGGCATCGATTTCACGCCGTTCGGCCAGTGCCCGTCATTGGGGAAGACGATAAGCCGGGAGGGCACGCCCATCTGCTGAAGGTCGGTAAAGAACTCAAGGCTCTGCGTATAGGGAACGCGGAAATCCTTCTCCCCCGTGAGAACGAGGCAGGGGGTCTTGAAATTCTTCACATAATTGTTGGGCGAGAGCTTCTGATAGAGATCTGACGTCGAGGGAAGCCCGTTCAGGTCCCACTGCGGGAACCAGAGCTCCTCCGTCGCGCCGTGCATCGCGGTCAGATCGTACACGCCCATCATCGAAACGATGGCCTTGAACCGGGTGGTATGTCCTTCCAGCCACATCATGAAATAACCGCCGTAGGACCAGCCCATCGCGCCCATGCGGTCTTTGTCGACATACGGGAGGTTCTGGAGCGAGTCGGCAACGGCCATCACATCCTGATAGACCTGGCCGGCCCAGTCCCGGGAGATCTCGGCGGTGAATTTCTCGCCGTAGCCGGTGGAACCGTGCGGATTCGGAAACGCCTCGATATATCCCGAACCCGGGTACATCTGCCAGTCGCCCCGGAAACCGTCGGCCCACTGCGACTGCGGCCCGCCGTGCACGTTCAGGATCACGGGATACTTCTTCGCGGGGTCGAAATTGTGCGGCTTGATGAGAAACGTATGGATCCGGGCTCCCGTCGGCGAGGGAATCCAGAGCTCTTCGACAGGCCGGAGGTCGACCTCATCCGCGAGGTTTTTGTTAAAAAATGTGAGCTGTTTGAGATTCCGGCCGGATGAGGAACAGCTCCACAGTTCCACCGGTTCGCTGATCGACCGGCGCTGGAGCACGATCGTTTTTCCGTCGGGAGAAACGTCGAACGCGTCGATCGATTTCACATCGATGATCTTCGTGATTTTTTTCGTCGCAAGGTCGACGCGGTACAGGGGCACATGTCCCTCCACCTGGCCCGTGAAATAGATCGAGCGGGAATCGGGAGCCCATTTGAAGTCGTTGACCCAGTTGTCAAACCCCGTCGTCAGGACGGTTTTAGTCCCTTCCGCGCGGTCATAGATGGCGATGCTGAAGAGATCGGATTCGAAACCGGGAACGGTCTGGAATTTGTAGGCGATATACTTTCCGTCGGGTGAGTAGGCCGGATCGCCGTCGTACGCCTTGTTGTCGATTGTGATATTGCGGGCCGTGCCGCCGGCCGAGGGGACAATCCAAAGGTCCTTGTTTGTCGACTCGGCTTCCACGCGGTCATGGTTGGAAACGAAGCAGATTTCCCTGCCGTCGGGGGAGTAGGTGAATCCAGCGGCGCCCATTTCCCAGGATGGGGACTCGAATGTGCCGGGGGTGATATCCCGGTAGCTCTGCGACGCGATATCGAAGACGATCGTGTGGGTGACCTTGCCGTCTTTCCATGCGGTCCAGTGACGGTAGAGCAGTTTGTCTGTGAGGTGGGCCTGGATCGGTCCGGTGGACTGGGTGCTGTCATTCAGCTTGTTGCAGGCATTGTCCGCGCCGCAGTCGGGAAAGACGTCTGCCGAAAAGACGATCTGCTTGCCGTCCGGGGACCATTCGGCGCCGTCGACGCCCATGGCGAAGTCGGTGAGCCTGCGGGGCGTACCGCCGTCGGCCGGCATGAGCCAAGCCTGCTGGCCGTTTTCTCGGGTGGAGAGGAAGAGAATCGTCGAACCGTCGGGCGACCATCGGGGGTGGTTATCGGCCGCCGGATTATTGGTGACGTTCCTGCAGTTGTCGCCGTCGGCATCCATCAGATAAATTTCCTGATTTGTTTTCCCCTTTTCGAGAAAGCTCTCCGTCAGAACGAAGGCGATCTTTTTCCCGTCGGGGGAAAACTGCGGATCGGAGCTGTTTCTGATCTTGTACAGATCGGCGAGGGTGAACGCGCGTTTTTGCGCCACCGCCGGTATGCATACCGCTGCGACGAGCGCGAGAATGATGAACCGTTTCATAAACCTTCTCCTGCGTGAAAATGGCCGTTTAATGGAAACCACAACGTCGTGCGGAGACAATATACGAAATGGAACTGATTTTGGATACCGGCGGTGGAATGGGGGGCGATATGCCGGGGGGTTACGGGGAACACCGAATACCGGCCCGTAATGGTAGATTCTGCAGGAATGCCGGGGGGCGGAATATCGTCCGGCCACCCCGTCCGCGCCGGGATCGGCCGCGGACGGGGGCGGAAAGGAACTGTTTATTTCGCGAAGACGGTACTGCAGTGGGCGCACCGGCGTGCGGCAACGGGAACTTTCATCGCACATTCCGGGCACTCTTTTTCCGTCGGGGCTGCGACGGCAGTCGGGGCGGCTTCCTTCCTCCGGAGGGCGTTCATGGCACGGATGACAAGAAAGATGCAGAGCGCCACGATGATGAAATCGATGACATTGTTGACGAACACCCCATAGCGAACAGCCACACCCGGAGTTTTATCGGCCGCCTCGCGGAGGGTGATGGACAGACTGCTGAAATCGAGCCCGCCGAGCAGCAGTCCGATCGGAGGCATGAGGATATCGTTGACAAGGGAACTGACGATTTTCCCGAAGGCGGCGCCAATGATCACGCCGACGGCAAGATCGATGACGCTCCCCTTCATCGCAAATTCCCTGAATTCCTTTACTATGGACATGGTATCGCTCCTGTCTGATTGTTATGATAGTGGGAATGGGGATCAACCGGGCCGCCGAATGCCGGTGCCCACACCAGGAGAAAAGTACGATTCCGATAGAAGAAGTGCAAGAGGGGATTCCGGTATTCCGGGAGCGGAGAAAAATACTCCGAAATCGCCGTCGGCGGGGACAGAAGGTGTTTTCCGACCCCGGGCGGCCGGAAGGATTCATAGTACGGATGGGGCGAAAAAAAACCCCGGCCGGAAAAATCAGCCGGGGCTCACCCCTGTCTGCAGCGGACCGGTTTACCAGCCGGAATAGGTAATCGTCGTTCTCCCCGAATCGTCGGCGACCAGCGTCGCAACCCATGCGGTATTGACGTTGGAGGTACCGAGAAGCTGAAGAGAATTGGTCGCAATCGTGCCGGCCGCATAGCTCCCGTTGTCGTCGGTCTTCATCTTGTTCGGGATCGTGTATCCGGTATACGTTCCTCCGCCTCCTCCCATCGTGGAGGGACGGATTTTAAACTGGTACGCGTTCGCCGCGACATTAATAAGGCTCGACGTCACCCCATCTTTGTTCGATGCGGCGCTGTGCGCACCGAACTGCGCAATACCGACGGCGATCGCCACGCCGACGATAATCACGCCGAGTATGATAAGCAATAACTGTTGCTGGCCCATAGCTGACCCCTTAGGTTATGGTTGATGAATGTTAGCCGATGCGGTGGGCCGAACACTCGCGTTTGTTCCGCCCGCCGGCATGCACCCGGTGTGCGGTGTCCCTGTTCGCGTTCCGATCATCGACCGGCTCTTGCTTCCTGCTCTAAAATAGCAACTGGAACCGTCAGGGAAAAACAATGTGTGACGGGTATCACCAACCGGACGATTTACTCCCTTTCCCGCGGCTGGAACGAGTCCCCTGATTTCCCCGGACCCTACCCCTCCGGAACCGCGTATCGGGCCGGTATCCGATAGTTATTCGAAATGGTAGCTGACGCCGAAGACGATCTTCGGCATGAATTTGGGCTGGTTAATCGCACGATCCGCGTCGGAATATGTGAAATTTTCCCGCTGGTTGACCATCGTTCCGTCGGAGCTGTAGGCGGCATCGTGCCCTTCCAGCGTCCCCGGAAAATAATATTCCGCACCTGCTGAAAAGAGCAGATCGACCCGCGGCGATACCCGGAAATACGACCCCGCTCCCGCCGCCAGACCGATCTGATTCGAATGCACGTCGAATATTTCATCCCCCCCGATAAACTGGAAATTGGCCGTGAACATCGAGTACCGGATACCCGCATAGACGAAACTCCGGTGCATCGAAAACAACCTGACCGGATCGAGCACGTCCGCCCCGTAGGACCAGCGGGAGGCGCTTTTTCCCGGCACGCCGTTCGAATTCTGATTCACGAACACCTGCCGCGCAAGCTGAGGATCCCCCGCATCCAGCAGAAATGATTGCGTCAGGGAAAAACGAAACGCCAGAGGCAGATCCTCTGAAACGTTTTCGAGCACCAGATACCCCGAAACCGGCATGCCGATATCGTACCCCATCGTCAGACCTCCGTATACCTGCATCCCCGCGGTCGAAAGATCGCCGGGCTTTTTCGGTGCTGTCAGCTGTCCGGCCGCAGGAACGCTGCATACCAGGAGGCACATGAGAATAAAACGCGCTTTTCCATTCAACATCAAACCCATATCTGTTCCTCTCGGGAAATTGTTCCACAAAATCTATCGACCTTTCGTGTGCTGTGCAAGACAGGACGTGCTCTCCGTCACCCTTTGTTTCAGAACGGGCCGGAAAGGAGAGAGGAAACAGATGCGGGCGGTTACAGACCGGACGGAAGCGCGGCCTCTGCCGAAGCCTGTTTTCCGCTCCGGAGAGAATAGATGCCGAGGTACACGGCAAGCGTGAGTGCGCCGAAAAAGCGGTACGACTGAAGTACATTGAAACGGGTATCCGCGAGGGCGTTGAGGAAATCGAAGGTATTGCTGAGCAGGATGAATGCGATACCGCAGAGCCAGACGTTTCTCCTGAGATATTTCTCTCCGGACGGCGATTCGTCGAATGCCGCAGGTATGAGATAGGCAAAGACCGGAAGGAGGATCCCGTAATGATGCCCCCAGACAATCGGCGAAGCCATCACAAAACAGAGAGCCGAGAGAACAAAATCGGCGATTTCACCATCCCTCCCGGAGACATTTCGCCGTTTCCACAATCCCGCAATGACAAGAAGCGCCGAACTGAGCACCGTACCGACAGCCACCGCGGGATGATAGGGGGCAAACCGGCGTTCCTCCCAGCCCAGATTCGGTCCGTTGAACAACAGCCGGTTGAGAAGTCCGTTCACCGACTGATTCCCGTAGATCGATTCACCGCGCCCCGAGATGTAACCGACCACCCTGAGATAATCGACGGTGTTTCCCCAGCCGTAAAAGTAGACCGACGCTCCCGCAAAGAGAGCCAGGGTGCACGTGAACGTCGCGACGAACCGCCACTCCCTCCTGATCAGACCCCAGAGAATGAAATAGACCAGATTGGGTTTGATCGCGCACATGACGCCGAGGAATATTCCCGCGGGAACAGGTTGTCGCCTCATCCGGAAGAGAATCACCGCGGCAAAGAGCAGATTGAGCAATGACTGGATCTGCCCCAGAACGAAGGACTCGAAAAGGAGGCTGAAGGTGGAGATGAGGAGGAGCAGAAGAAGAACAGCGGCCGCGGTATCCCTGCGTCCGGCCGGGACCGATCCCCCCGCCGGGGTTTTCATCCGGAGTATGAAGATCGCCACCGTCACGAGGATGAATGCCAGAATCGTCCACCAGGAGATCAGGTTCAGAAGCGCATTCGGCACCGTCAGGCCGCCGTGCACCAGCCGGAGAGGCTCAAGAAAAAGAAGACTTGTGGTCGGATACTGGAATTTCAGCCGCTGGGCGAAAAATATCACATCGTACACTGTCCGGTCGTTGAACATCTGCCGGACCGCCGGCGAATGGAGATATTCCAGCGCGTGGTTCATCAGCTCCCAGGAATCGTTGTAGGCGATCATCCGTGAATACCAGACGGCCAGCTGCCACGCGCATGTCTGGGATGTGCAGAAGAGAAGAACCGCGTTGATGACGGAATTGATCCCGGCGAGGAGGAGCATGAATCCGACCATCGGGGAAATCTTTCCCGGCGACGGCATTTTTACGGGGCCGGGCTCGGCCTGTTCCATCTGGACTCTCCTGTGCCGGACGACTGCAGGATTTCCGGGACGTGTGATCCTGTCTGGGACATGGGGTTCATAAAATCAGTGTCAATTGTATGAAATGTTTGGCCGATATGCAATGCCCGCCGGATAAAAAACAGGTCCGGCGGGACTCCCGGGTAAAGGACGTCGGGCGGGAATATTGCGGCACCCCGCGGCCTCGCAGTCATCTCATTCTGGAAAGAGGGAATGTAAACACGACCGGTTCGGTGAACCCGTCGATTTCCAGTTTCATTTCGTGCGAACCGGCCAGAAAGTGGGAATCCCCGTTTCTCAGAATGAACGCGATGTGGAGGGTCTCCTCTCCTACCAGACGATCGTTCCTTCTTCCGGCGATATATTTCGGATGCAGCGTATCACCCGCTCCGTTGATGAGGAAAATCCTGTTTTCCAGATCAGAGATATCGGGCTCCGCGGTGTTCCAGGGACCGATCTGTTCGTTGGCCATGCTCAGGTAAAAGAGGAGAAAATCGAGCTGGGTCGGACTCCGGAGGTAATTCCCGCGGACGTCGACAAATTTTTCCGTTCTCCAGTCAAGATAGACACCCGCCTCGATCGCGAGCATCGAATCGAGCCGCTGGCGGAACCGCCGGTCTGTATGCTCGTATGTGAACGGCTGATACTGCAGCGGGCCGAGAAGGTGCTCCCGGCGTTCTATCGCAGCGACCACACTGGGGTAAAAGGGAATCGCGACGATCCTGATGCCAGGATTGTGGATGTTGTCGGCATAGTTGCTTACAGCCGCGCCGAGAATAACGGTTATGCAGTCGCGGGTGTCCCAGCTGTCGGGCGGCTTCACGACGACATCATCGAAGTCGTCCCGGCCGACATAAAAACATCCCGATACAGTCGTCATCAGGAAGAGGATGAGGGCGGCTCCGTTTGCCGGTCCGGATATCGCGGTTCGTGTGATCATCGGCATGGCCGTCGGGTTTGCCTGCCCGCAGGGGGAATGCGGTTGGCGGCCGACCCGGTAAGCTCCAATGTACAAAAGACGGCGGCCTGTTGCACATGTCGGTTTACCGCCGCGGCGCGGCAAGACGCCGCGGGATCCGGATCCTGGCCGGATTCCCCGGCTTTCGCCATTTCCGGGCAAGCCCCAAAACGGACGGCGGCGCCTGTACCGCCGGTTTTTCTTGTTGTGAGGAAAAAATATCCGTACATTGGCCGTGAGTTCCGTGATGGCAGGGAGGTACAGACTATGCAGGAGGAACTGCAGTGAACATACTCATTGTCGACGACGAAGAAAGCTACCGCATTCTGCTCGGATCTTTTCTGCGCGAACACGGATGGAAGGTCTTTTCCGCCGCCAACGGCGAAGAAGCGATGAAGGTCCTCCGGGCGGAGATCATCGATTTCATCATCTCCGATGTCTACATGCCGGTCATGGACGGATTGAAATTTCACCGGCAGGTGATGGCGATGCCGGAGTACGCGCATATCCCGTTCCTGTTCGTCTCCGGCTTTGACGACGAAGCGACCATGCAGGCCGTCAGGCTTTCCAAGAACACCGGATTCATGAGAAAGACCAGTTCTCCCAACGAACTGAAAGCATGGATCCAGTATCTCCAGATGCCTCCCGATACGCGTCCCCGCACCAGACCCGACGCCGGAGCGAAGGCCGAGACGGTCGACCGGTCCCGCGGACGGATGAGGGACGTCCGCCGGTAGGGGCAGTGACTCTTCCCGCCGCGGAACAACGCCGACGGTCCGGGACCCGCCCCGCGCCGGACGAACGGCGATCCATCCCGATGAGGCCATACTCTTTGAATACTCCGGAGCATTGACTATCTTATCCGCAGACAGCCGCTTATTCATTGAACGAAGGCCCCTTCTGTTCCGATGACCGGAAAAAACCGCACCTGGAAAACCGCGTTCGGCTTACCTGCGTTCATTCTCCTCGGCGTAACCGCCTTCGGCGCCTTCCTCCGGCTCAGCAACCTCGGCGCTCCTTCTCTCTGGATTGACGAGGCGCTGTTTGCTGGCTGGGTGCAGGGTACTCCGCATCAGGAATTTCCGACTCTTCTTCTGGCAAAACTGCTTCCGACCGACGAGTTCTATCTCCGTCTCCCCGTTGCGGTTGCCGGCTCGCTCACCATCGCGGCCTTTTATTACGTCACCGGGCAAGGATGGAAATCGCTCTACGGCGCCGCTTTCATAGCGGTGTTTCCCGTTTTCGTCTTCTGGTCCCGCGTCGCCCGCCCGTACGCCTTCGCCGGCCTGTTCATCGTCCTCGGCTGGCGCTGGTGGTGGTTCTATATCGTTGCCGTTCTCACCACCCCCGCGGCCCTCATCGGGGTCAATCTGCTCCGTCTTAGAGAACCCCGGTACCGTCTCTATTATGCCGGACTCCTCGCGCTTGCGATCGGCGTGTATTTATTCCGGCCGGACGTGAAACAGGCCGGCGATTTTTTTGATCCCTACTTTCTCATAACCCAGAAAAGGTTCTGGTATGTACCGATTCTTGCACTTCTGCTGTATATCTGCTCTGGCATTTCTGACAAGCATTTCACTCCCGATTCCACAAAAAAAATACGGCGGTCCTGAGTGGTACTCCCGGTCCTGCTGGTTCGCAAACTGGAAAGAGCCGGTGATCCCCGTCGACTGCTCGACCGACGTCCCGGTCAGCGCCTATTATCAGCAACAGGAAGTCATCGGACTCCGGGAGGCCGATAAATCAAAATTCGACGCCCTCGTACGCCGCAAGGGGTGCGTCGTCGCCGGCATCGACTATTATGCGCTCACAAACGTTTCCCACCTCAACCTCCAGCCGCTGATCCGGAAATATGGAAGAAACCTCGCCGCCGGAAGCGTCGCCTACCTCAAAATATGCCAGAAGGACAGCGGATACTCCTTCGACATGCTCGGTATCAGCGACGGCGCAGAGGACCGCTGACATCATCCTCCGGTCCTCTCGACCCAACGGCTTCCGTTCATCACTCTTACGCCCCGTTGTGACAATTTGAATGATTTCGCAGGGACACCTTGCTATGCAGGGCAAAATTACCCACCTTCCGGCCTGAGGGTGACGCCTGACAGACCGATTCCCGTTCATACATCATGACGTTCGACCGGAACACAAAAAAAGTCCTCTTCCTGATCGCCTGCGCAGCGGCAGTGCGGTTAATTCTGGCAACGCAGGTGGAACTGGGGAACGACGAGGTCTACTACTGGACCTATGTGCGATACCCGGACCTGAGTCATTTCGATCATCCGCTCATGGTCGGACTGCTGGGCCAGCTCTGTTCGCTCAATCTGTTGATCCCCGGCGCGACCGTTCTCCGTCTTGGATCAATTCTCCTCTCCGCAGGGAGCACCTGGCTGATCTTCAGGATCGGACGAAATATCGGAAATACACGGGCAGGCCTCTTTGCAGCGCTCCTCTTCACGGGGTCTCTGTATTGTTCCATCATCGGGGGGATGTTCTTCACCCCCGACGCGCCGCTGGTGTTCTTCTGGCTGCTCTCCCTCGATGTGCTGATCGGCGCACTCCCTTCACAACCGATCACCCGCTCCGGAAGGATAAAGATGCTGTGGTTCGGAGCCGCTGCGGGACTTGCCATGCTCTCCAAGTATCAGGGCCTATTCCTCTGGGTCGGCGCGGTTCTGTTCATCCTTCTCTGCCGCCGCTCATGGCTCAAGGAATATTCCCTGTATGCGGCCGGACTCGTTTCCTGCCTCGTGCTTTCGCCCCTGCTGATCTGGAACGCACGGCACCACTTTGTGAGTTTTCTGTTCCATGCCGAACGGGTCGCGCCGTCGGTTCAGATTCATCCCGGATACTTCCTCATGAATATCCTCGGGCAGATCGTCTATAACAATCCCATCGTGTACGTTCTGACGATCATCGCGGCGGGGGCGTTTCTCGCGAAGAGGAAATTCGTTGTCCCGGATACCGCAAGGCTTTTGCTTTTGACGGGAATCCCGCTCTGGGTTCTGTTCACCGCCATCTCCCTCTTCCGGTTTACACTTCCGCACTGGACAAGCCCCGCATTCATTCCTTTGATCATTCTGGCAGGGGTATACTGGTCGGAAAAGAGAGGTTCCATGGAAAAGGTTTCTTTCTGGATTTCCACCCCCCTCTATCTTCTGTCGGCGATGGTGATCATCGCTCTTTACCTCGTCAATTATTCGCCGCTTCAGCTGGGGAAGACTGCTGACGTTTTAGAATTCGGCACAAACGATTATACACAGGATCTGTCCGGCTGGCAGGAAATCGGAACGGCTTTCAAAACCATTGCGGACCGTGAGGAGAAAAGCGGACGGATGCCGCTGAATTCCGACATTGTCTCCTACAGATGGTTTCCGGGGGCTCATCTGGATTATTACGCGGCTTACCCTCTTCACCGGAATGTCTTCCTGATCGGACCGTTGACCGACCTGCACGAGTATGCCCGGATAAATGAACTGCGGGGAGGGCTGATCCCGGGAAACGATTACTATCACATTGCCGTGAGTAATTACTATCGCGATCCCGAGGCACTTTTGGGAAGGTATTTCGAAAAAATAGAGCCGATCGATACCGTGGAAATCCGGCGCGCCGGTACAATCATGCGCTACGCATTTTTTTACCGGCTGAAAAATTATAACGGAACGTTCGCCGGCCCGCCGTCCGATCAGTGACCGGAAAGGATGTTCCAACCTGCATACAGCCAGACCTTCAGATCACTTCACCAGAAGCATCTTCCTTGCGCTCGTGAATATCGTCTGCGGATGATCGATGCTCCTCGCCTCCAGCCGATAGAAATAGACTCCCGATGCGGCCGAAGCCCCGTTCCATCGGATTTCCTGCTCACCGCCCGGCTGTACCCCGTCCACCAGCGTTGCGACAAGCTGTCCAAGCAGGTTGTACACCTGCAGGCGAACCTTACTCGAACCCTTCAGCCCGTACCGGATCGTCGTTGTCGGATTGAACGGATTCGGATAGTTCTGATACAGCATCCATGCCGAGGGAATCGCCGGGGAGGTTTTCTTCACCCCTTCCACCAGGAAACTGTACTGCGGCATGTAACGTGCGATCGCCGGACCGCCGGCACTGACCGATTTGCCGATGCCGGTCTGGACGAGCTTCGGCTGTGCATTCCCCATCGCGACGATCTTGTTGTCGGGCTGGATGCCCAACGAATATATACTGCTCGTCTCGTGGAACTCTGAGCTGGATACAATCCGGTTGACGAACCAGCCGTTGGTGCCGAAGGTCGAATCGGCAAGGCCGTCCCGGGTGAATCTCGCGAGCCCAAACCCTGTATAGACGCCGGCGGAATCGTATGACGAGCCGGCAACGATGAATTTGCCGTCGGCCTGCTGGACGGCGCAGTTCGGGAATCCCCCCTGGCTCGGCTTTCCGCCCACGTGAACCAATGCGAAGCCGTGCGTCCCGAATGTCGTATCGAGCGTTGCAGCCGAATCGATCCGGACAGCCCCGAAACCATCCCGCCCCTTCGTGGTTATGAGATATCCCGCCAGGACAATTTTGCCGTCAGGCTGAATCAGGACCGAATGAGTTTCAGCTCCTGAAAGGCTGTCGGGAAGCAGTCGCACAGTTCCACCCGAGGGTCCGAACGCGGCGTCGGGGTTGCCGCTGGAATCAATCCGGGCAATGCCGATCCCCTCAATGTAATGAGATGTCGATATCCCGGTGAGCACGAATTTGCCGTCCCCCTGGCGGGTTAGCGAAAAGGCTCTGTCGAATTGGCCGCCGCCCGTAATCGGAACGGAGACCGTCCCTCCGTTGGGCCCGAACGTTGCGTCGAGAGAGCCGTCGGTATTGTACCGGGCAATGCCGAACCTGGAACTTGTTTCGTTGCCGTATGTGTCGCTCTGACCGGCTTCTCCTGCCGCAACAATCTTCCCATCCGGCTGGGTGACAAGTGACCAGACGACATCGTCGTTGCTCCCTCCCGCAATTCTAGTCCGGACCGTCCCTCCCGTGCCGAACGTGCTATCGGGGGTCCCATTCGTGTTGAACCGTGCAAGGGCAAACGCGGTTATGCGGTTGCATACGCTCGTTCCCGACGCCGAAGAACCGGCCACGACGATTTTACCGTCGTGCTGGATGGCCACGGTGCGCGCATAATCGGCAAGCCAGGTCCCCCCGGCAATCGCTGTCATAGCGGTGCCGCCGGTGCCGAAGGCCGAATCGGCCGAACCATCGCTATTGAACCTCGACACGAAAAACTCGTTCCCATCGGATGTATCGACACCCGCGGAATTATAGTGCGGCACGAGGGTTGTTCCCGCAACGATGATCTTCCCGTCTGCCTGCAGTACGCCGGCGTCACACGTCGTCCCCGGTTTCCCCGGAAGATACGTATCGACGATGCCTGCATTGCCGAACGTCAGATCCAGATACGGCGTGCGGCCGAGGACCGAGGGAGTGCCGAGAGCGGAGATCACCAGCGAATCATCGTACGTTCCCTTGCCTCCGTGATCGATGAGGATCCTGATCAGATCCGAATCGCCGCCGCTCCAGGCTGGAATGATCAGGTGCGCACTGTTCGTGTCGAATTTTATTCCCTTGTGCAGATATGTTTTGCCGCCCGTCGGGAGATTGTCGATGGTGGTGAGATCGTAGATCTTCGGCGCTCCATTGCTTCGAAGGAGGAGCGACGACTGACCGGAGAGCGTCAGACGGATGGAATCGTTTCCGCCTGCGGCGAAGTTCGCCAGATGAAAGCTCCGCTCCTCGTTATTCATGGTGACGATCGCCTTCAGGAGCAGGTTCTTTGTCCTCGCATCTTTGTTGCTGAACGTCAATCCGTTCCCGAACGTTACAAGATCCGTCTGCGTGCTGTCACCATCGGAGCGGTGATAACTGTAGACCGCGGAATCGGTCAGAAATGTGAAGTGAACGAGTGAATCGGAAAAATTTTTCATCGTGGCGGAATAACCTCCCGGTGAACCGGCCTGCGGAAGATAGTACCCGACCGGGGGCTGGACAGCCGAGGTTTTCTGAAGGATGGGATGCCCGGCCGGCATGCTGGAATACCATTCGCCGGTCGCCTGGTCGTAGCCCATCGAATCGCCGGCCGCATTCGTGATCCGGATGGACGCGGTCCCTGATCCGTACGCGACGCAGGAGCCGGCGCCGGAACTCATCCCCGACTTCATCTGCCGGGGCCCCGCAGTCACGGGACGGAGAAGCGGCACGGCCAGCTCGTAGCCGACCGGCTCATTGAGGTAAAGACCGCTCTGGCCGCTCCAGCTTCTTCCCGCGGCGATGTCATAGTGCCATACACGGGGAGTTCCCTTGTCGATCGTAATACAGCGTGTATTGTCGCCGGGATAGTTGTTGTCGTAGACGAAAATCGAATCGAACAGCGTACCGGCGCCGAACCGATACGGATTGATGGCATGCGCGGCGTTCCTGATCTGGATCGTCAGCGTCTTGTCGTTCCGCTGGTCGGTCAGAAGCATCGCCTTGAGCTCATTCACCGTCTGATCGATGGTGTTGCGGAATGCGGCGTCGGTATACTGATCCTGAATGAGTCCGAACTGGTATTGGAAGTACCTGTTGATCAGAGCCCGCGTCGCATCGTCCGGACCGACGCCCTGGATATTGGACGTATAGAGATTCGCGGCATTGCCGGGCGGAGACATGTAACCGTCGAAGCAGAGGAAGCTGATCGTCGCCAGCCCGAAACAGGAGCCTCCCCACGCGCCCTTGAGAGATCCCCAGAGCGCCACGGCGGCCTGATTGTAGGTAAAACTGCCGTCTGCGGGATTGGTATACAGACACTGATTCCTGGAAAAAGCGTCGACGAAAATCGGCCACGACGAAAAATCCTGCGCCTCGGCGAAATAGGGCGCCCAATGGAAGTACTGCGGGTAGAGCATCTGTGTCGATGGATCAATCCCCGAATAGTCGTATTGCTGCCACCAGGTCTGAGGCCACATATTCGCCTGTGCGTTCGAAAAATTCCATCCGTCCACAGGGGGCTGATAGGCGACGTAATTCCCGTCGGATCCGATTCGCGTCAGCACGTACGGCTTGATCCGGAATGTGTCGGAATAGGCATACACCCACGGATGGCTCGATGACCGGATCATGATCTGGCATTTCCGTGAGATAATGTTCGACGGAATGGTATTCCATACAAACCGGCCCTCCGGCGCATAATAGTCGTTCGCCATCGCTACCATGGCAAGAGCCGGCTGATCGGCATGGATTGTGTAAAGGATATCGACAGAATCAAGATACGGTGCACTCCACTTTATCGTATCTACCGAGCCGGCAATGAAGAGCGAGTCTGCGCCCGGCTTCAGGAACGTGATGCTGAGACCTTTCAGATCGGCGGAGAATTCCGATGTATTTCCGGACAGATCGGTGGCCGTGGCCGAAAGCCACATGCCCATAACTGCCGCGGGGAGAATTTTCACGAAGTGTGCCGTGCCGTCCGCCCCGGTGGTGATGCGCAGGGAATCGAACCAGGTCTTACCTTCACCGTTCCCGCTCGGATCCCGCAGTTCAAACGTGTAGATATCGACGATGCAGGCCGAGTTCGGCACGCTGGCGAGTTCTCCGTAGAGGGTATCGTTCGTCCCTCCGATTCTGACGGAATCGAGAACGGGATAGTTCTGCAGATTGTTGGGTCCCCCGGAACCCGGAGCGACGTTCAGGTTCACGCCGCGCGGAGCGAGATCGATGCCGAGGCCGGCGTTCGCATACACCGAATTCAGTCGGAAGCTGTTTCCGGTCCCGGCGCTGTCGTAGATGCCGGCGCCGCCGTTGTTGCAGATGATGTTGCCGGCGGCTGAGGAGTTTCCGCCGATGATGTTGCCACTTCCGGCGACCGATATTCCGTCCGCGCCGTTCCCCCACGCGTTCGATGCGCCGGCATCGGTCCCGAGGGTGTTTCCGGCAACCACATTTCCATGAGAGGAGTTTTCCATCAATATCCCGAACGCCTGATTGCCCGAGATGATGTTCCGTTGAGACGCCGATACGCCGCCGATGGTATTCCCGGCCGCGCCATCGATGTCGATGCCGTTATAGTTCGGCAGAAGCCCTGTTCCCCCCGCGGTCAGGCCGATGATGTTCCCAACGACCAGATTGCCGTCCGTCCCGCTCCCCTGAATATAGATCCCCGCGCCGTTGTTGCCCGACAGCACATTGCCGGAAACGAAATTATGACCGACGCTGTCGATCCAGATTCCGCCTTGCAGATTTCCGAACGTGCTCTTCCCGTCGACGCTGGTGCCGATGTAGTTCCCCTGGATGACGGTTCCGGCGGCAAGATCGTCGAGTTCGACCCCGACCTGGCTGTTCGATGAGATGACATTTCGCGCGCCCGTTTCGGGACCGCCCACGGTATCCCCGGGGCCTTCTATGTAAACTCCGCCTTCTTTATTCCCGATGCCGTCGGAATATCCCGATCCCGACCAGACCGAGAGGCCGATCAGATTCCCCCGGATTGAATTGCCGCCCGGCGTGTCGGGGCCGATGTAGATTCCGGAATAGTTATTTCCCGAAAGACGGTTCTGCGCACCGGCCGTCAGGCCGCCGACAACATTGCCAGTCCCTGCTCCGAAGATCGTCACTCCGAAATCGTTCCCCTCGGCGGTCGTTCCGGCCGGATCGATCCCGATGAAGTTTCCTTCGATATGGTTGTTGCTCCCGCCGTAAATCATGATTCCCGAGCCGTTGACGATCTCCGAATCGGCGCTTCCCTCCTGGACGCCGGTGAAACCGGTAATGGAAAGTCCGCGTATGGCGCAGTTATCCGCGTCGATTTCCAGGCCGTTGACCCCCCCGCCGGTCAGACTTCCATCGAGCTGAACGATCGGAGTTCCGGAATAGTTGGGCTCGGTTGTCCCGTCGATGGTAACCTCATCGGTAATAACCGGGAGGCCGGTGAGAACGCGGATCACGGACTGGCCGACAATGTCGAACGTGATCAGATCGGTCCCGCCGCTGTTGTTGGCGTCGAGGATCGCCTGCCGGAACGAACCGGCGCCCGAATCATTCGTGTTCGTGACGATGAACGTGTTGGCGAATACCCTCGCGGGGGAAGCTTTGCCGGACCGGTTCGATTGTGGGCGCGGAGACCGGCTGGAGTATGCCGGCAATTTCGCGGCATGGAGTGTGTGCGGACGCATCGCCTGCCGGCCGCCGAGAGAGAGCATATGTGAGGGACAGAGAATCGCAATAACAATTGTGATCGGAACATACCTGACCGCAGAGGTAAGGGAGAACCGCATAATCGCGCTCCAGGGGAAATGAGAGAGGAAAACTGGAAAAGAACCGGCCCTCGTGATGGGGAACATCTTTCATCCCTGCCCGCAACCTGTCCGGCGTCTGCCGGCGCAACGAAACCGGGGGTCCGAAGGAGCTTATGCGTGCGGGATCATGTCCGGGTGTGCAGTCGCGACGATCTCAGACCGCATTCCGGGAGGAGGGCATGTGAAAAGGGCGGGCACGCGCTCCTCGTCTGGCGATGGGCGCCATTCTGTTGCATTGTACAGAAATCGACGCTCTTTGTCAACCCGCAGGTGATTGTACGGGAATGAAATACGCGTTAATTGCTCTGTCTGAAAGACCGGCGATCCTGACCTCAGGGTCGGCATATTACAACGAGCCGGAAGCAGAACTTTTAAGAAATGAGATCGGGGCGGATAGCCTCCCCGCGAGGCAGTCAATATTTAAATCTGCATGCCGCTCCTAAGAAACGAGATTAAGAGCCAGGGGTCCTCCCATCGTATAATGTTCCTATACCGTTATTTCCCCTTTTACCAACCCCCTCACTTTGTTTTTATTCTTCCACCCTTTTATCATTTTCTCTTTCTGCCGTGCTTCGGCCTTACTGTCGCATTTCAGTGTATACACTAATTTCCAGGGTCGGTACCGGGCCGTGTATCCTTTCTCGATCGAATTATGGTACCCTAACCTTTGCATCGGGTCTCCGGATTGACCGGTATAATAATGATCGCTTCTTTCAGAATAAAGGATGTACACGTATGCGTTCATAAATGAAAATCCCTCCAACGATATATTCTCTGGAGGGATATGATGACCGCTCCGCAGGCAAGACTCGAACTTGCATCCCGCTCCTTCGGAGCGGGATAACAGCCGGATGCGAATCGTCCCGCTTCCCTCCTGATCAGTAATATCAATTGCCAATTACCACATCAGCCCACATAAATTA
>DATKPE010000005.1:0-59998 GCA_035524335.1 Bacteroidota bacterium
AAAAGGAGAACTGCTAAATTGAAAGGGAGTAAACAGAGGAATTGAACCGATATCGCCGATAATTTAGTGATCCCGCCCGGAATCGAACCGGGAACCCTCAGCTTAGAAGGCTGATGCTCTATCCAGTTGAGCTACGGGATCAATGACGGTAAGTTAAGAAAATTTAGCCCTCTTATCAACCCTCCCGCACGCATGAGAATTGCATCCTGCCATTCACCCATGCCTGTCATTAACGATTTTTATTGAGGATATCTCCGGACGTTATTTTTCTTCCATCATGACCCTCTGAATTGTGAGGCGCTTCATGGCGCGGGTCTGGCCCGAGAGCTGATATACTTCGTCGCCGCCCGCGAACGCTCCGACGATTCCACCCACCGCAAATCCGCCGGCGGCGCCGAGAATGCCGCTCCCGAATGCCACCGCACCGCGGCCAGGATCGTAGGAAAACCACTGGCCGGACGCTGATGCCGGCTGGGTATAGGCCACCGCTCCGATGATGGCTCCCACCGCCGCACCTCCCAGGGCGCCGTACCCCGCTCCCGTCCAGAAGTGCGATTCCTTGTGTCGGAAAATAATGCCTATCGAGTCGATCGACCACGATACCATTTTACCGCCACAGCCGAGCGTGAGGACGCTGTCCTCCAGGGTATAGGGCGCGCACTCCGATAACGTATCGCCTCCGGCAAGCACCACATTCCAGACGCTCCTCTGAGCAGGTAAACTTGAAGGTGTTACAACAAGAAGAAGCCCTGCAAACCAGAATCCCGCAATTTTCCTTTGCATGTTTTCCTCCTTGAGAGAATCGGCACGGATTTCTTGGGATACTTGAACTCTCCTGAAAATTGGTTTTTACGTACTGTTTTCGATTAATCGCCCACGGATCGCGTACTGTGCGGCCGGCTCTCTTCCTCCTGTTATAGATGATGTTTAAGGTAAGAAATTTTTTCTCAATTTTACCGGTTATGCTCACTCGTTTCACGGCTCCAGGGTGAACAGTTTCTTTCTCGGCGAATTAATTTCTGAAAACTCAGCACGGTAGTCGCAGACGCCATGCAGGGCTTTGATGTATTCGCCTTTAAGCGTATCACAGAGGTCGTCGGCATGATCGTCTTCACGATAACAGAAGAGACCGGGCCGGCCCGCGGAATCGACACAACCGCAGTTCTGAAGAACCGTTCGTATACTCTCGGGAACCGTACCACCCGAAGATGCCATGACGAGATCGGACAATGCGCTCATCGGAGATTGAATGTCGGCGCCCGAACTGTCGCTCCAGGTTTCTGCGAACTCCCCGCCACTGCTATTGTGGGAGTTTGTGCCGACTTTATAGGGATGCGGAGGATAGACAATCCATGCGAGATCGGTAGGCATCTGATCCGGGGAAAATTGGTCCTTGTACGCTTTCCATCCGAGCGCATCCAGAATCCGGGTCCAGAGGATGTGGAATAGAACATCCTGGCGTTCTTTCAGCGCGATCCGGAGCCTCTGGTTCATCGATACAACGGTGGGAACGATCCGGACCACCGCCCGGTCGACAATCCGCATCATCTCGTCCCGTTTCTCACCGGCGACGACCGGGATGGCAAGGCGGTACTTCCCGTTTTCGACAGTGATGATTTTGCGACTTAAGAGCGAGTCAAGCCGTACCTGCAATCCGCCGATGCCAAGCGGTTGGAGGTCGGCAAGTGTCGCTTCAGGAATACAGCTATCGGCTATTTTTCTGCTGATCGGATCCGATGGAGCTGACTGGCATACGGCATTTTCCATGCGCAAACAACCAGACAGATCAATAATAAAATGCGTTTCAGACTCATCAGAGTAATCCTCATCCCGGGAAAATTCTGGAATATACTTGTGTGAAATCGTTCGGAATGATAAGGCTGGCCGGCTATCTTTCACCCCACCACCCCGGAGGTTGAATGAACAGTAAATTTTCCCAGGAAGCTGATGCGGAAAAGGTACAGAATCAGGCCGGTAATGTCAACGAGATCAAGAGATCGCCAAACGAATTGATCCGTCTACACCCCTGCATAAAAAAGCGGCCGCCGGCATGCATCTGCCGGGGCCGCCCGATCCATCCGGTGATCTTCTCTATTTCACCACAACCAGTTTCCGCGAGGATGTAAATGACCCCGACTGCAGGCGATAAAAATAGACCCCGCTTCCGAGCGCGCCTGCGTCGAACCAGACCGTCCGGCTCCCCGCCCGCTCAAACCGGTCGACCAGCACCGCCACCTCCCTCCCGAGAAGGTCGAATACCCTGAGACTCACCCGCCCGTCGGCCGGCAGATCGTATTCGATCACCGTCGTCGGGTTGAACGGATTGGGATAATTCTGCCTGAGCGCGTAGACAGTCGGTATCGCCCCGGGATCCCTGCTCCCATTGGGCGGCGGCGGAGGAATCTCGTTCCTCATGACAATCCGGATCCTGTTCGCCACTCCCCCCGCCGCCGATAAGATCAGTTTTCCGGGCCGGTCGGTCTTGACCCAGTACGCCCTGCCCGGGACAATGCTGTCGGACACCGCATACCCCTTTGCATATCCGAAAAACCCCGAGGTTGCCATTCCCGCCGGATCGGAACCGACCGACGTCACCGGGATCACCGACGAGACCGAGCCGATCAGATTCCACCCCGCCGACACGCTTACCGAATCGCGTCCGCGGAAAATTCCCTCCAGCGGGACGGTTTGATTCCCCGCAAACCTCAGCCAGTACCCCGCACCGTTCCGCAGGGTATCCGCGACGGCATAGGTGTCGCTGTAGGTGAACGCCCGGCTCACCGCCGTCGGGAAGAGCCCCGCAACGCTGTATCCTCCCATCGTCACCGGCACCGCCACCATGTTCCATCCATCGTTGAGAACCAGCGGAATGATCGTATTGACCGCGAACACGACCCGCAGAAAATGCCCGGAGGTCACGTTCACAAACACATAGGCGGTATCGCTCCCGCTGAAAAGGCTGTCGACGAAGAGACTGTCGACATGGCAATCCTTGTTCGGCCGGAAGATGAAGCTCTGCGTGCCTCCATAGTTCACCATCACCGGACCGGGTGGCAGAACCGAGCCTTCGCCGTTCGTGATCACCGTGATCGCATACTGATTGATCGCAAACGTGACCCGGATGGTGTGCCCCGTTGAAACGGCCGTGAAGGTGTACCCCGGCGTCACCGGCTGTGCGGACCCGTCGACGATTACGCTGTCGATGTGATATCCCGTTGCCGGCGTGAAGGAATAGGCCTGACTCCCACCATAATTAACGGTCACCGTTCCCGGCGGTGAAATCGATCCGTTCTGTCCGGCCGAAGCGGTAATCGGGTACGTGTTGATGGCGAACGAGACCCTGATCGTGTGATTTCCGGTCACCCCCGTAAATGTATACCCCGGCGAAGCGGTCTGGAGAACGCCGTCGACGATGAGACTGTCGACGTGGTATCCCGTCGCCGGCGTGAAGGTGTAGGCCTGCCCGCCGCCGTACGCGACGCTCACCACTCCCGACGGACTTATAGATCCGTTCAGACCCGAACCGGCAGTAATCGTGTACGTGTTGATCGCAAAAGTGACACGGATCGTGTGCGGTCCGGTGACGGCGCTGAATGTGTACCCGGATCCCGCCGCCTGAACCGCCCCGTCGACAATCACGCTGTCGACATGGTATCCGGTCGCCGGAAGGAATGCATACGCCTGTGATCCGCCGTAACTCACGGTCGTCGTTCCCGGTGGATTTATCGATCCGTTCGGTCCCGCGGTTGCCCCGATCGTGTACTGATTGATGGCGAACGTCACCCTGATGGTGTGATTGCCGGTCACCGTCGTAAATGTATAACCCGACGCGGTCGCCTGTACTGCCCCGTCGACGATGAGGCTGTCAACATGATATCCGGTAGCAGGGGTGAAAGTATAGCTCTGGCCTGAGCCGTATGTGACGATCGTCTGTCCGGCGGGGCTGATTGTCCCGTTTGCCCCCGCCGAGGAGGTGATCGAGAACTGATCGATCGCAAATACGGCTCGGAGTTGATGATCCGCAGATATGCCGGCGAAGGTATAACCGGCGGCGGAGTCGGTGTTCCTGACGCCATCGACCAGAAGGCTGTCGAGATGGTAGCCGATCGCGGGCGAGAAGGTGATCCTCGCCGAACTGCCGTACACGACGGTCGATACTCCGGACGGCGCGACCGATCCGTTCGGTCCGGACGAGGCCGTGATGGTGTACTGATTGATCGCAAAGACGACGCGCACCGTGCGGGCGGAAGTCACTCCGGAACAGGTGTACGATCCGGCCGGAGGCTGGCTGACGCCGTCGACGATGAGGCTGTCGACATGATAGCCGGTATTCGGGCTGAAGGTGAACGTCTGACTCCCGCCGTAGGTGACGAGCACCTGCCCGGAGGGAGTGATGGTCCCGTTCGCACCTGCCGTGGCTGTGATCGGATACTGATTGATCCTGAACACTGCACGGATGGAATGCCCCGACGTCACGAACGGAAAGGTATACGTGCTGTCGCTCCCGGCAAAGAGACCGTCAACGATCAGGCTGTCGACGTGGTAACCGGTCGCCGGCAACATGGTATATGTCTGCGCGCCGCCGTAGTTCACGGAAACAGTCCCCGACGGACTAATCCCCCCGTTCGGTCCCGCTGTCGAGGTGATTGCATACTGATTGATGAGAAATGAGACTCGTATCGTATGATTCGCGACGACATTGCTGAAGGTATAGGCGGTGTCCGGGGAAACCGGAAGACCGTCGACGACCAGACTGTCGACGTGATACCCCGTCGCCGGCACCAGCGAGAACGACTGCGACGAACCGTAACTGACGCTGACCGGCCCGAGGGGACTGATCGTCCCGTTTGCACCGGCCGAGGAAGTGATCGTGAAGTGGTTGATCGCAAAGGTCACGCGGATGGTGTGTGCGGCGACCACCCCGGTGAACGTATAGCTCGACGCAACGGCCTGGCTGATGCCGTCGACCGTAAGACTGCCGACGTGATAGCCGGTCGATGGCGTGAACGTGAAGGTCTGGCTCCCGCCGTAACTGACCATAACCGTCCCCTGCGGCGCAATCGATCCGTTGGTGCCCGCGGAGGCGGTGATGGCATACTGGTTGATCGCGAAGACCGCGCGGATGGAATGGGAAGCGGTGATCGCCGAAAATGTATAGGTCGCCGCCGGTGTGACCGCAACACCGTCGACCAGCAGGCTGTCGATGTGATAGCCGGTGCCCGGCGTGATCGTGAAGGTCTTCGAACTGCCGTAATTCACCGTTACCGGACCGGCCGGTTTGACGGTTCCGTTCGGTCCCGCGGCGGTCGTGATCGTGTACTGGTCGATGCGAAAGACCGCCCGGATGGCATGGTTCGCGGTCACCGAAGAAAACTGATAGGCCGTGTCGGCTGCAACCGGGACCCCGTCGATCAGAAGACTGTCGACATGGTAGCCCGTCGACGGCCTGATCGCATAGCTTTGGGTTCCCCCGTAATCGACTGCGACCGAACCGGCCGGAACGATCGCGCCGTTCGAACCGGCGGAGGAGGTGATCGTATACTGATCGATACTGAAGTGAGCGCCGATGGAATGCGGCCCGGTCACGTCGGTGAACAGATACTGGCCGCCCGCACCGATTTCTGTCCCGTCGACCCTGAGACTGTCGGTATGATAGGTGGGATCCGGCCGGATGAGAAAGCTCTGCGAAAAGCCGTACCCGACCGGCACCGGACCGGCAGGCGAGATGGAACCGTTGGAACCTGCGGAGGCCGTGATCATCTGCGGCGCCGCGACGGGGAGAGGCAGGTTCCAGATGCCGTCTCCCATCGTGCCGGCAAACAGTTCCGGCGTGTTTCCTGCCGGCGCCGGGGGCACGGCAAGGAACGTCGCGACCGGAGCGGAGGTGAGACCCGTGCCCGCCCAGTCGGCTCCGTTGTCCGTCGAGAGCATCACATCGGCGTCCGTTGCGGCATAGATGGCCGGGCCGAAGAGGGCGACATTATAGACATTCACACCCGCGAGAGCTGTCGATGTCCAGGTTGAACCGCCGTCGGTCGATTCATACAGCCCGCCGTCGGTGGCCGCAAACAGCACTCCGGTCCCCGGAGCGAGTCCGAATACATAGGTATCCGCAAGTCCCGCCGCGCTCCAGGTGATGCCGTTGTCCGTCGAGCGGAAAAGACCCGATGGTGTACCGGCGAAGAGATACTTCCCGGAGAAGCTGAGAGAAGTGATGCCGGCGAGACCGGAGGCCGTCCACGACGATCCCTCGTCGGTCGAGACGAAAACCCCGTTCGCTGCGGAGCCGGCCATAACAATAACGCCGCCGGTCCCGGAGGGTACGGAAGCCAGAGCGTCGATGGCAACTGAGGATAATCCGGCGGCCTGCCAGGTTGCTCCGCTGTCGGTCGACCTGAACACACCGGCATTTGTCCCGGCCAGCAGTGTCGGGAGACCGCCGTTGACGTTCGCATTCAGGGAAAGGATCGAATCATTCCCCACCCCGCGCAAACCATTGTTGAGCGCCTGCCAGACCGTTCCATCCGGCCCTGCGCCGAAGAAGCCCCCGCCCTGTGTGCCTGCAAAGAGGGCAGTACTGCCGGTTGTGCTCCCGGCGAACGCGAGCGAACCGATAAATCCATTCGCGAGACCTGACGAAACGGGAACCCAGTCGACGCCCGCATCCGACGAGACAAAAATTCCGTTATCCGTCCCGGCAAAGACATTCGCGCCGCCCGCCGCAATTGCGTAGGCGTTCGTTCCCGTGAGACCTGAGGCGCCCCATGTCGTACCGGCATCCGTCGAGAGAAGCACGCCCTGAGCTGTGCCCGCGAGGAGATTGGGTCCTTCCGCTGTCAGCGAAAATACGTACGAATCGGGAATCACGGGGCCGTTCCAGGTCGCTCCGGTATCGGAGGAGACGTATATCCCTCCCGGTGTTCCGGCGTACGTATTGCCGCCGGCGAACCAGAAGGAGGAGACATACCCGACCGACAGGCCTGTCGGATTCCAGGTGATGCCGTTATCGGGAGATATCACCACACCGCCGTCGGTCCCGGCAAAGACATGGCCGAACGGATCGACGCCGAGCGACGAGATGTACGACACCCCGGCCGGATTCCAGCTTCCGCCCTGATCAGTCGATAGAAACACACCGCCGTCGGTCCCGGCCAGAAGGTTCGGTCCCGCGACGGCGAGTGACGTCACAAACTGATCGGTCAGCCCGCTGCCGGCCGGGCTCCAGGTCGCTCCGCTGTCGGTCGAGACAAGAATTCCGTCTCCCCATGTGCCGGCATAGAGGCCGGTTCCGCCGCCTGCGGGGCCGAAACAGAGCGAATAGACGTTCAGCCCGGCCGACCCCAGGTTCGCACCGGCCCACCCGCCCCCCTTCGAGGTGAAGCGGTAGATGCCTCCGGCCCACGTTCCGCCGAAGAGTTCCGTCCCTCCACTGCCCGGCACAACGGCGACCGCCTGCACGACGCCGCCGACCGGGCCGCTGGCGTGCGCCCAGTCCGCGCCGATCGACTGCTGAAGAGGAGCGAACAGAATTCCCGCCGCGGCACAGATTACCCATAATCGGTTGACCATAACCCCTCTCCGTATTTTTAATTTCGAATGATTGTCTGCAATCACCGTTTCCGATCTCCTCCGTCCGCCCCGCCAGATCACACGCTCCTGAGAAGGATGCATTCCCGCCTGAGACACAAATGCCCGTCGCGAGGGTGCGTCCGGTTTCGCGCATCCAGACAGGCAATGAGAAAGAACGCAGACCTGTTAACATACAGGTTCAGTGATCCGTATCCATAATTATATCGGCACACGGCGAAAAAACTTTAGGGGGATGACAGGGGGTTCCGCCGCGCGCAATCAGAGGAAATACAATAAAAAACCCGGCGGGGATATCCGCCGGGTCCGGTCGCTCCCGCAATCCGTGGGAGCTACCTGAGGACCGTGAATTTCCGGGTGGCGCTGAAGCTCCCCGCCTGAAGCCTGTAGAAATAGACCCCGCTCCCGAGCTGAGAGCAGTCGACCACGACCGACTTTCTCCCGGCCTGCTGGAACTGGTTCACGACAACGGCGACCTCGCGCCCGAGGATATCATAGACGACAAGCCGCACCTCCCCCGACGCCGGCAGATCGTAATTGACGACAGTCGACGGGTTGAATGGATTGGGATAATTCTGGGCAAGCGCGTAGACAGCCGGTATTGCGGCCGGATCCTCGTTCCCTTCGGGCGGTCTTGGCGGCTTTTCGGACGTCGCGACAATTCTGATCCGGCCGGCGATCCCGGAATTCTGCGCAAAGACCAGCATCGCCGCCCGGTCGGCCTTGACCCAGTACCCCTTCCCCGGCCTGATGCTGTCGCTTACGGCATAACCGGTCTGGTATCCGAAGAACGGCGAGAGAGTTATGCCGCCGGGAATCGATATCACCTGAAGCGGTGTAATCGCGCCGGACACCGATCCGATCATGTTCCAGCCGGCCTGCACATTCAACGTCTCGGCCAGGATGTTCCCTCCGGTCATGTGCACGGTCTGTTTCCCGCTGAACCGTACCCAGTACCCGATACCCGGCGCAAGCGGATCTGCGGTCTGGTACGCACCCTGATAGAAAAAGGCGCTTGATATTGCGGTCGGAAAGACCGACGCCTTCAGATACTGCGGCATCGTCACCGGCACCGAGACAAGGTTCCAGCCGTCCGTTATTCCCAGGTCGAGAGCGATCGTCAGGCTGAAGACCGCCCGGAGCGTATGATCGACGGTGACGCCCGAAAATGCGTAGACGCTGTCTGTCCCCGCCATCGCCCCGTCGACGATGACGCTGTCGATGTGGCACCCCGGATCGGGTCTCATCGTGAAACTCTGTCCCGACCCGTAATTCACCATGATCGTCCCCGAAGGAATCACACTGCCGTGCGGGCCGGCGCTCGCCGTGATCGCGCACCGGATGATGGTGTAGACGACCCGGATCGTGTGGTTCGACGCGATGCCGGAGAATGTGTACCCCGCCGCCGAGTCGGTGTTCTGCACCCCGTCCACGATGAGACTGTCAAGATGATATCCCGTCCCGGGCGTGAACGTCAGCCGCAGGGCTGAACCATAATTCACCGCTATGGCGCCGGAGGGATTGATGGTCCCGTTCGCCCCGCTCGTTGCGGTGATGGTGAACTGATTGATCCGGTATGTCGTCCGGATGATGTGATTCGTCGTGACATTTGTGAACGTGTACCCCGCCGTGGAATCGACGTTCCGTATTCCATCCACGATCAGACTGTCGAGGTGATATCCGGTCGATGGACTGAACGTGAACCTCTGCCCGCCTCCGTAATTGACGCCGATACCGCCGGACGGTGTTATCGTTCCATTCGGCCCGCTTGTCGCAGTTATCGTGAACTGATTCACCGCATACGTCGTCCGGATGGTATGATTCGCCGTGACATTTATGAACGTATACCCCGCCGTGGAATCGACGTTCCGTATTCCATCCACAATCAGACTGTCGAGATGATACCCGTTCGATGGACTGAATGTGAACCTCTGCCCGCCTCCATAATTGACGCCGATACTGCCGGACGGTGTTATCGCTCCATTCGGCCCGCTTGTCGCAGTTATCGTAAACTGATTCACCGCATACGTCGTCCGGATGGTATGATTCGCCGTGACATTTGTGAACGTGTACCCCGCCGTGGAATCGACGTTCCGTATTCCATCCACAATCAGACTGTCGAGATGATACCCGTTCGATGGACTGAATGTGAACCTCTGCCCGCCTCCGTAATTGACGCCGATACTGCCGGACGGTGTTATCGCTCCATTCGGCCCGCTTGTCGCCATTATCGTGAACTGATTCACCGCATACGTCGTCCGGATGGTATGATTGGTCGAGACATTTGTGAATGTATACCCCGCTATGGAATCCGTGTTCCGTATTCCATCCACGAGCAGACTGTCGAGGTGATACCCGGTCGATGGACTGAATGTCACCCTGAGCGACGAGCCATAATTAACCTGTGAAATACCCGATGGACTGATGGTTCCATTTGGTCCGCTTGTCGCCGTTATTGTGAACTGATTCACCGCATACGTCGTCCGGATGGTGTGATTCGTCGTTACGTTCGCAAAGGTATATCCTGTCGCCGAATCGGTGTTCTGCACTCCGTCGACAATCAGACTGTCGAGATGATATCCGGTCGATGGACTGAATGTCACCCTGAGCGACGATCCGTATCCGATCTGCGTAATGCCCGATGGACTGATTGTTCCGTTCGATCCGCTGGTCGCCGTGATCGTGAACAGATTCACCGCATACGTCGTCCGGATGGTGTGATTCGCCGTGACGTTCGTAAAAGTATATCCGGTCGCCGAATCAGTATTCTGCACTCCGTCGACAATCAGACTGTCGAGATGATATCCGGTCGATGGACTGAATGTCACCCTGAGTGACGATCCGAGACTGACCTGCGTGATTCCCGACGGACTGATGGTTCCGTTCGGTCCGCTTGTCGCCGTTATCGTGTATTGATTGATCGCATACGTCGTCCGGATGGTATGATTGGTCGTGACATTTGTGAATGTATACCCCGCTATGGAATCCGTGTTCCGTATTCCATCCACGAGTAGACTGTCGAGGTGATATCCGGTCGATGGACTGAACGTCAGTCTCAGCGACGAGCCGTAATTGACCTGTGAAATGCCCGATGGACTGATGGTTCCGTTCGGTCCGCTTGTCGCCGTTATCGTGTACTGATTGATCGCATACGTTGTCCTGATGGTATGATTCGTTGTTATGTTCGAAAAGGTATATCCTGTCGTCGAATCGGTGTTCCGTATGCCGTCCACGATCAGACTGTCGAGGTGATATCCGGTCGATGGACTGAACGTCAGTCTCAGCGACGATCCGTACCCGGCCTGCGTGACGCCCGACGGATTGATCGTTCCGTTCGACCCGCTCGTCGCCGTGATCGAGAACAGATTCACCGCATACGTCGTCCGGATGGTATGATTCGTCGTCACGTTCGCAAAGGTATATTCTGTCGTCGAATCGGTATTTCGTATGCCGTCCACGATCAGACTGTCGAGGTGATATCCGGTCGCCGGTCCGAAGGTGAACATCTGCCCTCCCCCGTAACTGACGGCGATACTGCCCGGGGGGGTGATCGATCCGTTCGCGCCGCTCGTCGCCGTGATCGTCAGCTGTATCTGGACAAACGAGACATAGATGACATGGTTTGCGGTGATGCCGGTGAATGTGTACCCGGCTGTGGAATCGAGATACCTTATCCCGTCGACAATCAGGCTGTGGAACTGGTATCCGGTATGCGGTGCGAAGGTGAACCTCTGACTGCTTCCGTAGGTGTAGACCAGCGTCCCCGACGGGGAAATCGATCCGTTCAGATCCGCTCCCGCGACGATCGTGTCGTGGAGCGGCACGAAGGTCACGCGGATCGAATGATTGGCCGATACGGAGGTGAAGGTATACCCGGTGGTTGAATCTGTGTTCCGCACCCCGTCTACGATCAGGCTGTCGAGGTGATATTCAGCGGAGGGAGAAAAGACAAAACGCTGGCTGGAGAGATATCCGACCGCCACACTGCCGGAAGGGGTAATGGTGCCGTTCGGGCCGGCGCCCGCCGTTATGGTATACGAGCTTCCCCCGAACACCGCCCGGATCGTGTGGTTCGCCGTCACCGCCGTGAAGGAATAGACCGAATCGATTCCGGCGAACAGGCCGTCCACGATCACGCTGTCGATGTGGTAGCTGGCGTTCGGATGCATCGTGAAGCTCTGGCCGGCGAGATAATTCACGATGACCGCGCCGGACGGAACGATCGTCCCGTTCGCACCCGCTGTTGCGGTGATGGTGTACTGGTTGATGTGGTAGACGATCCGGATGGTGTGGTTGGCCTGAACGTTGAAAAAGGTGTAGGTGGATCCGGTCCCGCCAAATGCCCCGTCGACCACGATGCTGTCGACATGGTAGCCGCTGTCGGACGTGATCGTGAAGGTCTGATTATTGCCGGCATAGACGATGACATTCCCCGAGGGGGTGATCGTGCCATGCGTCTTGGCGCTGGCGTTGATCGTGTACTGGGTGATCCGGAAGACGGCTCTGATCGTGTGGCTGGCGTTCACCGAGGAAAAGGTGAATGTCGTGTCTGCGGTTCGCGCGGCGCCGTCCACGATCAGACTGTCGACGTGGTAACCGGTCGCGGGCCGGATGCTGAAGGTCTGACTGCTCCCGTAGTTCACCTGCACAGCGCCGGACGGGGTGATTGTCCCGTTCGCCCCCGCGGAGGCGGTAATCGTGTACTGGTTAATCCTGAACACGACGCGGATCGTATGGTTTGCCGAGACATTTCTGAAGACATACACGGTATCGGTTCCTGTGAACGCGCCGTCCACGATGACGCTGTCGACGTGATACCCTGTTGCGGGCCGCATGGCGCATCTCAGACTGTCGCCGTACGTCAGCGTGACGGTGCCTGACGGTACGATGACACCGTTCGGCCCCGACTGCGCGGTGATCGAATCCAGGGTGATCCGGAAGACCGAACGGATCGTGTGATTCGCGCGGATGTTCGTGAATGTATAGGTCGTGTCATGGCCCGCATAGGCGCCGTCGACGATGATGCTGTCGACGTGGTAACCGGCGTTCGGTCTGAGGACATAGGCCTGATTCGATCCATAATCGACGTGCAGATCGCCGAGCGGCAGAATCACGCCGTTCGCCCCGGTCTCGGAGGAGATCAGAAATCTGATGATATGGAAGACCGCCCGTATCGAATGGTCGATGACGACGTTCGTAAATGTATAAGCCGTATCGGTCCCGGCAAATGCCCCGTCGACGAGAATGCTGTCGATGTAATATCCGGTGCTGGGATGAATGGAAAACGACTGTGCGGAGCCGTAGGGAACTTTGAAGCGGCCGGAGGGAGCGATGGTCCCGTTCGGTCCGGCCGAGGCGGTGATGATCGGAAAATCGCTGAACACAGCGCGTATCGTGTGCCCCGCCGTGACGCTGGTGAAGGTGTAGCTGGTATCGAATCCGGTAAACAGGCCGTCGACCACGACACTGTCGATTTTGAACCCGCTGTTCGGCCGGATGCTGAACCGCTGGTTACTCCCGTAGGCGACCATGACGGTGCCCGACGGGCTGATGGTGCCGTTCGGACCGGCGGTGGCGACGATCGGGTACTGGATGATTCTGAATACCGCCCGGATCGTATGGTTGCTTCTGACATTGTCAAAGGTATAGGTGGTATCGATATCAACCGGTGCACCGTCGACGATGATGCTGTCGGTCAGATAGCCGGTGTTCGGATGGATGGAGAATGTCTGGTCAAATCTGTAGAACACGCCGACACTACCGGACGGAGAAATGGTCCCGCCGGCGCCCGCTGTGGCCAGAATGGTATAATCGGGCCCGTGAAATACGGCACGGATGGTGTGGTTTGCCGCCACGGCCGGAAACGTGTAGGTGGAATCGGTCCCCGTGAAGACGTCATCTACCAGAAGGCTGTCGATGTGAAAGCCGGCATCGGGCCGGATCGTGAACGTTACGCTGTCTCCGGACATCACCGGAATAACGCCGGAGGGGGTGATCGATCCGTTCGCACTGGCCGAGGCGGTGATATAAAAGTGATTGGTGAAGACGGCGCGGATCGTATGGGGAGCCGCAACATCGGCAAAGGTATAGAACGGAGCGGTCCCCACCGGGCGATCGTCCACGATCACGGTATCGATCCTGTAGCCCGCGTCAGGCCGGAGAAAGAATGTCTGGGTACCGCCGAAGGAAACTGTCGCTGTACCGGCGGGAGATATCGCTCCATGATCACCCGAAGAGACGGTGATCGACTGCGCGGAACCCGGGACAAGCGGGTATTCATAAATGCCCGAACCCGGAGTCCCGGCAAACAGATTGACCGCACTTCCGCCCGGGATCACTGCGAACGCATCGACCGTATTTGTGTACAGCCCGGAGTCGATCCAGGTGGATCCGTTATCTGTCGAGTAAAAAACACCGTCGTCCATTGCCGCAAACAGGGTCCCGCCATAGCAGGCGAGGGCATATGCGTTTTCGCCTGTGAAGCCGGACGGTTGCCAGGTAGCGCCATTGTCGGATGAATAATAAACTCCGTCGTCGAGTCCGGCGAAAATCCACCCGTTGGCTCCCTGCGCGAATGAAAAAACAGTGTTCCCCTGCAGGCCCGAGAGAGACCAGTGTGTGCCGCCGTCGCTCGAGCGGTAGATCCCCGCGGAGGTGGCGCAGTAAATATATGCTCCCATGGAAGAAATAGCCGAGATATGTTGCCACGGAAGCGAGACATTCCAGCTTGCACCATTATCGGTCGACAGGTAAATGCCCTGGCTGGACATCCCTGCATAGAGGATACTCGATCCGCTTCCGTCGCCCAGTCCGAGTATTGAACTCACCACAGAGGGCGGAAGTCCCGAGGATACCATATTCCAGCTCGTTCCCTGGTCTGTCGACAGGATGACCTGATCTCCGGAGGTCGCTGCGAAGATGTTCGAACCGCCGGAGCCGGTGGGAACCGCGGTGAGACCGAATACACCCGTTTGAGGCACGCCGTCGAGCGTCAAATCCCAGCTCCCCCCCTGATCCGTCGAACGGTACAACCCTTCATCGGCTCCGGCGAATATCGATCCCTGTGCGTCCCCGCCGGGGGTGATGGCATTGAAGTCGTTCCAGAACACCGGGGAGATCAGTTGAACCCAACTGATCCCGGTGAGCGGGGTAACATACGCCCCCTCATCCGTTCCCGTCACCAGCAGGTTTCCGCCTGCGGCGGACGGGGAGATCGCCATGGTGTAATCGGTAGCGTCATTGAGCCCGCTGTTCGCATCGTTCCAGGTCGCCCCTCTGTCGGTTGAGGCAAAAACGCCGAGGCCGAGCGTCGCCGCATACATCGTCGGTCCGTCGGCGACGAAGGCGGAAACCTGGTACGACGACAGTCCGGATGGAGCCCACGTCGCGCCGTTGTCGGTGGAAAGGAACGCTCCGTTATCGGTCCCCGCGAAGAGAACGGCCCCCGCACCGGTGTCGGGCAGTGAACCGAGCGCTGAGATATACGTTGCTGTCAGACCGGAATCGGCCGCGTTCCAGCTCCCCCCGCCGTCGGTCGAGAGGAAGAGACCGGAGCCGGCCGTGCCGGCAAACAGCGTCCCCGATCCGGGCGCCCCGGGGAGAAGCGAGAGGACAATGACCGAAGGGAATCCCGTCCCGGGTCCGCTCCACGTAAGTCCATTGTCGGTCGAGAGGAAAACACCGTTATCCGTTCCCGCGTAAATATTCTGCCCGCTCACGGCCAAGGAGGCGATTAAGGGGTCGAGCATCCCCGCACCGGAATTCGTCCATGTCACCCCCTTGTCGGTTGAGAGGAAGAGACCGTCTCCCCATGTTCCCACGATGCAGAGGGTGTCCCCCGCCGCGTCGCGGCTGAAGGCAATGCTGTAGATGTTTTTATTCACCAGTCCGACGCAGGAGGCGGACCAGCGTGTGCCGTCGTATGTATACCGGAACAGACCATCACCCCAGGTACCTGCATAGAAAACGGAGGAGGGACTCCCACCCGCTGACAACGGCGGTGCGGCGATCGTCTGGATCGTATTGTTATACGGCCCGTCCGCCATTTTCCACTGCGCGGCCAGCCGATAAGAAACCCCCGGGGTGAGGAAGAGACAAATAAGAAAAACATTCCGGAATCTTTTCATGAAGGCACCTTGTCGAAATGTTCGGACGAACCTTCTTTCCCAGAAGCGGAAGGGATGAACGCCAGTGGAGAATCGGGAAGAACTCGGAATGAGATGATCGCAGCACCGGAATGTACCAACCCTCACAATGAAAGTCAAGAATCCGGAGGATGCGCAACGATTTACGAAATCGCAGAAAAATTAATAGCTGAATTCGCCGAAATCAAGACAGTGCTTGATATCCTCCGCGGATGAAGGTGAGGAATAGAGGTGAGTTTGTGCGGCAAAGCGCGCGCCGCGCAGAAGGAACGACTCCGAAGGAAGCTACTGCTTCGCGGTCCGGCGCCGGAGGAGCCAGAAACCCGCGGCGAGAACGACGAGCAGAATCGATCCGACAAGGATGTTTTTCTGCAGGTGTTCAACAACCTTATGCCAGTGGATCCCGACGGAATAGCCGAGGATGACGAAGCAGACCGACCATACAAGGCCGCCGGTATAGGCGAACAGCATGAAGAGCGGAAATTCCAGTTTCGACGCCCCGGCGGTGTATGCGGTGAGATGCCTGACCCCGGGAATGAAGTACCCGACGAAGAGGGTCCACTTGCCCCGTTTCCTGAACCATGCGTGCACCCTGTCGAGTTTTTCGGGCGTCACGAAGACGTATTTTCCGTAATGTAGCAGAAGGTAGAGACCGAGGCTCCTGCCGAGGAAAAAGCTTATGGTGATGCCGCAGATGCTCCCGGCAATGGAGGCGGCCAGGGTCCACGGAAGCGTCAGCCGGTGAACCGAGGCGAGATATCCGGAAAAGGTGAGAAGCGTTTCGTCGGGCACCGGCAGGCCGATGATGCCGAGCATGAGGAGGGTAAAAAGCCCGAAATAACCGTACTGGGCGATCCACGCCGAGAGTGTTTCCATGCGCGTCTGCCGGTATTATCGGATATGTAATGCGGATGTCATGTCGTTCCCCCCGACTGCCGGACGGCGGCGGGGGCGTTTCAAATCTATGAAAGAATAGTTCTAAAGGCAAGAAATTGTCAGATTCCTCCGTAATTTTGTGATTTCAGCGGTTGGATGAAAAATTCGATGTGACACACAGCGCATTTTATTTGATTTTCCCTCCATCCGGTGGTATATTCAGGTACTATGCAACTCAAGGACGACTGCCATGGCTGATCCGGTGAAACTGCTTCTCGTGGATGATGAGGACGGGCTGAGGACGCTGATGAAATCCGAGCTGGAGGCGATCGGCTACGCGGTCGACGAGGCGGACGGCGGCACAATCGCCCTCGAGGTGACGGAACGGATCTCCTACGACGTCATCATCCTCGATATCCGGATGCCCGACATCGACGGGATCACGGTCCTGAAGACCCTCCGCTCCAGGCAGATTCCGTCCAAAATCGTGATGCTCACGGGCGTCGACGAACTCCGGCTGACGCGTGAATGTCTCCGGCTCGGCGCGAACGACTATCTCACCAAACCGATCCAGCTCAAGAACCTGATCAACTGCATCGAGCGGGTCATGAAGGAACCGGTCTGACCTGCAGTTCCCTCCCCGGGAATTCTTGAAGTTCCCCTGAAAAAGGCGTATATTAATTTTCGATAGTACGGAAACAGTGCCGTATTATGCGGTTTTCGGTCCATCGTCGGGTAGATGGCGGAATTGGCATACGCGCTAGACTTAGGATCTAGTCCCGGAAACGGGATGGGGGTTCAAGTCCCCCTCTACCCACTCCTCATGCCGGAACGGCCATGGGCCGGGCCCGTCCTCCACTCATTCGGGAACAGAATATCGTATGGATGTCGCAATTAAAGATCTGTCGGAAATCGAAAAGGAAATAACGATCCAGACCAGTGCGGTGGAGCTGACGCCGCATTTCACCCGGGCGTACGAAAAGTACCGTTCGAAACTCGAGCTCAAGGGATTCCGGAAGGGAAAGGCGCCGCTCGCGATGGTGATCAAGCTCCACGGCGAGGCGATCGAATATGAATCGCTCAACGATATCGCCACCGATTATTACCGTCAGGCGATCACCGAACGCGATATCCACCCTGTCGGCGAGCCGGTCCTCGTCGATATGGATTATAAACGGGGCGAAGCGCTCTCCTTCAGGATCAAGTACGAGATCCGGCCGACGATCCAGCTCGGCCAGTACAAGGGAATACCCGTCGAACGCGTCGTCCATATCGTCACCGATAAGGAAATCGACGACGAACTCCAGCGCATCCGGCGGTCGAACAGCACGCTGACCGAAGCGGAGAGCGTTCAGGGCGAAGAATTTATCGTCACCGTCGATGTCCAGGAAACCGACGAGGCCGGAACGCCGATTCTCGGGCGCAAAACGGCCGGAATGCGAGTCTATCTGGCCGATCCCTCCGTCTACGCCGAAATCCGGGAAGCACTGAAGTCGGTCACCACGGGGGCGTCGGTCAGGACCAGCTTCGACCGCGAGACCGACGGCGGAAAGACCAAAACATACCTCACCCTGACCGCGGTCAAAATTGAACGGGTTGAACTGCCTGAGGTGACGGATGAATTCGTCAAAAAAATCACCAAGGACAAGGTGACGTCCGTCGCCGAATTCATGAGGGGACTCCGCACCGATATCGACCGCTACTGGCGGGACAAAACCGAGCGCAACCTCACCGATGCGCTCATCGCACAGATCGTCAGCCGGCACGACATCCCGGTCCCGGGAGCTCTCGTGAAAGGCATACTCGATTCCATGGTGCACGATCTCGAACAGCGGTATCCGAACAAGAAGCTCCCCCCCGATTTCAAGGAAGAAGAGTTCCGGGAAGAGAACAAGGACACAGCCGCGTTCCAGGCCAGGTGGTTCCTCCTCCGCGAGGAGATCCTGCGGGCGGAGAAGCTTGAGGTGACGGATGACGACGTCGCCGCTCGGGCCGCTGAAGACGCGCCGCGCGTCGGAATGGACAAGGAACGTCTCCTCGGCTTCTACAAAACCTCCGATTCGGTCCGTGACCGCATCCTGGCGGACAAGCTGACCTCGTTCCTCGTGCAGAATGCCGCCGTCACGGAACGCTCGACCGAAGAATTCTTTGCATAACAGTTTTTTCTCACCTACAGTCAGAAAGGCAAACGTCCCGATGGATTCCAAAATCTACAACCAGCTTGTTCCGATGGTGATCGAAACGACCGGCCGCGGGGAGCGGGCCTACGACATCTATTCCCGCCTCCTGAAGGAACGCATCGTCTTCGTCGGCACCCCGATCGATGATACGGTCGCCGGCCTCATCATCGCCCAGCTCCTGTTTCTCGAATCGGAGGATCCCGAAAAGGACATCCACCTCTACATCAACAGCCCCGGCGGCGCGGTCTATGCCGGCATGGCCATCTACGACACCATGCAATACATCCGGGCCGACGTCTCGACGATCTGCGTCGGGCTCGCCGCCAGCATCGCCGCCATCCTTCTCGCCGGCGGCGCAAAGGGGAAACGCTCCGCCCTGCCGAACTCCCGCATCATGATCCATCAGCCGTGGGGCGGCACGCAGGGTACCGCTTCCGATATCAGCATCCAGGCAGAGGAAATCCTCAGGATCAAAAAACGGATCAACGAAATCCTCGCCGCCGATTCCGGCAAGTCGGTCGACCAGATCGAGAAGGACACCGACCGCGACAACTACATGACCTCCGACCAGGCGCGCCAGTACGGGATCATCGACACGATCCTCGTCAAGAAACCGCGCACCGAAGGCAAAAAATAAACCCCCATGGCGACCAAGTCGAAAACCGACAACCAGATTCACTGCTCCTTCTGCGGCCGGACCGCGGAACAGGTGCAGAGCATCATCGCCGGACCCGATGCGTACATCTGCGATATCTGCGTCGCCAGCTCGGTCGAAATCCTCCGCACCAATCTGGCCGCCGTCCCCGGCAAACATGCGACGCCCCGCTCCGGCCTGACCCCCCAGGACCTGAAAAAGGCGCTCGACGAATATGTCATCGGCCAGGACCACGCCAAGAAAGTCCTCGCCGTCGCCGTCTACAACCACTACAAGCGGATCGACGCCTACGACCGGCTTCCTCAGGACGATGTGGAACTCGACAAGAGCAATATCCTCCTCCTCGGACCGACCGGAACCGGTAAAACGCTCCTGGCCCAGACGCTGGCAAAAATCCTCTCGGTCCCCTTCGCCATCGCCGACGCCACCACCCTCACCGAGGCCGGGTACGTCGGCGACGATGTCGAAACCGTGCTCGTCCACCTTCTCCAGAACGCCGACTACAACATCGAGCGGGCCGAACGGGGCATCATCTATATCGACGAAATCGACAAGATCGCGCGGAAAAGCGACAGCGCCTCCATCACCCGCGACGTCTCGGGCGAGGGAGTCCAGCAGGCGCTTCTCAAGATCCTCGAGGGCACCATCGCCGGTGTCCCCCCGAAAGGGGGACGCAAACACCCGGAACAGAGCCTGATCAACATCAATACGAAAAACATCCTCTTCATCTGCGGCGGCGCGTTCGAAGGACTCGACAAGATCATCCAGCACCGCGTCTCCGCCCATACGATCGGATTCGGCGCGGCCATCCGCTCCAAAAAGGATTTTTCCTCCGATCAGTATCTTCCCCTCGTGGAACCGGACGACCTGCTGAAATTCGGCATGATTCCAGAGTTCATCGGACGGATCCCCGTCGTCGCCACGCTCCATTCCCTCAGCGACGAGGCCCTCTTCAGCATCCTGACCGAACCGAAGAATGCGCTCGTGCGCCAGTATCAGAAACTCTTCTCCCTCGAAGGGGTGGAGCTGGAGTTCGAACGGGATGCGCTGAAACGGGTGGTGCAGAAGGCGGTCGAACGCCGCACCGGCGCCCGCGCCCTCCGCTCGATCATGGAGGAGAAAATGCTCGAGATCATGTATCACCTCCCGGGCCGCAGGAACGTGACGAAGTGCATCATCACACCCGAAACGATCGACGGCCGGAAGGAACCGGTCTACCTTCACAAGGAACGCCGCGCCTCGGCGTAACCGCAGGCGCGGTCCCCGGCAGAGCGGCCGGGGATCGCGCCGCATTTCCCCCGCTCAGTAAATTCCCCTGTCGCTCCCCGATTTCGTCAGTTTCAGATCCCGCAGAGAAGGAGCCTTCACCCGGATTTCCAGCTCATAGTGCCGGTAGGCGCCGATCGGCGCCCAGGTGAAGTTGAGAAGCCAGCAGTGGAGATCCCGCGAGATGTCGATCTGCGGGGCGATGAATTCCCGCGCCGTCACGTCGTAACTGCTCTGGAGGGAAAACTTCCATGCCTGGGTGAGATTGAATTCCAGGTGCCCGTTCATGTTCACCGCCCTCGTCGGAAACGGCGGGACCTTCGTTTCGTTGTAGTTGAAGGCGAACGAGAGATTCCACGGGATGCCGAAATCGGGATCCTCCTGCTGATAGGGGTTGTACGACATGCCGGGAATCTGGTGACGGGGCTGGACGGTGTCCGGGCCCGAACTGCTTCCCGTGCTCTGGCGCTGGCCGGAAAGGCTTGTGGAGAGACTGATGTTGAAGCTCGTCAGCCGCGCGAGCCGCCCCTGATCGGCGAGGAGAAACGTGTTCAGCGTCCGGTAGCTGGTCGGGTCAAGCTTGTAGAGATTGAAATTGGCCGATCCGTTGAGATCGAGGAAATTGGAGATTTTCGTGTTGTAGCTCGTCTGAATCTCGGAGAACCTGACCGAATCGAGGGAAAAATTGTACGTCAGGCCGACATGAAAGTTCATCAGCTGGATCTTGTTCCCCTCTTTCGCACTGTCGGTCGCCGTCGTCTTCATCTCGAGGAGGTTCCCGATCCCGAGCGTGAGAAACATCTGCTTCCCGGTCGGGTCATCCCCCACGATCTGCTTGCTGTAGGTGAGCGAGACGCTCGGCGTGACGGTGTGGCGGAGCGCGGCGACGCCCAGCATGTCGGGCTGGACAATCCCGTAGAGGCGCGAGCTGAGGGTCACCCCCGACTGGATGGTCCCGGTTCTTCCCGCCGACCGGAGGTTGCTGATCATGATACTGCTGTCGACCCGGTTCAGCACCGGGTTGTCGTCGTTGTTGAATGTCCGGGTGTCCGAGTAATTCAGGAACGGGGCAATGGTGACATAGCCGACCTTGGGGGCGAAATTGAAATCGATGTGCTGTGACACGGACTGATCCCTCTGCCGCGCATAGTCCTGCGCCGTCCCGATCGTATCCCGCCCGCCCGTCACCGTCCGGACGCTGTCGACGCTCACCTGGGTTCTGTTCACCGTATTCACCGCCTGCAGGCCGTAGTCAAAGCTGATCTTCTCGTACCACGAAAGGTCCTCCTCCGACTCATCCTTCTTTCCCCAGCGGAAGGGGTAGGTCGAGCTGTGGTTGAGGGTGAACGACGGAAGGGTGTTGAAGAGATTCCCGTTCTGCAGATCCTGGGTGCGCGCAACGCTCAGCGAAACGCTGTTGTTCTCATCGAAGGTATGGGAGACCGAGGCGGTCGAGATGATGTTCTGGTTGAGGGCGCTGTTGAAATCGTTCGTCAGCTGATAGGAATTGTTGCTCGTGAAGGTGAAGTTGACGCTTGCGGAGGTCGCAGGGTCGAAGGTCTGGTCGTGCAGAACCGCAACCCGGTACGATTCCTGCTCGCTGTAGGTCGGATCGTTCGCCTCCCCCGTGTGAAGTCTCTGATATTCGACCCCAACCGAGCCGCGGAAATTGTCCCGGAGGCTGTAGCGGTACGAGCCGTCGGCGGAATAGCCCCCCTTTGAATAGAGGTTCGACGTCAGCCCGAGATCCATGTAATCGCTGATGGCGAAATAGTAGCCGAGGTGCGCCAGGTATTTGCCCCGGTTGGCGTCCTCCCCGTACGCCGGGGCGATGATCCCGGAGCGGCGGCCGCGCGCGTTCGGAAACACCCCGAATGGCAGGGCCAGGATCGGCACGTCGGCAATGTAGAGATAGATCGGTTCCGCGATGATCTGATCCCCGGGGATAACCTTCATCCTCGGACTGAAAAAATAGTAGTGGGGCTCGGGCGCATCGCAGGTCGTGTACCGGCCGTCCTCGATGAAGAGCTCGTCCTTTTCGACTTTTTTGATCGCCTCCCCGTGGTAATATCCCTGGTCGATGGTCGTGTTCGCGACCACGATCTTTCCCCGTTTCGAGACGAAGTTGTAGGAGAGCTCGGAACCGTGGTACTCCTCGTTACCGTCCTTCATCACCGGCGCCCCACGCACTTTCGCCGCGGAGGTATCGGTTGTGTCGCTGACGCCGTTGGCGGTCATGACCGAGCTGGTCCAGTTGATGTTGATCCGTTCCGACCGGAGGCGCATATCCCTGTAGCTGATCTCGCCGTTCGCGTAGAGCGACATCATCTTCGTCGTCAGATTGTAAATGATGGAGTCCCGGCTTGAATAGTTGACGAGGGTGTCGATGCCATTCCCCGACGAGACGGAATCCTTCTTTGCGTGGAGGGAATCCCGCCGGGTGGTATCCGGCACTGCCGCAAGAGTGTCGGGTTTCAGCTGGCGGGCCTCCGCCGCCGAGCAGATCACCGCCAGAATGAGGACGGCAAGGACTCGCATCAGCGGAAATAAATGAGACTTGCGGCGCCGATGATGCCCGCCCCGTTGCCCAGTTTCGCACGGAGAACCCGGATCCCCGCCCGGTGCGGCGTCAGAACCCGCGACCGCACGGTTTCCCGGATCGCCTCGAAGACGAAATCCGGGACCGCCGAGATTCCCCCGCCGATGATCACCGTCCGGATCTCCAGCACGTTCACCACCGATGCCAGCGCACAGCCGAGAAGCGTGCCCGCCTCGGTCAGGATACCGATCGCGAGCCGGTCTCCCCGGAGAGCTGCATTCGATATCACCGCCGGTTCGATCTTCGCGAGATTGCCTTTGACAAGCTGGCCGATCGCCGACCGCTCGCCCCGTTTGGCCGCCTCCGCCACCGCCCGCCGGGTGCGGTCGGAGAGATACCGCTGACCGATGTAGGACTCGATGCATCCCCGGCTTCCGCAGTTGCACGGAGGACCGTTATGGTCGACTGCCACGTGGCCGATTTCACCCGCGCCGCCGTACGGTCCCCGGTAAATCTTCCTGTCGATGATGACACCCCCGCCGACCCCGGTCCCCCAGATGACGAAGAGAAAATCGTTGTACCGCTTTCCGCTCCCGAAATGCGCCTCGGCGATCGCGGCGCAGTTGGCGTCGTTTTCGATCGCGACCGGCAGGCGGAATGTCTTCCGGACCGCATCGGCGACCCGGACCCGCTTCCAGTCTGCAAAATTCGGCGGGTAGAGCACCGCCCCGTCCGATGAGGCTACCACCCCCGGTGAACCGATGCCGATCCCCCGGCATCCCGCCCTTCCGTGCCGCTCGAACAGCTGGCGGATGGAGAGAACAATCTGCCGGATGACCGCCCGCGGACCGCTGAGAGCCATCGCGTCGACGACGACCTGGTCGAGGATCCGGCCCTCTTCGTCGACAATCCCGCTTTTTATGGTTGTGGCGCCGAGATCAACCCCTATGACGTACGCTGAAGATGAAGTCATCGCTGTTTTGATTTCCAGAGTTTGTTGAGCCGTTCCCTGATTGATTTTTCCGCCCCCTCCGTGGTCGGGCGGTAATAGATTGTCCCCTCCATTTCCTCCGGGAGGTAGTTCTGTTCCACAAAATGACCGTCGTAGTCGTGGCTGTACTTGTATTCCCTGCCGTATCCGAGATCCTTCATCAGGCCGGTCGGCGCGTTGCGAAGATGCACCGGGACCGGATCCCGTTTGCCGGCGCGAACATCGCCCAGCGCTTCTTCCACGGCGCGGTAGGATGCGTTGCTTTTCGGCGCGGACGCGAGGTAAACCGCCGTCTGCGACAGAACGATCCGCGCTTCCGGCATCCCGATGTAGTCCACCGCGGTGAAACAGGCGACCGACATCGGAAGCGCGGCGGGATCCGCGTTACCGATATCCTCCGATGACAGAACGATCATCCGCCTCGCGATGAACTTCGGATCCTCCCCCCCTTCAAGCATGCGCGCCATCCAGTAGACCGCCGCATCGGGATCGCTCCCCCGGATGCTTTTGATGAACGCAGAAATGATGTTGTAGTGCTCTTCACCCGCCCTGTCGTACCGGACCGCATTGCGCTGGAAGGAGGCGGTCAGGATATCGGCGGTCACGGCAGACTCTCCTTTTCCGGGCGGTATCAGCGAGAGGGCGGTTTCCAGCCCGTTCAGGAGAAGACGGGCATCGCCCCCGCTCAGGCGGATGAGGAGATCCCGTTCGCTCTCGCCCAGAACAGCTTTCCTGCCGGCGACCATCGGATCCCGCTCCAAAGCCCGGGAAATCAGCTCCCGCAAATCGCCTGTTCCAAGCGGTTCCAGGACGTACACAAAGCATCGCGAAAGGAGCGGGCTGATGACTTCAAAGGAAGGATTCTCCGTCGTGGCGCCGATGAGCACGATATCGCCCTCCTCCACCGCATGGAGAAGTGCGTCCTGCTGGGCCTTGTTGAAGCGGTGAATCTCGTCGATGAAAAGGATGGTCTTCTTGGCGAGCTTCTTCCGGTTGACCGCCGCCCGGTCGAGCACCTTGCGGACTTCCTGGACGCCGGAGGCGACCGCATTCAGCTGGAAATACTCGGCTTTCGAGTGGTGTGCGATGACGCGGGCGATCGTGGTTTTACCACAGCCGGGGGGGCCCCAGAAGATCATCGACGGGACTTCGTCGCGCTCGATGAAGACGCGGAGCGGTTTCCCGGGACCGAGGAGATGCTGTTGCCCGACGATATCCTCAATGCGGAGTGGTCGAAGGCGTTCGGCAAGGGGTGCCTGGGGAGTACGTCCGGATCGGCTGTCGGGTCGCGCGGTATCCTCAAACAGGTCCATACGCAGTCGGGTCACCTGCCTTCGGGATCGACGGCAGTGAGCGGCTTTTCCTATTTGGATTTTTTCACTTTGTAGACGGTTTCCCCGTCCCGGATCATGCCGTGCTTTTCACGCGCAACCTTCTCGATGGCGTGCTGATCGGCGTCCAGCGCTTTCGACTGTGCGGCGAGGCGATCGTGTTCCAGTTCAGCCATTCTGACTTTTTCCGTCATGTCGCGTTTTTCATCCTCCAGATTCATCCGTTTCAGCACGCCGCGGTTGCTGAAGAGGATGAAAAAGCAGACCGGAAGCGAGAACAGCAGACCGAGCATCAGGGTCCTGTTCCTCATCGCACGCGACAGCACCGCTTTCAGCGAGAATGATCTCTTCTGCTTCCGGTAATATTGGCTGTCCATATCGTAAAATGTACGATTATTTAGGCCAATTGCAAAATGAAAATACCGCGCGGGAACGCAAATGGAAGGGTTTTGGAGAAAGGAATGCTGGCGGGAGGGTCACCCCCGGCTCTGAATGCTGGCCGGAGGCCCGCCAGACGCCGTCCCCCCTACTCAGTGTACCATTTCTTCTTCGGGGTGAAGGATGTCCTCAGCCGCCGCTGTTTCCGGTACCGGTCGAGAGCCAACCGTATAAGAATATCGAGCAGACGCGGATAGGCGACTCCCGACGCCTGCCACAGTTTCGGATACATGCTGATCGAGGTGAATCCCGGTATGGTATTGATTTCGTTCAGATAGATCGTCCGTCCCCCCGAGAGGAGAAAATCGACCCGTCCCATACCCGAACAGTTGAGCACCGAAAAGGTCCGGACCGCACACTTCTGCAGTTCCTTCACCACCTTCGGTGCGAGACGGGCGGGGATGACTTCCCGGGATTTCCCGTCGACGTACTTCGCGTCATAATCGTAAAATTCGTTGGAGGAGATGATCTCCCCCGGGACCGATGCCACCGGATCGTCGTTGCCGAGCACGCTGACCTCGATCTCCCTCGCCGGTTCGATGCTCTTTTCGACCAGAACCTTCCGGTCGAACCGGAGGGCGAGCGCGATCGCATCGACGAGCTCCCGCCGGTCATGCGCCTTCGAGATCCCGACGCTCGAGCCAGAGTTGGCGGGCTTGACGAACATCGGATACCCCAGCTTGTTCTCGGCTTCCTTTACCGTCGCGGTCTGCCGGTACTCCGATTCGTGGAACCAGATGCACGGCACGACGCGGATGCCCGCTCGTTCACAGAGCTGTTTGGCAACCACCTTGTCCATTCCGACGGCGGAACCGAGGACTCCCGCTCCGACGTACGGAATTCCGGCCAGTTCGAAGAGCCCCTGGACCGTACCATCCTCGCCGAAACTGCCGTGCAGGACAGGAATGATGACATCCAGACGCTGAACCTCCGCCGGCCTCCTCCCGGGAGAGACGAGACCATGAACGGTCGGATCGGGAAGGAGGATTCTCTCCGCCGAGGCGGGAAATTTCCGCCCGCGCTTCAGCCGGTCGAGGCAGTCCGGAGTCGATACCCACCTCCCCTCCGGCGTAATGCCAATCGGGACAATGGAATATTTCCTCCGGTCGAGCGCGCCGATGACGGACGACGCGGAGACGAGCGACACCTCGTGTTCGGCGGATCGTCCGCCGAACAGGACACCGATGGCCAGTTTCTTCGTGCGGGGCATTCGAAATTACTTCTCCGGATTCAACATGTCTCTCACGGCGGAACGGAGGAGATCGTCCTGGGCGCCGCTCTCCGCCTGCGGGCCGCACTCCTCGCGCACGGTGCAGGTCCCGGTTCCGGGCGTTTTGCCGTAGACCGATTCGCTGATCGCCCGGAGCTTTTCCACATCCCCCCGTCCCAGCCGGATCTCGCCCCCGAGCAGGCGGGCGATGAAGGTGATCTGAGCGGTATGTTCGACTTTTTCCATCTTGAAACATGCGTCCCAGAGATCCCGTCCGCAGGTGACGACGCCATGGTTTGCGAGCAGGACCGCATCGCTCTCCGCAATGAACGGTTCCAGCGAATTCGCGACCTCGGGGGTTGACGGCGTCGCATATTCCGCCAGCGGAATTGCCCCGAGGCCTATGATGACCTCGGGGAATGTGCATCCGGTCAGCGGCTCGCGCGCCGCGGCGAATCCGGTGGCATAGGGCGGATGCGCGTGCACGATCGCCCTGACATCGGGTCGCCGGGCGTAGATAAAACTGTGCATGCCGATTTCGGTGGACGGGCGAAGACCCGGCCTGAGAGGATTCCCCTCCATGTCGACCTCCACGATATCCTCCTCCGTCACGAGCCCCTTGTTGACGGCGGTTCGGGTCGTCAGAAACGTCCCGTTCTCCGTCCGGACGCTCACGTTGCCGTCGGTTGCCGCAACATAGCCGCGCGCATCAATCCGATGGCAAACATCCACAAGTATGGCAACGAGCGTTTTCATCGCCGGTTCAGAGAACGCCGAGCAGTTCGTCGATAACGTGGTATTTACGGAACGGCGGCATGATGTAGACGCCGGAAACGGCGTGCCGGGCTTCCCTGAGGAATTCCTGCGCTGTCCGTACCCCCAGACCGGCGGCGTCGGCCCCTGCCGACCGCAGACCGTCACGGATTTTCTCCGGGATCCGCATCCCCGGCACCTCGTTGTGGAGAAAGTCGGCGTGCTTGTAACTCCTGAGAGGAATGATCCCGAGCATGAGCGGCAGTTTCAGATGCTCCGTGCGCCGGAGAAAGGTCTCCAGCGTCTTCATCTCGAACAGCGGCTGGGAAAACGCGATGTGGACGCCCGCGGCGACCTTCCGCTCAAGCTTTTCGATCTCGGCATCGAGATTATCGGCGCTGGGGTTGACCGCGCATGCGATGCAGAACGAGGTCGGAGCCCCGATGTCGTTCCCCATGATGTCGGTGCCGAGGTTCATCGAGGCCACCGCCCGGATCAGGCCGACCGCATCGACATCGTAGACCGAGTTGGCCTGGGGATAATCGCCGATGCCGGCCGGATCGCCCGTCACCACGAGAATGTTCCGGATGCCGAGCGCGTACGCCCCCAGCACCTCGGCCTGCAAACCGATCAGATTGTGATCCCGGGTCGCCCGGTGCATGATCGTTTCGATTCCGACCCTCTGTTCCACCAGCGAACTGATGGCGACGGAACTCATCCGCAGCCGGGCCCGGGCGCCCTCCGTGATGTTCACCGCATCGATCCGGCGCTCGTAACAGAACTGCGCGCCCTCGAGAACGGTCGACATGTCGACCCCCCTCGGGATGTCGAGCTCGACGGTGACGAGGAGCTTCTTCCCGATGTTGTTGCGGAACTTCGACCAGCGGGCAGGTTCAACGTAATAGCGCTGTTCGGCCACGGCCGGTTTTTTTTCCGCAACAGTGACTGACGGCGGCGACACACTGCCGACCTTCAGCCCCTTCACCGCCCGTGCGATCGCGGCGATATGGGCCGGCGTCGAACCACAGCACGCTCCGATGAGCGTCACGCCCGATTCCACAAGCTCCCGCGCGTACGCGGCAAGATAATCCGGCGTGGTATGATAAATCGATCTGCCGTTGAGAAGCGTCGGGATGCCGGCGGCGGGCTGGGCGGTCAGGATCACGCCTCCCTTGTGGATCTGCCTGATGATGCTGAACATCCGCTGGGGACCGACTGTACAGTTCGCCCCCACCACGTCGGCTCCCTGTTCGATGAGGTGCTCGATCACATCGACCGGGAACGAACCGCTCAGAATCGCCCCGTCTTCGGCGAACGCTTTCTGCGCAACGACCGGGATCCCTGTCAGGCTCTTCACGGCGGCCAGCGCCTCATCGAGTTCCTGGAGGCTGACGAATGTTTCCAGCATCAGGAGGTCGACGCCCGCCTCGAGAAGAATTTCAATCTGTTCGGTGAACGCATCGCGGGCGGCGCTCCGGCGGACCTTTCCGACCGGTTCCAGGAGCATGCCGGTCGGTCCGACGGCTCCGGCGACGTATACGTTCTCCCCGGCAGCGCGGCGTGCAATTTCGACCCCCCGGAGATTGATCTCCCTGAGCTTCTCTTCGAGATGAAACTGCGTCAGCCGAAGCCGGTTTGCCGAGAAGGTATTGGTTTCGATCAGCTCGGACCCGGCCTCGATGTATTCCCTGTGGATGTGTTCGACGACTCCCGGGTTCTTGAGATTCTGAAGTTCATGGGGCATCTCGTGGAATTCATACATATCGAGAAGCGTCCCCATGGCACCATCGCCGACGATCGGACCGTCGTGCAGTCGTTCCAGAAATGGTTTTTTCATCTATTATGCGCGCGAGATAGTGCCGGTCAAGGAAGGAATAATACCAAAACGACCCCTGAAATCCAAACAAAAAGCGATTCAGGTCACGGCAGAAGCCGGCGGACCGCATCCAGAAATTCGGATTTCGTCCTCCCCCCCACAAGCCGGAGGGTCAGGCGCCCGCCGGCGGCATAGAGAAATGTGGCAGGCAGTGCGCCGCTCCAGGACGAATCGACCGTGTTGATGAGCCGTTCATCATCCATGCCGCCGAGATTGTAAGAGGGAAAGGAGACGCCCGATTTCCGGAGGGCGGGTCTGACGAGACTGTCGATCGCCCCGCCGTCGTCGTCCGACATCAGGAGAAGCGTGAATCTCTTCCCGGCCAGCTCGTTCCGGAGAGCGGAAAGGAACGGGAGCTCCTCCATGCACGGCTTGCACCAACTTGCCCAGATGTTGAGAAGAACGACGTTTCCCCGTTCACCGGCCAGGATCGGAGCGATATCGGCGGGCGCGATCCTCCGGACCACCGGCAATGTATCCGCCGGTGTCTGAGCCCGGAGGACCGCGGGAGACGCAAGCAGAATCAGGCTGACGAACAGCCGGCCGATGGACATCTCAGTTCGACGCGATGCGCTTGATGGTGCACCCGATCGCTTTTGTCTCGGTTTTCGGCGGCTGTTTGCCCGCAAGCAGGGCATCCAGCGCCAAAGCCAGATCACGGGATTGCACGCCGTCGGCCTTCCTGCTGTCGTCGATCCGGCCGTGGTAGGCAACCGTCCCGTCCTTCACGATCACAAATATTTCCGGCGTTACCTGCGCTCCGTACCTGTCGGCGATCACGTTCTTCAGATCCTTGAGGACCGGGAATCTGAATCCGTGCTCTTTGGCGTGTGCGGTGATCGCGGCAACATCCTCCTCCTTGTTGGCATTGATCGCGACAACACCGATACCCTTCGCGGAATAGGTCTCGAAAATCTGTTCCATCCGCTCGTTGTATGCGTTCGATACCGGACACTGCGTCGCAATGAACATCACGACGTTGATCGCGTGCTCCTTCATCAGCGCCGGCAGGGAATACTCCTTCCCGTCGTAATTTTTCAGCGCGAACTCGGGTGCCTTGTCGCCGATTTTCAGCGTCGGCAGTTCCCGGGCTGAAGAAAGGGCGGCACAGCAGATCAGAAGAACTGCGAGGTATTTCATGATGCGACTCCTCAGATTGATGGATGAATGTTGATGAACGGAATTGTCAGTCGTTATGCTCAGCCCACCACTCGGCGATCTGGACGGCGTTCGTGGCGGCGCCTTTCCGGAGATTGTCGGCAACGACCCAGAGATTGAGGCCGTTCGGCACGGTCGTGTCGCGGCGGATCCGGCCGACGAAGACGGCGTCCTTGCCGTACGCATCGACCGGCATCGGATAGATGCTCCGCTCCGGCTCGTCGACGAGGCTGACACCCGGCGCGCCGGCAAGGGCACTGCGCACCTCTTCCAGACGGAAGGGCCGCTCGAATTCCGCGTTGACCGCCTCGCTGTGTCCGCCGATGACGGGGACCCGCACGCACGTGGCCGTCACCGCGATTGATGGATCTTCCATGATTTTTTGCGTTTCATGGAGCATTTTCAGCTCTTCGCGCGTGTACCCCTCCTCCAGAAAGACGTCGATCTGCGGCAGGATGTTGTATGCGATGCGGTGGGGAAACTTCTGCGTGCTCTCTCCCCCCGTTCCCAGTTCGTACTCCAGCTGTGAAACACCGCGCTTGCCGGCTCCGGTCACCGACTGGTATGTTGCCACGACAATCCGTCTGATCTTCCAGCGGTCGTGGAGCGGCTTGAGCGCCACCACCATCTGGATCGTCGAACAGTTCGGGTTGGCGATGATGCCGCGATGACGGGAAATGGCGCCGGGATTGACCTCGGGAACGATCAGCGGGACATCCGCGTCCATCCGGAAGGCACTGCTGTTGTCGATGACAAGGGCGCCCGCTTTCACCGCATGCGGCGCGAATTCCCGGCTCACGGCGGCGCCGGCCGAGAAGAGGGCGACATCGACGCCGCGGAAACCGCCGGGGGTCAGCTCCTCCACCGGCACTTCACCGCCCGCGAACGGCAGGCGCACTCCCTTCGACTTCGCCGAGGCAAGGAGCACCAGGCCGGATGTGGGAAAATGCCGCTCCTCCAGCACCCTGACCATCGTCCGCCCGACCATCCCTGTGGCGCCGACCACCGCCACACGCAAGCTTTTCTTCAGCGCCATATCCTAGAGGTCAGCAATTGATTCACGTTCGCGGATGACGGAGGCCGCCGTGCCGTCGACCAGAATTTCCGCCGCCCGCCCTCTGCCGTTATAATTCGACGCCAGCGCATATCCGTACGCCCCGGTGCACATGATCGCCAGAATGTCGTCCCGCCCGGTACGGGGCATCGACCTGTTCAGCGCCATGAAATCGCCGCTCTCGCAGAGCGGCCCGACAACGTCGACCGTCTCGGCGGCGGCTCCGCGGAGACGGACGGGAACAATCTGATGATACGAATGATAGAGACTCGGCCGGAGCAGATCGTTCATTCCCGCATCGACGATGATGAAGGTTTTCCCGCCGGATTCCTTTCTATATAACACTTTTGTCAGCAAAATGCCAGAATGCGCTATGATCGATCTCCCCGGCTGGATCAGGACCGTGCATCCCTCGCCGGCCAGCTTCGGAAGGATCGACCGTAACAGCGCGACCGTCGAAAGATCGGCTTCCGGATTCTCCGTCTCCCGCGGGAGCATGGCATGCCTGACGTAATCGCGGTACTGCACACCGAAGCCGCCGCCGAAATTTATATGCTTCACCGGTATCCCGCCCGCGCGGAGATCGCGGACGAGGCCGACAACGGAATCGGCCGCCGCCGCAAAGGTCCGTGTGCTGATGATCTGTGAACCGATGTGACTGTGCACTCCCAGCACCCGCAGGGAGGGAAGTGCGGCGGCCCAGGCAAGGATCTCCTTCGCCTGCGCCGCATCCACGCCGAACTTGTTGTGTTTCCTTCCGGTGCTGATGTACGGATGGGTATCCGCCGGCAGATCGAGGTTCACCCGCAGAAGGATCCGCGCCTGCGCCCCCATGCCGCGCGCGATGCCATCGATGACCCCGATTTCTTCGCGCGACTCGCAGTTGATGGCCAGGATATCGTGCTTTAGCGCGAACGCGATTTCCTCATCCCCCTTCCCGACGCCGCTGAACGTGATTTTCCCGGGGGGAAACCCGGCGTCCAGCGCCATCTGCATTTCCCCGAGCGATCCGGCGTCTGCGCCGATGCCTTCGCCCGCCAGAATGGCGAGAATCGACCGGTTGAAATTCGCCTTCACGGCATAGCAGGAGAGATGCTCCGTCGCTCCGAACGCATCCTCGATCCACCGGCAGTGTGTGACGACCGACTTCCTGCTGTAGACGTACAGCGGAGTGCCGTACCGTCCGGCGAGCGCGGCTGCGTTTATCCCTTCACACATCAGATCGTCGTTGTCGTACCGAAATTGTTCCACTCGCCGCTCCATCATCATGTCAAAAATTGAATTTCCGTTAATCACCGCCCCTGCGTCACCTGTCGGCGCATCGTTCCTTCCGCGAGATCCATTCGACCGAACCGTTTCTCCTGAGAAGAACGAGATCGATATCGCCGCCGACCTCGGAGGGTGTTGACCGGGCCTGCTGTGCGATCAGCTCGCGGATACCCTTCACATAGCCCTTCTGGTAAAACCAGACCCCCAGATTCTGATTCCCGGCTTCCTTCCGGATCGCATCGATGTGGCCGAAATAGTGATACTGCGGCAGAGGGCGTTCCCCGGCGAACCACCGGAGGATCGTGCGATCGAGCTGGAAACTGTTCGTTTCCCGATTGTAGGACCGGATCGTCACGGTGACGAAGACCAGGCCGAGGGAATCGTTCTCAAGCCCGGCAAACACCGCATCGATGCCGGCATGAACCGAGACCAGCACCGGAATCAGCGGATCGTGTTTTTCCCCCAGCCGGCCGAGGATTGCAAGAAATGCGTCGGATGCCTGCCGCACAAAATATTCCGCGGCCCCCGACATCGGCAAAGATCGTTCCGCCGCTTCGCGGGCGTAAGCCAGCGCATCCCAGCAGTCCTCTTCATCGCTCCCCGCGCACAGACGCGGAAAGCCGGTGTAGGCGAAAATGTATCTGCCGAGCGTCACCACCTTGCACGCCGTATCGACGGGAGCAAGGAGGCTGTCGCCGGTTCTGACCGAAATCCGGCTGTCCGCCCCGATGACCAGCGAATCGAAATTGTGGACCGCGATCACGGTCGATCCGGACACGGCCTGGCGCGCGGCGAGGTCCGTCGCGGACAGGGCGAGCCAGATCAGCAGGCCTCCGGCGACGAGCTTATTTCGGCGGGTAAAATTCATCGTGCAATGCCCTGACGGCGGCGGCGGCATCGCGTTCGTCCACGACCACCGTAAGATTGATCTCCGACGCGCCTTCCGATATCATTTCAATATTCACCCCTGCGGCGGCGAGCGAGGAGAATATCCTCGCCGCGATCCCCGGGGTGTTTCTCATCGCGTCACCCACGGCGCAGATGATCGCCTTTCCCCGGCGTATCTGGATGTCCGCAATCGTTTCGAGCTCCCGCAGAAGCGGCCCGAGGTTCTCCTCGGTGTCGACCGTCAGCGAGACGCTCACCTCGGATGTGGCGACCACATCGACGCTCTTTTTGTGCTCGGCGAAGACGCCGAAAAGCCGGGCCAGGAAACCGTGCGCCATGAGCATGCGGGAGGAATTGATCTGGATGACGACGATCCCCGTCTTGCATGCGATCGACTTCACCTGCTGGGCTGTTCCGTCCGCCTGTCCGGCCTGGTTCACGATCATCGTGCCGGAAACGTGCGGTTTTTGTGAATTGAGAATCCGCACCGGAATATTTTTGTCCACCGCCGGCAGGATCGTCTTCGGGTGGAGAACCTTCGCACCGAAATAGGCCAGCTCGGACGCTTCGTTGAAGCTGAGGGTCTTCAGCAGACGCGCACCCGGTATCATGCGCGGATCGGCCGACATCATGCCGTCCACATCGGTCCAGATCTGGATCTCCTCCGCACCGAGAACGGAACCGAAGATCGCCGCGGAATAATCGGACCCGCCCCTCCCGATCGTCGTCGATGTCCCCGCCCGTGTCGCACCGATGAAACCCTGCGTCACCACGGTACGGCCCCGGGCAAGGTGCGGCCGGATCACCGCATGTGCCCTCTCGGCAACAAGGTCAACCAGCGGCAGGGCTGACCCGAAATGCTCATCCGTGATCATGACCTCCCCTGCATCGACGAGCACCGCGTCGAGTCCCGCCTCTCTCATTGCCCCTGAAACGATGAGGGAAGAAAGCCGCTCACCATACCCTGTGAACGCATCGAGGGTACGGTCCGTCAGTTCACCAAGAAGTGATATTCCGTCGATATAATTCTTCAGTTCCGCAAAGAGCCGGGAGATCCGGGATTCCGCTTCCTGCAGTTCATCCCCCCGGAGCAGGGACGAGGCCAGCGCGCGGTGGCGCCGGAGAAGTTTCTCGTGGATTGCCAGCGACTCCGTTCTGTTTCCCGCCTCAACCGCCCCTGCCGCGCGAATCAGGTCGTTGGTCACGCCTGCGCAGGCGGACAGAACCACCAGCGGCGGCCTGCCGCTCTGTTCTGCCACGATGGAAACCACACGGCCGACCGCCGCGGCATCCTCCACCGACGTACCGCCGAATTTCATGACGATCATTGCTTTTCCGCTCCTCCCTGGTCCGCAGGTGCGCACGAGTGTAAATATTCAAGCAGGGCGTCGGCCAGCAGTCCGATCCCCGGTGTCCGGACATTTGCGACCGGAAGTCCCGTACTTTGCCGGATATCCTCCATCGCCGCGGCGGTCTCTGCCCCGGTCATCAGCGCGGGATTGACCGCAATGCCGGCGACCTTCGATCTCCTGAACGGCTGTACAAAGGCTTCATAGAGCGCAATTATCCCGGGAAGATCGTCGAGACTGCGGCCGTAATCGTCCCGGCGCCGGGCCGGGTGATGAACCAGGATCATGGCATCGGGCATGACGCCGTGAAGCAGGCCTGCGGTGACTGCCGAATAGCCCTGATGGGTGAGCGCCCCCTGCCCCTCCACATGCAGAAAGCCGGCCTCCATATCGCGCTCCGAAAGCTCGGTCTCGATCGCACCTGCGATGTAATCGCCCGGCACCGCATCGACAGCGACGCCCCGGCCCGCAAGAAGGATGCCTGTCTGGCCTGTGGCGACAAAATCGGAGGTGATGCCCCGCCGCAGGAATTCGTTGTGAAGTTCGAGCGACGCGGTCATCTTTCCCACATTACAATCTGTGCCGACGGTCAGGATCGTTTTTGCTTTCCGCCCGCGCCAAAGCCCCTTGGAGACTGCCAGATGGTTCCCGGGCACGAGACGAAGATCGGTGATCGACGTCCGGGAAGCTTTTGCGCATGCAGAAAACTCCGGATCCGCACCCAGATGGGTATGAAGTCCGCTGACGATATGGAGACCGCGGTTGAGTGCATCCAGAATGACCGGCCTCCACCCCTCCGGCAATAATCCCCCCGCCGGAGCGATGCCGATAAGCAGAACCGACGGTTCGAATCTCATGGCAGCCGGGAGATCGGCAACAACCGGGATCGGTCCGCCGTACCCCAGCTGTTCCCCCGCCGTGGAACCCGCACGGGTACTGTCGATGACGGCAACGACTTCGTCGCCAAGATAGCGTATCGCCTGATTTGCCGTTTTGGACGTCAGCGGACCGAACCGGCCTTCCGCAAGGAGCACCATTCTCCTTCTGACGCGATCCGGATCGGGGACCGGTCTTCCTCTGTACGCCGGCGTGGTCATCCTCTGGGGTGAAATGTTCTATGAACTTCCTTCAGATATTCGCGGTCGATATGCGTATAGATCTGTGTGGTCGCGATATCGCTGTGGCCGAGCATCTCCTGGACCGCCCGCAGGTCTGCCCCGCCTTCCAGCAGGTGCGTTGCGAAAGAGTGCCGCAGGGTATGGGGATGAACCTCCTTTTTGATACCGGCGGAAACCGCCGATTTCCGCACGAGGTTCCAGATCGACATTCGCGAGAGCGGCGTCCCACGGGCATTCAGGAACATCACATCCCGGCCCCCCTTGTTGCGGGCGAGCGTTCCGCGCACGGCTGTCAGATAGCGCGAAATCCAGCGGAGGGCCTGGGCGCCGATCGGCACGAGCCGCTCCTTGGCACCCTTGCCGAAAATGCGGACAATTCCCTCACTCTCAAAAAGATGGCCGCGCTCGAATGCGACGACTTCGGATACGCGCATGCCGGTTGCATACATCGTCTCCAGAATCGCGCGGTCCCGGATCCCGAGCGGGGTCTTCGCGTCGGGCTGAGCGATGAGAAGAGCGATCTCCTCCTGCGTCAGAACCTCGGGAAGGCGCCGGCCCCCCTTCGGGGTTTCCAGATGCTCCGCCGGCGAGGATGCCGCAAGACCTTCGCCGCAGAGAAATTTGTGGAACATCTTGATCGACGATACGTTGCGCGCGATCGTGCCGGACGAAAGGCCGGCATCGTACAGCTCTCCAACGAACCTGTTCAGCATCTTCCGGTCGACGGCGGAGGGATCACTGCACCCCTCCCCCTCGCAGTAGCGGAGATACCGTTCGAGATCCTTGGCATACGAATCGATGGTGTTCCGTGAAGCGTTTTTTTCGAGCGACAGATAATGGAGATACGATCGGAGATGGTCGCGGATCATGTCGGCGTTGTCTGATCCTCGCCGCTGGCGGCATCTGCGGGGGGCGGCTCCTGCAGAGGCGCGGGCTCCTCAGCGTCCGTTGCGGGTGTCCGGCCGGGGGGAGAATCCGGAACGATCTGATGGTCCGCCTCCGGGACATCCGCCGGCAGCTGATCCGGCGGTTCTGCGGCGGTCACCGCCTTCTCTTCGGGTTCCGGGGGCGGCGCCGGTGCTGCGGGCTGATCCTGCTCCGGATAGACGATCCGCTGGTGATGAATCCCGACCAGGATCGAATAAAAGGCGTCTTCTATTTTCATCAGATCCCGGAGCGTCAGTTCACATTCATCCAGCTGACCTTCGACGAACCTCTGCTGGATCATCCCCTTGATCGTCTGGCGGAGCCGCACGGGGGTGACTTCACTCATCGCCCGCGTCGAGGCTTCCACCGAGTCGGCCAGCATGACGATGGCGGTTTCCCGCGATTGCGGGCGCGGACCGGGATACCGGAAATCCTCCTCGTTGATGACATCCTTCGAGGCGCGCCGCGCGGCCTGCTTGAGAGCCTTGTCGTAGAAAAAACTTATCCGCATCGTTCCATGGTGCTGAGGGATAAAATCGAGGACGTTCTCCGGCAGACCATTCTCCCGGCCCAGCTCAACTCCCTCCTTGATGTGCGACTGGATAATCAGCGCGCTCATCCGGGGTTTCAGCCGGTTATGGCGGTTCTGCTGGGGAAGCTGATTTTCCACGAAATATTCCGGCTTCACCATTTTTCCGATATCGTGGTACAGCGCGCCGACACGGGTGAGGTTCGCATTCGCACCGATCGATTCGGCCCCGGCCTCGGCGAGGGCTGCGATGGTAATGCTGTGATGAAACGTCCCCGGGGCTTCCTCCGACAGTCGTCGGAGGAGGGGCTGGTTCACATCGGCGAGTTCGAGGAGACGCAGATCGGTTGTCACGCGGAAACCGCGTTCAACCACCGGCAGAAATGCGTAGGTGACGAGCGGGGAACAGATTGCGTTCGCCAGAGCAAATGTCAGGTTCGTCGAAATCGCCGACATCGATTCGTATTCCTCCAGCGACCATGCGAAGATCGCGGCGGCATAGCCGAGGAAGATGAAGATCAGCGACCGGAAGATCTGCGATCTGTTGCTGAGATCGCGCACCGTGTACGCCCCCATCGCGCCCGCCACGAACGACGTGAATGCGTAATTGTAATCGTTCCCCCTCAGACCCGCCACCAGAAACGCAATGGTCACCGTCCCGTAGAATGCCACCCGGGAATCAAAGATGATCGTCAGAAGCATCGCCGCGGCGGGAACGAGGACAAAATACTGCAGGGGAATCGCCGCACTGATCGTGACCGAGAGATACGCCAGAAACGCCTCGAACAGGATGAGGCCCGCAAGAATCATCAGCTTGACGTTGTCGTAAAAAATGCGCTTCCGGAAAACATAGAGATAGAATGTGTAGAGACCGAGAATAAGCAGTACATGTAGGCTGATGCCGAGCCAGTGCTTCCATTCGGTATAATCGGCCCCCCGCTCGGCCAGCATGCGGCGGTAGGAATCGAGCTTCAGTCTCGTTTCCTCGGTGATCCGTTCATGCACGCCGATGATCCGCTCGTTCTCCTGGACAAACCCGATCGTCCGCGGCACGCTCTCCTCGGCGGCCGCCAGCGCCCCGTTGGTCTCCTCTTCGTTGTAGATGATATTCGGCCTGACCACCTGAAAAACCAGTTTCTGAAGGAAGGGGCCTGCCTCCTTTTCGTTTCCCATACCTGCAACGCCTGCGGCGATCACCTGGACCGCATTCTCGTAGGTGAACAGCACGTCGTGAGGAACAATGTCCTCCTCGTTGCCGTGCCGGACGGCAATCTGATTGTGGAGGTGTTTGACCTTCGCGGCATCGAGAATCCCCGACCGGCCGGTTTCTTCAATCAGTTTTTCCAGTTTCGCCTCGAAGGTCGGGCCATTGCGCACCTCAACCTGATCCCAGGCCGCATAATCCGCGCGGGACATCGTGAAGGGAATCCGGGAGGCGATCTCACCGAACGTCAGGGAATCGGAGGGGGCGCGGGTTCTCAGCCAGCGGGCGCGCGAGGCGGAACATTTTTTCAGCAGGGAGAGAAGTCCGCGCAGGCTGTCGACGTTCTGGCGGACGATGTCGTCCCGCCGGTCGAACACCGGGAAGACATTCCGGACCGCTTCACTGCGCTCTTTTTCGTACTCGCGAAGGTCTTTATAGATGGGAAAGGGAAACGGGGCCACCAGATCCTTTTCGCTCCAGACCGATCCGATGGAATACCGGAACTCCGTCGATTCGGGATGCGGAAACATGATCACGATCAGAGCGAGCAAGGTCAGACCGAGGAGGAGTCTGACGGCAATGTCGCGCTCCTCCTTGCGCGCAAAAACCTGGCGGATTCTGTCCCATTTCATGATCGGTCCCGGCATATTATGTAAATATGGGAAGAAGCGGGACGAGAATCAAGAATCGTGCCTTTCCCCGCGCCTCTCCCGCCGACCGGGATCAGACAGCCAGCGATTTCCATCCCCTCCTGCTCAGATCCCTGTAGATGATACTGCCGCAGACAAGAGCACCTCCGAGGGAGAGAAAACCCCGGACGGGATCACCGAGGATGATCTCGCCCGCCCCGAAGAGCGTGAAGTAGATCATCGCAACCCCGCACAGCCAGTCGAGAAGGTTGAACATTCCGTCCCTCTGCGGGACGATTTCCGGAGCTTCCGCGGCCACCGGCCCCCAGAAGGCGGCGTTCGGCCGGACGCGCCGATAAAACGCCAGAAGAGTCGCCCGGGGCTCCGGGGAGGTGAGAAATGTGACACTCAGCCAGATAACGGTCGTGATGACGACGGTGAGGATGAGGAGAACGGCAAACTCCTCCGGCTTGCTTTCGTCAAAATGAAATCCATACTGAAGGACGAGCGACACGATAAATGCGGATCCCATCGCAGATATTTCACTCCACGCATTGATCCGCCACCAGAACCACCGGAGAATGTAGACGAGACCGGTGCCGGCCCCGAGCGCGATGAGGAACTTCCAGGCTCCTTCGATCGATCCCATGAAATAGGTCACCACTGCGGAGAGGAGCATGAGGACGACCGTGGTCGCCTGGGCGGCTCCCACGTAGTGCCGCTCCCCGGCATTCCGGACCATGAACCGTTTGTACACATCGTTGACGAGATAGCTGGCACCCCAGTTGAGCTGGGTGCCGATCGTCGACATGTAGGCGGCGGCGAACGCCGCAATCATCAGCCCGCGGAGGTATGCCGGCAGATCGCTGATCAGGACGCGGACATATCCGGATTCCGGGTCGGCGGCGAAACTGCTGTCCCCCTGATACCGGACGAGCGCCACGAGCGCGACCAAGATCCAGGGCCAGGGACGGAGGGCATAGTGGGCGATATTGAACCAGAGCGTGGCGAGAAGCGAATGTTTCTCATCCTTCGCCGAAAAAATGCGCTGTGCGACATAGCCGCCGCCCCCCGGTTCGGCCCCGGGATACCAGGACGCCCACCAGTTCACGGCGATGTAGACGAAGAACGTGATGAACGGCATCCAGGTGGAGTGCAGGTCCGGGAAGAATGCGGTGACCGATCCGCTCCCTTTCCGCATTTCGTCGATGTGCAGGAGCTGAGCCTTCAGGGCGGCAAGTCCGCCCGTCGCTTCGACGGCGAAGTATGCGAGGAGAATGACCATCCCCATCTTGAGAACGAACTGGAACAGGTCGGTCCAGAGCACCCCCCAGAGGCCGGAGAGGGTCGAAATGGAGGCGGTGACCACCATCATCCCGAGCGCGATCCCCAGCGCCTCGAGCTTGGTCACGCCCAGGATCAGTACAAGAATCTTGACAATTGCGAGGTTGACCCATCCCATGATGATAAGATTGACGGGAAGGCCGAGGTAGAGGGCCCGGAACCCGCGGAGGAAGGTTGCCGCAGTGCCGCTGTACCGGATCTCGGCGAATTCGACATCCGTGAGGACGCCGGCCCGGCGCCAGAGCCGGGCATAAAAAAAGACCGTCATCATGCCGCTGAACGCCATACTCCACCAGATCCAGTTGCCGGCAATCCCGTTCCGCACAACCAGACCGGTGACCGCGAGCGGCGTGTCGGCGGCAAAGGTCGTCGCAACCATCGAAGTGCCGGCAAGCCACCAGGCGACGTTGCGTCCCGACACGAAGAAGTCGTCGACGCTTCTGGTCGCCCGCTTGCGGAACCAGAGGCCGATGATCAGGTTGAAGAGAAAATAGAGTGCAATGACAAGCCAATCGACACCGGTCAACTGCATATGCTCTGCTCCTGGATATGAGAGGATAGACGATTGTCAGCGCCGCAGTCCGCGGCTCCTGAGGCGCGAGACGGATGATCCGACCGCCACCGTGACGAGACAGCCGATCATCGTATGCCATGTCAGATCGATGTCGGCCAGGGCGAGAACCGCGGACATTGCCGCCACCCCCGCGAGGAATCCGGTCAGCGCACCGGTCTCATTGGCACGATAATCGAACAGGCCGAGGAAGAACGTCCCGAGAAGGCCTCCGTACGTGAAGGAGGTAATCCTGAGACCGAGTTCCACCACGGTACTGTGACTGTCGGTGAACAGCATTGCACCGAACATGAGGATGCACCCCCAGAGGACGGTGAACAGGCGGGAAAAGAGGAGCTCGTTGCGTTTCCAGAGCTCCGATCCCGCGCGGGTGGAGGTGAACAGATCGAGGGACGCCGAGGATGCGAGCGAGTTGATCGCGGAGGAGAGGCTCCCCATGGCGGACGCCAGAACCCCGGCGATGACCAGACCCGCCAGGCCGCGCGGCAGGGTATCGATGATGAACCGCGGGAAAATCTCATCCGAGGACGCGAGCCCGAGCTGGTCGTACGGGACGCCGTGGTAGAATGTGTAGAGGCATGTCCCCAGGAAGAGGAAAAATGCGAACTGAAGCACGATGAGAACGGCATCGAGCATGAGCGCTTTCTGGCTGTCGCGGACCGTGCGGCAGGCGAGCAGACGCTGGACGAGGAGGTGGTCCGTTCCGTGGGACGCCATGGTGAGGAACGTGCCGCCCAGGAGGCCGCCGAGAAGGGTATACGGCATGCTGAAAAACCCGCGTATGCTCCCGCCCCAGGAGAGATTGAACACCTCGAATTTATTCATCCCGTTCGCCGTCGCCGCGGCAACGACGTCGGCAAGATGTCCCGGCATCCTGTGGAGCATGAGGAGAACCGACGCCCCGGCCCCGGCGAGGTAGAGAGCGAGCTGGAGAACGTCCATGGTGACGACGGCCCTCAGCCCCCCCACCAGGGTATAGAAGAGGGTGAACGAGCCGACGAGGAAAATGCTCATCGGGTAGGAGAGCCCGGTCAGGATATGAACCGGGATTGCGGCGGCGAAGAGCCGGACGCCGGAGGCGAGCACGCGCGTGACGATAAAGACGACCGAGGTGGTTCGCCGGAGCGTGACGCCGAAGCGCCTGCCGAGGAATTCGTAGGCGGTCTGAAGCTTACCGCGGTAGTAGGCGGGAATGAAGAAGACGCTGACGAGGAGCCTGCCGACGAGATAACCGAGGGCAAGCTGGAGAAAATGGTATTCGCCCTTGTAGGCAAGTCCGGGGACGCTGATGAAGGTGAGCGTGCTCGTTTCGCTGGCGACGATGGAGCATCCGACGGCCCACCAGGAAAGCGTATGGCCGCCGAGGAAGTAATCGACGGACGACTTCTGCCGCCGGGCGATGCGGAAACCGATGAGAGTGATAACGACGAGATACGCCAGGACGATAAAACCGTCGAGCGCGGAAAAGTTCATGAGGCCTGCGGAAGGGAGGCGTGCCGGAAGCGGTGGGCGGCGGGGAACAACCGGTCAGGCACCGACGGCGTCTTCGAGCTTTTTGTGGATTGCGAAAATCCTGTCGAGCTGTGAAATCTTCATCAGATCGAGGACTTTCTTGTGAACGTGGATGAGGTGGACCTTTCCGCCGTGCTGGGTCATGGTGCGGTCGGCGATGAGCAGGGCGCTGAGTCCGCTGGAATCGCAGAACTCCACCTCTTTCATGTCGATGATCAGTTTTCCGGTGACCTTCGGTTTGCAGAGGATCAGGAACTCCGCTTTCAGGGCGGCGGAGGTTGCTGCATCGAGTTTTTTCCCGTGCAGGGTCAGCACCGTCGTCTTCCCGTTCTTCTCGACATCGAATTTCATACCAGCTCCTTGCTGCCCCCGCCGGCTAGAACATGGCGAGGGTGGTGATTAACCTGTCGTATTTGATCTGCGCCGGTGCACGGTCGTCGGTCTGGACCTGGACGTTGAAGAAAGGCTCCGATGCCGGATGAAGAAACCCGACGCGGACGCCGCCGCAAACCGCTCTGCAAATATACGCAGTGTGCAGGACGAAGTCAAGATTCAGATCGATGGCGACGTCGTAGGATCTGCTTCCGATCCGTTCGAGGAGGGATCGGCGGGGTAGGTAGAATCTGTTGATATCGGACGGGTCGATGCGCACCACCTCGCACCGGACCATGCCGGTCAGCGACGTGCCGCGGGTGCCGGTGTGGATGATCGTCAGCCGCGCCCCGTCGAAATGCGTCCTCAGCTGTTTCAGGGCGAGACTGGCGACATTTGCATCCTCATAGCCCGACGGAAGGGCGATGAGAATCTGATGGGCGTTCCGGAGAAAGGAGGTCATCGTGACCGGCCGGGCCGGGGTGGAGCGGAACTGGAACCGTGCGAACCGTAGCCCGCAGTACCGATAGAACTTGTCAAACATGACGCATTTTCTCCTCCATGTCAGGTCCTGGTCCGGACCAGAAATGTTTTTTCATCCCAGACCTCGATGCCGAGCTCCCGTGCCTTCTCAAGCTTGGATCCGGGGTCGGCGCCAACGACGAGAATTGTGACCTTCTTCGACACCGAACCGGCCACCGTCCCTCCCCCGGCGACAATGAGGTCGCGCGCCTGTTCCCGCGTCATCGCCTCCAGCGAGCCGGTCAGAACGAACGTTTTCCCGGCGAGCGGTCCCTTCCCCGTCGACGGCACGTGGGACATGGCGATGCCCGCCTTCTGCAGTCTACGGATAAGATCCCTGTTTGCCCTGACGGAAAAATAATGTACGATGCTGGCCGAGATCCTGGGCCCGATATCGCCTATCGCCTCGAGCTCGCCGGTGCCGGCCTCCATCAGCTGACCGATCGAGGGAAAACCGACGGCAAGAAGCCCCGCCACCCCCGTGCCGACATGCCGTATACCGAGGCCGAAGAGCACCCGCTGATACGGGCGGCGTTTGCTCATTTCGATGTTGTTCAGCAGATTATCGACGCTCTTCTCGCCCCACCGCTCGAGTCCGGCGAGTTCCTTCCGGCGCCGGTGAAGATCGTAGAGATCGGCGATGGTCCGGACAAATGATCCTGCCACGAGCCGGTCGACGATCATCTCCCCCAGCCCGCCGATGTCCATCGCGGTTCGAGACGCCCAGTGTTCGATCTTTTCCCTGAGCTGTTTCGGACACTCCTCGTTGTCGCAGAAATAATTGGCTTCCCCCGGGAGCCGCATCAGCTTCGCTCCGCACTCGGGACACGCCGTCGGGAACCGGAACGGCTTCGCCGTCCGGGGGCGTTTCTCATGAATCACGGCGGTGACCTTGGGTATCACATCCCCTCCCCGCTCCACCACCACCGTGTCACCCACCCGGATATCCAGCTCCCGGATGTAATCCTCATTATACAGCGATGCACGGCTGACGGTCGTGCCGCCGATGAAGACCGGTTCGAGGTCGGCCACGGGAGTGATCGTTCCGATCCGGCCAACCTGGAACCGGATGCCGTTCAGGCGCGTCTCTCCCTTCCGCGAGGCAAATTTGCAGGCAATGGCCCACCGGGGACTTTTGGCGATCGCGCCGAGTTCCGACTGCTGGGCAAGCGAATCGACCTTTACGACGACGCCGTCAATATCGAAGGGGAGGGTATCCCTGCGCGATTCCCATTCCTTCCAGAAGCCGACGACCCCCTCGATCGCATCGAACCGGCGCGCGTGCTCATCGACGGTGAAACCGAGCGAGCGGAGAAGGCGGAGGTTGTCATGGTGAGACCGGAGCTGTACGGCATCGGTGTACAGGGCGTAGGCAAAAAACCTGAGCCTCCGGCCTGCGACAATCTTCGGGTCCTGAAGCTTCAGGGTGCCCGCCGTACAGTTACGCGGGTTGATGAACGGTTTTTCGCCCTGCCGTTCCCGGTCCTCGTTCAGACGTTCAAAATCTGTCCGGAACATGAGCACTTCCCCGCGCACCTCGCAATCCCTGATCTTCTGTTGACCCCCGGGAAGGCGGAGAGGAACCGACCGGATCGTCCGGACGTTGCCGGTAATGTCGTCTCCCGTGGCTCCGTCCCCGCGGGTGGCTCCGAGGGAGAGGATTCCGCCGGTGTAGCGGAGCGCAAGGGAAACGCCGTCGAATTTCAGTTCCGCGGTATATTTGTATGCCGTGCCGCCGAGAAGCTCGCCGACCCGCCGGTCAAAATCCCGGATCTCCTCTTCGGCGTATGTGTTGCCGAGGCTGAGCATCGGAATTTCGTGCGCCACGGAGGGAAATGTTTTGGCGGGTTCGCCGCCGACGCGCATGCTGGGGGAATCCGGAGTCACGAGGCCGGGATGGGACGCCTCAAGCGCAAGGAGCCGGCGCATCAGCGCATCATATTCCTCGTCGGTGATGGTCGGTTCTGCGAGAGTATAATAGCGGTGATCGTGGGTGCGGATTTCGTCGCGGAGCTTATCCAGCTCGCGGGCGACTGCGTCGTCAGCGTTTTTCATTGGTCGGTTTTTTGGCCGGCGGCTTCTTCAGGCGCGCGAGCAGATCCCGGTTGAGTGCGATATTCCTGAGCGGTCCGGATCCCTGACCGGGAGCTCCGAGGTGAACACCGTTGAGGGTGAAAAATATCCCGCCTGCGTTATTGACGGAGACCAGAAATGAGTTCATCGCCTTCCACTTCATCCTCCGCCTCGGCGGAAGGGTATATTCCCGCGTCGAAGAGCTGTCGAGGAGGAGACGGATCCAGACGGTATCCGTCGCGACCGCCTCGAGGGTGAGGCTGTCCCGGGTTACCGCCGTGCGCGCCGGAGCCCCCGAGTCCCCTGTCGCCGGAGCCTGTTCAGGCTGACGGACAGGCTGAGGTTCGGTGAACGGAACCTCCTCCACCGGCGGAGAGTGGTGGCGCAGTTGAATGATGAGAACCGACGCGATCAGACCGAGGATCAGGAACGCGGAGAGAAGGAACAATCCCTTGGTCTGCCGGGCGACGGGCGCGGTCCTGTTTTCGGTCCGCTGGAACTGCCGGACCGCCGTCTGCGGATCCTCCGGCGCAGGCCGGCCGGTCTGCACCTGAGCCTGGTCGGAGGGCGGAGGCGGAAGCAGGCTGTCGGGATCGAGTCCGACCATCGATGCATACGACCGGATGAACGCCCGGGTGTAGGTCTCGGGCAGATTTGTCGGCCGGTCGTTCTCGATGAGTTCGAGGTATCTCCGGTGGATGTGGCTCGCCGCCGCGAGGTCCTCGAGACTCAGGCCAAGCTCTTCCCGGGCATGCCGGAGCTGTTCCCCTACAGAAGCCATCTGCGTCCCGCGATATCAGGTTGTTTGTTCATGCCGGGAGGCTCCCCGGCTTCGGAATCGCCGGCTGAACGACGGGCGGGTCGAGTATATTCCGGATCTTGCGTGCGATCTCCTCCAGTTCGTACGGTTTCTGCAGGAATCCGTCGACGAGCTGTGCAAAGTTGCCGTCTTCAAAGATGGTCGTGCTGTATCCGCTGCAGACGAGGACTTTCAGATCGGGACAGAGTTCCTTGATCCTGTCGAACGCCGCCCTTCCGCCCATCCGCGGCATGTTCATATCCAGGATCACGAGATCGAACGGCGTTTTCGCGTCGACGATCATCTGCACCGCTTCCCGGCCGTTGCGCGCGATCTCGATTTCGTAGCCGAGATCCCGGAGGATATCCGAACCGACGACGCCGATCGATATCTCGTCCTCCACGAGGAGAATCCGTTCCCGGCCTCCGACCAGCTCATGGCTTCGCGCCGCGCTCTGGTGCGCCTGCCGCCCGTCGACGATCCGGGGGAGGTAGACGGTGAACACCGTGCCGCTGTTGACCTCGCTTTCGACGTTGATATAGCCGTTGTGACTGCGGACGACGCCGTACACCACCGCCAGGCCGAGCCCGGTTCCCTTGCCCTGATCCTTCGTCGTGAAAAACGGCTCATAGATCTTGTTCAGCAGGTTTGACGGGATGCCGCAGCCGGAGTCGACGACAGAGAGAAGCACATATTCCCCCGCCTTGCCGTCCGTCAGCTGGCGGGCATGCTGATTGTCGAGATAGACCGGCCTGCAGGTAAGCACCAGAACACCGCCCTGGGGCATCGCATCGCGGGCGTTGAGGCAGAGGTTCAGAATGGCCTGCTGGAGCTGGCCTTCATCTCCCTCGACGAGCATCGGTTCCGCTTCGAGGGTGCATTTGATGTGAATCGTCTTGGGCGTGGTCGCCTCGAAGAGGCGCAGGGTCTGGTCGATGATCGTGTTCAGGTCGACAGGCTGGAAGCTGGGATTATTCTTCCGGGCAAACGTGAGGAGCTGGCGCGTCACGGCGGCGCCGCGGCGCGACGTTGTTTCGATCAGGTCGACGTATTTGGTGAACGGAGAGTCTCCGGTGATCTTGCGCCGCATGATCGAGGCGGAGCCGAGAATGGCGGTGAGAATGTTGTTGAAATCATGGGCGATGCCGCCGGCAAGACTGCCGATGCTGTCGATCTTCTGCGCCTGGAGGATTTTTTCCTCCATTTTCTTCTTCTCGGTGATGTCGCGCATGACCATCCGGACGAGCGTGGGGTGACCGTTGACATCGCGCACCAGCGAGGTGTTCAGGCTGACATCGATGAGCGAACCGTCCGCACGCGCGATCTGTTCCTCCACGCCGCGGATCTCCTGCCCGGTGGTGAAAAGACGACGCATATTGGCGTGGAGCGTGTCGTGATACCCGCGCGGGTACAGTTTCAGGATCGGCTGGCCGATGATCTGCTCCTTCGGATAACCGAGCATCTCGCTCTCCGTGAGGTTACAGCTCCGGATAATGCCGTACTGGTCGACGCTGTGATACATGTCGGGAGAGTAATCGTAGAGATCGGCGTAGAGCCGTTCCGACCGCCGGACCTGTTCGAAGAGCCAGGCCTTTTCGAGCGCCGCGCTGATCTGATTTCCGAACGCCCGGAGCAGTTCGATCCTGCCGGAGAGGAACCGGGGAGTTTCCCGGCCGGCGATCAGCATGACGCCGCCGAACATCCCCTGCCGCACCAGCGGAATCGAGGCGATGATCCGGAAATTCTCCCGCCGGACCTCCTCCGTGGTGCTCGAGACAATCTTCGGATCATCCCCGCGGTGCATTCCCGGCTGAACGACCCACCGTACAGCGTCCGTCTCGGCGAGGCTGGCGGCGGAAAAGAAGGATCCCCCCATCCCGCTCTGATGCCGCAGTGTCAGCCGCTCCCCCTCCAGCAGGTAGATCCACCCGCTGTGCGCGTGCATCATTTCCATGACCTTCTCGAGAGCGGAGGGGAGAAGCAGGTCCAGCTCCATCGAATGATGAACCGCCTCGGCGATCGAGTTCAGGGCCAGCAGTTCCCGCCGCTGGTCCTCCATCATGCGTCCGTACTTGAGGGAAAAGTAGACGGTCACATAGCCGAATACCCCGTAGGTGAGGAGGTTGATGAAATCGAGCCATGTGAATTCCGCACCGGTGACAAAATGGACGATAACGATCGTGACCATTGCGACGACAACCGCCGTCGACGCGACGATCTGTGATTGTTCGACCAGGCCGATCGACGGAAAGAACCTTTTGGTCAGTTTCATCCGGTCCGCGTCATATAATCGAAAAATGTAAGAAGTTTCGGCCTGAGTATCAACTCGCCGGTGAGCGCCGGCGCCCCCCCGCAGGGTGATCCTGAGCGGATTTTCCGGGGGCGGAACTGGTCCTCTCCCGGGGGGATCATCAGGGTGCTCAATAAATAAAAACGGGCGCCGGAGCGCCCGTGAAATACCGGATCTGAAGTCGTGAGCCGGAACGGATGAGGAGACCGGTACCGCCGCCTCCGCCGGAGCAGATTCTGTCAGGCGGTTATTTTCTCACCGCACTGGCTGCAGAATTTATTGCCGAGGGTATTTGCAGTGCCGCATTTCCCGCACTTCGGCGGGGCAAGCGATTTCCCGCACGCCGGACAGAAGCGCGCTTCGGGTGCGACGGGCGACGCGCAGTAGTAACATTTCGAGGCGCTTGGGAGCGGCGCCGCATTGGGGGAAATGTTGATTTCCTTCTCGATCTCATCCTGGATGTCCCGGCTTGCCTTCCGGAATTCGCGGATCCCCTTGCCGAGTCCCTGTGCGATCTCGGGGATTTTTTTCGCCCCGAAGAAAATGAGGATGACGAGTACAATTAATATTAATTCCGGTGCGCCTAAATTGCCCATCGTCTCAATGCCCTTTCTGAAAAATGAGACATGACCGCCCGTTCGTTGCCTTCAGCTCCGGAATAAACAGTGTAAAAGCCGGAGAAAATCCCGTTTTTTCGGCCATGCCGTGGTTCGCTAGATTCAAGTGTAACAAGAATTTGTCGTAAATCCAAAAAAGAGGCCCCCGCATTTACGGAACTGCAAGGAGAGTCCGGGGGTCATCTATCCGAACCGGGAACCGGATCGCGGTACAATGACGGCCGATGAATCGGCAGGAGAAGAGAGTATTTCATCCGCATCACTCCGATATCTGTAAAATGATAACGATGCCCGGGGCTTTTTTCATACCTGAAATTAAAATCGGCATGATCCCTCAAAGTCAGTTCCATTCGACAGATCGTGATGGCATGAAAATTGTGAATTTGTGGGAAGTATTTCTATCCTGAAGAACAATCGGACAATACAGTCTTTATTGGAGGACGTCCGATGTGCGGTGAGACAACATCACTGATCCTGGTTCTTCGTTCATCCATCATACATCCCCTTACGCTGTCGTTCCTATGATGGCGCGGACCGAATTCTGACACGGGAAGATGTCAGGCCGGCTATCGCAACCCGGCATGGTCCACGCTGCCGATCGCCCGATCGTTGCGGAAAAGGAGAGCACTGATGATTGGCTTTCTTTCCACGAAGCACAGGAACAAGAACGGGTCGCCCTCGAGCGGCCGGATCAAAAAGGTCGTCCGCCGGGTCAAATACGAATCGGAACTTGACCTCGGCTTCGGTGAGACCATCGCCGAGCGCGCCTACGGACAAAAACTCCTCAGCTGTATCCAATGCGGCACCTGCAGTGCCACCTGCCCCCTCAGTTATTACATGGATTTCACCCCCCGCAGGGTCATTGCAATGGTGCGTGAAGGTTTCCGGGAGGAGGCGCTGAACAGCTTTACCATCTGGCTCTGTGCTTCGTGCTACTCCTGTACGGTCCAGTGTCCCCGCCAGATTCACATCACCGACGTGATGTACACCCTGAAGCGCGAAGCCATCGCCCGCGAAATGTTTCCCCGGCGCTATCCGATCCCGATTCTCGCCCGCGGATTTTTCGACATCGTCCACCGGAACGGCAGAAACAGTGAGGGGCGGCTCCTCCTCTATCTCTACCTCCGGACGAACATCCTGAAGATCTTCCAGAACACCAGACTCGGACTCCACCTGCTCCGGCGCGGACGGATGTCGGTGAGGCAGGAAAAAATTCACCGGAAAGAAGACCTTCGATCCATCCTCGGCGCGGTCAGCCCGACCAGGGAGGAACCCCGATCATGAAATACCTCTACTATCCGGGATGTTCGCTGAAAAGCACCGGGCGTCCCTACGACGAATCGCTCCGCGCTGTCTTCGCGGCCCTCGGCATAGAACTGACCGAGCTGGACGACTGGAACTGCTGCGGCGCGACCGCATATGCATCGATCGACGAAAATCAGGCGTTCGGCCTCGCCGCGCGCAACCTCGCGATCGCCGAAGCCGCCGTCACCGACGGCCCTCCCACGATCGTCGCCCCCTGTTCGGCCTGTTTCCTCGTGCTGACAAAAACCCAGCGCTATTTCGAGGATTATGATCATGTCCGCGACGGCGTTACCCGCGAGCTGGCCGCCGCCGGCCTCACCTACAGGGGACATGTGAAAGTCCGCCACCCGCTCGACATCCTCATCCATGACGTCGGCCTCCCCGCGATCGCCAAACTTGTCCAGCATCAGATGAAAGGCCTCCATGTCGCCTCCTATTACGGCTGTCAGGTGGTCAGGCCGTTCGCGACCTTCGACGATCCTCTCTACCCCACTTCCATGGATGCCATCATGCGGTCGCTCGGCGCTGAAACGGTCGACTGGCCGCTCAAGACCCGGTGCTGCGGGGGAAGCCTTTCGGGCACGATCAAGGAGGCCGGACTCCGGCTCAATCAGCATCTGCTCGTCGAGGCGCTGAGGAAGGGATCCGACCTGGTCGTCACCTGCTGTCCCCTCTGCCAGTTCAACCTCGAATGCTTTCAGAAACAGATCAATAAAAACTACGACGAACGGATATCCCTGCCGATCATGTACTTCACCCAGCTCATGGGTCTGGCGTTCGGCATCCCCGAAAAGGAACTCGGCATCCGCAGGCTCTTCATCGACCCGCTCCCGGTGATCGGCGCTCTGAAAGGAGGCGTACCCGCCCATGTCTGAGCAGAACGGCGAAATCAGAATCGGGTTTTATGTCTGCCACTGCGGCCACAATATCGCGAACATCGTCGACGTCGCGGCGGTCGCGCGGTATGTCGCCGGTCTCCCGCACGTCGTCGTGTCGCGCGAGTATAAATACATGTGTTCCGATCCCGGGCAGGAACTTCTGCGGCAGGACATCCACGATCACCGCCTGAACAGGATCGTCGTCGCCTCCTGTTCCCCCCTCCTGCATGAGCAGACCTTCCGGACGGCGACGGCAAAGGCGGGCGTCAATCCGTTCTATTTTCAGATGGTGAACATCCGGGAAAACGTCTCCTGGGTGCATGAAGATCCGGCCGAAGCGACGCTGAAAGCCAGGGACCTCGCGCGGGCCGCGGTCCGGCGCGTCGCCGCACATAAGGCGCTCCAGCCAAAAACGGTTTCCATCAACCCCGACGTACTGGTCGTGGGCGGAGGCATTGCAGGCATACATGCCGCCCTCACACTGGCCAATGCGGGCAAAAAAGTGACGCTCGTGGAACGTGCCCCGACCATCGGCGGGCATATGGCGATGTTCGACAAGACGTTCCCGACGCTCGATTGCGCCGCCTGCATCCTCACCCCGAAAATGTCGGCGGTGAAAAATCATCCCAATATCACTCTCTGGACATACGCCGAGGTGACGAAGGTGGACGGCTTTGTGGGAAACTACACCGTCACCGTGAAACACAAACCGCGGTACGTGAAGGAGGATCTCTGCGTCGGCTGTCTCGAATGCATCGACGCCTGCGTCTACAAGGAGGCGAAGGTGCCCGACGAGTTCAACCGGGGGCTCGGGAAGAGAAAACCGATCTACATACCATTCCCGCAGGCGACCCCCCAGGTGGTCCTGATCGACCCCGAGACCTGCATCGCCGTAAAAAGCGGTAAATGCAAGCGGACCTGCGTCGAGAAGTGCGACCGGCTGGCCATCGATCTCGACCAGAAGGAAAGCTTCGATGAAATCACCGTGGGAACCATCATCCTGGCAACCGGCTTCAAAACGTTTGATCCGAAACGGGTCTCCTACTACGGCTACGGCCGGTATCCGAACGTCTACATCTCCCTCGAAGCGGAACGGCTGATCAACGCCTCCGGTCCGACCTCCGGCGAGCTGATCCTGAGGGACGGCCGGCGGCCGAAAACGGTGGGGATCGTTCACTGCGTCGGCTCGCGCGACAAGAACACGCACCGATGGTGCTCCCGCACCTGCTGTATGTATTCCCTGAAACTCGCCCACCTCCTGAAGGAACATTCCGGCGCGGAGGTGTACAACTTCTACATCGATATCCGCGCGGCGGGAAAGGCCTATGAGGAATTCTACGACAAGCTCCTCGAGGAGAACGTCCATTTCATCCGCGGCCGCGTCGCGGAGGTAACCGACTGGGCCGTCATCCCCGAGGAGGAGGGCAAACTGATCATTCGCGTGGAGGACACGATGATCGGTGTCGTGCGCCGGATCCCGGTCGACATGGTCGTTCTCGCGGTCGGCATGGAGCCGCAGAGCGACGCCCAGGAGGTCCGCCGGCTGTTCAACATATCGTGCTCAACCGAGGGATTCTTCCTCGAACGGCATCCGAAGCTCGCGCCGGTCGATACGTTCACCGACGGCATCTTTATCGCCGGGGCATGCCAGGGTCCGAAGGATATTCCGGATAGCGTGGCGCAGGCGGGCGCGGCGGCCGCGCAGGCCCTTATGCTGATCGACAGCGGAGAAATCAAGCTCGAGCCGAACACCGCGTACCTCACCGAGCAAAACTGCTCCGGCTGTAAATCGTGCATCAACCTCTGCCCGTACCACGCGATTTCGTATCTCGACGACAAGCACAGAGCCTCCATCAACGAAGCCCTCTGCAAGGGATGCGGCACCTGCGTCGCCTCCTGTCCCTCGGGGGCGATTCACCAGAATCTCTTCGAGGACGAGGAAATATATAGTGAGATCGACGGCCTGCTGGCCGAACGCTCTCCGGAATCCACCGCCGTATAACTTCAGGACACGCGCATGGACAGACAGCAGACATCCGACAGCAGCGGGACCTGGCAGCCAAAAATCATCGCCTTCTTCTGCAACTGGTGCACGTACACCGCCGCCGACCTGGCGGGGGTCTCGCGGATGAAGCACGATTCCCATTTCAGGATCATCCGGGTCATGTGCTCCGGCCGCGTCGATCCCCAGTTCGTCATCGACGCGTTCGCCCGGGGCGCAGACGGCGTTCTCATCGGCGGATGCCATCCCGGCGACTGTCACTATATGGAGGGGAATTACAAGGCGCTCCGCCGCTTCCATCTTCTCAGCCGCATGCTGATGTCGATGGGCATCGAACAGGACCGGTTCCGTCTCGAGTGGATTTCCGCCTCCGAGGGGGAGAAGGTGAGGACCGTGATCAACGATATGGTCCGCAGGATCCGCGCCCTCGGCCCCCTCCGCCTGCCGGCCGGGCTGGCCGAACTCGACGGAGAACTGAAGACCCGGGAGGAGGAGATTCTTCATGTCTGACAAACCGAAAGTCGGATTTTACTGGTGTGCATCGTGCGGAGGCTGTGAGGAGTCGATCGTCGACCTCGCCGAAGACATTCTCGGTGTGCTCGATGCCGTCGACATCCGTCTCTGGCCCGTCGCAATGGATTTCAAGCGGTCCGACGTCGAGGCAATGGCCGACCGCGAGCTTGCCGTCACCTTCCTCAACGGCGCCATCCGGACCTCGGAGCAGGAGGAAATGGCGCGCATCCTCCGGCGCAAAAGCGGCCTGCTGATCGCCTACGGATCCTGCGCCCATCTGGGCGGCATACCCGGACTTGCGAACCAGTTTCCGCGCGAGGAAATTCTGCGCTTCGTTTATGAACAGTCACCCACCACGGAGAACACGGAAAAGATCCGGCCGCTCACCTCGGCGGAGGATCAGGGACGGAAAACAACCCTGCCGAAGTTTTTTACGATGGTCCGGAGTCTCGACCAGATCGTGGAGGTCGATTACTATCTGCCGGGATGCCCGCCGACCCCAAAACTTCTGCTGAACGCGGTCACGGCGATCCTCAAAGGGGAGCTTCCCCCAAAAGGCTCCGTGCTCGCTCCCGATACCGCGCTCTGCGATGAATGCCCGCGCCGCGATTCGAAACCGGTCGATCTCCAGATCCCGGAATTTCATCGCCCCCACCAGGTCGTGATTGATCCCGCGCTCTGCATTCTCTCGCAGGGGGTCGTCTGCATGGGTCCGGCCACGCGGGGCGGATGTGAGGCGGCCTGCCCCGCCGGCAACATGCCGTGCACCGGCTGTTCGGGTCCGACCTCCGGGGTCGCGGATCAGGGAGCCAAAATTCTCTCCTGCCTCGCCGCCTCCTCTTCACCGAAGGAGGAGGACGAGATCCGCAGAGTGCTGGAGGGTATTCCCGATCCGGTGGGAACATTTTACCGGTATGCCCTTCCCACATCGATCCTGAGAAGAAAGCGGATGCCGGCGGAGACACCGCAGGCACATCAGTAACCCGGACATGCATTCAGGAGCGGGATATGAATAACCAGACGCCGCAGAACGGTAACCGACGGATCACCATCGACCCCATCACCAGACTCGAGGGTCATGGCAAGATCGACATCTTCCTGAATGAACGGGGGGACGTCGACCATGCCTATTATCAGATACCGGAACTGAGGGGATTCGAGACCTTCTCCCGGGGCCGGCCCGCCGAAGAAATGCCTCAGATTACCAGCAGGATCTGCGGCGTCTGCCCGACGGCACATCACATGGCAGGAACGAAAGCGCTCGACAGCCTGTACCATGTCGATCCGCCGCCGACCGCGAAGAAAATCAGGGAACTGATCTACAGCACCTTCATGCTTGAGGATCACGCCCTTCATGTCTACATCCTCGGCGGGCCCGACTTCATCGTCGGTCCGGACGCCCCGAAGGAAACGAGGAACGTCGTCGGGGTCATCAACACGGTCGGGCCCGACGTCGGCCGGAAGGTGATCTCCATGCGGAAACGGCTCCGCGACATCATCTCCCTCCTCGGCGGCAAGGTCATTCACCCCGTGTTCGGACTCCCCGGCGGGGTGGCGAAAGGGATTTCCCGCGACGAAGTCGGACGGATCCGCGACGCCGCAGATGACGGGGTGGAATTTGCCCTCTTCACACTCGAGGTGTTCAAAAAAATCGTCCTGGGCAACAAAGCCTACGTCGATATGATCACCTCGGAAGCCTACACGCACCGCACCTACTACATGGGCATGGTGGACGACCGGAACAGGGTAAACTTTTACGACGGCCGGATCCGGGTGGTCGACCCGTCGGGAAAGGAATTCGCGCTGTTTAACGCCGCCTCCTATGCCGATCATATCGCAGAGCACGTCGAACCCTGGAGCTATGTCAAGTTCTGCTATCTGAAACAGGTCGGATGGAAAGGATTCACGGACGGACCGGCCAGCGGGGTCTATGCTGTCGCGCCGCTTGCACGGCTGAACGCGGCGGAGGGCATGGCGACGCCGAAGGCACAGGAGGCGTACGAGGAATACATGAAAACGCTCGGGGGAAAGCCCGTGCACTTCACCCTCGCGAACCACTGGGCGCGCATCGTCGAAATGATCTACGCGGCCGAACGCATGGCCGAGCTGGCGCGCGACCCGGAGATCACCGGGGAGACCATCCGTGTGATCCCGACGGCCCGGCCGACCTCCGGCGTCGGAGTCGTGGAAGCCCCCCGGGGAACCCTCTTTCATCATTACGAGACCGATCCGAACGGCATCATGCAGAATGCCAATCTCATCGTGGCGACACAGAACAACTCGGCCCGTATCGCGATGGGCATCGATAAAACGGCAAAGGAACTCATCCACGCAGGCGCGGTGAACGAGTCCCTCCTCAACCGGATCGAAATGACGTTCCGCGCCTACGATCCGTGCAACGCCTGTGCAACCCATTCGCTCCCCGGCGCGATGCCGCTCCGCATCCGGCTCTTCGATCACTCCCGATGCCTCCTCAGGGAAATCGTCCGCTGAGCTCCCCCGCCGCTCCGGGTTCTCCCCCGGATTCCGTCCTTGTCCTCGGCCTCGGCAACGACGTCATGGGCGACGACGCCGTGGCCCTGCACGTCTGCCGCGCCCTCCGTCGCGAACACCTTCCCGGCGTGGACATCGTCGAATCACCCGTTGCCGGCCTTGCCCTCCTCGATTTTCTGGAGGGACGCGATACCGCAATCATCATCGACAGCATTACGTCGGGGAAAGCGCCTCCGGGAACAGTACATTTTCTCCAACCGGACGACTTTCGGGGGAAACCCGGCATTTCCCCCCACTTCGTCGGACTGGCCGACATCCTCGCTCTGGCCGACCGGCTCGGTCTCCGCTTCCCGCACAACCTCAGTATCGTCGCAGTGGAAATTGAACAGCCCGGGGGCCTGCACGAGGGTCTCAGCGGCCGGATCGGGGAGCGCCTGCCCCGCGTGGTGGACGCCGTCCGCTCTCTCCTTCCACATCCGTCAAGCCCTGTTCCCGGATAGTCCAAAAACCCCCTCCTGCTTCGCCGGCACGCCATTCCGGGGCCGGATTTCCGTGCGGAATTCCAGCGTTGTTATTTTCTGACGGTTTTCCTACATTCGCACAGACAGGAGAACGACCCATGAAAACCATCCTCGGAATCATCATCGCGATCTGCATCGCCTCCCCCGCTGTGGCGCGGGACCCCGGCCTCACCCCGCAACAGCAGGAGATGCTCGCGAAAGGGAACCGCCACGACAGGAACGGCTGGATCTACCTTCATCTCGAAGGAGCCCCGCGCGAACGCGGCTTCCAGTACGGATACCTCCTGACGCCCGAAATCGAGGAGGCCGTCCGGCTCCTCGCCCGCCAGTGGCATTACCAGAGCGCACTGGAATGGAGCTGGTTCGTCGACAGGGCGGGCGAGATCCTCGCACCGAAGGTGGATGAGGAAAACACCGCCGAGATCGACGGCATGGTCGAAGGCATGAAGGCCCACGGCGCCGTCACGAGCAGAAACGAAATCGTGGCGCTGAACGGGTATATGGAACTGCTCTGGTACTGGTGGCCGACAGTCAAAGATTCGATGAAAACGCATTCGACCGATTACAAGAAGGAATCGTGCAGTTCGTTCATCGCAACCGGCAGTATGACCAGGGACGGGAAGATCGTCCTCGGACACAACTCGATGGTTGGCTACCAGGACCCCGCCTGTAATGTCATTCTGGACATTAAACCCGAACACGGCCACCGGATTCTGATGCAGGCGTTCACCGGCTTCATCCACAGCGGGACCGATTTTTTTGTCACCGATGCGGGGCTTGTCGGCTCGGAGACGACCATCGGTGGTTTTTTCCCCTTCGACCCGCACGGTTCACCCGAATTCTCCCGGATGCGCCACGCAACCCAGTATGCATCCTCGATCGACGAATGGTGCGACATGATGAAAAAGGACAACAACGGCGGGTATGCAAACGCCTGGCTCATTGGCGACATCAACACCAACGAGATCGCGAGGCTCGAACTCGGCCTGAAGTACGCGGGATTTGAAAAGAAGAAGGACGGCTATTTCACCGGCTCAAACGTCCCCGAAGACCTCCGGATCCTCCGGAGGGAGACCACCTCTCCCGACGTCGATATCCGGCACTCGTCCATCGCCCGGCGCGTGCGATGGAACAGGCTGATGAAGGAATACGAGGGAAAAATCGATCTGGCGGCAGCGGAATCGTTCGAATCGGATCATTTTGATAGTTACCTCAATACCGTTCAGCCCGACGGCCGTACTCTCTGCGCACACTGGGACCTTGATCCCCAGCTGAACGGGCCCGATACCCCGTTTGAACCCGGGGGAACAATCGACGGCAAAGTGATCGATGCCGCGATGGCGCACCAGATGTCGTTCGTCGCACGGTGGGGAAGTTCCTGCGGCACCCCCTTCGACGCGAAGAAATTCCTCGAAGAGCACCCGCAGTTCGGCTGGATGGAGGGATTGCTGAAGGATCGCCCCGCCGAACCGTGGACGGTGTTCCGGGCCGGGGAACGCTGATTCAGACTAGGTCTTCCATTTGATCGTACAGCCGATCGACATCGTTTCCGGCACAGCGACAGGCCGTTTTGCCAGCACCGCCTCGACGGCGTCGCGGAGATACCGCTCCTTCACAGCCGCGGGCTCCTTCCAGTTATCGTCCAGTTTTCCGCTGTACCGGAGAATCCGGTCGGCATCAAAGAGGAAGAACTGCGGCGTATGGGTCGCGCCGAATGCCTCCGCGACCTCCTGCCGGTCGTCCCGGAGGTAGAGAAAATTGAACTTCTTCTCCCCTGCCCGCCGCACCATATGGTCGTAGCTGTCGTCGGGGTAATTCACGGTGTCGTTCGCATTGACGGCGATCAGACGCACACCTTTCGGACCGTACTGCTTCTGGAATTCGATCATCCGTTCCTCGTACGCCTGCACATAGGGGCAGTGGTTGCAGGAGAAGACGATCACGATCACCGGGTCCCGGAAATCGGCCGTTCCGTAGGTCCGTCCATCGACGCCGCGGAGACCGCTGAACGCGGGAAGCCGGCTTCCCGGAGCGAGAGAGCGATCAGTCATTGCTGATATCCTTTCCATAAATAAACAGGCCCGGTATTTCGACCGGGCCTGCAGATGTTCACCTGGAATTACCGGTGAATTACTTCACGAGCATCATCTTCTTGACCTGCTGGAACTGGCCGTCGTTGATGATCAGGTGATAGAAGTACACACCGGTCGCCATC
>DATKPE010000006.1:0-39841 GCA_035524335.1 Bacteroidota bacterium
GCCGGAAGACCCGGAAGTTCCTTCACCGCGCTTACGCCTCCGAAGGTGAGATCGTCGACGATGAACGACGAGCCGACGTGCACCTTGCTGCTGTCGGTATGCGGGCCGATGAATATTTCGATGTACGCACTGTCGGGGACGGTGGTGGTATCATCATAATAAATCGGTATGCTGACCTGCGTGAACGATGAATATGCCACAGTGTCGACTCCCGCGCCCGCGCCGATGGCCGATGAATTCTTCAGCATGACCACGATGGCGCCGATCTGATCGCCCCCCAGCTGGGTGAACCGGTAGTAACCCGAGAGCGCCGTGGCGCGCTGTGAGACCGGAAACACGATGGAGGTGAGCGTCGGTGCGATCGGGCTTGACGCATACGTCGTCACCTGGCCCTGTGCGGCGTAGGTCCCGGTGTGGCTGGTCGTCGTCCGAGAGACGGTCGTCCAGAAGCCGGTATTATTGGGCACCCAGCTCCCCGGGGTGGTCGAGTTCGTCCACGTTTCGAATCCCGCATTGGGGATCTGTGCACGAACGATACCGGCGAGCGCAGGTATGAGCAGTACTGCAAGAACAATCCGGATCAGTGTATTCATGGATTTCTCCTCTACAAGGTGATCGGTTGATGTGATGTTGACGTCGGATCCGTCGGGGACCGAACGGTCAGGAACGCGCACGAGCGGTACCTCTGAATTGCGCTCCGGTAAAGTAACAAACTCGGAGGTGAAGCGCAAACTGTTTGGTCAATATTTATAGAGGTTTAATGCAGAGCTCCGAATCGAGCCGGGCATTGTTCACCGCGGTCGAAACCGGATAGGCTTCCAGCGCCCCGTCGGGGGCCGGCGCCAGCAATTCCTGGAGTTCCCGGAGGTCCGTCATCGCGGGATCGAGCCAGAGATCGACGCCCTTCCGGTCGAGGAGCACGGGCATCCGGTTGTGGATCGGCTTCATGACGGCGTTCGGGCCGGTAGTGATGATGGCCCCGGTCAGTGTTTTCTTATTCTCCGCTTCCGCCGTCCGCCAGAGCCCGGCGAGCGCGAAGATTCCGCCATCCTTCAGACGTATCCGGTACGGGATTTTCCCTCCTCCGCCGGGCGGCTTCTGCCATTCGTAGAAACCGTCCGCCACGAAGACGCACCTCCGGTCGCGCAGAAGGGAAAGGAAATATTTGTTCTTCGCGATCGTATCGCTCCGGACGTTGATCTGGGCGCCGTATCCGCCCCCCGGTTTCTCCGCCCAGGGGGGCGTGAGCGACCAGAGGATGCCGGTGAGAAAACGGGTGCCGTCGTCTTTCGCGACGATCGCGGGGACCACCTGGGACGGCGCGGCGTTGAACCGGGGCCGGTAGTCCCCGAATCCGGGAGCGGGCTGTGCGCTGAACTTTTTCAGAATCAGCTCCACCCTGTCGACGGTGATGGTGAACCGGCCGCACATGTTACCCGCCCCCCTTCAGCCGACGGCGCGCCTCCTTCAGCGACTTCTTCACTTCCGGTGGAACGGGCGGCGATGAGAGCGCGAATTCCTTCAGCGTCCGGACGAGGAGATCCGCGACCGCGATGCGGGTGAACCATTTGTGGTCGGCCGGAACGACATGCCACGGCGCCCAGGAACTGCTCGTCGCGGTGATCGCCTCCCCGTAGAGTTCCATGTACCTGTCCCAGTATTCCCGTTCCCCGAGATCGTGCGGCGAGTATTTCCAGGTTTTTTCCGGATCGTCCAGCCGTTCCAGAAAGCGCCGTTTTTGCTCCTCCTTCGACACATGGAGAAACACCTTGACGATCGCGGTCCCGTTCCGGCTCAGGTACCGTTCGAAATTCGTTATGTCCTCGAACCGCTGTTCCCAGATTTTTTTCCCGAGACACCCCGGGGGGAGATTCTGGCGGGCGAGCAGTTCGGGATGCAGGCGGACGGTGAGAACCTCCTCATAATACGACCGGTTGAAGATCCCGATGAACCCGCGGGGAGGGAGTTCGCGCACGCACCGCCAGAGATAGTCGTGCCGCAGTTCCTCCGCCGACGGCTCCTTGAAGCTGGCGACCCGACAGCCCTGCGGGTTCACGCCGCTCATGACGTGCTTGATGACGCCGTCCTTCCCTGCCGCATCCATCGCCTGGACGATGAGCAGAACGGCGTGCGTCGCCGAGGCGTAGAGCAGTTCCTGAAGTTCCGCGAGCCGCCCGATATCCTTCACCAGCTTCTCCTCGGCCTCCTCTTTTTTCCGGTACGAACCGGTCGCGTCGGTCGGAATCCGGGCAAGGTTCACCTTCCGGCCCGGTTCAATGAGAAAATCGCCCAGATCCATGCATCAGCTCCTTTCCCGCGTCGCGCGGGGTCCTGTTATTGCGGTGGCGTTCCCGGACCGACGAGCCAGAGACAGAGATCCGGGACATAGGTGACCAGAAGAAGCATGGCGAAGAGGATCGCCATGAACGGCAGTGTTGCGCGATACATCCGGGTCAGCGGCCGTTCGAACCGGACGCTGCCGATGAAGAGGTTGAGCCCGAACGGCGGAAGCATGTACCCGATCTCCAGATTCAGCAGGAAGATGATGCCGAGATGCACCGGGTCGATGCCGTACTGATGGGCGATCGGGATGATCAGCGGGACGACAATGATGATGGCGGAAAAGATCTCCACCATATTGATGATCAGCAGAACGCCGTTGAGGAGCACGAGGAAGGTGTAGCGGTTCTCGATGAACTGCCGGATCCAGGCGAATAACTGCTGGGGGATCTGCTCGTCGATGAAATAGTTGGTGAGGCCGAGCGACATCCCCATGACGACGAAAATAGCGCCGACCAGAAGCATGCTCTTTTCCACCACCCGCGGCACATCGCGGAACAGCCGCAGATCGCGGTAGATGAAGACTTCAATCATCAGGACGTAGAAGGCCGTGACCGACGCGGCTTCGGTTGCGGTGATGAAACCTCCGTAGATGCCGCCGATGACGAGAAACGGCAGGGGCAGTTCCCATGCGGCGGCTTTCAGCGCCGCCGTAATCTCCCCCGGCCGCCGCTCCCGCGCGGGCTTCTTCGTCCGCCGGCTGACGATTGTGGCGTACGCTCCGAGGACGACGATGAGGAGAAATCCGGGAACCAGCCCGGCGATGAAGAGCTTGTCGACCGATATCTGCGCGATCAGGCCGTACAGGATGATCGCCAGGCTCGGCGGGAAGAGAAGCCCCAGACTGCCGGTGGTGGTCAGGAGGCCGAGCGAAAAGTTTTCGGAGAACCCGTCGCTCCGGAGAATCGGAAAGAGGAGTCCGCCGAGAGCGACGATCGTCACGCCCGAGGCTCCGGTGAAGGCGGTGAACACCGCACAGCAGAGAAGGGCCGTGACCGCGAGTCCCCCCGGCACCCTGCCGACGAGAGCCTGGACAAGCGTGACCAGCCGGCGGGGCGACTGCGATTCGGCCAGGAGATAGCCGGCGAACGTGAAGAGCGGAATCGCGATGAGCGAGGGAAATTCAGCGAGCCGGGTCAGCTCGGCGATGACGAACTTGGCCTCGCCCCCGGAGGAGGCGAAGAGGAGCATCGCAAGACTGCCGATGATGACGAACAGCGGCATCCCGAGGAGCGTCAGGCAGAGGAGGAGCAGGCCGGCGACGAGCAGGCTCATGCGGTTTCTCCCCCCTCTGTTCCGGCATCCTTTCCGAGCGCGGTTCCGGCGTGTTCCGCCGCCCTGAGCAGAAAGTGCAGGGCGATGAGCCCGAAGGATCCCGGAAGAATTGCGTAGAAGAACCGTTTCGGGAGATGGAACAGCCCCGGTTCCCCGGCATCGATCCCCTCCGTCACGAACTGCAGAGCGGCATAGGCGAGGATCAGCACCACCGCGGCGGCGATCAGACTGATGAGACAGCGGAGGATTCCCGCAGCGCGGGCCGGGAAAAACCTTCCGAGAAACTCGACGGCGAAATGCTTCTCTTCCCGCGTCGCGACGGCCGCGCCGAGAAATCCGACCCACATCACGATGTAGCGGAGGAGCGGCTCGGTCCAGAGAAACGCAAACGAAAATCCGTTCCGCAGCACCACCTGCAGGAAGGAGAGGAAAACAAGCGCGAGAAGAAGGACGACCAGCGTCCAGCGCTCGACCTGTCCAAGGAAACGCGTCGTCCCGCGGATGAATTTCATATCAGATCGTGAACGAAGGTGTCGCGTAAAATACGGAGGATGAGGCCAAATTTCAAGCTGCCGGCCCTGCCGCGGCGGTCAGACATCCTTCATGCTCCAGACCCCGCCTCGTACCGGTCAGAGGCAGTGCCGTGGTTCTGTTTCGCTTTCGATGAAAACCGGCGGTTCAAGTTTAAGAAATCGTTAAATCGTACAGGGCGGGTGTTTTTTGCTTGACCGGCACCGGGCAAATATCTACCTTGACCATACCTCGTTGTCCCATCCAAAGGCCAGTATGATCAGACAGAGCTGTTTCTCCTGCGGCTCGGCGGAATTTACGCTGAGCACGTTCCGTCCGAGGGATTTCCCGGCGGATATATTTTTCATCGAGTGCGCCCGCTGTCACCAGCCGTGCGGCACCGTCCAGCTTCCGACGCTGATCGATTCGGCGCGGTCGGTCGACGGCGAATCGTCGCGCTCGGCTCGCAGTCTCCTGTCCGGTCTTCCGACGCTCTGACCGGCAGGTACTCCTCCCCCCCGCCGTTCCCCGCAACGGCGCAGTAGTCCATTCCATGCGTACGGTAGTTATTCAGGCCCGGTGACCAGTCTGCCGCTGGGCGAGCATGCCATTGATCTCGCGCATCAGCTGACCGACGAAGCGCTGTCGTTCATCCTCGCTCCGGAGGGCATACAATGAAGCCAGCTGGTCGGCAAAATACTGCCGCAGTTCCGGCGCTTCGGCGGAAAGGGTGCGCAGATACCAGGTGTAGGTGTCGAGGGCGGACATAATGCTCAGGGGGTGAAGGAGAAATGTGTGTTCGGATTGCTGACTTTGAAGAGGAGCTGGTATTCGGCCATCTTCTCCTGGAGCTCCACGATGAGGTGACAGAACTGCCGCCGTTTTTCCTTTCCCACGGAGTAGCGGGCGGAGAGGACCGGCTTCCAGTCGTCCATGATGGCGGTTTCGAGACTGATCATGTAGTCGACCTTGGTCTTTGCGGCAACGAGGAGAAGCTCGTTCTGGATCTCCTGGGCGAGCGCCTTCTCGCGGATGACCACTTTCTGCGCCTGGCGGCTGTCGGTCTTCCCTTTCTTCTGGGGCTGGCGGCCCGGCCGGGCGGCGCTCCGTTCCGGGAGCCGTTCCGACACCGCGTCGGCGATCGAGGGGAGCTTCATGATCAGATTGTCGAGCGCGAGGATTTCGACGTCCCAGTCGACGGCGTCATGCACGTCGATCAGCGCCCGGAGAATATCGGTGTATCTGGCCTCGATGGTCCGGAGGACATCCTCCCTTCCCTTTGCGACGGTCCAGAGATTCATCGGAACGATCAGTTCTTCGCCGCGGAGGCAGTTCAGGATCCGTTCGTGCTCGTAGCGGAGATGCTGTTGCTTCGCCGGTGCGTAGACAGGTTTGCCCTTTTCGAGCGTGAAGAATTCGCGCGGCAGTCGGCTCAGGTAGAGCCGGATGTCCCCCTCGTCGAGGAGGAGGATATCCCAGCTGTTGTCGATCCCCTTCATGGTGAGCTGGCGGACGAACTCCCCCTTGCCGGTGCTGTCGGGGGCGTAGCTGAAGCCGTAGAGGTAGAGCCATTCGTCGGGCTGAGGGACATTCCGGATCGATTCGGACGAGAAGGCCTCGCGGACGGCGAAATGTTCCATGATCGATTCGGAGCTGACGGGCGGCGGGAGCATCTCGCCGAAGCCGCTTCCCGGGGGGAGCGGCGGCAGAGCGGGGGGTTCGGCTTCCGCTTCGGCCTGCTCAGGGACGATGGGCTCATCCGGCGGCGGCGTGTACTGGGCCGCCTGCTCGAGGGCGATATCCTGTTCGATGAGGTGGAAGATGAGATCGCGGAGATCGCTGGAGAGGAGATATTCGAACTGGCGGATGATCGCCTCGGCGACTTTTTCGACCGGCAGATCGGAGAAGGTCTCGAGTTTTCTGCGGAGACCTTCGTTCGACCGTATTTTTTCTGCCAGTTCTTCGACGATCAGTTTCGAGATATGCTGGCGGGTTTCACCTTTCATACGCGCGTTCGGCCTGGAAAGTGAGTCTCAAGGAACCTGTCATCGCCGCGGCGAGGCGTCCGAACCGTCGATGGATCCTGCCATGCTCATCACAACAGCTTCGCCAACGATGCCGCCTCAGCGGAGAGCGAGGGATTCGAACCCCCAAGCCCTTGCGGGCGCTGGTTTTCAAGACCAGTGCAATAGCCGTTCTGCCAGCTCTCCATCCCGCATCGGCAAAAAATACGAAAGAACCGTATTTATTGCAATCGCATAAGTATACAGATAATTTGGCATAATAACCACCCCACCCCGGTGGGAAGAGCCATATGGTACCGGAATCAGCTCTCTTTCAACCGGACGGTCACGGCTGGTATGATCTTCTTCCCGTGCTCCCTCCCGTTTTCGATGAAAATTTTGTTGTTGAACCTTCCCCCCACAAGCCCCCCGGCGACATAGAGACCCGGAACGTTCGTCTCCATCGTCGCGGGATTGTGAACCGGCGCGAGAGTGTCGGCGTCGACGCCGATGCCGAGCGATCGGAGGAACGCCGCGTTGGTGCGGTAGCCGGTCAGCACGAAAACGGCGTCGGCCCGGCGCTCCAACATCGTTCCGTCAGTTCCCGACAACAGCACCGAACCTGGACGGAATTCCCTCACCGTCGTCTGCAGGAGCAGTCCGATCGAGCCGTCCTTCACCCTGTTTTCAAAATCGGGCAGGATCCAGTATTTCACACCACTGCTGAGCGCCGCTCCCCGGTGGACGACCGTCACCCTCGCTCCGTTCCGCCAGAGATCCAGCGCCGCCTCGACGGCCGAGTTTTTTCCCCCCACGATCAGAACCTCCCGGTCGAAATGCGGAAAAGGATCGCGGTAATAATGCGTCACATGCGGCAGATCCTCCCCCGGAACGTTCAGGAACGTCGGCGTGTCGTAATATCCCGTCGCAATGACGACGGCGCGGGCTGTATACTCCGCTCCCGCACCGGTCAGGACTTTGAACAGGTTTCCATCGCGCTGTATTCCGGTCACTTTTTCGTACAGTCTGCATTGCAGATCGTAGTGCCGGACGACGGCGCGGTAATAGACCACGCAGTCGCGCGAGGTGGGCCGGACGGTGCCGACGACAAACGGCAGATCGCCAATAGACAACAGTTCAGGCGTCGAGAAGAAAAACATCTCCCGCTGGAAGCGCTGGATCGCGTCGGCGATCGTGCCTTTGTCGAGCACCAGACTCCTGAGTCCGGCTTTCTGCGCTTCGATCGCGCAGGAGAGGCCCGCCGGTCCGGCGCCGATGATGAGAATATCGATGATTGAAGGGGATGCCATTTTTTTGGGTTGAAGAAATGAATCGGGATTGAATCATCCGTCCCGCCGCCGGGATCGGCATGGGGCGGATCCGTTGATCCTGCGGTCGGATGCCCGATGCCCTCTCGTCAGCGGCAATATACCATTTCCGGCTTTTGCATCCAATCGCAGGAGACACACCTCCCTTCCCGTGCCACCCCCAGCGGCGCTGTTCCTCAGTTGTTCAGCCTGTACGAGTTCAACTGAGCCTCCCCATAGGTGCTGAACCACCGATAGCTGAATTCCACCGGGCCGACACCGGGCGCGATGACTTCACTGGTGAAGACGAGGTTCCCGTAGTTTCCGGAGAGGAAATCGGGCATGGTATCGACGGCGTAATAAAAGATTCCGCAGTTATCGAAATTTCCGAAGGGTGTGGAAACCGTTCCGACGGTCCGCGCGGCATATTTCGTTCCGTACTGCGACGGAAACGCGACGGTATTCCCGAGCGGGATCGGAATGTAATCGATCGTCGGCAGATTAGCGGACGTCCGGTCGAACACGACCGGCGGCCGCACAGGAGCCGTCTTCCCCTTTCCGGTTCCGGCGTCTGCAAGATTGACCCCTCCGAAAATGGAATCCCCCTCCGCGCGCCACATTTCCGTCACGCTCCCGAGATCATAATACGTGTTCGCGCCGATACTCAGAACCGCATCCCACCAGACTCCCGCGCTGTCGGTATGGGTTCCGACAATTCTGAGGGTATCGAAGCGTCCCCACCGGACGCCTCCCGCCGCGCCGCCGTATTCGACAAACTGCCACCAGTTGCCGACCGCAAGCGGGAAATTTAATTTTTCGGTCGGATTTTTCCTCACCCCCCGGCCGGATCCCGAAGGGCCGGAAAACGGCGGAAGGAAATAACCGGTATCGGTGTCGGAACAGGAAAGGGTGAGAAACATCAGTGGCACAAGAAAAATATAGACGACGTTCGTTTTCATCGTTCCTCTCCGTATGCGGACGAATGTTCAGACAGACAACCTGTTCCCCCGCTTTTTTCAAAGATAGGAAAACATCCGGCCGCCGTCAAGCCTCCGGGCTTCTCCGGCGGGGAGCGAGCCCGCCGACCCGGCCCATCGGTATTGACTCATGTCCAAAAAGAGCCTATATTAAAACCGACGATTGTGCCCCTGGTGCAGTCTCAACGTCTCCAGGCGGCTCATCATTACGGATATTCCGCCGTTCTCAATCAAATTGCCCCACTGCGGGAGTTCTTTCATGCACCAGGGTATCACACCGCGGACCGTTGCAGGTCCGTTTTCCCCATCGGGATGCCGCTCCTGGCCGCATCCGTCTGTTCCCCGATGCCGCACCCAATCGAGATCCACTTTTCCTTTTCCTCCAATCCGGGAGCTGTCATGACACACCATTATAAATATCTGCTTTTCCTCGTGTTGTTCGTCTTTCTTCAGCCGGCAGGCAGACAGGGATATCTCTCCGCCCAGAAAATCCCGCGTCCGATGGGCGTCGATTGCGAGTGCGCCCTGACAGGATCGTATGTCGATCCCGACACGGGAGTCGACATCGCCATTAATCCCGACGGGACATCACCGCACGGAAAATACAAGGTGGTGGTGACCGGCACGGATCCTATCGATGTCCAGGTTATACGGCTTTCGGACAACACCAAGCTGTTTGAGCAATCGGTCCAGAGCGACACCTACTGGGGCTTCAGTCCGGATGACGACCGGTTCGTCACGCACTACGCTCTCGGCGGCACGGACGTCGTCACGCTCTACGATCTCACGATCAATCCTGCGCATCAGGTCTGGACGGTATCCCCGGCAACCACGGCATCGCGATTCTATTTCAGCCGTCACGGAAAATACTTCCTCTATGAAGCGATCACCGGTTCATTCCAGTCCTATATCGTGATCGTCAACGCGGTCACCGGCGTAAAGGGGCTGGAGGATAGCTATACGTTCTACAATATTCCCGATTCCTCCGATCAGTACGGACTTTCGGTTCACGGCTTCAGTCCTGATACATCCGACAGGACGTTCACCTATGCATATATTTACTCTCAAAACAATTTCCTGTGGAACATGGTCAATCTCTCCCTCGCGCGGATTTACCCGAGCGAACAGCACACAGGGATTTCAGAGTTCTGGCAGTTCAGCCCGTGCGGCGACGTTCTCGGCGATGTACGGCAGATCGATCCCGGCTCGGTCGATATCAGACTGATCAAAACCGTCAGCGGCGGCAATCTCGGAGGAAGCAGTTCCTATCCGCTCGCCCCGGTCAGTTTACGGAGCACTCCGGTGTCGCAGATCGCGAGTGTCGGCGGAACCGATTATGTCCTTGCGCCGAACAGCGCGGGAGGAGCCTGTCTGACCGTACCCGACACGCTGGAGCTCGCCCGGCACCGGGTCATCGCAGGGACAAGCGTCCCCGCAACTCTCTTTCTCAACGTGCCGGCCGGTTCCGGCGGATTAACCGTCAATTTAAGCTCCGACGCTTCCGCCGCGGCATCGGTACCCGCTTCGGTGCTTGTCCCGCAGGATTCGCTGAGTGCAACATTCACGGTGACGACACATTCCGTTTCGCTGCAGACGGCGGCAGTAATATCCGCGGCGGCCAACGGAACGACGAAGACTGATACCCTCATCGTGGTTCCGCAGGGGATCGCCTCCGTCTCGCTCGTTCCGGCGGGCGGCGTTCTGGGCGGCGACAGCGCGCAGTGCACTGTCTATCTCACCAATCCGGCCCAGAGCGGCGGACAGCTTGTCACGCTGGTGAACGGGAACAGCGCCATATCATCGATCCCCCCCAGCATCACGATTTCCGAAGCGGCAATGTCGGGGTCGTGTACGGTCACCACCAGCACGGTGAACAGTCTCGACTCGACGGTGATTACCGCGAAGACATCCAACACCGCTGCGTCGGCGACGCTTCTGATCGCGCCGTTCGCCACGCTTACGATACAGCCCGACACGGTCGTCGGCGGCAATCAGATCTCCGTCGGAGCGGTCATGCTCGTCCCCGCCCGCTCGCCCTACCAGATTATTCAGCTCCAGAGCAGCGACACCGTGACCGTGCCGCTCTCCCCCGTGTTATCGGTCCCCGGCGGATATACTTCCGCCGGTGCAGTGGCGCAGACAACAGGTGTCGCTGCGGATACCGTGGTCAGCCTTTCGATCACCAATTCTCCCCGCGCGAACAGCTCGCCCGTGCTTGTCCGGCCGGCAAACCTTCAGTCGACGTCCCCCCAGTTTGATCTGGGCTGTCTGGTCGGAGCCCATGGGCGCTACGGGAATATTTTCATCGCCGGATGGCCGATCAGGTTCCAGGTGTCCCTCGACGGCGAAGCGCCACCGCCCGGGGCCCCGATCTCAATGTCATCCGATCACCCGCTCGTTCTTCCGCCGGTCACGCCGCTGACGATCCATTACCGCAAGCGGGATACGACATGGACGCTGACGTCGGCCAATACCATCGCCTCACCCCAGCAGGTGATCCTGACCCTGACCTACCGCGGGAAATCACTGTTTGATACGGTGATCATCGTACCCCAGCTGCATTACAGCGTGGTCGAGTTCGGTGATTCCACGTATTATTACGCCGCCCTCTCGATCAACAACGCCGGGAAAGTCTACGGCATCGATGCCTCCGGCAACTATTTCTGGGACAACGGTACCGTCACCCGGTTCAGTTCGTTTCCCGGTTTAACCCTGTACCCTTCGAACGGACCTCAGGCCCTGAACGATTCCGGGCACCTCGTCGGGAACGTGGGAAATCACGCCGCGTACTGGAAACCGGACACGACGATAACGCTGCCCCTGCCGCCCGGGTACGCCAGCGCGTACGGCGTGGCAATCAATAATCACGACGATGTTATCGGCTATGCCGACACGGTCGCATGTCTCTGGAGCGGCGGCGGATTCACCATCCTGGACGGTTTCGGACCGAAGTATGCGCCCGAAGTCGACGCGCTCAACAATTCGCGGCAGGTTGTCGGAGACTTCACCAGGGATTATTACGGGTATACGCCGGGCAACGCTGCCGTGCTCTGGGAAAACGGTCATATCACCTGGTCGCTCGCCGGATCTTATCTGCCGCCGTATAATGTGCCGGTGTTCGCCTACGCGCGGACCATCAACGATTCCGGCACCATCGCAGGCGAGTACAACATCCAGCCCGCATACCAGGGAAAAGGCTGGTTTCTCCGGCATGGCGCAGACACGACAAACTTCGCATCTCTGCCCCCGTATTACGGCATGAGGCCTCTGTCGATCAACGCGCACGGCGATATCGTGGGAACGATGTGGCAGGATGATTTCGATTCGTATCCCTACCCCTTTCTCTATAAGGACGGATATTACTATGATCTCAACTGCATCACAGACAGCATCCCCGGAGGACAGCACCTTAGCATTGCAAACCGGATCAACGACCGGGGAATCATCGCAGGCGCCGTGAGAATTGAAGCGCTGAACACGACCCGGGCATGTCTCCTGATCCCCAGCGGGACCACGCTCGCCGTGAACGGCGGTCAGCGGAAAGCGCTGCCGACGGCATACAGGCTTCACCAGAACTTTCCGAATCCGTTCAACCCGGTCACCATGATCCAGTACGATCTCCCGCGGGATTCCCGCGTTACGCTCACCGTCTATAATATTCTGGGTCAGTCGGTCGCGGTCCTGGTCGACCAGAAGCAGATTGCGGGATACTATTCCGTCCAGTTCGGTGGTCCCGGGTTCAGCTCGGGCGTATATTTCTACCGCCTCACGGCCGGGACATACCAGTCGGTGAAGAAAATGATGCTGGTGAAATAGCGGTGATACGGCGGGAAAAAAAGAGGAAACAGAGTGCCGCGACGGAGGGAGTTTGAGCTGAAGGTCGGATTTGAACCGACGACCTGCGGTTTACGAAACCGCTGCTCTACCAGCTGAGCTACTTCAGCGTTGTTGCGTCACCAATGTAGCAAAATGAATGGAATTTTCCAAGAAAGGAATTCGTCCTGCAATAGATCGGAAGGAACAACCTCAGGAAACTTCCGGTTTCGTCCCGTAAAAGACCGTCGGAAAGAATTTCCCCTGCTCCGCTTCCGTGCCGTTCATCCATTCCTTCCCGGGAAGGACGGTCCGCTCCGTCCAGGCACGCGCGGTCTCTCCCGCCGCTTCCGAACCGATCATCTCGATCGTCTCCCAGGGGCAATACTTCACACACAGCTTGCACCCGATGCAGACATCCAGATCGATCTCGACAACCTTCTTGTGAACGTCATACTCCGGACCCGCGACGACATAGATACAATCGACCGGACAGACTTCCAGACAGACTTCACAGCCCGTACAGCCTGACTGATTGACGACCGCGAGCTCGCGCGGCCGTTTCTTGCGCGCCGGAACGGCTTTTGCCGGCTGGGGAGATGTTTGCGGGACTTCTGACATGCGATTCTATGAACTATGAAAACCTGATGAATATTTCTCAATAAATGAATTTCCGGGGAATAATCCAAGCATCCTCCCCCGTCTCACGATGCCGTAATGCCGACCTCCACTTCCGTGACGGGAAACGCCTTCCGCATTTCCCGGGGATCGATCTCCACGAGAAACCCCCGCTTCCCGCCGTTGATGTAAATCTTCGGCAGGGCGAAGATCGATTTTTCCGCATAGACCGGTATCGGCGTCCGTGTTCCGAACGGACTCGTCCCGCCGAACTGGTACCCGGTGAATTTCAGCGCGCTCCGCTCGTCGCATGGCTCGATTTTCCTCACCCCGATGATCCGGGCCAGCTCCTTCGCGGAGATCTCCCTGTCACCGTGCATCAGGGCGATCAGCGGCTGTTTCGCCTCCGTCTGGAAGACGATCGTTTTCACCACCGCATGCTCATCGACGCCGAGCGCCTCGGCCGAATGCCGCGTCCCCCCGTGTTCCTCGAACGCGTATAGATGCGGTACGAATGGAATATTCTTTGCCCGCAGAACCCTCACACCCGCCGTCACAGGTACGTCGGCGCTCCCCATCTACCGTTTTCTCCTGGAGGGCTCGGGCATCTCCATCCAGCCGAACCGCCGGAAATCGACGGCGTCCCTGATGAACTGAACCCCTTCCTTCCGGAGAAGCCGCATCTGTTCTTCGTTCATGCCGTCCATCTCGCCGAGCGAGATCCTCCCCTGGGCGTTGATCACCCGATGCCAGGGAACGTCGGATCCCCGCGGAAGATTGTGGAGTGCGTAGCCGACCAGCCGCGCATGTCCCGGTATTCCACACATCTCTGCGATCTGACCGTACGTGGCGACGCGCCCCTGCGGGATCTCCTGCACCATTTCCCAGATACTCCGGTACAGCCGTTTCCGGGCGCGGGAAGTCTCCTGTCCGGTCCCTTCCCCGGTGAGCCCCGGGTACTGCAGTTTTGTCGTCTTCATGGCGCCGACTCCCTCCTCAGAGCTTGACGGGTTCCCTGAATTTCGCGAGCTCTGCCGCGGACGCGGTTTCCACGTCGGCGTGCAGGCTCTTGCCGAATGAATCCATGGTCACGATCGCCGGGAAATCCCGCACGGTGATATGCCACATCGCTTCCGGAATTCCGAACTCCAGCAGATCGACCCCCTGGACTGCCGTGATACAGCGGGCGTAGTACTGTGCCGCGCCGCCGATGGCATTGAGATAGACCGCGCCGCATTCCTTCAGCGCGCCAAGCGTCTTCGCTCCCATCCCTCCCTTGCCGATGACCGCCCTGATGCCGAATTTTTTGATGATGTCCGCCTGGTACGGCTCCTCGCGACTGCTCGTCGTCGGTCCCGCGGCCGTCATGACCCATCCGTTGCCCTGTTTCAGCGTCACCGGCCCGCAGTGGTAGATGACGCCTCCGCGCAGGTCGACCGGTGCGTCGTGCGTGAGGAGGTGATGATGGATCATGTCCCTTCCGGTATGGAGGAGGCCGTTCAGGAGAACGACGTCGCCCATGTGCAGGCTCCTGATCTGATCTTCCGAGATCGGGGTGGTGAGGCGGACTTCCCTCCCGGTGATCGGAAGGCCGGTCGACTTGGCCATTTTGACCGCAGGGGTGTCGTCCCTGTAGAGCCAGCGCCTGATGGCGCCGGTTTTTGCGTCCAGGACCACGCCCAGCCGGCGGAACGCCCAGCAGTCGTACGCGACCGACACGAAGAAGCTCGCGGGGAGCCGGTGGTACGATCCGATCTTGCATCCGATCAGGGTTCCCTTGCCGCCGAAGCCCATCGTCCCGATGCCGAGCGAATTCGCGTTCCGGACGATATAGTCCTCAAGTTTCGCCAGCTCAGGATCGGGATTCACATCGTCGAGCGTCCGGAAGAGCTGTTGTTTTGCGCAGGCATATCCGTTCGCCCTGTCTGCTCCGATCGCGACGCCGATGGCGCCGATGCTGCAGCCGTGCCCCTGCGCCTGGAAGACGGCATGCAGGAGACATTTCCGGACCCCTTCCAGCGACCTGTCGGCCCGGCCGAGATGCGGCAATTCGCACGGGAGCGAATATTGAATGTTCTTGTTCTCACAGCCTCCCCCCTTCAGGAGGAGTTTCACCTCGATTTCGTCCTGTGAGGCCCACTGTTCGAAATGGACGACCGGCGTTCCTTCGCCGAGGTTGTTGCCGCTGTTCTTGCCGGTAATGGAATCGACCGCGTTCGGGCGGAGCTTTCCCAGTTTCGTCGCTTCGGCCACCGCCTCGCGGATCTGGTCCTTCATGACAAGCTGGTTGGCTGCGATCGGCGTCCGGATCTCGAAGGTCGGCATGCCGGTATCCTGGCAGATCGGCGCCGCGTCGTCGCAGGCCATGTCGACATTCATGGCGATCATCTGCAGGGCCATGGCCGCCTGGGATCCCGGCGTTTCGGCCGTCATTGCGCGCTCGACGGCGCGTCGCACGTCCGGCGGAAGGTTCGATGACGTCTGGGTGATAAGTTCGAGAATGCTCTCTTTGAACTTCTGCATGATCCATCTCCTCACATTCAGTGGTCAGGGACAGCGGGAGTATTCTTCCGCAAGGTATTAAAATTCCGGCGGGAATGCAATCAGTCCGAAATGAAACAGGGGCTTCTCCGACCGGGAGAAACCCCTGTTGTCCCAATGATCGGGAGCGCGCAACCCTCAGATAAACAGCGGCGCCAGCACGAGCGTGATCGTCGAAAGAAGCTTGATCAGAACGTGGAGCGACGGGCCCGCGGTATCCTTGAAGGGATCCCCGACGGTATCGCCGACGACGGAGGCTTTGTGCGGATCCGATTTCTTTCCGCCGTAAGCTCCGGTTTCGATGTACTTTTTTGCATTGTCCCACGCACCGCCGCCGTTGTTCAGGAAGAGCGCCATGAGGATGCCGGTGATGGTGCCGGCCATGAGAAATCCGCCGATCACCTCGGCCCCGCTCGCGCCGCTCGCCTGCTGTCCGCCGAGATAATAGATCCATTTGAAGATGACGCCGACGCCGACCGTCATGCCGACCACCAGGAGACCGGGTAGAACCATCTTCCGGAGCGCGGCTCTGGTCGCGATGTCGACGCACTGGCCGTAGTCCGGCTTCGAGGTGCCTTTCATGATGCCGGGATTGTTCTTGAACTGTTCACGCACATTGTTGATGATCGCATAGGCGGCGCGTCCGACCGCCTTGATGGCCAGCGAGGAAAAGAGGAACACAAGCACCGAGCCGAGCATGGCGCCGACGAAGACTTCCGGTTTGTTGAGATTGATGATCGGCTGGAACGTCGGGAGGTAGTTCCGCACCTCGTCGATGTAGGCGCCGAAGAGGAGGAACGCCGCGAGCGCCGCAGAACCGACCGCGTATCCCTTCGTGAGCGCTTTCGTGGTGTTGCCAACCGAGTCGAGCCGGTCGGTCCGCTCGCGGATCGTTTCGGGCTGATGGCTCATCTCGACGATCCCGCCGGCGTTGTCGGTGATCGGACCGAAGGTGTCCATCGCCAGAATATAGGCGGCCGTGCCGAGCATGCCCATCGTCGCAACGGCGGTGCCGAACAGTCCCGCATCCTCCAGCCCTGAATGGGAACCGAGAAAATAGGCGCTCACGATCGCCGCGCCGATGACGAGCACCGGATAGCCGGTCGACTCCATCCCGATCGCGATGCCGGCGATGATGTTCGTGGCCGGACCGGTCTGGGACGCCTCGGCGATCATCTTCACCGGACGATACCGGTATTCCGTATAATACTGGGTGATGTAGACGAACGCGATCGAGGTGACGACGCCGATAACCCCGCAGAGGAAAAAGTTGAAATAGTGATCGGCGCCGAGAAGCCACCGGGAGGCGATGAAGAATCCGACCATCGCCAGCGTGGCGGCGATGAAATACCCGCGATTGAGCGCCTTCATCGGATCCTCCTTGTCGTTCGTTTTCACCGACAGGATCCCGACGATCGAGGCGAGAATGCCGAATGCGCGCGCGACGAGCGGAAAGAGGATGACGCCCAGAAGCGTGAGGGCGTTCGCCTGGAAATACGCCGTGTTGGCCCGGTAGAGCCCCGCCGCGAGGATCATCGCGCCGATGTTCTCCGCCGCCGTCGACTCGAACAGGTCGGCGCCGCGGCCGGCGCAGTCGCCGACGTTGTCCCCAACCAGATCGGCGATGACGGCGGGATTGCGAGGATCGTCCTCGGGAATGCCGGCTTCCACCTTTCCGACGAGGTCGGCGCCGACGTCGGCGGCCTTCGTATAAATACCGCCGCCGAGCTGGGCGAAGAGCGCCACGAAACTCGCCCCGAACCCGTAGCCGACGATGAGGAGGGGAATCTTGGTCACGTCGGTCGTCACACCAAGGCTCTTCACGAGCGCGAAGAGGCCCGCCACGCCGAGCAGGCTCATTGCGACAACGAAGAAGCCGGACACCGCTCCGCCCCGGAGAGCCGTCTGGAGAGCGCCGTTCATGTCGGTGCGCGCCGCGGACGCCGTCCGGATGTTGCTCCGGATCGCGACCCACATACCCATGTAGCCGGCCGCAACCGAGCAGGCGGCCCCCAGCACGAACGAAAGAGTCGTCCAGAGAGCGAGGTCGGAAGAGCTGGCGGGATCGTGCTCATTATGCGCACGGACAAAAGCATACAGGATGTAGATCAGGCAGGCGAGGGCAATCGCGAGAACGCCGATCGTGCGGTTCTGCCTGCGGAGGAACGCTTCAGCTCCCTGCTTGATGGCGTTTGAGATTTCCTGCATCTTGTCGGTCCCGGTATCCCTTTTCAGAACATTCCGAATCAGATAGAAGGCGAACAGGAGCCCGACAACGCTGATGCCGAAGATGAGTGTCAATTCCATACAGTCGCTCTGATCCTTTCCTCGATAACCCGTGGATGATATGTGGCCTGACGTCGATGCATTTCGGCGGGGCCACGATGTTCAATGGCATCCAAAAAACGAAAAAAAATGATGAAAAACCACCGGAATGGCCCGCCTCAGCCAGAAAGGTTTTAATGTAGGGAAAAAAAATGAAAAAGGCGAATTTTTGACAAAAAAAGGCCCGGATTCTCTTTCCGGGCCCTTTCAAAATTCTGTATGCAACGAGCAGCGAATGCGCTGATCCGGAGAAACCCGGCTACTCACACTTCATGTTCAGGATCTCGAGCCCCTGCTGTGCCTTCTTCGCTTCCGGCGTATTCGGACAGGCCTTGATGATCTTGCAGTAATACTTTTTCGCATCCTCCTTGTTGTTGCTGTTCTGGGCGGCCTGCGCCGTATAGAGAAGCACCTCGCAGGTCGGTTTCAGCACAACCGCCTTTTTCAGGTATTCGAGGGACAGGCCGTACAGCCGCTTGGCCTCGGCGTCCTTCGCCTTCGTCGCCATGATGAGATACTCGATGCCGATCATCTTCGTCGCCTCCTCCAGCTGGGCGTCGTATTTTCCCTCCTCCATATTGGCGATGTCGATCACCTTCTTGTACGCGGTGATGGCGGCATCCACGTCGCCGATCTGCAGGTCGCACTGTGCGAGGGTCTGCCATGCCTGGATGTTCTCCGGCCGGATGGCGATGCTCTTGTTGATATGATCCTGCGCCGCCTCGAACTGCTTCAACTGCATAAGCGACATGGCGGAATTCAGGTGCGCCGCGAACTGGTAGCCCGACGAGGTGTCGCAGGCGATCTTGCGCGCGAACATGCCGACCGCCTCTTCGTACTGCTTGAGCTTCATCAGGGTCGACCCGAGGTCGTACGGGACGTCACAGCGCGTCGAATCGCGGCTCAGCACTTTCCTGTAGACCATGGCCGCCGTATCGTATTTCTCCACCGACCGGTAGGCGCGGGCCAGACTGAGCAGGTCCTCGAGCCGCATCGAATCCATGTTGACGTTGCGGTATTTGTTGATCGCCTCCGCGCTGTTGCCGGTCTTCGCGAATGCCTCGGCCTGGTAGGCCTGCACCATGTTGTTCGACGGGTCGCGCTGGAGCACCTTTTCCGCCACCGGCAGGATGTCCTTCCAGTAACCGTTCTCCGCGAGGACGTGGACGAAGTTGCTCTGAACGTTCATCGAATCGGGTTCCTGCTTCGCCAGGCGTATGTACACCGGAAGCGCGTTCTGCCACTGCTTGGCGCGGACATAAATGTTCCCGAGCTGGGTCAGCGCAACCCCGTTCAGCGAATCGTACCTGAGCACCTGCAGATACCCGGTGACGGCTTCGGGATATTTTCGCACCTTCCTGTTCGTTTCCGCCAGCTTCAGCAGGAGACCGACGTTGGTACTGTCGATTTCGGCACCCTTGCGGTACTGGTCGATGGCGCCGACGTAGACGTGCTGTATCATGTAGACGTCCCCGATGAGCTCATAGATCTTCGCATTCCCCGGCGCAAGTTCCTTGGCCTGGGTCAGCGCGATCACGGCCTGATCGGAGGAGTCGGCTTTGAAATAGGTGAGCCCGAGGTAGTAGTACGCATCCGCCTTGGTTTTGTCGTTGCCGGTGGCGTCGCGGAAGGCTTCGATGGCCTTTGCGTAATCGTTCCGGCTGAGCGCGTCGAGGCCGGTCTTCATCGGATCGTCGGCATGCGCGCGCGCGGTGAGTGCCAGGAAGGTCAGGATCGTCAGGAGCAGACGCTGTGCTAGATGGTTCACGGTTATTGCCCTTTATTGGTTAATGAAACGAGCCGCACCGGCATCGTGGCCGGTACGAGTCCGCTTTTTAAAATGATCGACTGTCCCGGCGCGCTGGTGACGAACGCCGTGAAGCCGTTGCCGACGCTGTACGCGTCGGTCCGCGAGTAGATATAGATCTCCCGGACGATCGGATAGGTATGCTGATACACGTACGCCTGGTACGGTTTGAGATAATCGTGTTTACTGCCGAGGGAATCGGGCGCCGAGGGATCGTTCAGCGCGAGCGGTTCGACTCCCTTCACGCTGTCGGCGACCCAGTTGATGCCCGACATGCCGAGCGCGAGCGGATCGGCGGCGACGCGCGCCATCATGTCCTGCGATGTGGCCGCGGCGAACGCCTGGACGCCGAAATCACGGTCTCCGAGAATCCTCTTTCGGACCACCTCGTAGGTGCCGGAATTCCTCGGGGGGAGATAGAGATGGATCGGCCCGTCAAGAGCCGACGGACCGAGCTCGCTCCAGCGCCGGATCGTACCGGAAAAAATGCTGTCGAGCTGAGTCGTCCGCAGACGGCCGAGCCCGTTCCCCGCGTGCACCAGCATCGCCACTCCGTCGATGGCGATTTTGTACTCCGCCACCTCGATGCCCGCCTTCTTCGCCACCTGGCGTTCCTCGTCGTTGAACGCACGCGATGTCACGATCACCTTGATCGAATCGTTGAAGAACCTGGCGATCGCCTCGCGCGTGGTCGAGACCACGAGGTCCACATGCGCATCGGGATAGAGTTCCTCGAATTTCGCTTTTTCCGTGGTGATCACCGGAGCGACCGATTCCGCCGTCACAATGGTGACACGCCCCTTCGTGGGCGTCTCTTTCCGGTCGTCCTGGCATCCGGCCGAGGCCAGCAGCAGGAGGACGGCGAACAGAATTGTCCGTTTCATAGGTGCGATTCGAACCTCTTCCTTGCCCGCTCCTTCATAAACATCATGATGAAGCGATATGTTCCGTAGACGACCATCACGATCCCGAGGATCAGACGGTAATTGTCGGGAATATAGTCGGGCAGCAGCTGCCCGAAGAGGATGATGATGCCGAGAACCAGCACCAGACCGGCGGTGATGCCGCCGACGATGTTCAGTATGATCTGCGGGTTCATAACGGCTCCGGAAATAGTTGTCTGCACGCGGGCCTGTCGCCCGGTCACTTCCTCAGGGAAAACCGGAAGGGGACCGATACCCAGACCGTCACCGGTCCGCCGCCGGACAGCGCCGGCGTGAACAGCCATTGCTCCGCGGCGGCCAGCGCCGCCTCGTTGAACAGATCCGCGTCGCTCCGCTGGATAAACGCCTTCTTCACCCTTCCCTCCTTCGTCACGAGCATCCGGACAATCACCTTCCCTTCGATCGATCCTCGGCGGGCGATTTCCGGATACACCGGACTGACCATGCGGACCGGGACCGGTTCCTGCTCGACGGCGACGAATGCCGCCGCATCGGGATCTTCCGGGATCGCCTCGGGCACCCCGACCTCCGGCTGGACATCGGTCCCCGCGGAGACGCCTGCCCCGTGATCCAGTGACGCCCCGGTCTGCGTCGGAATCGTCGCATCCGGACTCACGTTCAGGTCCGGCACCGGGACGGGAACTCCGAGGACAGGTTTGGAGCCCGTCAGACTCACCGGAATCTGCGGTATTCCGCCCTCACCTCGGATCGAGGGAGGCGGTGCAAGTTCCATCAGCCGGACCGGTATATGGATGACGCCGGTATACTCCTCATCCGGCGTGAGTGCGTTCACGAGATAGTATCCGCCTATCAGCAGGCAATGGAAGAGAACCGCCGAGGTCAGACCTGCCGCCGCGTACCGGTTCTGCATCCGCCGCAGATCGTACGCACCGCCGGCGGGAGACTGCAACACAGCGCTGGAAAGCATCGTCATTCATCCTTTCTCCGGGCGCCTGCGCCCGGGATGAACGGAAGCTTCTCAAAGAACAGCGGCGCCGGGCACGGCCGGGCCGGAGAACGGCGGGCGGAGAACCGCGGTATGCGGTTCGCCGCCCTGTCGGTCTATTTATTGAGCTTGAATCTGAACGGAATAACCGCCCACACCGCCACCGGGCCGTTATTCATCATCGCGGGTGTGAAGACCCACTGTTTCGCCGCTTCGAGGGCGGGATCGTTGAAGATATCGGCATCGCTCTTCGCGATAACCGCCTTCTTCGCCTTTCCCTCCTTGTCGACGAGGATCTTCACCCAGACAACGCCTTCCACATTCGCCCGGCGGGCGATTTCGGGATAGGTGGGCTGGACCGTTTTGACCGGCACCGGCTGTTTTTCCACCGGGACAAAGTCCGGCGGTTCTTCTTCGTCGATCTTGATATCCTGCTGGACCGCGACGCCGCCGCTTCCCTCGCCGGAACTGATGGCGGGGGCCGCGACTTCGGAAAGTTCCTTCTGAGACGCGATGGTCTGTTCGGGATTCACTTCCGCGTCGGGGACCGGGACAGGGATACCGACGGTCGGTTTCGCGACCGGGACGCTCACCTGCACCTGCGGGGCCGCTTCCGTATTGGTGATCGACGGAGGCGGACCGAGTTCAGTGTACTTGAGGATCCGCACGGTCATGACCGGTTCATCCTCGGCCGAGAGGACCTGCGAGAGGTAGTATCCGCCGATGACGACGCAATGAAGACCGATCGCGATCGAGAGGGCAATCGACGCATACTTCTGATACAGGCCGCGGAGTTCGCGCATGCCGTACATCACTGACGAACTGGCTGTCATTGATTTGTCTCCTTTCTCCCCTACGAAGCGACCTTCTGCATCGCAGTCCGGTCGGCGTCGGCCATCGGCGCCAGGCTGAACCGCTGCATGTTCGCGAGGTTGAGTTCATCCATCACATCGACCATATAGTGGTACTTCCCCTTCCGGTCGATCTTGATGAGAGTAATGAGTTTGGGATTCTGCTGGAGCTTCCCCGTGATCAGTCCGCGGAGACTTTTCATGTCCGTCTTCTGGAGAGGGTCGACGCCCATCTGCCAGTAGAGCTGGCCGTCCTCCGCGATCATCAGCGTCATGAGATTGCTCTGGGCGACCTCGACGGTCGTCTTCGCATCGGGAGGGAGGTTGATCTCCATCGTCTGGGGGCGCTTCATCGAGGTGGTCAGCATGAAGAAGGTCAGCAGGAGAAATGCGACGTCCACCATCGGTGTCATATCGATACGGACACCGAGGCGGCGCATTTTTTTATGCTTTTTCTTCTTCTTGTCGTGCCCTCGGGGGGCTGCACCGCCATCCATTCCTGCCATGGTGAATTTCCTTCAGTTATTTTTTCAGGTCGGTGATCAGATTGAATCGCGTGATGTTCGTCTTCTGAAGAATGTTCATGACATCTTCGCTCAGGCCGTATTCCGCATCCTTGTCCCCTTTCACAACGGTGTACAGCCGGGGATTTGCGATACGGGCCTGGACAAGAAGATTGCCGAGATCCTTGGTCAGGACCTCCACGCCGATCCGGTTTTTGTTCTCCTCACCGAAAATCTTTGCCATCATCTTCGGCGAATCGAAACCGAGGAACAGCCGCCCGTCCTTGCTGAGGGTGATCAGCATGACGTTCGACTCGGGCAGTTTGAACGCCGAGTGCGAGGAGGGGAGCGTGATCTGGACCTCTTCCGGCGGCCGGAACTGCGTCGTCAGCATGAAGAATGTCAGAAGAAGAAACGCGACATCGACCATCGGCGTCATATCGATCCGGATGTTGACCCGCGTTTTTTTGATTTTAGGCATCGGGAAACCCTTTCCGGTTACTTGCCGCGGGTCGTCAGTGTCTGGACGACGTCATAACTCGCTTCGTCGATCATATAGGTGAAGTTGTCCACCTTGTTGACGAAGAAGTTGTACGCCACGATGCCGACGATTCCGGCGAAGAGACCGAGTGCCGTGTTGATCAGCGCCTCGGAAATACCGATGGACAGCTGGATGGCGTCCGGGGATCCGCCCTGCTGGGCAAGCGCCCGGAACGCACGGATCATGCCGATAACCGTGCCAAGCAGGCCGAACATCGTCGACACCGACGCGATGGTCGACATGGCGATGAGATTCTTTTCCAGGATCGGCATCTCAAGCGCGGTCGCTTCCTCGATCGCGCGCTGAACTTCCGCCATCTGCTTCTCCGCTTCCATGTTCTTGCTCTCCTTCTGGAGCGAATTGTAGCGCTCCAGACCGGCCTTGATGATCGTCGCCAGCGATCCGCGCTGATGATCGCACGCGCTGATCGCCGCTTCGATATCGCCCGTGGAAAGATTCTTCTGGACGTTCTTCAGGAAGGTCGCCAGCGATCCGCGGCCGGAGGCCTTCTTCAGCGACAGCATCCGCTCGATCACGAACGTGATCACCATGATCGACAGCGTGATGAGGATCGGCACGATGATACCGCCCGTGTACACCTGCCCCATCAGGTTGACCGGCTTTTCGTGCCCGGCGCCGTCCGAAAAGTTCGCCGGGTTCCCGAGCACGAACAGGTAGATGAGGATGGAGGCGGTCAATGCCCCGACCACCAGCACGACAACAAACGTTGACTGCTTCATGTGTACTGCTCCTGTATTGTGTGAAACATGAATGTTACTGCGGTGTTGATTTCTTTGCTGCAAAACTCTTCGTCGCTTCCTCCAGCGTGTCGTGAACCTCGAAAACGTCGATCAGCTTGGTGATCACGAGAAGGTTCTGGACGGTGTTCTGAATACCCACCAGACGCACTTCCCCCCCGTTCCGCGCGTAACTCGCATGCGCCGCGATCAGCGCACCGATCCCCGAGCTGTTGAGGTAGTTCACCTTCTGGAGATTGATGACCAGCCGCTTGTTCCCCTGTTCGATAAAATCGGCCACCACCTCGCGGAACTCATCGGTGTAATCATCGCCGACCAGCGTACCCCGCAGTTCGACGATGGCAACCCTGCCGTTTTCGATCGTCCAGAATTTCATAACGCGCCTTGTGAATCTGCTGTCAGGTTCCCCGGCGGGGCCCCTTCGGGTCACCGGGTTTGTACCTGTGAGGATGGATTCACAATTCCATAACACAATTTTAATGCCAACGGAACATCTCTCCCTCCGGGAACGAAATCCGGATGGAATTCACCGGTTCCATCGCTTCCTCATCAAACATGCAAAAACAGGTTTATTGCAAATTGCAACTCAGAGAAGATCAATTATCAGAAGATTTTCTATCTTTCGGAATTTCAAGCTGTTGGGGGGATTGCAAAATGCAGGATAGAACGACTACAACCCGTACTTTTTCCGTTTTCTCCAGAGCGTCGCCGGGTCAATCCCCAGCACCTTGGAGGCTTCATCGAGGTCTTTCGCAGACCTGAGCACCCGCGCGATGTGCTGGTGTTCCATCTGTTCGAGCGAAAGAATGCCGGCCACCCCTGCGTCCGTCGATTGGAACTCCTCCGGCAGAACCGACAGTTCGATCGTGCCCGCCTTCGCCAGCAGGACCGCCCGTTCGAGCACGTTCTCCAGCTCCCGCACATTCCCCGGCCACCGGTATCGCATCAGCGTTTTCAGCGCATCCGGCGAGAGGTTCTTTTCCTCCGCGGGTGAAAACTTTTTCAGAAAATGGGTGATCAGGAGAAGCACATCCTCCGGCCGATCACGGAGCGGCGGGAGATGGATCCGCACCGCATTCAGCCGGTAATAGAGGTCGTCGCGGAAATTCCCCTCCGCCAGCGACTCCGAAAGGTTTCTGTTGGTTGCCGCGATCACCCGCACGTCGACCTTGCGGGTGACGTTCTCGCCCAGCCGTTCGAATTCCCGGTGCTGGAGAAACCGGAGCAGTTTCACCTGGGAGGAAGGGGGAATTTCCCCCACCTCGTCGAGGAAAATGGTTCCTCCGTCGGCCAGGGCGAAGCGCCCTTCCCGGTCCTTGAAGGCGCCGGTAAACGACCCCTTCACATGCCCGAACAGTTCGCTCTCGAGGAGGTTCTCGGGAAGCGCCGCACAGTTGACCTTGATGAACGGCCGCTCGTGCCGGCCGCTCAGCCGGTGGATGAGATGGGCCACCAGTTCCTTGCCCGTCCCGCTCTCTCCCTCGATGAGGACCGTGAGGGGGCTGTCGGCCACCTGCCGGGCGAGGTCGACCTGCTGGCGCATGACCGGGTTGCGGGTGAGGATCTCGCGGGCGGCGTCTCCCGTCGACTGTTCGCGGCGGAGCTTGACCACCTCCTGCTGGAGCGCGTGATGTTCCATCACTTTCAGGGCAAAGACCTGGAGTTCCTTCAGATCGAACGGTTTCTGGAGAAAGTCGAACGCTCCCGCCTTGATGGCTTCGACCGCGCTGTCGACGGAACCGTGGGCCGTCAGGATGACGGCGGTTGTGGAAGGGGCCCGCTTCCGGATCTCCCGGAGGACCTGCATGCCGTCGATCGGTTCCATCTTGAGATCGATGAATGCGACATCGAAGAGTCCCTCCTCGATCCGGTCGAGGGCAACGACCGGGTTGCCGGCCGCTTCCACTTCCATGCCGATCGCCTCGAGTCCGATTTTGAGGGTGCGGAGAATGTTCGGCTCGTCGTCGATGACGAGGAATCTGCCTTTGGGGTTCATGCCGGTTGATCCTGAACTGCGGGGAGCTGGAAGGAAAATACCGATCCCTTGCCCGGAGTGCTTTCCACCCAGATCTTGCCGCCGTACATTTCGATGATTTCCTTGGCTATGGAAAGTCCGAGGCCGACGCTTCCCGGCGTCGAATCGAACGTTTCCTTGACCTGGACGAACTTGTCGAATATTTTGCCGAGGTATTCCGGCGCGATTCCCCGGCCGGTGTCGCGGACATGGACGGTGAGAAAATTCTCCGTGTCTCCGCGGAGGATGATATCGACCCGGCCCCCGGCGTCGGTGTACCGGAGGGCATTCCCGACGAGGTTGGAGATCACCCAGGAAAACTGCTGTTCATCCCCGATGAAGCGCGGGAGGCGTTCGGGGGCGGTCACGGCAAGGGCGACCCCCTTTTCGCGGAACGGCAGTGTATAGGAATGGATGGCCGATTCGACCACGGCCCGGATATCGAGGAGATCCTCCCTCAGCTCCATTGAACCGGATTCCAGCTTCGAGAGCTGGAGAAGGTCCCGGACAAGTTTGGTCAGCCGTTCGCAGTCCTGTTTGGAGGCGGTGAGCATTTCCTCCTGCTTGTCGGTGAGCGGTCCGAGAATTTTCTGCCGGAGAATATCGACGCTCATGTTGATCGAGGTGAGCGGCGTCCGGAACTCGTGCGAGACCGCCGCCATGAAGTCGGATTTCATCCTGTCGAGTTCCTTGAACTGGGTGACATCCTGGAGGATCACGACGGTGCCGCGGACGGCGCCGGCGGAAGAGCGGATGACGGAGATGCGGGGCCGGAGGTAGACCGGGCGCCCCTTGTGCGAAAACTGGATATAGGGTACCGCGGTATCGCCCTGCCCGCCCGGATGAAAGAGGGCGATGATGCGCGGTTCGCGGATAATCGTGTCGATCGGCTTATCCAGGACGTTCGTCTCCTTGATGGAGAGGAGTTCTTCGGCCGATCTGTTGAGGAGCTGGATGCGGCCTTCGGCATCGCAGACCAGGATCGCATCGGAGAGGTTTTCGACGATGGTCTCGGATTTTTGCTTCTCGGCGAGGATCCGGTCGACGTTCATTTCCTCGTACTTCCGGAGCCGTTCGGTCATCTTGTTGAATTCGCGGCTCAGCTGGCCGATTTCGTCGTCGGTGTCGATGTCGATTTTGATATCGAGGTTGCCGCGTCCGATGCGGTTGACCGTGGAGGTGAGGCGTTCCGCCGGCTGGATCACCCGGCGCGTGAACTGGACCATGGTCACGATGCTGAGTCCGGCGGCGATGAGCGAGGCGATGAGGGCGGCCACGATCGCTTCGTCCGACGCGGAACGGGTCTGCTGGGAGACCTTCTGGAGCTCCTTCTGCTGAATTTCGATGAGCCAGAAACAGTTGTCGAGGAGGCGCTGGGAAAACATCCGGACGTCGTTGGCGTAATACGCCTTGGCATGCTCATATTTCCCCTGCTCCACGAGGGCGATGAGGGAATCGGCGTTGATGAGGTAGCCCTGGTAGGTCGACTGGATGTCGTCGAGCACGTTGGCGACGTCGCCCGGGGTGCGGTTCTCGTTCGCGATGTGGTACGACTGGAAGAAATCATCTTTTGCTTCGGTCAGTTTGATCTTGCCGTTGTTGATGTCGCGGTTCATGAAAAGCCAGAGTGCGCTTTCATGCCGTTCGATGGTGCCGGCCATCGTCTCCGCCGCCATGATGTCCGGAACGTTGTTATGGAGGAGGGAATTCATCGACATCGTGAGCCGCCCGAAATTATAGATTGTCCAGGCGGAAGCCGCAAGGTTGATCGTCACCAGGACGATGTAGACGGAAAGCGCCTTGAACCGGAGGCTGTTGAAATAACTGCTGCGCATGGTGGTGAATGGCAATATATCCAGATTGGCGGGAAAATTCAACAGACTTCAGTTGCCGGGGGCGGGGACATCCGGTACTGAGACGGAGCGGGTCTGCGGCGGCGGACCGGTCAGAATGGGAAGGAATCCGGTTTCACGGCTGGTTTTTTGTCAGCTCGCGAAGCCGGCTTTCGATCTGTTCGATATCGACAGGTTTGCGGAGGATGCCGAACACACCGACTTTACGCGCCTCGGCGAGGACGCGTTCGTCCTGAAATCCGGTGATGAAGAGGAACGGAATCGAAGCGGTTTCGGGGGAAGCCTTCACCCGTTTGAACATTTCGAACCCGCTCAGACGGGGCATGACGATATCGGAGATGATGACATCCGGACCGAAGGTCGGAATTTTTTCCAGACCTTCCTGACCGTCGTGGGCAACTTCCACCTCGTAGTTGTCCATCTGGAGAAGGTCCTTCATCAGATCCGCAAATCCTGCCTCGTCGTCGACGAGAAGCACTTTTCGCGGCTTTTTCTCTTTCGTGGTCATACTCTTCCGTTCAGGTTGTCAAAATATAGGGAAAGGCACCCGAAGAATCAAGTATCGGAATCACAATACCTTAATTTGCCGATTTCACGCTTTTGGTCAAAAACAGCCGGTTTCACCAAATTTCGCTCCCGGGGATGCAGGATGAGTCCAGCGGAAGATCAGCCGGGTCCCGGAGTTCTCTTCTACCAGGCGGTGCCTGACCGGATCACAGCCACGAGTATGTACCCAGCCACGAGCGACAGAATGATGAGAATGCGGATACGGGTCTCCTTCGACATGCCGCAATGTAGCACATTGCAGCCTGAATTCAAAGCCGCTCGGGGGATGCGCCGCTCCCCGCATCGTCAGACCGACGCCGTTCCCTCGCCGCTCCTCTGCTTGCATACTTCCCTCCCGCTCCGTATCTTCTACGACACATTCTGCCCCCACTACACCGGAGACCTGCCCATGCGTACCCTTCCCATCCTGCGATCGATGTTCATCTGCTGTTTCCTCTTCTGCACGCTGACCGGGTTCGCGCGCCAGAAATCCCCCTCAAAGGACAGCTCGAAGGCCTCTGCCGCATGGGACGTTTCGGCAAAACACGGCCCTTCCACCGACGTCGAATTCGAAACCGATGAGGGAACCTGGATGGCCGTCGATGTGAGTCCGGACGGCTCCACGCTCGTCTTCGATCTCCTCGGCGACATCTACAAAATGCCCGTCACCGGCGGAACCGCAACACTCCTCGCCGGCGGCCCGGCCTACGAGGTCCAGCCCCGGTTCAGCCCCGACGGGAAACGGATTTCGTTCACAAGCGACAGGGACGGATGCGATAACATCTGGACCATGGATCTGAACGGTCAGAATCTACGCCAGATCACGAAGGAAAAAGACCGCCAGACCAACAATGCCGTCTGGTCCCCCGACGGAAGTTTCATCGTCGCCCGGAAACACTACCGGAACGAGCGCTCCCTCGGCGCCGGTGAAATGTGGATGTACTACATCGGCGGCGGAGAAGGCCTCCAGCTCACAAAGCGGCGCAACTGGGAACAGGACGCGGGAGAACCGTGCCTCTCCCCCGACGGCCGCTATCTCTACTACAGCGAAGACATCTCTCCCGGCGGCGGATTCCAGTACAACAAGGATCCCAACGGGGTCATATATGCGATCCAGCGGCGCGATCTGCAGACCGGCAAAACGGAACAGTTCATCAACAGCCAGGGGGGCGCCTGCCGGCCTCAGATTTCTCCCGACGGGAAAACACTTGCCTTCGTGAAACGGGTCAGGCTGAAGACCGTCCTCTATCTCTGCGATATTGAGAGCGGGCGCGAAACACCGCTCTGGGACAACCTCAACCGCGATGCACAGGAGACATGGGCGCTCTTCGGCGTGCATCCGGGATTCTCCTGGACCCCCGACGGACGGTCGATCGTGATCTCCGCAAAGGGCCATCTCTGGAAGATCGACGTCGCCACCGGTGCGGCCTCTCAGATTCCGTTCACAGCGCATGTGAAACAAACCATCACCGATGCCGTGCGATTCCCCCAGGAGGTCGCGCCCGCCTCCTTCGATGTCAAATTGCTCAGATATGTCACCGTCTCCCCGGATCAGAATTCGGTGATCTACACGGCTCTCGGCAAACTCTACCGGAAGACGCTCCCGGACGGCACCCCCCGCCGGATTACGCGCGACGACAGGTACCTCGAGATATTTCCCTCCTTCTCCCCCGACGGGAAATGGATCGTCTACGCCACATGGAACGACGAAGAAAAGGGGGCCGTCATGAAGGTTCATCCCGACGGCAGCGGACGGATGAAGCTGACGCGGAGCCCGGGACACTATACGGAACCGGAATTTTCACACGACGGATCGATGGTCGTCTACCACAGAATCGGCGGCGATAATTTCAGGGGCGAAACCTACAGCCGCGACCGCGGTATTTATCTGATCCCCTCCGCGGGCGGGAAGGAGACGCTCGTGACCGAAGAGGGTTCACGCCCCATGTTCGCACCGGGTGACGACCGGATATTCCTTCTCTCGGGTGAGGGGGAGAAAACCGCCCTTATCAGCACCGGTCTCCGGGGTGAACAGCGCCGCGTCCATTTCCTCTCCGACAATGCCGACGACATTCTTCCCTCCCCCGACGGCCGCTGGGTGGCGCTGGTGGAGCGTTTCAACGCCTACATCGCCGTTTTTCCGAAGACCGGACAGCCGGTCACCATCGGCCCTGCCAGCTCCGATTACCCGATCCGGCGGGTCAGCCGGGACGCCGGCACCTATCTCAACTGGTCCGCCGACAGCCGGAAGCTGTTCTGGTCGCTCGGGCCGGAACTCTACTCGCGCGATCTGAGCAGAACGTTCGACTTTGCCGGCACAGCCGGCGACACGGTGCAGGACAAACCGGACACCAGCGGATTGTATATCAGTTTCTCCGCTCCGACCGACAATCCCACCGGCTCCATCGCTCTGGTCGGGGCTCGCGTGATCACGATGCGCGGCGACGAGGTGATCCCGGACGGCACGATCATCGTCGAACGGAACCGCATCACCGCGGTCGGTCCGAGAGCCGAGGTCAAGATTCCTCCTGGAGCGGAGCGGGTTGACGTCAGCGGCACCACGATCATGCCCGGCATCGTCGACGTTCATGCCCATATTCCGACCGGGAGCGAGGGGATCACACCCCAGACCCACTGGCCGTACTACGTTAATCTCGCGTTCGGGGTAACGACAACGCACGATCCGTCGGCGAATACCGAGATGGTCTTCACCAACTCCGAGCTGGTGAAGGCGGGCCTCCTCGTCGGCCCCCGGGTCTACTCGACAGGCACCATTCTGTACGGCGCCGAAGCTCCCTTCAAGGCGGTCATCAACAGCTACGACGACGCCCTCTCGCACCTCCGGCGGATGAAGGCAGTCGGCGCCTTCAGCGTAAAAAGCTACAACCAGCCGCGGCGCGACCAGCGCCAGCAGATCATCGAGGCGGCGCGGGCACTGCACATGATGGTGGTGCCGGAGGGCGGATCCACGTTTTTCTGGAACATGTCGATGATCCTGGACGGCCATACCGGCATCGAACACTCGCTTCCCGTCTCGCCGCTGTACAAGGACGCCATCTCGCTCTTCTCGAAGAGCAAAAGCGGATATACGCCGACGCTCATCGTCAGTTATGGCGGACTGTGGGGGGAGAATTACTGGTACATGTCGACGAACGTCTGGGAAGACACGCGTCTGCTCACCTTCACCCCGCGCCAGATCATCGACGCCCGGTCGCGCCGGCGCCTCATGGCCGCGGAAGACGATTTCAATTATATCGAGAATGCAAAATCGGTCAAGGCGGCGCTCGATGCAGGAACGAAGGTGCAGCTGGGCGCACACGGCCAGCTGCAGGGGCTGGGGGCCCACTGGGAACTCTGGATGTTCGTCCAGGGCGGCATGACGCCGCTCGAAGCGATCCGCTCAGCGACCCTTTCCGGCGCCCAGTACATCGGCCTCGACAGGGATATCGGCTCGCTGGAGCCGGGGAAACTTGCGGACCTCGTGGTCATGGAAAAAAATCCGCTGGAGAACATCAGGAACAGCGAATCGATCCGGTATGTCATGAAAAACGGCAGACTCTATAATGCCGCCACCATGGACGAGATCGGCAATCATCCCCGCAAGCGCCCCAGATTCTACTGGGAGTGACGGACGACACTGCCGCAGACCGAATGGATTGACAGAGTGGTACGAAAAATGGTATCTTCAGAAGGATGAATGAGAGGATGGACGATGCCGCATAACTTACGCATGCTCTGCGTCGACGACCACCCCGATCTCCGGAGGAGTCTCGAACAGCAGTTCGTCAACGAGGACTTCATCGTGGATACGGCGGAGGATGGAATCGCCGCGCTGGAAAAAATCAAAACGCATCAATACGATATCGTTCTTCTCGATATGATGATGCCCCGCCTCGACGGCATGGGCGTCCTGAAGGAGATGAAACGGATCAACCGGCTGACGAACGTCATCATGCTGACCGCTGTCGACGACGTGCCGACCGCCATGGAATGCGTGAAACTCGGCGCAAAGGATTTTATCCAGAAACCGTACGATCCCGAAGAACTGCTCCACGTCGTGATCAAGGTCCTTGGGATCTGAGCGGTCCGCGCTGTGCGGCGGACCGGGAGGATGGGAGTCTTATTGCTGGGGAACGGCGGGCGGCGCCTCGGGCGCCGTCGACCGCTGTTTCTTCCGGTACATCAGCCCGATCGGTATGATGACGCAGTAGCCGAGAAGAAGGAAAATCGGCGCCACGGTCAGCTGACGGAACGATTCAGCCGTATCTCCGGAGAGGAGCAGATACCCCGCGACGATAACGAGCACACCCACGCCCAGAATGATGAAATTCGTCCGTTCGAGGGGGAACACCTCGGTCTGCTTCTGACGCCGGGCGGTTTTCGATTTGACCACTTTTGCCATACCAGTTTCTCCGTTGAACTCGGTGAATCGATTCAGCTGTCAATGTAGTAAAATCGGCCGAGAAAATCAACGCCTCCAGGACGTCACGCCAGAAGGCCGTCGCGCATCGTGAGCCGCCGGGTCGATTGTCCCGCGAAGGTTTCGTTGTGCGTCACAATCACGAACGTCTGCCCTTCGTCCCGGTTCAGGGCAAGGAGCAGATCGTGCAGTTGCGCACTGCTGGCCGAATCGAGGTTGCCGGATGGTTCATCGGCGAAGATGATTTTCGGCCGGTTCGCGAGCGCGCGGGCGACCGCCACGCGCTGTTGTTCCCCTCCCGAGAGTTCCGCCGGCTTATGCGCCGTCCGGTCCCCCAGCCCCACTTTGTTCAGGAGGTCTCTTGCCGCGGCTGATGCCGCTCCGAACGATTTATTCGCGATGAGAAGGGGAAGCATGACATTCTCAAGCGCCGTGAATTCGTTGAGGAGGTGATGGAACTGAAACACGAACCCTATCGTGGCGGAACGGAGAGGCGCCAGTTTTTCGTCGGAAACCGCGGAGATATCGGCGTCGCCCCAGAAGACCGATCCGGAGGTCGGCGTCTCCAGTCCGCCCAGGATATGGAGCAGGGTGCTTTTTCCCGATCCGGATGCGCCGACGATGGAGACAAACTCCCCTTCCCCGACGGCGAAGTCGATTCCCCGGAGAACGGAGAGCTCCGTCCCCGCCCTTCTGTCGAGAACGAACGTTTTCGTGATCTGTGTGCACCGGAGTGCCGGTTCCTGCTGGTTCATGGCTACTCCCAACGGAGGGCGTCGGCCGGCGGAGTCGTCGCCGCGCGCCGGGCGGGTGAATAGGCGGCCAGAAAAGAACAGCCGAGTGAGGCGAGTCCGATCGCCGCGAAATCGGTCCACCGCACTTCGACCGGAATGGCCGGAATGATGTAAATCGTCGGATCGAGCGGAAAAAGATGGTAGTGGACCTGAAGCCAGAGGACGAGCCCGCCGAGAAGGATGCCGGCGGCCGTGCCGGCAAGCCCGATGAGCATTCCTTCCATCATGAAAATCCGGACGATGCGGCGGGTCGTCATTCCCATCGCCTTCAGGACCGCGATGTCGCGCCGCTTCTCGATGACGGTCATCGTGAGCGATCCGAGCATGTTGAAGGTCGCGACGATGACGATGAGGGAGAGAAGCAGGTAAGCCGACCACCGTTCTATCCGCATCACCGTATAGAGACTTTCGTGGAGATCATACCAGGTGGAAACCGTGCATCCCGGAACGGGGAGCGGGAGGAGGCGGTCGCGGGCGGCCTCGGCGTCCCTGAAATCGGCGAGACGGACGTCGATCCCGTTGTATGACGCGCCGGTGTGAAAAAGCCGCTGGGCCGTCGGAATGGCGATGAAGGCGTAGTTCGCGTCGTAGTCCTTGTTGTCCGATTCGTAAATCCCCGTAATGCGGAACGATGCGATTTCCGGTGCGCTAAGAGATGCGTAGACGGACTGGACGCTGTACGGACTGACGACGGAGATGCGGTCCCCGACCACCGCGCCGAGACGGTCGGCAAGCGTCAATCCGATGACGATCGATCCTGTCGACCCGGTATCCGGAAGCTCCAGCTTCCCGAGGATGATTTTCTCCGCAAGGCCGGACACCCTCCCCACCGCGGAGTCTGCCACCCCGCGGAGAAACACCACCCGCGTACTGCCCCGCGCGACGAGCATCGCTTTTCCCGACACGAAGGGAGACCAGCCCGCAATGCCGGGAACACGCCGCAGTGAAACGGCGATGCTGTCATACCCCCCCGCGGTGAGACCGCCGGCATGCTCGATCCTGAGATGCGGATCGAAACCGACGAGAACCGACGTGACGACGCTGTTGAAACCGTTGAAGACCGAAAGCGCGACGAGGAGAGCCGCGACGCCGAGCGTGATACCCACCACGGAGATGAATCCGATCACGCTCACGAAGCGGACCTGACGTCGCGTGACGAGATATCTCCGGGCAATATACGACTCAACCGATGCCATCACGCTCATCCGAACCTGAACGCCTCGACCGCCCGGAGCCGCGCCGCCGCACGGGCCGGAAGCAGGGTCGTGATGAAGCAGAGCGCCAGCGCAACCGCCGTGACGAGAAGAAAATTTCCGGGATTCATGAGAATCGGGACTTTGGTCATGTAATAAATATCGGAGGGAAGGGAAATATATCCGAACCGGGACTGCGACCAGCAGAAGACATACGCCAGCAGATTGCCGAGCAGAACGCCGGCGGCGCCGATCGCCATCCCCTGCAGGACGAACAGCTTCCGGATGAAGGACGGCGCCGCACCCATCGAGCGAAGCACCGCGATCGCGGCAACCTTCTCCAGCACAAACATGAGAAGCGTCCCGATGATATTGATCGTCGCCACAATGATGATGAGGCTCAGGAGAATGGGCGAGAGTTTTTTCTGCAGTTCGACCCAGGAGAAGAGATTCCGGTACAGGTCGAAAACGGTTCTGGCATAGTGCGGATAGCCGAGCAGATCCTGGAGACGGACGGATACCTGATCGACCCGGTCAAGATCCTTCACCAGGACGTCGTAGCCGGTCACATTCGAATCGAGCTGGAAGAGCCTCTGCGCGGCGGCGAGGGTGGTGAAGGCGTAGATGTCGTCGAACTCGGCCATGCCCGATTCATAGACGCCGGTGATCCGGAACTGCATGGCTCGGGGGGCGGCCCCCGCTCCGGAACCGGCCGGAAGTGCGAAGACGATCACCCTGTCCCCCGGGCCTGCGTTGAGACGGCGGGCGAGCTTCGCCCCGATCACGACCTCGGCGCTGTCGGGCCTGTCCGCCGCAATAAACCGGCCGGCAACAAGCCGCTGGCGGGAGGCAACTCCGTCGAGCGCCGGATCGATGCCCTTGAGAAATATCCCGTCGACGGCGCCGTGAAACCGGATCATCCCCTCCTTCGCGGCATACGGGGATATCGACCGGATGTCGGGGATGGCGCTGAGCGCGGCGGCGACGGTCCGGCCCGGGTGCCGCAGCGGCTGGCTCTGGTAGCCGATCACATCGATGTGCGACGTGAACCCGATGACCTTTTCCTTGATCTCCCGCTCAAACCCGTCGACGACGGAAAGGGTAATGATCAACGCCGCGGTGCCGAGCATGACCCCGAGGACGGCGAACGTCGTGATGAACGAAAGAAACCGGACCTTGCGGTGCGAGAAAAGATAGCGTTTCGCTATGTACCAGGTGACAGGCACGTGCCCGATCAGGTTTTGGAACCGTACTCCATGAGAAACGACCGGATGAACCCGTCAAGATCGCCATCCATCACCGCCTGCACGTTGCTGGTTTCCACGTCGGTCCGGTGGTCCTTCACCATGTTGTAGGGATGGAAGACGTACGAACGGATCTGACTTCCCCATTCGATCTTCTTCTTGGTGCTGTTCAGTGCATCCCGCCTGGCCTCTTCCTCCTCCTTGCGCTGTTGATAGAGGCGGGATTTCAGCATTTTGAGGGCGCGTTCCTTGTTCTGGAACTGAGACCGCTCCTGCTGGCAGGCGACCACGATGCCGGTCGGCAGGTGCTTGATCCGGACCGCTGTTTCGACTTTGTTGACGTTCTGCCCCCCCTTCCCTCCCGAGCGGTACGTTTCGAATTCGAGGTCGGCCGGATTCAGCTCTATTTCGACGTCGTCCTCGATTTCCGGATAGATGAACACCGAGGCAAAGGAGGTATGCCGCCGCGCGTTGGAATCGAACGGCGATATCCGCACGAGCCGGTGGACGCCGTTTTCCGCCTTGAGATACCCGTAGGCGTATTCCCCCTGCACTTCGATCGCGGCGCTTTTGATCCCCGCACCTTCCCCCGCCTGCTCATCGAGAAGGAAGGTCTTGTAGTTTTTCCGTTCACACCACCGAAGGTACATCCGCTGGAGCATTTCGGCCCAGTCCTGCGCCTCCGTTCCCCCCGCGCCGGCGTGAATCGTCAAAATGCAATTTTTGATGTCATCCTCGCCGGAGAGCATGTTGCGGAATTCCAGGTCGTCGATCCCTTTCCGGACGCCCTCCGCCTCCGACGTCAGTTCGGCTTCGAACGAGGCATCATTCGACTCGCGTGCCAGTTCGATGAGCGCTTCGGCGTCGTCTATCCGCCGCCGGATGGCGTTCCAGGCATCGACCCAGCCCTTGCGCTGGCTCATCGTCTGCATCACCTTCTGTGCGGCGATGTTGTCGTTCCAGAAATCAGGCGCGTGACTGCGCGCTTCCAGCTCCGCGATCTCTTTTTCCTTCACATCGAGGTCAAAGATACCCCCGGAGAAGAGTCAGTTTGGATCGGAGGTCCCTGAGAGCCGACTGCTGTTCTTCAAACATGTTCGTTCTGACGTGTGTGAGTGTTCAATTGATTTCGATTGTCGGGTGAACCGGCCGTCACAGCTGAACCGGTTCGGAGACCTCGATCTCCATTCGCAGGAGGGCACTGCTGAGCGTCTTTCCCTGCGCATCGTTCTTGAGCGACACCGTCCCGCCGCCGCCGAGCGTCTCGTGGAGAAGAAAGTTGAGCGCGCACAGGTTCGGGAGTTCGAACCGCTCGACCGTTCCCAGACAGATGCCGGCGAAATGTTTTTTCACCGCCTCGGCGGTGACATACCGCCTCAGGATCGGATAATATTCCGGCTTGCGCGCGATGATGCCGACGTTGCCGGTATCCCCCTTGTCCCCGGATCGTCCATGTGCTATCGCAATGAGTTCGATTTTCATGTTCTACGGCGCCTCCGTCACGACAACCCGTGGTTGGACCGCGGACTTCGGAATGAGCGCGGGCCAGTATGCGATGACATCGCTCGGTTTCGGCCGTCCCCCGGCAAACCCCGTCACCGCCGGCGGACCAGTCAGAATCAGCGGGGCGATCTCCTGGCCGAACCGTTCGACTGCCGCCCTGTCTCTGCTCCGCACACCGACGCGAAGCACCACTTCGTTGACGACTGCCGGGATGGAGGCAATGGGACCGTGGCACGAATTGAGGCCCACGAACTCCGTCCTGATCTCATCGAACCGGAGTCCCAGATCCCCCAGCCGCGTCCGGAGAATGGCGTCGGCGGCCTTCGCTTTTTCCAGCGCGTCGGGCCAGGCGTACGTCAGCGTGCCGACGGCGGTATATCCGTCCGCGTAGGACATCGATACCTTGTAAAATTCGGTGGCCGGCCTTCCTTTCACACCCGAAAGAAGAACCCGATTGGTCCCCGCCTGTTCGAGCCGGATCGTGGTAAAATCGGCGATACACTCCGGCGTGATGTAGCAGGTCGGATCTCCAATCTCGTACAGGAGCTGTTCACTCACGGTGGCGACACTCACCAGACCGCCGGTATTCTCGTGCTTCGTGATGACGATCGATCCGTCGTTCCGCGCCTCGGCTATCGGAAAGCCGATGTGGGCGAGGTCGGGGACCGATTTCCAGTCTGCGGAAAAGTTCCCCCCCGTCGCCTGTCCCCCGCACTCGAGGATATGCCCGGCCACCACCCCCGTTGCAAGTTTATCCCAGTCGTCCCATTTCCATCCGAATTCGTGAATCATCGGCGCGTAGGTCAACGCCGTATCGGTCGTACGTCCGGTGATGACGATATGGGCGCCCTGCCGGAGCGCCTCGACGATGGGCCTGGCGCCGAAATAGACGTTGGCGCTCACGATGCGGTTCCGGACCGCACTGAGGCTTTCCCCCGACTCCATGTTTTTCAGATCGATGTTTTTCGAGGAGAGCTCATCGAGACGATCGAGGATATTATCCCCGATGACGACGCCGATTCTTAGTCCTCTGATGCCGAGTTTTGTCGCAAGTTTAAAAATTGCATCCCGGCATCCCTCCGGATTTACGCCGCCGCCGTTCGTGATGACCCGGATGTTTTTCTGAACGATGACCGGAAGGATCGACTGCATGAGCGGGAGGAGGTCCTTCGCATAGCCCAGCGAAGGATCCTTCATCTTCTGTTTCTGCATGATGGACATCGTCACTTCGGCGAGATAGTCCATCATCATGTAATCGACGGGGCCTTTCGTTACCTGGTCGACGGGGGCGGTCAGCAGATCGCCCCAGAACCCCTGCCCCGACGCTATCCTGATTTTATCTCTCATGAGTTATTTTCTGCTGATTATTATAACCGCGAATCCGTGTTCATTCGCGGCTGGATACATTAACCACGGATCTACGCGAATCGGCGCGAATCCGTGTTCATTCGCGGCTGAATTATTTTAACCGCTGGTGCACGTGAATCCGCGTGAATCCGCGTTCATTCGCGGCTGATTTTTCTTTCATTCGAGAAAATTCTTCGAATGAAATCAGCCCTGGGTCCAAAGTTCAGAAGAAACCCCAATTCGATGTCCGTCGCTCTCAGATAATTCAGCAACTGCGCTTCATGTTCAGGCGCTATACCGGACGCCGCCTTCAATTCGAGAACAATGGTATGATTCACTATAATATCGGCGTAATATTCGCCGATCCGGATCCCGTCGTACCACACATCGACTCGTTTCTGCTGTTCAACATAAATCCCGCGCTTTCTGAATTCGACCATCAGGGCATTTTCGTACACCTTCTCCAGAAACCCGTGCCCCAATTTGTTGTAGACAAAATAAAATGCGCTGATAATCCCGTGTGACAATTCCTCCTGAATCATACGCCCTCCCCTTGTATGAATCCGCGCCCCTACGCGGCTGAATTATGTTAACCACGGATGCACGCGCATCAGCGCGAATCCGCGTTCATTCGCGGCTGAATATTTTAACCACGGGTGCACGCGAATCCGCGCGAATCCGTGTTCATTCGCGGCTGAATTATTTTAACCACGGGTGCACGCGAATCCGCGTTTATTCGCGGCTGATTTTTCTTTCATTCGAGAAAATTCTTCGGATGAATTCAGCCTTGGGTCCAAAGTTCAGAAGAAACCCCAATTCGATGTCCGTCGCTCTCAGATAATTCAGCAACTGTGCTTCATGTTCAGGC
>DATKPE010000007.1:0-26641 GCA_035524335.1 Bacteroidota bacterium
AGCAGATGCAGGTCGAGGTAGTTGACCGCGGTATCGTGGCTGAATTTCCACGAAGGGGAGATCCGGAGAAGGGCGGTATCCTGCTCCAGCGAGAGTGTGTACGATTTCAGGGCATTGTAGACGAATGCCGCGCCGGCGCGCATGTCGGCAGACGCCGCGTCCCGACTGCGGCCGGCAGTGAACGCCGTAAGCGCTGAATCCGGATTGCCGAGCCTGGCATACGACCACCCTTCCCCGTTGTAGGCGTCGGAATAGCTGTTATCGAGCGCAAGAGCCTGGGAAAAATCGCTCAGGGCTGTGGTATAGCTTTTCGCGCTGTAGGCCTTCCACCCTTTCGAGGTCAGATCGCCCGCCGTCTGGGACGGCGGCGTCGTTCCGCTGTCGCCGCTGCTGCATCCGGCGAGCCCCGCCGCAAATGCGAGATATAGAAAAAATCGTCGTGACCGCATTCTCTGATCCGTCATTTCACCAGAAGCATTTTTCTTGTTGACTGGAACCGCACGCCCGAACCGTCGGCGACCGTCATGCGATAGAAGTAGACGCCGGACGCGACGGCGGCATTATTTTGATCCCGCCCGTCCCATACTGCGACAAATCCGCCCCGCTCCCGCTGACCGTCAATCATGGTGCGGACCATGCGCCCGGTCAGATCGAAAACCTCGAGCTTCACCTGACCCGGCCGGGGAAGTTCAAAATAGATGCTTGTCGAGGGGTTGAACGGATTGGGATAATTCTGACTCAGCACATACGACGCAGGCATCTGATGAGAACTGCCGGCCGGACCGGCTCCGACGGCAAACAGACCGAGCGTCGTGACACGGGCGCTCACCGTGTGCGCGACCGGGTCGACCCAGCTCTCCGCCGGCACCCATCCCGATCCGTCATCCCGGCAGATGCAAAGGTGCGCCGCCCCCGCCAGAGCGGGATCGAGATCATCGTATCCCAGCGTCACCGTTACGGGCGCGGGATACTCCATCGCGGGTCCGAACGCATAGGCATCCCGCGCCACTGCCGTCCCGCGCGGATCGCTCTTCTCCCGGACAATCGTAAACCAGGTGTCGGCGCCCAGGACGCCGGCGCCGACGGAAAGGACGGCAGATCCTTCGGGTGTGCTGATCACCCCGCCGCGCGCCGCCTGCATCAGCTGGACCTGGAACGACCTCTGCGTATACATGGTCACCCCCGCCGCATTCTGCACGCTGGCCCGGAGAACCGCGGTGCCGCCTGCGTTCAGGCGGTACGAACCGCGGAAAGCCTGGGACGTCGACTGTTCCGGCGTCAGGGCAACCGTGTCCGGCGCGGAGCTTCCGGTCGCCACGGTCAGGAACGGAGGGGTTCCGAGAAGCGCCGTGTCCGAGAGCAGATAGAGGTCGACATAGCTCGTCAGCAGGGGGTTCTGATGAATCGGAAGCGAAAGATGTGCGGAATTCGGACTGCCGATGGGAGCCGCGGATTTGAACATCCCCCTCCCATGGGTGGAGGCGAACAGGTACAGATCGCTTGGCCTCAGGTCGAGATCGATCACAGCCACGTTTGCGAGACCGGAATTCTGCTGAACCCAGCTGACTCCCGCGTCAAGCGATTCGAAGACGCCAAGATCCGTCCCGATGACGAGATGGGAAGTATCCTGCGGGTCGACGACCAGGGCATTGACCGGAATATCGGGAAGCGTCGAGGAAATGTTTGACCAGGATGCGCCGCGGTTGTTGGTCCGGAACACATGACCGGTGCCGTATCCTGAATAGCAGACGAACGCCCTGTCACGGTTGGTGGGATCGACGGCGATCGCACGGACGAAGCGGTTCGGAAGATTGGACTGATTGATGCTGTCCCACCGGGAGCCGCTGTTCGTCGTCACCCATATTTTGGTCGTGGAGGAGGCCGGATTCAATCCACTGCCGTACCCGTTGAAGGTATACCCGGTGCCCACATACCAGGTGGAGGAGGAGGTTTTCGCGACGGCCAGCGCCGTGATGACGCCGCCGCCATCGCCGGCATTCCCGCTCCCCGAACCGGTGAGATCCCCGCTCGCCGTCGTCCAGCTCGAACCGCCGTTGGTGGTCGCATACACCCGGTAGGTTCCGGCGATGAGATGCGTCGAATTGGTCGGATCCATTGCGATCGGAGCGATGAAATCGCACCGATCGGCCGCGCCGTTCGAGATGCCGACACCGCTCTGGGGGATGCCGGTCATCGTCTTGAACCAGGATCCCGGATCGCCGGAAGAATTGGACTTCAGGATATCGAGGAACACATATTCGGAATAGACGATCGTCGGGTTGGTATAGTCGACAAGCGTCGCACCGCCGTCTCCGGGGAACGGGATCGACCAGGCGGGAACCGTCGAACTCCTCATCACACCGATGTCCTGCGATCCGCCGTAGTACACCTCGGCGGAGGGATGCACCGCGCCGCTGTAGAACTGGGTCACGGCCAGATTGTGGTTGTCGTCCGCGATGGTCGTCCCGCCGTCGGTCGATTTGTACACTCCCCCGTCGTTGCCGAAATAGATGACCGAGGAATTATTGGGATCGAAGACGATCGCATGCTGGTCGACGTGCATGAACGGGACGGAACCGCCGCTGTAGCCGTAGGTGAGAATGCGCCAGTCGACGCCCCCGTCGGTCGACACGAACATATCGTTGCCGCCGGTGAACACCGTGTTCGGATCATTGGGATGAACGGCGATGACGTTGTCGTACCATCCCTGATTGCCGAGATGAGTCTGATTGAGATACGGGTCCCACGGCTGGCGCAGGGCCGCCGTCTGCCAGGAATCGCCTCCGTTGGTCGTCCTCTGGATGCTGTGCGTCCCGTCGAGTGAATCGGCAACGCACGCATAGAGCGTGAGGTGATTACTCTGCGAGATGGCCAGACTGATCCGGTGATATTTCTGCGAGGAGGAGGGGAAACCGACCGTATCCTTCTTCCAGGAGGCGCCCGCGTTGGTGGTTTTGTAGATGCCGTCGGTCACCCTCAGTCCGAACGACGCGTACAGGACGGAACTGTTCGTCGGATCGAGAGCCAGATCGACACACGATGTGGAATTATTCCCGGTGAGGACTTTTGTCCAGGATGCGCCCGCATTCGTCGATTTCCAGAGGCCGATCGTCATTCCGGCATAGATAACCGAGGGATTGTCGGGAGTGATTACGAGCTTGTTGACATAGTAGGGACCGGCGGAGGGATAAGGCGGAAACGAATTGAGGACAGTCCAGCTACTCCCGCCGTCGGTCGATTTCAGGATGCCGATGCCGCGGAGCGCATCGACGTTCAGAAAGCCCTCCCCGGTGCCCGCATAAATCACGTTCGTATCGACGGGATTCAGCGCCAGCGATGCGACGATGAGATTGGGCGCCTGATCGGTCAGGGGAAACCAGTAATCCCCGCCGTTCGTCGATTTCCAGACACCGCCGCTGACCGATCCGCAGTAGACCGTGCTGGAATTAAGGGGATTCACGACAATCGACCGGATGCGGCCTCCCAGGTTGTTCGGACCGACCGAGTTCCACGACAGCTGGGGGGAATTTGACGAGCGGAGCCTGAGATTGTTTTTTGCGATGTGACTGAACGCTCTCGCTTCCCAGCCGAGCGGAATCGTCCCGGAAGGATATGCCCGCTGTGTATTGTACCACTGGACCGCAGCAAGGGCGTGATCCGATTCGGCGCTCTCATTTTCCCCATCCTCCGCCTCCATGGGGAAGGATATACGCCGGCCGCCGTGCCCGGTTCCGATGAAAATGCCGGCGGCGAAGGCAATCAGAATTCCGATAATGTATGCTGTTTTCTTCAGGTCCATTGTCATGAAGGATTAGTTGCCGTCAATGCTGAGTACCATCCACGTGGGTGCGTCCGTCCGCAGGAGCGTCGCACGAAGGGTGTCGCCCTTCCGGGCGGATCTGAGGCGGGCGAACTGCACAGCCCGCGCCGCGCCGGCACCGCCTGTACCCGGCTCATTCCGGATGAATTTCGGCGCCGCTTCGAGAATTTCACCCGCGGAGGGAAGCGCTTCATCCTCTCCTTCGGAGTGAAGTACCCTGATCCGCACCATAAACGAATCTGAATCTGTCAGAATAACGGAATCGAGAAGGCCCGAAACGATAACAGTGGAGTATCGGCGTACTGTGGGATGTGGCGGTTGAGAAATGGAATCGGAACTTTTCCGGTTCGGTCTGTTCAGATCCTGCAACAGCCGTGGTTCAGTGGAACTGCAGCTGACGAACAGAACTGCGGTCCAGATAACGGTATACCGAAGCACGGTCATACATTGAATTTAATATGCTCACATTTTTATTGAAATGCAAGAATCGGACGCCGAAAAGGCAGATTTCACGCTTATGAAAGGGTGAATCGTCCGTTTTTCCCCCGGACCGCCTCCTGTTTGCAGAACTCGCTCCAAAACCGTATCTTGACTGCAGAAATATCTTTTCTGCAGTCTTTTCCTGACAGCCCATCAATGACAATCCGGCACCGGCATTTCTCCCCGGCGGGAATCCTTCTTGTAATTTTTATTTCCTCGGCGTTCCTCAAGGCACAGGACGTCAGGGAAACCGCCGACTTTAAGCTCGCTCTGGGGCTCTATAATGACGGGATGTTCGATCTGGCAGTCGATCAGTTCGCGCATTTTATCGCCACCTATCCCGCTTCGACCCAGACGACCGACGGAAAATACTATCTCGGCATGGCGCAGCTGCGGGCGGGGCGCCTGCAGGATGGCCGCGCATCGCTCCAGAACTTCGCCATCAGCTATCCCGAGCATCCCAAAGCCGCCGAATCGTGGCTCTCTGCCGCTCAAAGTTATGAGGAGGAGAAGAGGTACGGCGAGGCTGCGACGGCATATGCGCGTCTCAGGTCGATTCAGCCGAAAAGCCGGCTGATCCCCGGTTCCCTCGTCTCCGCCGCCCGGCTGTTCAGAATCGCGGGAGATCTCCGCGAGGCCGAGCAGGCCGTACGCACTCTGCTGAACGAGTACCCCGGGACGCCGGAAGCAAGGCCGGGACATCTTCTCCTGGCGGAAATATATGAATCCGCGGGCAACGATCCGCCGGCCCGTCAGGAACTTGCAAAAGCGCTCCGGAATTCCGCCACTTCCGCGGAGAAGGTGGCGTGCCTGCTCATGCGCGGCGCGATGGAACTCCATGAAGCGCTCTACATCAGCGCCGAATCAACCTTCACATCGGTTCTCCGGCTTCAGCCCCCGGCCTCCGAGCGGGCGGAGGCGGAAACAGGTCTCGCCGCCGTTTTCCTCCGGAAAGGGGATGCGGGACGATCTCAGAAAATTCTCGCCGGGGCCCTCAGCCGGAAGGATTTCCCCGATTCTCTCCGGGCTCCCGCATTGAAGACCCTGGCGGATGCGTACCGTCGTTCTGGCAATTACGAGGGGGCGCTGGCTCAGTATGTTCTCCTGCCCGCGTCACCCGCCGGAGTGGACCGCGCCTGGCGATGGGACGCCGTCCGCACGGCCGTTGCGGCCGGCAACCGCGACCGTGCCTATGCATTTCTTCAGCCGCTTCTGGATTCGGCGGCCGCCGCCGCCGACCAGACTCTGCTCCAATCGGCGCGGATGCTGTCGCTCATAGGCAAACCTGCCGAGGCGGCGCGATATTTCGGATCCTTCCTCGCCCGCTCGCCCGGCCATCCCGCTTCAGGGGACGCGATGCTGAACCTCGCGGCTCTCTACGCCGATCACCTCGACAGAACCGCCGACGCGGACGCCGTCCTCCGCCGTACAGCGGAGGACTTTCCCAATTCTCCCGCGGGACCGGAGGCGCTTCTCCGCCTTGCCGCCGCGTGCGAGCGGCAGAACCATTTTACCGAAGCCGATCAGGTGTACAGACTCCTGCTGGCAAAATTTCCGGCTCTCGAATGCGCCGATTCGCTGGCCCGGCGGCTCGTGTCGCTCTCGCACCGCGTCGTTTCCCTCGACGCCGGTGTTCTCAAACAACTTTCAACCCTCCTCGCCGAGCTCGCCGAGAACCGGCCCAGACCGGAAATTTACTACAGACTGGGCTGGTTCGCGTTCGACGAGATGAAGGACTTCGAAACCGCGCGGATGTACTTCCGGAAGAGTCTCGATGCCGGCCTCGAACGCGAAGAAAAGGGAAACGCACTCTTCGCACTGGCGGAATGTCTCCGCTTCGACGCCGAGTCCCGTCCGGAACTCGTCCCGGACGCGATCACTGCCTATGGCGACATCCTCGCGCTTTCTCCTCCGTCGTCCCGGTTCGACGACGCCGTCGGGGCGAAATATCTTCTGGAATCGGCCGGTGCGGGACCCCTCCGGCTCGCCGAACTTGCCGCCTCGTATCAGTCTCATTATCCCTCGAGCGGACATGCCGGCCGGTTTGCTTTCGATCGGGCAACGGCCGAATTCGCTTCCGGCAACACGGTGCACGCCCTTACCCTTCTCAAAAAACTGACTGCCGACACGACCAATCCCTCCCTTCGGGGAAAAGCGATCCTCCTCTACGGCGACCAGCTTGCCCTCCGGAATCAGGTCGATTCTGCGATTCAGTTCTGGAGCCGGGCGGCAGAGCTGAGCCCCGTCTCCCCCGTCACGGCGACCGCCCTCTCCCGGCTCGCCGAAGCCGCCTGGAACGGCAATCGTCACAGCCGTGCGCTCGCATTCTGGCAGCATCTTGCCGGGGAATTCGGATACACTTCCGCCGGCACCGAGGCACGGAAACGGATCCCGTCTGCGCTGAGCGCCGCCGGCAAGCCAGCCGAGGCCGTCTCAGCCGCTGAAACTCTGCTCCGCGAGCAGGAATCAAACCCGCTGATCGAACGGCCGGATCCCGGTCTGCTTCCTCTCCTGGGTGAACTCCACGAGCGCCGGGGCGACCATGCCGCCGCCGCACGCTGTTTCCTGAATTTTCTGTCGGGCGACCGGCCCGATTCACTCGCGCTTCGCGTCTGCCTGGAGCTCGGATCGCTGGAAAAAAGCGCCGGCAACACCGAGATGGCTTCCGCATATTTCAGAGAAGCGGCGGCATACCGGACCCCCCCCGCCACAGACCGCCGGATTGCCGACCTTTTCTTCGACAACGGCCAGTACGCCAGCGCCGCGTCGCATTATCTCGCGCTCGCGCATGCCGCGGACAGCAGTGCCCTCCGGCGGGAGTACCTCGGAGCCGCCGTCATCGCGCAGTACCGGAACGGGGCAATACCGCAGGCCGACCAGACCGCAGGCTCCGGGAAGGATCTTCTTGCTGAGGACCGGACACTGACGGGGAAAATCCGGTATGAGCGCGGCCTTGCGCTGTACAGGAAGGAACAATACACCGAAGCGCAGAAATGTTTCCGCGAGGTGCTGAACGATTTCGGGGGAAAACCGGTCGCCGCATGGAGCGAATATTATCTCGGAAAAATCGCCGAGGCCCGGAACAAGCCGGAGGATGCGGTCAGCCGGTACGAGCACATTCTCTCCACCTCCCCTTCCGCCGACGTCGTCCCGCGGGTTCATCTTGCCCTCGGGAACATGCATTTCAACGCGGAACGATACGATCAGGCGATCGTCTTCTTCCGGAACATCGTCTCCGACAGCGCCGGGGCCGGGGATGTGCTCTCGTACGCGCTCAACAATCTTATTGAAGCGTACGAGGCCGTCAAACAGTACGACGCCGCGATCGCCGCCGCACGGACCTTTATTCAGAAATATCCGGAGGATGAATCCATCGTCGACAAGAACATAAAACTCGGCACGCTCTATACAAAAGTCGGCTATTTTGATCAGGCCGTCGAGCAGTTCCGGCGCATCCTGGCAGATGCCGGCAGTGCGGTCGAAGCCGAGATCTTCTACGACATCGGCGACGCCTATTACACCAAAGGGGATTACGAAAAAGCGATTCCCGAATTTCTTAAAGTGCCGTATGCCGCTCCCGGCCAGGGGAGCGTCGACTGGACGGCGACAGCCCTCTACATGGCGGGCCAGTCGTATGAAAAATTATCGCGTCTTTCCGAGGCACTGCAGATGTACCAGCAGATCGTCGACCGCCCGGGCATCGACGCCACGTACAAAACGGCGGCGCGGAAGGAAATCACCCGCATCCGCACGCAGTTCAACGGACAATAATCGGACGATTCCTCATGCTCGAAGCCGAGACTTCATCGCTCGTCCAGTCGCTCCACGACCGCATCACGCTCGGACGGCCCGTCGTCACCCTCAAGGATCTTCTCGCCGCCGACATCCCGGGCGCTGTCCAGAGAATGATCCGTATCGAAATCGAATCGAAACTCCAGGAGGAACAGCAGATTCTCTTCTCGGAAAGCGATTTCAACTACTCCCATCCCGACGTGCATCACCTGCGCGAACAGATGAATTCCGCTCTGGTGCTCCAGTACGTGTTCACCGGCAACCAACTGCACGAGATTCTGGAGGAACAGGTAGGCCTGCTGATGCGCTACCTGATCCGGCCGGAGGCGACCCTTCGCGCGGTGATCTTCGAGCACGGCCATGTCTCCTCCACCACGGCCCTCGACCTCCATCTCCGCTCGTTCGAGGCATACGATTATCTCGGAACGATACTGCGGGAATATCTGCGCGGACGCGGGATCAGCTCGATCAGCGCCGACCGGTTTGCAAAACTCCTCCGCGGGATCGACGCCGAATATGTCCGGAGAAAAACCGGCGAACAGCTCGCCCAGCTTCTTGTCCCGCTGACAACGCTTCTCACCCGTCACCGGACCGATCCACCGGCTCCCCTCCCCATCGATGCCCTCATCGAATTTTTCTACGACAAGGGACTGCTCGCCGTCTGTGTGAAACTCGAGAACCTGAGGAACGAAGGAACGTTTTCCCTCCCGGTCCCCGAGCTGGCCGGGGTCCTCGAAAATGTGCGGCTGGCGACCGGCGAATTCAAAACCGATGAAACCGTTCCGAAGCACGGCGTTCAGGAGCAGAAAGAGGAGACCCGGCCCGTCCCCGCAGAACCCGTTCCGGAACTCCGTCCGCGGCCGTCCCCCCCGGCAGCACCATCCAGATCGTTCGACATCGAGGATTCCGACAGGCGGAAGTTTATCCGGAAGGTGTTCGACGGAGACGAAGTGGCCTACGACACCGCTCTCCACACCCTCACCGCCGCTCAGAACTGGAAGGATGCCTCGCGGGCGATCGACCAGATCTTCCTCGTGAACAGGATATATCCCTTCACCTCCGATGCGAAGCGCTTCGTCAAAGTCATCGCCAGACAGTTCAACAGCTGACTCACCCCCACATCACCGACCCCGGAAACTCCCCCATGTTCATTGACCAGGCAACCATTGAAGTCAGGGCCGGCCACGGCGGCAACGGCATCGTCAGCTTCCGGAGGGAAAAATTCATCCCCAAAGGGGGTCCCGACGGAGGAAACGGAGGGAACGGGGGGAGCATCATTCTCCGCGCCGACCGACACCTCACCACACTGCTCGATTTCCGGTACCGTCGGAACTATCAAGCTCCGGCGGGCGAACACGGCTTCGGCGCCAGGCGGACGGGCAAATCGGGGGAAGATATCATCCTGAAGGTGCCCGTCGGGACGCTCGTGAAGGACGCGGGGTCCGGCGCCCCGATCGCCGATCTTGTCCGGGACGGACAGGAAGTCATGATCGCTCACGGCGGGCGCGGTGGCAAAGGGAATGCGATGTTTGCAACATCGACCAACCAGGCCCCGCGCAAGGCAACGCCCGGCGGCGAGGGGGAAGACAAAAAAATCGTACTCGAGCTCAGGCTCATCGCGGATGCGGGGCTTGTCGGCTTCCCGAACGCCGGCAAATCGACGCTTATTTCGCGGATCTCCGCCGCCAAGCCCAAAATCGCCGACTACCCCTTCACCACTCTTGTTCCCAATCTCGGTATCGTCCGTTACGCCGAGTATCAGAGCTTTGTCGTCGCCGATCTCCCGGGGCTCGTGGAAGGCGCGCATCATGGAAAAGGACTCGGTCTGAAATTCCTCCGTCACATCGAGCGGACGCGGGTTCTCGTCTTCCTGATCGACTGCACCACCCCAGACATGAAACGGGAATACCGGACCCTCAGGAAGGAGCTGAGCCTCTATAACAGTGCGATGTTGAAGAAACCGCACATCATCGCCGTGACAAAAGCCGACCTGGCGGACGGGGCCGGGATCCGCAGGGATGCCGCAAAAGCATTTCCGAAACGGGTGCCGGTCGCGGTGATCTCGTCGGTGACCGGGTCGGGAATCCAGGAGCTCCTCGACCTCCTGTGGAAAACAATCAACAGAAAAAAATCATAACGGTGCATCATGGGAAGAGCATTTGAATTCCGGAGAGCCCGGAAGGAACGCCGCTGGGGCAAGATGGCGGTGGCATTCACGAAGCTGAGCAAGGAAATAACGATCGCCGCCAAAAAGGGCGGCCCGATCCCCGAGACCAACCTCCGCCTCCGCATCGCCATCGAAGAGGCCAAAAGCGTCAACATGCCGAAGGATAAAATCGAAGGCGCGATCAAGAGGGCGGCCGCCAAGGATGCCGCCTCGATCGAAGAGGTGGTGTATGAGGGATACGGACCGTATGGGATCGCCATCATCATCGAATGTGCGACGGACAATCCGACCCGGACGGTGGGAAACATCAGGAGCTATTTCACCCATGCCGGCGGCTCGCTCGGAACCGTCGGTTCGGTCGACTTCCTCTTCGAACGGAAAGGGGTGTTCAGATTTCCGCTCGGCGCACAGCCGCCCGACGAGCTGGAGCTCTCCCTCATCGATGAGGGATTGGAGGAGTTCGAAACGGCGGAGGGACAGGTCTACATTTATACCGGATTCAACGACTTTCAGCGGATGCAGAAGGCGCTGGAGGAGAGGAACCTGGGACCGGTTTCCGGGGAGATCATGCGCATTCCGGTCACAACTCTCCCTCTGCCGGAAGACAAGGCGAAGGAAATCAACGCCCTGATCGAGAAGATCGAGGACGACGAGGATGTCCAGGCCGTCTACCATACGATGAAAGAGGGAAAAGAAGGGGAAGAGGGAACCGGCGGATGAAGTCCGGGCCGGATGCGGAATCCGGACGGGCGGGAAAGGCCGAAGCCGGGTGCGGAGCACCGGAATTCCTTGGATTCCAGAGGTATTTTGCCTACATTACCCCAATTATTCCATAGCCATCAGGCACAAATCCGTTCTTCATCGATGAACATCCTGACCGAACTCGAGAAATACGATCACGAACAGGTGGTGTTCTGTTCCGACAGACACGCACAGCTGAAAGCGATCATCGCAATTCACAACACCACGCTCGGACCCGCACTGGGGGGGACGAGAATGTGGGTCTATCCGACCGACCGGGAGGCGATCACCGACGCGCTCCGGCTTTCGCGCGGCATGACGTACAAGGCCGCGGTGGCGGGGCTGAATCTCGGCGGGGGCAAGGCGGTGATCATCGGTGATCCAAACAAGGACAAGAGCGAAGCGCTCTTCCGGACCTACGGACGGTTCGTTGAAGGGCTCGGCGGAAGGTACATTACCGCCGAGGATGTCGGGACGAGTGTGCAGGATATGGAATGGGTGCGGATCGAGACCGGATTCGTCACAGGCCTCGACCGCGCGCTCGGCGGCGGCGGCGATCCCTCGCCGGTGACCGCCTTCGGGGTATACCACGGCATGAAAGCATGCCTGAAGGAGAAAACGGGCAGTGATTCCGTCAAGGGCCGGACCATTGCCGTTCAGGGAGCCGGGCATGTCGCCTCCCATCTCTGTGAGCATCTCGCCCGTGAAGGCGCGAAGCTCTTCATCACCGACATCTACCCCGACAAGGCGAAAGCCCTGGCCGCAAAAACAAAGGGTAAGTATGTCGTGCCCGACAAAATATATGACTGCGACGCCGACGTCTTCTGCCCCTGTGCCCTCGGCGCGGTCCTGAATGACACAACGATCCCGCGACTCCGGGCGAAGATCGTCGCCGGCGGAGCCAACAATCAGCTCGCCGAGGAGGAAAAACACGGGCGCATGCTCATCAAGCGGGACATCCTGTATGCCCCTGATTACGCGATCAACGCCGGCGGCCTCATCAGCGTGGCGAACGAGCTCGGGCATTATCCGCACGAGCGGGCATTGAAGCAGGCGGAAGGAATCTACGACACCATTCTCCGCATCATCGCAACGGCAAAAAAAGAGAAAATTCCGACGCATGAGGCGTCCAACCGCCTCGCGGAACAGCGTATTGCCAGCGTCCGGCACATCAAAAACCTGTACGCGGCACCACACTGACCGGTTCTCCGGCCCCCGCCGGAGCCGACACTGACACAACCTCCGAGAACGCGCGTATGACAACGGTAACCTTTAAACGACGACTTGTGCGGGAGAAAGTTCTCCAGGCGCTGTACGCCTACTACATCTCGCGTGAACCGATCACCAATGTAATGGAATTCGCACTCTCCGAACTCCGCGGCAACAAGGAAAGCTTCGAATTCGCAAAACGGATCATCCACGAGGTCATCCAGCATCAGGATGAGATCGAGGAATTCATCCGGCTCAAAGTCTCGCACTGGGAATACGACCGGATCGCCGTGGTCGACAAGACTCTCCTCCAGATGGGAATCTGCGAGCTCCTCTACTTTCCCGACATTCCCCCGAAGGTCACCATCAACGAGCTGATCGAAGTCGCAAAAGTCTTCAGCACGGAAAACAGCGGCCGGTTCATCAACGGCGTCCTCGATGCCATCCTCGAAGACCTCCGGAAGAAGAAGACGCTCAAAAAATCGGGACGCGGCCTGCTGAACGAATCCCCCACAACGGAAACCCCCGCGGTCAGGCCCAAAAGCCCCAGAAAGTCGTGAGACAGCTTCCACAGCGGGCGCGGATTCTCGCCTGGACCTTTTTCGATTTCGCGAACACGGCTTTTTCCGTCATCATCGTCACCGTCATCTATTCCCGGTACTTCACCACCCATGTGGCCCACGGCCAGCGCACCCTCTGGGGTCTCGCCGTCAGCCTTTCCATGATCTGCGCCGCCGCCCTTTCACCCCCCCTCGGGGCCGCGGCCGACTTTTCCGGCAATAAAAAAAGATTTCTCCTCTTCTTCACGGCCGTCTCCATCGTCTGCACCGGACTCCTCTACTTCGTGCAGGAAGGGATGGTCCTCCTCGGCACCCTCCTGTTCGTCGTCGCGAACATCGGCTTCGAGGGGGGACTCGTGTTCTACGACGCCTTTCTTCCCGGACTGACCTCGCCGCGTTCGTACGGCCGGGTCTCCGGCTACGGATTCGCAATGGGATACCTCGGGGCCCTCACCGTGCTTCTGATCATCAACGTCTTTCTCCCGGATCCGGCGGCACAGAACTATCTCTGGTATGTGAGAAGCTCGTTCGTCATCGCCGCGCTCTTCTTCCTCGTCTTCTCCCTCCCGGTATTCCTCCTCGTCCCGGAACCGGCGGGAGGATCGTTCCGCCCGCCCTCGTATTTCCGGGAAGGGATCCGCCGGGCAAGCGGAACGTTCCGATCGCTCTTCATCCAGCGGGAATATCCCCATATCGCCCGGTTCCTCATCGCCTTCTTCATCTACAACGACGGCATACTCACCGTGATCGCCTTTGCCGCGATCTTCGCGGACAGCATCCTTCACATGGACGACCGCGCGATCATCATCTTTTTCGCGATCGTGCAGTCGAGCGCCATCATCGGATCGATCGTCTTCGGAATCCTGACCGACCGGTGGGGCCCGAAGAGAACGATATCGGTGACCCTCGTCCTCTGGATCAGCATCACCATCGGAGCCTACTTTGTGAATTCCGTCGCGTTCTTCTACGCCGTCGCGTTCACCGCCGGGGCCGCCATCGGCTCCTCACAGTCGGCAAGCAGGAGCATGATGGCGCTCCTGACGCCGAAAGCGCGCGAAGCAGAATTTTTCGGGTTCTACGACGGACTCTGCGGGAAGGCGTCGGCGGTGGTCGGGCCTCTCATCTACGGGTTCATCGCCGATCTCACCAACGAACGGATCGCCGCCCTCAGCATCGGCCTCTTTTTCGCCGCAGGGCTTGCCATTCTCCAGACCGTCCCCGCACAGCGGGCCCCCGAACCGGTCCGGACTCTGTGAAATATTGCCCGCATTTTGTATATTAAAGGATCAGACTATGCGCATACCAACGCTCCTGCTGTTGACGGCCGCACTGTTCACCGGCAGACTTATCGCCGGCGGTCCGGAGGATAAAGGATCCAACGCATCAGTGCAGTTTACCGTCTCCGCCGCCCGTACCGGCCATACGCTCCTCTTCACCCTTCGTCCGAAAAAGGGAATTCACATCAATCTGGAACCGGGGATGATGATCACCGCAGATTCAGCCGGCGGTGTTTTCCTTGCCGGCCAGCCCCAGATCCCTACCGACACGAGCACCCACTATCTGGACCAGTCGGCTCCGATCAGACAGCAGTTCAGACTGTCGAAGCCTGCCGCCGGTGATTCCGTGACCGTGACCGGTTCCATGACCTATTATTACTGTTCCGACACGGAAGGATGGTGCAGTCGGTTCAAACAGCCGTTCAGCCTGAAAGTCCGGTCCGCCCCCTGAGGTTCATGCCGCGAGCATTTTTCATATCCGACGCCCACCTCGGGCTCGGCGACAGAGAGACGGAGGCGGCCAAGGAACGGCGGCTTGTCTCCTTCATCGGACACTGCCGCGGCAGGGCCGATTTTCTCTTCATCCTCGGCGACCTGTTCGACGCCTGGTTCGAATACCGGACGGTGATCCCGAAAGGCTACCATCGTCTCTTCACCGCGCTGGAGGACCTGCGGGAATCCGGAACGGTCATTCATTACCTGGCCGGCAATCACGATTTCTGGATGCGCGACTTCTTTTCCGCCGACCTCGGCATCATCCTCCACCGGGATCCCCTCGCGATCAGCATCGGGACGACGTCATTCTATCTCCATCATGGAGACGGACTCGCAACCCGCGACCTCGGGTATGCAATTCTCAAACCGATCCTGCGGAACAGGCTGAGCGTCTGGCTCTACACCTGGCTCCACCCCGACATCGGCATAGCGCTGGCCCGGTCGTCTTCCCGGAAAAGCCGCGGCTACACGTCGACGAAGGAGTACGGTGAAACCGACGGCATGCGCGATTTCGCCCGGCGGCAGATCGAAGCCGGCGCGGACGTCGTTATCATGGGACACCGGCACGTCCCCGTCCGGGAAGAGATCGGCGGCGGCGTCTATGTCAATCTGGGAGACTGGATCGAACATAACAGTTACGCTGAATTTGACGGCACGACGATTTCCCTGAACACATGGCCATCCTGAATTCCGACATGGTGAAAAACTTCTTTCGTTCGACGCGCGGGCGGCTGATCGTTCTCGCTTCCGGTCTGACGATCCTGGCGGTACTCTACGGAATATATCTGATTTCGGGCCTCCCATCGCTCGAACAGCTGGAAAACCCCAAACCGGAACTCGCAACGAAGGTCTATTCCTCGGACGGCGAGATTCTGGACCGATTCTACATCAAGAACCGTACCCGCGTCACCATCAACGACCTCCCGAAAGGGCTGGTCAACGCGCTCATCGCCACAGAGGACAAGAACTTCTACGATCACTGGGGGGTCGACCTCCCCCGCTTCATCCGCGCCATGATCAAGAACATGTTCCTCCTCCATCTCCGGGAGGGGGCGAGCACCATCACCCAACAGCTCGCGCGGAACCTCTATGATCTGAAGCATGCGAACGAATCGACCTTCGGCAAGATGACGCGCAAGATCCGGGAGTTCATCACTGCCGTGCAGATCGAGCGGAGCTACACGAAGCAGGAAATCCTGGAGATGTACCTCAGCGTCGCCTTTTTCGGCCGCAGTGCGTATGGGATCGCTTCCGCCTCCCAGATCTACTTCGGGAAAAATGCGAACGAGCTGAGCCTGTCGGAAAGCGCGCTCCTCATCGGCCTGCTGAAGGGACCGGGCGCTTTCGACCCCTACCGCCACCTGGAGCGGTCGGTCAACCGCCGCAACACGGTGATCGATCAGATGGTGAAGTACGATTATATCACCCGGACGGCGGGCGACAGCGCGAAGGGAGAAGTGCTCGAATTCCAGTCACAGGAGGAATCGGCCACCGGGATCGCGCCCCACTTCGTCGAATACATCCGCCAGCAGCTTCTGCAGAAAGCCGAGCAGTACGGTTTCGATATTTACCGCGACGGGCTTTCCGTCTACACGACGCTCGACAGCCGGATGCAGAGGTATGCCAACCGCGCCGTGGAGGAGCATATTGCGGAGATCCAGCCGCGGTTCGAGCATCAGTGGAACTGGAAATTTCACCAGAAGGAGCTGAGGCAGGCCCTCTCGGCGGCGATCCGGAACACGGATGAGTTCCGCGACGCCTCAACCCCGCGGCAGAGGGACAGTGTTATGCGGGCATTCTACCGGAACACGGCGTTCGTCGATTCCGTCAAAAAATCGGTTCTGAGGATCGAAATCGGGTTCGTGGCGCTCGATCACCACAACGGCAACATCGTGGCGATGGTGGGAGGATCGAATTTCAGGAACTTCAAGTACGGATTGAATCACGTCACCCAGATACGCCGTCAGCCCGGGTCGGCCTTCAAGCCGTTCGTCTATACGGTGGCGGTCGACAACGGGTATCCCCCCTGTTTTGAGATCCTCAATCAGCCGGTCACGCTCGTGATGGCGAACGGAAAGCGCTGGGCGCCGGAAAACTTCGAGCACGAATTCGGCGGCAAGTGCACCCTCCGGGAGGCGATCAAGCATTCCTACAATCTCGTTGCGATCCGGACGATCATGGAGATCGCGCCGATCAAGCAGGTGATCGAGTACGCGCACCGGATGGGGATCTCCTCGGATCTTCCCCCCTATGAGTCGCTGGCGATCGGCACCGGTGAAGTTCAGCCGCTGGAAATCACGGCATCCTACGGAATCTTCCCGAACGAAGGGGTGTACGTCGAACCGATTTCGATCCTGCGCATCGAGGATAAAAACGGCACGGTCATCGAGGAGAATCAGCCGACCCAGCGGGAGGTGCTGAGTCCCGAGACGGCCTATCTGATGACGAACATGATGGAGGGGACGGTGGAGACGGGGGGCACGGGCATCAGAGTCCGGAATTATTTCCTCGGACGCTGTGCGGGGAAGACCGGCACAACGCAGGAGTACGGCGACGCATGGTTCATCGGATTCACCCCCCAGCTCACGGCCGGGACGTGGGTCGGATTTGACGACAAGGCGATTCATTTCACCACCGAAGACGGTCAGGGCGGACGAGCGGCGGCCCCGGTCTGGGCCCGCTTCATGAAGTATATCTACGATGACCAGTCGATCGGGCTTTCACCGGGGACGTTCGTCCAGCCGCCCGGGATCGAAACCGACACTATCTGCGACGAGACGAAGAAGCTGGCGACGCGGTACTGCCCGGTGCAGGTGACAGAGATATTCAACAAGAAGTACGTACCCGGGAGGTGCGACAAGCATACAACGTGGCAAATGAAGGAGGGGACGGAGAAGAAGAACACCATCCACTTCTGAGGCACAGCCGCGGCGGATCAGTCGCGGAGATCCTGCGTGTAAATATCGGCTTCGTCCTGGAAGTCGCGGTGATCTGCCGGTTCCTGTTCGGCCCGGCGTTTCATGAAGACCGCGATCGGCACGGCGACCAGGGCCACGATGCCGACCCACTTGAAGAACTTCAGCACTGTTTTATCTGCATCCATACCCGAACTCATGTCCTCTGCCTGTATAGCGGCAAGATCGGGAAAACTTTTTCCCCATGTGGTGACGAATATCACACAATCAGACAATTGATGGCACGCCGGAGGGGCGAGGGAGGTCAGGCGAGGAACTTCTGGATCCGGGAGATAAGGTCGTCCAGATCGAACGGTTTTGTCAGATAATCCGCAATTCCGATCGATTTTGCAGCCCGCATCGCTTTCATATCGTTGAACGCGGTAATAAAAATGACCGGAATGTTCGCCCAGGCGGGGTTCTTCTTCATTTCCTGAAAGAACTCAAACCCGTCGATTCCCGGTAATTTAATGTCCGCCAGGACCAGATCGGGGATTTTTGTCTGGAGCAGTTTCAGCGCAAGTTCGGCATTGAGGAAGGCATCGACCTGATAACCCTGGTCGCGGAGGAACTGGGCGATGGATTCGAGGAGCTGCGGTTCGTCTTCGATGAAAAAAATCTGATTCTTGGACACTTCTGCTTTCGATGGTAACGTTCAGGGGACAATATACCTTTTCCGGGCCCGAAAGTCAATCTTTTGACGTCTCCTCCCGTGCCGCGCACACGCCGATGTGCAGGCCGCCGCGGGAGGGAGTCAACGGAAGTACGCTCTTCCTCACGTAATAATTGATTTTCAGCGGGGAATGCGTTACTTTCCCCCCGAACGAACGGATCGTGTCACCACGGCAATGAGGCTGAGGATGATGCAGGTCGAGCAGAAGAAAGAGAACCCGGGGGGCCGCACCACGACGACGGAGGAATTCCTCCGGCTGGTCATCGAAAATTCGCTTGGTATTCCATTTCAGATCGTGTTTGGACCGTCCCTCGGAGAGGGAACGTACGCCTATATCGGGCACGGGGTTCGGGATCTCTTCGGCGTTCCCGCCGCGGAATTCACGGAGCGGAAGTTCATGGCGCTCGTCGAGGAAACGATTCCTCTTCTCCCCGACATTCCTGCGGACCCGGCCGCCTGCCGGGACAAAATGATCGCGGGCGGAATCCCCCATTACAACGCCGATATCCGGATCCGCATCCCCTCCGGCGACATCAAATGGCTTAACGACACTTCGGTTCCCCTCCGGGATGAACGGACGGGCGCGATTATCGGAGCCTTCGGGATCCTTACCGACATCACCGCGCGCAAATCGATGGAAGAGGCGCTCCGGGAATCGGAACTCCGGTACCGCTCGCTCTTCGACCGGATGATGGACGGCATCTACCGGAGCACCCACGAAGGAAAATTCGTCGAAGTCAACCAGGCAATGGTCAGGATGTTCCGCTTTGCAAGCCGGGAGGAGATGCTCAACGTCGACATCAAGCGGGAGCTCTATTTCTCCCCCGAGGACCGGGAAAGCCTCTTTCTCGACAACGGGCAGGAAAAGATCGAGATCTTCCCGATGCGGAGAAAGGACGGCACGGTCATCTGGGTGGAAGACCACGGCCAGTATATTCACGACGCGGCCGGAAACGTGACCTACCACGAGGGCATCCTGCGCGACGTGACCGAACGGATGCAGGCCGAACGGGAGATCGAAGAGTGGAAAAAGCGGTACGAGCTGGTCTCCGCAGCCTCCCGGCAGGTCGTCTACGACTACAACATCAGCGCCGGCACGATCACCTGGAGCGGCAGTGTCGAACAGGTCCTCGGATACGATCTCAAGGAAATGAACGGCGGCCTCCAGCAGTGGATCAGCTTCCTCCATCCGAACGACCGCGAAGAGACTGTCCGGCGGATGAACATCGCCCGCCGGGATCATTCACCGTACGACGTCGAATACAACTTCCGGCACCGGAACGGCCATTACGTCCAGATGCACGACATCGGCTTTTTCATATCCGAAGGAGGGGGAAGACCGGACCGCATGATCGGAGTCATGCAGGACATCACGGAGCGGAAACAGGCAGAGCTTCTGCAGACCGCGATCTTCAACATCGCCCATGCCGCCGACCGGGCCGCCACGCTCGACGAGCTGTACAAATCGGTCCACCACATCATCGAAACGGTGATGCCGGCACGGAACTTCTACATCGCTCTCTACGACCCGGAAGAGGATCTTCTCTCCTTTCCCTATTTCATCGACGAGGTCGACCCGCCGCATCCCTCCATGGCTCTCGGGAAGGGGCTCACCGCCTATGTGCTCCGGACGGGCAAGGCGCTCTTCTGCGACAAGGCGACCGACGCCAATCTGCGGGAACGGGGCGACGTGGAGCTGATCGGGGCGCCGTCCGCAATCTGGATCGGCGTGCCGCTGATCGTCGGCGAGAAAACGATCGGCGCGATGGTCGTCCAGCACTATACCGACCCGACCGCCTACACGAAACGGGAGATGCATATTCTGGAATATGTCTCGTCGCAGGTCGCCCGCGCCATCGAGCGCAAGGCGGCGGAGGAAAAACTGCGGCAGAGCGAGGAGCAGTTCCGCCTGATATCGGAAAACGTGTCGGACATGATCGCGGTGCTCGATCTCGGCGGCCGGCGGCTCTACAACAGCCCCTCGTATAAAAATCTGCTCGGAGAGCCGGAAATGCTCCGCGGGACCGATTCCTTCCTCGAGATCCACCCCGACGACCGCGAGCGGATCCGGCGGGTGTTCAGCGATACGATCGCCACGGGGACCGGCCAGCGGGCGGAATACCGCTTCATCACCCGGGACGGGTCGATCCGGCACATCGAATCGCAGGGAAGCGTCATCAAGGACCGCGACGGACGGCCGATGCAGATCGTCGTCGTCTCGCGCGACATTACCGAAAAGAAGAAGCTCGAACAGCAGTTCCTTCGGGCGCAGAGGATGGAAAGCATCGGAACCCTGGCGGGCGGGATCGCGCACGATCTCAACAACGTGCTCGCCCCCATCATGCTCTCGATTCAGGTCCTCAAGAGCAAGATCTCCGATCCCCAGATTCTCCGCGTTCTTGAAACGCTGAACACGAGCGCGGTCCGCGGATCCGACGTCGTCAAGCAGGTGCTTGCCTTTTCCCGCGGTATCGAAGGGGAACGGATCATCCTCCAGCCCCGGCTGATCATCGATGAGATTGTCAAGATGTCGAAGGAGACCTTCCCGAAATCGATCGAAATCACGACCGAATTCCCGTCGGTCCTCTGGGCCATCTCCGCCGATCCGACCCAGGTGCATCAGGTGCTCCTCAACATATTCGTGAATGCGCGCGACGCCATGCCGTTCGGCGGAAAGATCCATGCCAGGGCGGAGAACACGTTCATCGACGAGGCGTACGCCCGCGGGAATCTCGACGCGCACCCGGGGCGCTACATCTGCATCACGGTCACCGACAGCGGTGCCGGTATCCCGCACCACATCCTGGACAAGATCTTCGAACCGTTCTTCACAACGAAGGAGGTCGGCAAGGGAACGGGCCTCGGCCTCTCCACGGTCCTTGCCATCGTGAAAAGCCACAACGGATTCATCGAGGTGACGAGCGAGGTCGGAAAGGGGACCATGTTCAGGGTATTTCTGCCGGCGCTCGAGAACGATCCCGCCCTCCTCCAGCCCGACCCGGCGATCAATCTTCCCCTGGGCCACGGCGAACTCATTCTCGTCGTCGACGACGAGGAGTCGATACGGGAAATCACCCGGCAGACCCTTGTCGCCCACGGATACACCGCCCTCACCGCTTCCGACGGAACGGAGGCGATCGCGCTCTTCGCCCAGAAACGGGATCAGATCAAGGCGGTCATTACCGATATGATGATGCCGATCATGGACGGGACGACCACCATCCGGGCGCTCCAGAAGATCGACCCTGATGTCGTCATCATCGCCTCCAGCGGCGTGGTGCCGAACGAAGAACTGATGCGGTCGACCGGCATGGTGAGGAGATTTCTGGCGAAACCGTACACGACCGAAAAACTCCTCAAGGCGCTGAGCGAACTTCTCCCGAACGTCTGAGCCGGACTGTTATTTCATCGCACGGATGCGGAGTTCGATGTCCTTCGCGCCGGCGAGAAGCTTCTGAAGGGCTGAGCAGTCGGTCTCACCGTAGTGATAGGGATAGAGAATCCTTGGATGGAAGGCGAGCGCCGCGGCGGCGACCTGTTCCGGCGTCATGGTGTAGGGCTGGTTCATCGGCAGAAACGCGCAGTCGATCCCGCTCAGCGATGCCATCTCGGGAATGTTTTCCGTATCGCCGGCAATATAGATCCGTTTCCCGCCGATGGTAAGAACAAATCCGTTATCCCTCCCCTTGGGATGGAATTTCTCACGGCCGGGAGTGGTGTTGTAGGCCGGCACCGCCTCCACCCGGATACCGCCGACGAGGAGTGTGTCCCCGTTTTTCATGGCGGCACCGCGCCTGAGCTCCGCACAGACGTCCGCATTCGCTATGACATGCGTATCCGGGGTCAGGACGGCCCGGAGTGCGGCGGTGTCGAAATGGTCCTGATGGATATGGGTGATGAGGACGATATCCGCCGGCGGACATCCTGAATAATCGCCGGCCCTGCTCCAGGGATCGACATAGATGGTTTTGCCGTTCCACTCGAGGATCAGGGATCCGTGGCCGACGAAGTAGATTCGGAGCGGTCCGTGCGAGGTCTGAAATTCATCGTGCGGAAATTTGATTGTACTCCGCGCGGCGGTGACGGACAGCGTCAGCAGGAGGGCAAACAGCAGGAGGTTGTTCATGATAAGGCTCCCTTCCGGAAAGATGGAACATCAATCCGCCGCGGCGACTGCGGCCTGGCGCCTGAACCGCAGGGCGAAGAATACTCCCAGGAGGACCAGGCCGGCCGAAAGCGCGTACGGAAACGCGTGGTTCATCTCGAACAGATAGCCCGATATCAGCGGGGCCGAGAACATGTAGGACGACATCAGCGCCGCCAGGATTCCCATCGTCTCCCCTTTGCGGCGGGGGTCGGTTGCCGCCGTCGCCTGGCTTGTGATCACGACGCGGAGGACCGCCTGTCCGGTGCCGAGGAACAATAGACTGATGAAAAACAACGGAAGCCGTTCCGCAAGAATGCCGAACAGACCGATGCTCAGGATCACCAGCATGATCACTTCCAGGGCCGATTCCGAGAACCGGGCAAGCCAGAACTTCTTCAGGAGAAACGCCTGGTTGAACACCGTGACCAGCCCGATCATCGTGAAGGTCAGGCCGGTCTGATAGGCGCTGAAGCCGAAAACATCGCGGACAAAGAGGGCAAAGACCGACTGCGAGGTGACAAACGCAAACGCAAAAAACGACCAGGTGAAGTAGAGCGGGCGCAGTTTCCGGTCCCTGGCCGCCCGTGCAAGCGGGACGAGCGGATTGATGTTCAGCTTCCGCTCTGGATCGCGGTGGTGGTGCGTCTCAGGGAGGAGAAAAAACGCCACCGTCGCATTGCAGGCCGCCATTGCGCCGGCGGTCCAGAACGGAAACGCGGGGGAGATTTTGCTTAACACTCCACCCAGGAGCGGGCCCAGGATAAAGCCGATGCCGAAGGCTGCTCCCACAATGCCGATGTTGACCGTCCGCTCCTTCTCGTCCTTCGCGATATCCGTCATGTAGCTCTGGGCGGTGGTGAAATTCCCCGCCGCCGCGCCGTCGATGCTTCGGCCGAGGAAGAGCACCCAGAGCGACGACGCGCTTGCAAAAACGAACCATCCGATCGCCGTACTGCAGATGCTCAGGATGAGGACCGGCCGCCGGCCGATCCGGTCGGAGAGCGATCCCAGCAGAGGCGCGCTGAAGAAGGAAAAAAAAGAAAATGTGGCGAACATCAGCGTTATCGTCGACGGAGATGCGGTGAAACGCTGCATGTAAAACGGCAGGATCGGAATCACAATACCGAATCCGATCACGTCGACCAGAACGGTGGAGATGATGATCAGCTTCTCTTTGCTCATGAACCCCGGATGTGTGTGAGGGACTGCGGGCCGGGCCCGCACGGTTAACCGACGAGTAAATATAAGGATAAAGATCGGGTTGTCCAATATTCTCGCCGGTAAAAAAATTCCGGACCGCGGGTACGCCGGTCCGGAACGGGGCAGATCCCTGTAGGCGTGCCGTCATCTTCGCCTGATGGCAAGCACCACCACGGCCACGGCGAGCAGGCCGCTGACGATGAACGCCCAGACATTGGTGACGCGGGAAGAGGCCTCCATCACGTACGGCGCGACCCGGATCTGATCCGGTTTAAACGACCAGGTGAGCGAATTCCCCTCCACCTTCCCGGCGTTCGTGGCGAGAAGCAGTCCCGGCATTTCCACCTCGTATGTCCAAGTGTCGGGGTGCAGGAATTTCTTGTCGATCGCCATGGTGCGGGAGAGGATATTGAAAATCGCCCCCCGCAGAGGAAGCACTGCATCGGTGCCGAGTATGACTCTCAGCCATGCGGTAAGGGAATCCGCCCCCTCTTTGCTCGCCATCATTTCAACTTCCTCCGATGTCGGCGGCCGGGCCGACGCGTTCTTGCGGGCTCCCGTCCCCGAGTCCGGCGATCCCGGTTTTTTCCTCCCGACACTGCCGGAACCCTCCAAGCTTCCTGTAAACAGGTTGATGAACGTCTGCCTGTGAAGTGCGAGAAGTTCCGGCGGCAGAGCCGGATCGTTCCTCCGTTTTATCTCCTCCGCGAGGGCGAGATAGATATATTCCCCCTGGGTATATGCTTTCCACCGGTCCACATTCAGCTGGAGCGAATCGGACTTCTCGTCCTGCTGGTATCGGTGTAACTCGTCGGTCGACAGAAAGTCGGAAACCGGCGCGGTGCGGTACGGATCATGGAAAATGTATGATTCCCTGTAATCGATATAGGTAAAGAACCAGGCGAAGCGCCTCTGGAGCCGAACTTCGACCCCCGCCTCCCCCTCGCCGGCATGTCCGTCATAGGCCCGCATCAGATCGGCAGGCTCTCTGAACAGCCTGCGGGCGGTGTATCCATAGTTGTCCGCCTTCCGGTCGGAATCGTTTACCGTGATCTGCCAGCTCGAATCGCCGCCGGCGAGAAAATCGTTCGGGCGGGACGGATGCGGATCATTGATGCGGATTATCCGCTCGGCCGATCCGTCGGGAAAAATGCGGGTTTTCACTTTCTCATCCAGACAGCCGTTCGAGAGAAGCAGTAACGGCGCGAGCAGACCCGCGATCAGAGTCGTTTTTCCGTTCATGGCTGTTGATCTCCTTCCTGTACGAGGCGCTGAACATCGCGAAGGAACGCCTGTCCTTCTGCGGCGAGCACCTTTCTGTCCCCGGCATCCAGTTTTCTTTTCAGCGATATACGAGCGAGGTCCGGATATTTTTTTGCGAGCTCATCGAATAGCCCTTCCCTCTTCCCATACGACGGGGGGAAAACGGATCTGAGCAGGTCGAGCGGATTGATCGCCGAGAGGTCGCCGGGCGGGAGACCCGACCTGAGCCTTTCGGGAATCGATCCGCCGGCGGCGGGCTGTTCCGCAGCTCTGCCGACGGCTGCCAGCTGCTGCTCGAGTGCGGCGATGCTGGAGGCGTCCCGGTACTCCTGCACAAGGAAGAGGCACGCCAGACCCGTAAGAGCACACGCGAGGGCAGGACGCACCCAGCCGGGGAGATAGCCCGAAAGAATCGTCGCGGGTTTCGGCCGGGCGGACGATTCATGCACAACGGCGGCCATGATGTTTCCCGCCAGGGTGCGCGGCGGTTCCGGCCCGGCAGGGAGAGTGCGGAGAGGCCCGACGATCCGTTCGAGGTCTGCCAGACCGGCCAGGACGGAACGGCAGGCGGGACATTCCGCACAGTGTGCTTCCACTTCCCGGCGCTGGCCGGGGGTAAGTTCCCCTTCCCTGCAGAGGTAAAGATACTGTTCGATCGATCCGCAGTTGGTCTTCATGTGTGTTGATCCTCCAGTCGCACGAGTGCCAGTCTGAGACGCTTCCGGGCCAGGCAGAGATTGGTCCGGACCGTACCGGGGCTCATCCCGGCAATCTCCGCCACCTCCTCCACCGTGCAGTCGCAGAGATCACGGAGATGGAAAACGAGCCGCTCCGCGGGGGGAAGAAGAGACGCGGCGGAGAGGATTTTTTCTTTCAGATCCGATTGTTCCGCCAGGAGCGAGGGATCGGAGAACGGTGACGGAACATCGTCCAACCGGTCCGCCAGACCGGGGTCAACGACACGGTTCCGGCGGGCGTCCATCTTCTGTTTGTCGTAACAGCAGTTCACGGTGATTGTATAGATCCATGTCGTGAATTTCGGACCGGGACGGTACCGGGCGAGGTTCCGCCAGATCCGGATGAACGAATCCTGTACGGCATCGGCAGTGTCATCGGGATCGCCCAGAACTCTGAACGCAAGCGCGTAGACATACGGCTGGTACCGGATCACGAGGGAGCGGAACGCGGAGAGGTCGCCGTCGCGTGCGAGGCGGATGAGGTCGGCGGGATCTTCGCGGGTATGGCTCGTGCTGTCGTTCATGGGATCTTCAGTACGGCGTCCTGTAGAATGATACGACGCCGGCGTTCAAACGTTAAAACGGGACTGTCGTGATGGGAATGTAGGGGAACGGAGAGAGAAAAACTACCGGAAGCGGAAAAGAGGTGCCTGCGATTGAAATTCACCAATAAATTTCGTATAATGAACCAGTTCCGGAGGGTGGGGTTATGGATACCGCCGGAATCCCGCGGTTTTAACGATAATCATGCCCGGATGGCGGAACTGGCAGACGCGCTAGATTCAGGGTCTAGTGGCCGCAAGGTCGTACAGGTTCAAGTCCTGCTCCGGGCACGAACAGAAAGTCATCAAAATAGATGTGGAATGAATGGTTGATTAGTTGAAAAACCAACATTTTGTTACCCTATTGTTACTCAATCTAATCAATCAAACCGATTCTGTAAATGGGTAAGAAAAATAAAGTCTGGAAGGGACTTGGCAGAAAAACTGTTATTCTGGTGTACACTTCTATTGTTTGACTTCTGTAATTTTGCCTCTGTTGTTTCCTCCCACCACAACAATAAGCAGCAACGGTTTTAATACTCCCGAATTTGTGAAGGCATTGGAAGTTAAGCGCTGATTCTTTG
>DATKPE010000008.1:0-83099 GCA_035524335.1 Bacteroidota bacterium
GCCGGGTATCGCGGGGGGGCATCCGATATCGGTGAGCGTTATCTCCCCGGCATATGCGGGGCCTTTTCCCGTCACGAGGCCGATCTTTACCGCCGCCATCGTCACGGTCAGGTCGGCATGGACCGCGGTGCCGCACGGAAACCCGTTGTCCGCATCCAGGCCGGAGGGAACGTCGGCGGAAACGGTAAATTCGGAGCGGGAGTTCATCCAGTCGACGGCGAGTTTTGCGACGCCGGAAACATCATCATGACAGCCGGTTCCGATGAGGGCATCGATCAGGACATCGGAGGCGGGTATTGACCGGAGATCTCCTCTCCCCCGGACCGGGCGGAGGATGATCGGGGTTCCCGTTCCGGCGGAGGACATGCGTTTCAGGATTTCGAACTGCATCCGGGCGAGCGGGGAGAAGGATGCGGGAGATCCGGTGGTAAGGACCAGAATTTTACCGGCGCCGCGAAGGGCGAGATGCCGTGCCGCCGCCAGCCCGTCGCCTCCGTTGTTTCCCTTTCCGCAGACGATCGTGTACGATTTCCCGGCGACCGGGCCCCGCCGCCGCTCGATTGCGTCGACAATGCCGCGCGCGGCGTTTTCCATGAGCACGTCGGCGGGTATCTTCAGTTTCTCACCGGCGAACCGGTCGAGCGCCCTGGACTCCGCCGATGTACAGAGAAATTCCACTGGTCAGTAGAGAGTGGTGAGGATCGAAAGAACCCCCGACGGAAGCAGGCCGATTTCGATGACGAGAAGAGCCGCAACCGTGAGAACGGCGAGCCGCGTACGGCCGAATACCTGAAGCGGTTCCCCCTCCTGCTTGCGGAAATACATCGACATGATGACCCGGAGATAATAATAGACCGACACGACACTCATGAGAACGCCGAGAATCGCCAGCCAGGTCAGATTCGATTGCACCGCCGCGAGGAACACATAATACTTTCCGAAAAACCCGGCGAACGGGGGTATGCCCGCAAGGGAAAGCATGAAGACCGACATCAGAGCCGCGTAGTAGGGACGGGACGTGCCGAGACCGGCGTAGTCGTCAAACGTCACCTTCTCCCCCTCTCCGGACTCGAATACCGACAATATGCCGAACGCGCCGAGGTTCATGAAGGTGTACGAGATCAGATAGAACATGACGCCGCTCCTGCCGGTCTGATTCGCCGCGGCGATGCCGGCAAGCATGTATCCGGCATGCGCGATGCTCGAATAAGCCAGCATCCGCTTGATGCTCGTCTGCGCAATGGCGATGAGATTGCCGAGAATCATCGACGCCGCGGAGAGGAGAACCAGAATCAGCCGTATCTTTTCGGCTGAGGCAAAATCGTTCCGGGTGAAGAAGAGGAGAATGGCGGAAAACGCCGCCGCTTTCGCGCCGGTGGCCATGAAACCGCTCGCCGGCGTCGGCGCGCCTTCGTAGACATCCGGCACCCACATGTGGAACGGGACGGCGCCGACTTTGAATGCGAGTCCGATCAGCAGAAGTCCGCTCCCGATCCAGAACAAAGGAGAGGTGACGAGCGACTGATATTTGGAGGCCAGGCCGGCCAGACTCGTGGTCCCGGAGGCCCCGTACAGAAGCGCGATGCCGTAGAGCAGAAAGCCCGTTGCAAACGCTCCCAGAAGGAAGTATTTCAGCGACGATTCATTCGATACCCGGCGGGTCCGGGTGAACCCTGCAAGAATATAGAGACAGACCGACATCAGTTCGAGTCCGAGGAATATCATGATCAGATCGGCGGCGGTCGCCATCAGCATCATGCCGATCGCCGCGAACATGATCAGAAGATAGAATTCCCCGAACCCCGCACCGGCTCCGCGGAGATAGCTCCGCGAGAGGATGATGGAAAAAAGCGCCGCGACGGAAAACAGGGTGCAGAACAGATAGCCGACCCCCCCGATGGTAACCATGCCGTTGCACACCGTCCCGGTCAGATCGAGGGAAAGAAGGGAAAATACGGCGGAGACGGACGTCCCCACGATGCTCAGAACATAACTGCCGCGTTCACCGTTCCGGCTTAGCGCCTCGATGCAGAGGACGACCAATGCGAACATCGTCAGGAAGGTGATCGGTGAGAGGGCCAGAAATTCCGTTATCGTCATGGTAGTTGCCCGAGCGCTCGGTCAGATATTCAGTAGATGTGCGTAAAAATAGCAATTTTTCAGACAATAAACAAGATTTTCCGATCCGCGGACCCTTCCGGCAATTGCCTCACAGCCAGATCCACCAGATAACAACATACAACGGAAGAAGGATCGGCAGGGCGTATCCAAAAATGTATTTGAAAAAAGCCGGCGGCCGGCATCCGGCATGTTCGGCGAGCGATTTCACTACGAAATTGGGTCCGTTCCCGATGTACGTGAATGCCCCGAAGATGACGGACCCGAGCGTTATGGCACGCAGATAGATCGGTTGATCCGTCATCAGCTTGAGAATCCCTCCGGCGCTTCCACCCTCCCCCCCGGCTGTACCATGAACGAACGGCTTCCAGATGGTCGAATCTGAGACCGCGGACTGAATGCCGGAAGCTGTCTGCTGATGGATCTGGCTGAGGTGTGCTCCGAACTGCAGGTCGGCCACCCTGGCCTTCAGGAATGTCAGAAACGACAGGTAGGTCGGGGAATTATCGAGAACCGATGAGCACCAGCCGGACGCCCAGTAAAGCTCCCCGGGAGTCGTGAAGGGAAGCAATCCTGAATTGTGTTCCAGCAATGTCAGGACCGGTCCCATTGTGATAAATATTCCTGCAAACAAAATCGCCAACTCTTTGAATGGAAGGAAATTAAAGCCATTCATCTGACGCGGTTTCTTGTCGATCAAAAAATACGAGCATGCCGCACTTACCAGCATGATCCCTTCCCGAAGAAAGGGTGGATTGACGACAAACAGAGATGCGACGATTGCCCCGAGCGGTACCAGATGACTGAGTCCGCGGATTTCATATCCCCCCGTATCGGTTGGGGTGACAGTGACGGTTTTTTCGGAATGAGCCCGATCGATGAGGAAAAACAGCATGAGAAGTAATCCAACCGAAACGACCCAGGGAAGGAAACAATTCCGTATCAGCCATGCGACAGAGACTCCTTCCAGATACCCGAGAAACAGGGGCGGATCGCCGAGCGGGGTGAGCAGACCTCCGATATTGCCGACAATAAAAATGAAGAAGACGATGTGATATCCGCGGAGGGAACCTTTATTCACCCTCAGGAAGGGTCTGAACAGGAGCATCGATGCTCCCATGGTGCCTGCAAAATTTGCCAGAACCGCTCCGAGTGCGAGCAGAATCGTATTTCGCCGGGGGGACGATGTGCCCCTGATGTCGATGTGGATGCCGCCCGTGACGACATACAGCGCCCCGAGAAAAAGGATAAAACTGCCGTATTCCGTAAACGTCCGGCGTATCATTCCCGGTTCGCCGAGAACCAGCCATTGGGAGAGGATGCCCGCCCCCGCAAGAACTGACACCAGCAGTGTCGATCGTTTCCGCCACCAGTCCTCGTTGAGGACCGGAAGGAGTGCGATGGCAAGGAGAAGGAGTGCGAACGGAAGAAGAATGAGGAGCAGTCGTTCCGGACCGACGGGGAGTGCCGAATTCATAGATTGTCCGCTCCCACCTGAAGGCATGATCCCGTGTCAGGGAGAAGGTGTGCCGGCGGAACCGTTCTGAGCGACGATATTCCCTCCGGAATGCGTCTGAATGGTGCCGACGACGGATTTAGCGGTCTGGGCCGAGACGGACAAAAATGTGCCGGGGTAGATCCCGATCCAGACGATGAACAGCAGAACCGGCAGAAGCAGTGCCCGTTCTCTGAAATTCAGATCGGCCAGACCCTGATTGGCCGGATTGGTCACCTTGCCAAAAATCACCCGCTGATACATCCAGAGCAGATAGACGGCGGCGATGATCACCCCGAGTGCGGCAAGCACCACATCGGTATGCGAAAGAAGCGGGGAATGGAAAGCGCCGAGCAGGATCAGGAATTCGCCCACGAATCCGTTGAGGCCCGGCAGGCCGGCGGATGACAGGGAGACGATCATCAGCACGATCGCAAAGAGAGGCATCACCTTCGCGATTCCGCCGAAATCGGAGATCTGACGCGTATGCCTCCGGTCATAGAGCATGCCGACGAGGAGAAAGAGTCCGCCTGTCGACAGGCCGTGGTTGATCATCTGCAGGATCGCCCCCTGCGTCCCCTCTTCCGTGAACGCGAAAATGCCGAGGACCACGAATCCGAGATGACTGACGGACGAATAGGCGACGAGTTTTTTGATATCCGTCTGGACCATCGATACCAGTCCGCCGTAAATGATCCCGATGACGGCGAGCGCGGAAATGTACGGCATGCACGCAATGGCGGATTGCGGGAAGAGAGGCAGGCAATACCGGAGGAGGCCGTACGTCCCCATTTTCAGGAGCACGCCTGCGAGAAGGACGCTCCCGGCGGTCGGCGCTTCGACGTGTGCGTCGGGCAGCCAGGTATGGAACGGGAACAGAGGCACCTTGATGGCGAAACTGAGCGTGAAGGCGAGGAACATCCAGATCTGAAGCGCCTGTGGAACCGCAGGCCCGATTTTATACAGTTCGAGGAGATCGGTGGTGAATTTCCCGTCGGGAAGCGTCGCGGCGTAATAGGCCAGCGACAGGATCGCCACCAGCATCAGGAGACTGCCGACCATGGTGTAGAGAAAGAACTTGACCGCCGCGTAGACCCGGTTGCGGCCGCCCCAGATCCCGATGATGAAGTACATCGGAATCAGCATCGCCTCCCAGAAAACGTAAAAGAGAAAGAGATCGAGAGCGGTAAACACCCCGAGCATCCCTGTTTCCAGCAGGAGGAGCATGATGGTATACTGCCGGACCCTCTCGGTGATTGACGTCCAGGAACAGAGCATGGCGATCGGTGTCAGAAGGGTCGTCAGGAGAACCAGGAGGAGCGCCATGCCGTCGATGCCGACATGGTACGAGATATTGAACGCCGGTATCCACGAATGCTGTTCCTGAAACTGCATCATCGGTTCCCCGTTCCGGAAGCCGGACCAGAGGAAGAGCGATGCGACGAACGTCGCCACAGCCACCGCCATGCCGAACCACCGCGCCGCTTCTGGTTTCTCCCGGGGGATCAGGAGAAGAACGATTCCGCCCGCGAGCGGGAGCATGATGGTCAGGGAAAGCAGATGAGTCATAACAGAGCGTCGTTTACTTGAGAATCAGTATGCCGAGGATGATCAGGATCCCGAGAACGAACGTCACGGCATAGACCTGAACGACCCCGGCCTGGAGCTTCCTGATCTGCTGACTGCCGAGATCGATGAGTTTTGCTGTCCCGTTGACGATGCCGTCGATGACATTCACATCAAATCCGCGCCAGAGCAGTTTTTCGGAACCGCGGACGACCGGTGTTACCACGGCCGCGTCATACACTTCGTCAACATAATATTTCCTCCAGAGGAGCCGGTACCACGCCGATGCAGGGACCCTGCCTATCCGTTCGGGCTTAGAGAAAACTCCCCGGGCAACGAATATCCCGGCGACGCCCGCGACCACCGAGAGAATCATCAGAAAATATTCCATCGTCACGCTTGTCTCGTGGATGCGGGTGAGGTGTTCCGTCGCCTTTGCAAAGACCGGTTCGAGCCACCGTTCCAGCGCATTCGATCCGCCCAGCGCCTGCGGCACGCCGGTAAATCCGCCGATGACCGACAGGACGCCCAGGATAACGAGGGGAAGTGTCATCAGAACGGGCGATTCGTGCGGATGCTTGTCGTGTCCCCACCTGGGAGTTCCCTCAAACGTCAGAATCACCAGCCGGAACATGTAAAATGCGGTCATCCCGGCGGTCACCCATCCGACGAGCCAGAGGAGGATGGAACCTTCGGCGAATGTCCGGAACAGGATCTCGTCCTTGCTGAAAAACCCGGCGAGGGGCGGAATGCCGGAGATGGCGAGGGCGGCGACGAAAAATGTCTTGTAGGTGGTCGGCATCGTTGTCTTCAGCCCGCCCATGGCGGTAATGTCCTGCTCGTCGTGCATGGCGTGAATAACCGATCCGGCGCCGAGAAACAGGAGCGCCTTGAAAAAGGCGTGTGTCATGACGTGGAAGATGCCCGCCGTGAACGCGCCGACTCCCAGACCCATGAACATGTAGCCGAGCTGACTGACCGTCGAATACGCAAGGACCTTCTTGATGTCATTCTGCACAAGACCCATCGTGGCGGCAAAGAACGCGGTCGCCGTTCCGATGATCGCGACGATCGACATCGTCGCCGGGGAGAGTGCATAGAGGAGCGCACAGCGTGCGACCATGTAGACTCCCGCCGTAACCATCGTTGCAGCATGGATCAGTGCGCTGACCGGGGTCGGACCGGCCATCGCGTCCGGAAGCCAGATGTACAGCGGAATCTGCGCCGATTTGCCGGTCGCGCCGAGGAACAGAAGAAGCGTGATCCAGAACATCGTCTTATCACCCTGAACCGTGACCGCCGAGGCCTTCAGAAACACTTCGTCGAAGCGGACGGACGAAAACTGCTGGAAGATCATGAAGATGGCGATCAGAAAACCGAAATCGCCGATCCGGTTGACGATGAACGCCTTTTTGGCGGCGTCGGCCGTCGTCGCGGTGCCCGGGGCATATCCCCCCGTATCGAATTTCCGGTCATGCCAGAAACCGATCAGAAGGTACGAACAGAGCCCCACCCCCTCCCAGCCGAGGAACATGAGGACAAAATTGTTCGCCATGACGAGGTTCAGCATCATCACGATGAAGAGATTCAGGTAGGCGAAGAACCGCCAGAAGGCCGGATCGCCGTGCATGTAGCCGATCGAGTAGAGATGGATGAGGAATCCGACCCCGGTCACGATCAGCGTCATCAGGATCGAAAGCTGGTCGATCTGATAGGCCCAGTCGACGGTCAGCGATCCTGCCGCGATCCAGGAAAAGAGGGAGACGACATGGGATCGGCTCTCGGGGGGGCTGGCAAGCATTTCGGCGAAGATCGCCGCCGCGAGTGCGAATGCGATTCCTATCACGCCGGCGCCGATCGCGCCGCTGATCTTTTCGGATGCGAATTTTTTGCCGAACAGGCCGTTCAGGAGAAAACCGGCCAGCGGGAGAGCAACGATATAGGGGGCAAAGAGATACATGGCTGGGTTCAGTGTCGTCCGCCGGTCACCATTTCAGTATGTTGATATCCTGAATATCGACCGTCTGTTTGTTCCGGAAGATCGCGATGATGATGGCCAGGCCGACCGCAGCCTCGGCGGCGGCGACCGCCATCACAAAAAAGACGAGCACCTGCCCGGCGGGATTGCCGAAAAAAGAGGAGAACGCGATGAGAGTGAGGTTCACGGAATTCAGCATCAGTTCTATGCACATGAACACGATGATCGCATTCCGCCGCGTCAGGACGCCGGCAACGCCGATGGAGAACAGTGCGGCGCTCAGGATCAGGTAGTAAGAAAGCGGAATCTGGTCCATAGGATTCAGAGAATTTTCCTTCGTGCAAGGACGATCACACCGACCATGGCCGCCAGCAGGAGAAGCGAGGTGACCTCAAAGGGGAAAATATAGCCGGTATAGAGAGTTTTGCCGATCGATTCCACCGTCCCCATCTGCCCCGCGGACGTGCTGATGCCGCTTTCCGCCTCGCCCGTGGGAAGCCGGAGACCGACCAGGATTTCCACGAAAACCGCTGTTCCGAGAAACGCGGCAAACAGGCCTCTGCGCTGTTTTCCCTCCCGGCGTGTTTCCTCCGTCCCCATGTTGAGAAGCATGATGACGAAGAGAAAGAGAACCATGATCGCTCCGGCGTAGACCAGGATTTCGATAATGGCGATGAACTGCGCACGGAGGAGGAGATAGATGACGGCGAGGCAGAAAAAGTTGACGATCAGAAACAGAACCGACTTGACCGGATTCCGGCGCGTGACCATCAGAATTGCGGAAACAAGTGCAACGAGTCCGGTGACGATAAAAACGATTGGTTCCAGGTTCATGGCGGATTGAAAATCCGGTCAATTATCGCTCAAGATAGCAAAATCTCCGGAATGTTCAAAGAAAAATCGTATCCGGAGCCGTCTCGATTCCATCTACTCCGATCTGATGAATTGTACCAGTTCCCGCATATTAGGTCTCTTTCCGGTGAAGAGAATCGTCGTGCGGAAGATCTTCCCCGCAACTTTCATCATCGCGACCGCGCTGATCGCGAGAAGGATGAGCGATCCGGCGATTTCCGCCGGCGTCGGCATCAGAATGGATATCCGCATGATCATCATGGACGGCGTCAGAAGCGGTATGAACGATAAGATCCTGACCAGCCCGGAGTTGGGCGCCTGCGCGATCGAGAACATGAGGAAGATCGGCACGAAGAGGACAAGCATCAGATAGGTCGTGATCTGCTGGGCGTCCTGTTCGGTCGACACCGGGGCCCCCATCGCAACAAAAATACCGGCGTACAGGAGATAGCCGAGCACGACATAGAGGAGATTCAGGAGCACCATCGGCGCGGGCGGCAGCGGGGTTCCCATTTTGGCGCTGAGGAGAACCCCCGCGACCGCCCAGAACGCCATCTGCGTCAGCCCCAGTCCGCTCAACCCGATGATTTTCCCGAACATCAGATCGTTCGCGGAACAGGACGAGAGGAGAACCTCGACCACCCTGTTCGACTTTTCCTCCAGCATGCTCCTCACCAGGATCTGCCCGGTGGTGAGCACAAGTACGAACATCATCATCATGAAGATGTAGCCGGTGAAGAACACCTGGTTGAATCCCGATTCCTCCTCGGCTCCCGGCCGGGAGACTTTCATGGTCCGGAGGGTAAGCGGCCGGGTGAGCTCACGGATCATCGATGTATCGAGCCCCTTCGCGAGCAGACGGTTCTGCCGGACGTAGTCCCGGACCGTCTCAAACACCTGCTCGGTGAGCCGGATATCGCCGAGGTTGGAAGATCGGTACTCCACAATCGAATCGTTCAGGTAATCGCCGGCAAAAACGAAACAGCCCGCCATCGCCTCCATGGAGATGAGCGTATCGGCGGCGGCCTTCGCACCCGGAATGCCGTCGGACGGAACCGGGATCTCCCGGAGGAGATAGTTCGGCTGGCCGTTCGGCAGTTTGTACCGGTCCTCGAGCATTTTCCCGAGGGGACCATGCACCTTTCCCGAAGGATCGATGATACCGATGACTTTGGTCTCCGTATCCGGTCGTGAGGCGAGGGCGGCCGGAATGAGGATCATCCCCGCCATGATCGCCGGCGTCAGGAAGAGGGAGATGAGAAAGGCCTTCGATTTTATTTTTTCGAGATATTCCCAGCGGCCGACAGCAAGATATTTATTCATGCCCTCCCCCCTTCCCGCCGCTCTCCGCGGCGCCGACCAGCTGGATGAAGATCAGATTCAGCGACGGCTGGGCAACCTCGAATTTCCGGATCTCCAGCTTCGCAGGGTGCGCCAATACAGACCGGAGCAGCTGCGACGTTCCCATGGCCGGGTCGAGCGAGAACTCCGAATAATTTTCATACCTCACCATTCCCCTGATGCCCGGGAGCTCCGCAAGAAAGGATCCGTCACCTTCGTACTCGATCCGGACGGCCTGGGTGCCGAAGCGGTTCTTCACCTCCCCCAGGGGCCCCTGGACGACGACCTTTCCCTTGTTGATGAGACAGATCGCATCGCAGAGTTTTTCCGCCTGGTCCATCACATGAGTCGAAAAGATGATCGCGGTCCCCTTCTTTTTGAGTTCCATCAGGATCTCGGTCAGGAGAACCTGGTTGAGCGGATCGAGGCCCGAATAGGGCTCGTCGAGGACCAGAAGGGACGGTTCGTGGAGGATCGCGAGAATGAACTGCACCTTCTGCTGGTTTCCCTTGGAGAGCTCTTCCACCTTCCGGTTATAATACGTGAGCAGATCGAACCGCTTCAGAAGATCATAGGCGCGGCGCCGGGACTCGGCGGCGGAAAGACCGCGGAGGCTGGCGAAATAGAGAATGGTGTTGATGAGCGTGCTTTTGCGGTAGAGACCGCGTTCTTCGGGGAGATAGCCGATGGCGTTCTGAACCGGGGGTGAAAAGGGCTTTCCGTCGAAAAGGATAGCGCCGGCGTCGGGACGGATGATGTTGAGGATCATCCGGATGGTGGTCGATTTCCCGGCGCCGTTCGGTCCGAGAAGCCCCAGGATTTCGCCGCGCCGGACTTCGAGGGAGACCCCGTCGACCGCCGTCACCGTCGCATACTGTTTCCTGATGTCCGAGACGCTGACCATGGTCATGGGGTCAGCCGGTAGATCATGCGGGGGAAGGGAATGGTTTCGCGGACATGGTCGAGTCCGCAGATCCAGGCGACGGTCCGCTCGATGCCGAGACCGAAACCGGCGTGCGGCACCGATCCGTAGCGCCGGAGGTCGAGATACCATTCGAACGCCGATTGCGGGAGGCCGTGTTCGCTGATGCGGGCGACGAGGGCGTCGTAATCGTCTTCGCGCTGGCTCCCGCCGATGATCTCCCCGTACCCTTCGGGGGCGAGCACGTCCATTGCAAGGGCGAGTTCGGGATGTTCCGGATCCCGTTTCATATAAAACGCCTTTATTTTGGCCGGATACCTGTGCACGATGACCGGGCGGTCGAAATTCTCGGAGATGATGGTCTCGTCCCCTCCGCCGAAATCATTTCCCCATTCGAACGACGGCATTTTCTTCTTCAGGATCTCCACTGCCTCGGAATAGCTGATTTTGGGGAGCGGCTTCCGGACATTTTCCAGAAATCGTGTGTTGCGTTCCAGCACCTTCAGTTCTTCCGAACGGTGCCGCAGAACGGATGTGACGATGTGCTCCAGGAACTCTTCGGCCAGTTCCATATTGTCGTTCAGGTCGTTGAAGGCGACCTCCGGTTCGACCATCCAGAACTCCGTCAGGTGGCGGCGGGTTTTCGATTTTTCGGCCCGGAAGGTCGGTCCGAAGACGTAGACCTTCCCGAACGCCATCGCCCCCGCTTCTCCATAGAGCTGGCCCGACTGGGTAAGGTAGGCCTTGCCGAGGTCGAAATAGTCTGTTTCGAAAAGGGTCGATGTCCCCTCGCAGGCCGCCGGGGTGAAGATCGGCGCGTCGAGCAGGGTGAAACCCCGGTTATCGAAAAATTCCCTGATGGACGATATGATCTGATGCCGGATCCGGAGGATTGCATGCTGTTTGGCCGATCTGAGCCAGAGGTGGCGGAGATCCATGAGAAATTCGACTCCATGCTCCTTCGGCGTGATCGGGTACTCCCGCGCTATACTCAGAATCCTGAGGCCGCTGACCTCCATCTCGTAGCCGCCGGGGGCGCGCCCTTCGGCCTTTATCCTGCCGGTCACCGCAACGGAAGATTCCTGGCTGAGGGTGTCGAAGCTTTCAAATTCCTGTTCCCCGACGGATCCCTTCACCATGACGCACTGGAGAAGGCCGGTGCCGTCGCGGAGGATGAGGAAACGGATTTTTCCGCCGGACCGTTTGTTATACACCCACCCGCTGACGGTGATAGTCTCGCCAACGTGATCTTTCAGCTGTTCAATATAAACGCGCGACATACGATTCCGTGTTGTTCGTGAATAGACATTCGTGTGGATCTCTACCTGCCGGCGACGATCCGGTTCAGCTCCGCAAGCGTGAGCTCCGCATTCTCGTCGAGAAAATGGCGCGACATGCGGCGTGCGCGCCGGAGTTCGTTGCCGTCGAGCTCCGCGAAGAGCAGATCCTCCTCGAAGAGCCGGGCACTGCCGACCGTCTCGCCCGAGGGGGAAATCACTTCGGATCCTCCCCAGAAGCTGACGCCGTCTTCGAATCCGACCCTGTTGCAGAACACGATGTACGTGCTCAGCAACCGCGCAAGCGCACGGTGCTGTTCGGTATTCATGCGTGCGACGGCGATCCGTTCCTCGCTGCCGGCAAGCCTCGTCGGGCTGGCGGCGATGCAGACGATCGCCTCGGCGCCGTCGAGGGCGAGAAGATACGGGACGGAGAGATGCCAGAGATCCTCGCAGACGAGGACGCCGATCCGTCCGATCCGGGTCGCACAGGAGCGGATCTGCCGGCCCGGGCTGAAGTACCTCAGCTCCTCGAACATTCCATAGGTCGGCGGATAGATCTTCCGGTGTACCGTCCGGACGGTGCCGTTCTCCAGGAGAAAGGCGGCGTTATGAATTCCGTAGCGGTCCGACTCCTCGACCGAACCGAGGATGACCGAACAGTCGGCCGTTTCGCGCAGGAGCGGCGCCAGCGTCCCGGGGGCATCGGCGCGGAGCGGGACCGTCCAGTTGAGATCGCGGAGGGAATAGCCGGTCAGGCTGAGCTCGGGAAACACGATCAGCTCCGCCCCTCCCTCACGCGCCTTGCGGATCGCCTGAAGATGGGTTGCAATATTTGCGTCCAGGTTGCCGACGGCCGCATCTGTCTGGGCGACGGCAATACGATGTCGTTTCATTCAGCAGTTATCCTCTGCACCGGTGGCCGGGAAACGGGTCAGGTAGGCTGGGATGGCTTCCGCCGGATGCCGGACACGGCGTCAGCCGGATGATCGATCAGGAAAGATCGAGCATCTTGATGTCCTTGATGTATTTGATGGTCTTGTCGACTTTCAGCGATTTCAGCTTCTCAAGTTTTTTGAGGATCCGTTCGACGTTGTCCTCGATGTATTTCAGATACTGTTTATTGGCTTCGGTGAGGCCGTTGGTCCGGAAATCCTCCGCGAGGACCTTCATTTGTTTCACGGGGTCTTCAAAGTCGTGAATAAAGCCTGCGAGCGTCTTGTGGATGGCGGTCAGCCTCTGCTGACTCACCTCCAGCTCGGTTTTCTGTTTCTGGAGCCGTTTCTTTTCGACCACGGTCAAAACCGTTTTCGGGAGCACCGGCGAGGAGATTTCTTCCTTCACGAGGTAGTCGTCGACGCCGAGTTTCATGACGTCGAGCGCGAGTTCGAAATCCTTGTTGACCGTAAGGAAGACGATCGGCACGTCGATCCTACGGTTTTTGATTTCGCGGGTGATCTCGAGGCCGTTCCGGCCGGGAAGAAAATAATCCATCAGGATCACGTCGTACGTCTGATCCTCCGCGAGCGCGTTCATCGCGTCGGTATAATTTTCGGTCCAGGTGATCGCAAACAAATCCTTCTGAAACCGGTGCAGGAAGACCTGCACCAGTTTTGCGAAATCCTTGTTATCCTCTATCAGAAGTATCCGAATGGTCCCTGTCTGCACGCGAAATTCCCGTTACACCTGTGATGCCGGTATTGTAAGGTAAAATGTCGAACCCTTGTTCACTTCAGATTCGACCCAGATGGCGCCCTTATGCATTTCAACGATCTTTTTGACGATGGCCAGGCCGGCGCCGCTTCCCTCATATTCTTCCCGCCGGTGCAGGCGCTGGAAGATGATGAAAATCTTCTCGAAAAACTCCTTTTCGATGCCGATGCCGTTGTCCCGGACGAAGAAAAGATAGTAATTATTTTCCGCATTTCGAAATCCGATCTCAACGACCGGATCGGGCTTATCGTTGAATTTTATGGCATTTCCGATAAGGTTGCGGAACAGTACCTTCAGATGGGTCTCATTCCCCCACACCTCCGGCAGATTCCCGGGCAGGAGGAGACGGACATTCTTCTGGCGGATCGTAAAGGCCATGTCCTGTCTGATCTCTTCCAGCATTTTCTTCATCGGGACCGCGCCGGACGATTCGGACGGCCTGCTGACGCGCGAGAGCATGAGCAGATCGTCGATCAGCCCCTTCATCCGCGTCGCCGCCCCCACCACCGAATCGAGGTAATCCTTTCCCTCCTTCTCGATGATTCCCGCGTAATCCGCATGGAGGATCCGGCTGAACCCTTCGATGCTGATAAGCGGTTCCTTGAGATCGTGCGACACGACATAGGTGAAATCGTCCAGCTCCTTGTTCCTCCTCCTCAATTCCTCCGTGATGCGGAGGGTTTCCTCGTAGAGGCGGCCCTTCTCAAGGGCGATGGCCGCCAGACTGGCGAGACTTTCCAGCAGCAGACGCTGATCGTCGCGATAGGAGGAACCCGGCACCGACATCAGGGTGATCACACCCACCGCGGTCCCCTTGGAGAGCATTGCAACGGCCATGACCGAGCGATCCTCGCCGAACCAGGAGTCGCCGCTGTCGAGGACGATATATTCCGGGGAGGATTCGGGCAGTCTGTGGACGGTATGGAAGGACTGGATGTCGAGCCGGTCGTGCTCGGGCGTGACGGCAAAATGTCCCGACTGCGTCTTCGTCGCGGCGTCACAGAGGGTGATGTCGAGCCGGGAGAACGGAATCAGGTGATCGATGTTCTCCGCCACCACGCGGATGATCTGGTCGACCTCCAGCACCGAGGTAAGCCGCGCCGAGAGATCGTAGAGGGCCGTCAGACGCCCGACCTGCGAACGGAGTTCGTTGTAGAGGCGCGTCGTCTCCACCGCCGCCCCAAGCTGATTGCCGACCAGGGAAAGGATCTGGCGGTCCTGCTCCGTGAAATGGTGCGCGGAGGTGTAAAAGAGATCGAGAACACCGACGACGCGGTCTTTCGAGACAAGAGGAATGACCGCCATCGTCTGAATGCCGGCGGACCGGAGCAGGGGGCGGTTTTCGTGCTGAATCCGGCCGTCTTCCGGGGCGTCGCTCATGATGAAGATCGGCTCGCGGGTCCGGTACGTCTGGCCTGTCGCGGACCGGGCGATATCGAGCTTCAGCGGCTCGGGGAGAACCGTAGTGGTGAGCCCCACCTTCCTGATCGCAACCAGCTCGGAAAGGTCGTCTCCGGGGAAAAATGCGATGATCCCGTCGGCTTTTACGACCCGCTGGAGGAGGGTGAGGGCGGTGTCGAGCATTTCACCGGTGTCGACCGCCGTATTGACGAATGTGGCGATTTCGTTCAGGGTGAGAAGCTGTTCGTTGAATTCACGGAGCTTCGTTTCGCTCCGTTTCAATGCGGTAATATCGGTATGGGTGAACACCAGACCCTTCACCCTGTCGCCGGAGCTCATCGGCGTAATGATGATCTGATAGACCCGTTCGTCGGTCGGGAACCGGTGCGTGTACTCCTCCGAGAACATCTTGATCTTCCCGGCGATCAGATCGGGGATGACCTGGCGGAACATCGCCCGGAGCTCGTCCGAAGGGAGCACCTCGAACAGATCCCTCCCGTAATATTCCGACGCTCCGGCAATGCCGGCCTGATGGAAGAAATGATTCCAGGCCAGATTCACCTCCCGTAGTCTGCACTGGTCATCCACCGTATAGACGATGCTGTCGAGCGAATCGAGCAGGGTCCTGATGTAGGCAGAATCTTCCCGGACCTGCCGGAACAGGGCGACCCGGTCGATGATCGTGCCGAGATGCTGTGCGAGCGGCTGGAGTATTTCAATGTGGTCCTGGGTGAAGACGTCGCGTTTCGTGCTTCCGATATTGAGGGTTCCCGCAATCCGTCCTTTGAGGCGGAACGGGATCGACAGCTGGGTTTCGACACCCTTCAGAACCGAATCGAGTCCCTGATAGGCGGGATCGCTCTGGATGTTGTTGACGATGACCGGGGACGACTGTTCGAGGACGAATCGCGATACGGTCCGGTCGACGGGAATGACGTCCCCCGGGACACGGGTGGTATCGCCGGAGACGGCAAAGACACGGAGACCGGTATATCCCTCGGTAAACAGGCCGACATTGATGAAGGTTGCGGGAAGGAGGGCGGTGATTTCCTGGCTGAGAAATCCGAAGATTTCCTCGAAATCGTTCGTTTCGTTGGCCTTGCTGACGACTCTGTTGATGAGTTCGATCTGCTTGTTCCGGCGGGCGATGTCGTTCATGAGCCGTACGCGATCGGTGATATCGCGCGCGACGCTGAGCATGGCGATCGGTTCGCCGAGCGAATTCCGGAGGAGGGTCGTGCTGAGACTCAGCGGAATACGCCGCCCGTCCTTCGTCCGCCAGGTCATATCGAAATCGTGCAGCCAGTTTTTCTCCCGGAGGGACGTGATCCAGAGGATGTAGCGGCCCATCTCCTCTTCCACGAGCCAGGGATACGGAAACGTGCAGTTGATCGCATCGGCGGCGGGGTACCCGAGCATGCGCTCGAACGATTTATTGATCTGCCGCACCGTGCCGTCCAGGTCGGTGATGATGAAGATATCGCCCATCGCGTCGATGACGTTGCGCAGGATCTGCTCCGACGTCCGGAGCGCCGTTTCCCGCGCCTGCATGTCGGAGACATCGGCGAGAAGGACGACGGCTTGGCGAACGGCGCCGTCGGGGTCCGGAACGGGAGCGCATTTCATCCAGCAGTGGCGCGCGGCCGCCTGCTGTTTTTTCTGCCTCAGTCTCGCTCCGTCCGTTTCCCCCCTCTCCCCTGCGAAGGCGCGTTTGAGGAGCTGTGCAATGGCGGCTTCATCGTCGGGATGAAATATCTCGGTGATCAGTTTTCCGGTCAGATCGGCCTGTTCCCGGCCGGTCAGCTTCTCCATTTCCGCGTTCACGGCGGAAATCCGCCACTGGGCGTCGCACGTCGCGACGGCATCGGGCATCATGGCAACGATCCGCTCACCGTGCCGGAGACGCTCTTCCAGATCGCCGACCAGACTCCTTTCCGCGGTCGTGTCCCGGAGGATGCCGACGTACCCGCTGATCCTTTCGTCTTTGCCGTACTGCACGGTGAGGGTGTCGCGGGCGGAAATCGGGGTAGCCTTTCCCTTGGGGAATATGCGGTACTCCGCCGTGTGCCGCTCGCGGATATCCGAAAGTCGCGTCGCCCGTTCGAGGAGAACCCGCTTATCATCCTGATGGAGGAGGCTGAGCCAGAGAGACCTGTTCCGGAGGAACTCCCTCGGCCGGTAACCGAGCATCTGTTCAATGTTCTCGGTGACCGTGAGCAGAACACCGTCCGGCGACAGCTGGTAGTAGACATCCTCCCCGTTCGCGGTCATCGCACGGAGTTGGGAGAGCTCGTTTTCCAGCTGTTCGATCGTTCTCCCGCGGGCGAGCGAGGCGCCGAGTTCCCTCCCGATGAGGGAATAGAGGCGGTGGGAATAGACCGGGGTCATTTCCGGATCGGTCGATGCCAGGAGGACAAACCCGACCACGTTCATCCCGGAAAGGAGCGGCACAAGTCCGAGCGTGTGAATGTGCGCCGCATGGAAGAGCGACCGGTGCGGAAGATACGCGGGATACGCGGAGAGAAGGAATTGATGGGGTTCCTGCGTCTTTGCAAGAAAACCGCCGAGTCCTTCCCCCGCAGGAAGATGCGCCAGTTTTTCGGTAATGAGAACCGGGAGGTTCCGGTGGGACGACAGGTCGAACTCATCCGTGCCGGGATTGTGGAGAAAGAGGCCGGCGCATTTCCAGGAGAAAACCGAGGTGAATTTCTGGATCGCCGCCGCCGCCACCCTCGGGATATCGGCCCGCACGTGAAGCGATTCCAGCAGACCGTTCAGGTATTCGAGCTCCTCGCCGAACTGACCGGCATCGGCCTTCCACTGGATTTCCTCCGAGGCATCTTCGTACAGAAGCAGAAGGTCCCCTCCCATATCGGCAGGCATCGCCGCCGTCGCCCGCAGGGTATACGCGGTTCCCGCGGCACTCACCGCGCGGACGAGAAACGATCTGACCGGCTGACGCTGAAACTGCTTCCGCGCACACTGTTCCGTGAGCACCGACGTCTCTTTTTGCTGTTCGATCAGTGTGTGAGGCCTGCCCTCCACCTCGTTCAGGTCGGAAAAACCGAAATATTTCAGGAACCCGGCGTTGCAGTAGACGAATTTCCCGTCCCGGACAAGCGCGGCGGGACCGGGAAGGCGCTCCAGCATCCGCGCCCTCAGCTCAAGCCGGTCCCGGAGCCGGATGAGGGCCGTAATATCGGTCAGGGATATCTGGATGGAGCGTTCACCGCGGAACGTGACCGGGGCGACAGCCGCCTGACATATGGCCGTGTCACCGCCGGCCCGGCGGACATTCAGGACCAGGGACCTGCTCTGTTTCTCTTCAGCGCGGCCTGCGGTCTGCCGGATCTGCCGTACTCCCTCTGCCGTAAACAGGTCGGCCGGCGACGGCAGGGGCGCTTCCTCCGAAACGGGATAGCCGAATGTCTCCCGGAAGGATCTGCTGAGGAAACTGATCTTCCGATCCTGAAGCAGGACAAAGGGGAGAGTCTGCTCTTCCAGAAACGTGTGGAACGCGTGTTCAAGTTCCTCGGCGTGCCGGGAAACCGCCGCCTCGTCGGTGGTATCCCGCAGAAAAGCGTAGTTCAGACCGCGGCCGACAGATACACAATGGGCAGTCACATGCCGGAGCTGTCTCCCCCGCCTGAAGGCGAATGAAACGGTTCCGCTCTTCTGCTCACCGATGGCAAGGATAAATCTCCCGAGGCGGAAGCTGTGTCCCGGTTCGAGCCTTCCCCGGAACTGGCCGGCCAGGAACTCGTCGCGGGAAACGCCCAGCAATGCGAGCGCACGGAGGTTGAGATCGACCGGTTCCCTCTTCCCCCGGAATCGTGCAAGCGGTTCGGAGAATTTCTGAAACAATTCCCCGGTGAAATCCGGGACGTCCGCGGTGGGCGATGAACCGGGCTCTGCCGGTGCAGATGCTCCGTCTGCGGACAGGGAAAGCCTGAACATGCGGCGCGATTCCAGCGCCGGTTTGTAGCGGTGTTTGATTGTGACGGGCAGGATGTGCATCTCCCCGCCGGTCAGCACTACTTCCGCACAGATATCCGCCCGATCCTTGAGGTACGCCAGGTCGGAGAGCGGGACGGCGCCGCGCGTGACATTCCCGAAGAGGATGCACCCGCGTTTCGCAGTCTCCCCGGCAAGAACGTCGAACCAATCCCGGATTCCGACACCCTTTCCGGACTGAAGGGAAGCGAGATCTTCGATAAGGATGATCGTCCCGGGCGTAATGCCCCTGAGCGTCTTCAGGAGCGTTCTGCGGAGAACTGCGGAATGCCTGACGGCAGGTTCGACAGTTCTCTGGAGAAAACGTCTGGAGACATCATAAAACCGGGGAAGCGGTCTGCCGGGCGCTGAGAGGAGGAGAAATCTGGATCTGTGGGAAGCTGATGCCGTCCATGCCGCGCACCAGGTGAGCCAAGCGGCGGGAGCGTCGGAGAGAAGGAGCAGAGACTCCCCGGTGTTCAATCCTCCGCAGAACTCGTCAAACGCGCTGAAACCTGTCGGGATGTTGTGCTGTGGCATCGAAAACGGAAGTTCTTTCCGGAATCTGCGAACTCGGCAGATGCCGGTCGCGGATCATGAAAACAGAAAGGGCGACTTTACGCAAGTCGCCCTTTCCGATACACTGAACAACGGACCAGGGAAACTTACTGGCCGAAGTGGTAACTCGCCGTCATATACCCGAAGGTATTGAGGTTGTCCTGATTGCCGATGAGACCGAGACCGCGGCGGAGAGCCTCGTCGCTGACGGTGGCATCAACCGCGAAGTTCCCGAACTTCATTCCGACACCAAGGGTCACGACACCATCCCACGAACCGGGGTTGATCCATCCAAGACCCGTCCAGCTCTGCGGGAACGAGTAGGATTCTTCTTCGGTCGTGGTCGTGGTTTCGCTCTTCTGGTCGATACTGCCGATCATCCGCTCATATCCGGCGCGGCCGGTCAGCCAGTCGAGAATCGTCCATTCCATACCGAGGTTGACGACCGGGATCGCAGTGTAGGTCTGCGTGTAGGTGGACTGCGTACCGCCGTCCGGGGTATCTTCGGTCTTCTGCTGTGCCGACTGGAAGCTCAGACCGCCGGCGAGGAAGAAGCTGTTGACGCGGTATTCACCGCCGACGCCGAGAGCGTATGCCGTGGCGCTCCAGGTGATGTTATCCGCTTTGCCCGTCAGACCGCTTGCGACTGTATTCTCACTCGGGCTGGCGGAGCTTGTGAAGATGATGCCGTACGGCACGAAGTTGAACTTCGGGGAGACGACGAACTTCGCGCGTGCGTTGAACTGGAATTCGGTACCGGAAGCCGAATAATCACCATAGTTGTTGGTCGCGATCGGGGTGGTTGTCGCTTTGTTCGCCACCTTGTCCAGATGCAGAAGAGCGCTTGCATCGAGGGTGTTGCTTCCGCCGAGGTTGATCAACGCACCTGCCCGGAATCCCCACACGCTGGCGGTCGACTGCAGATCGCCGGAGGACGCGGGCGTGGTGGACGTGAACTGATATTCATTGTTGGAGGAACCGTAGGAAACGCCGAGACCGAGATCCATGGTCGCCATATGCCAGGAACCGACAACTTCCCACACGTTCTGAATCTGCTGCGGAGGATACGATCCGGTGAATCCGCGCCGGTCGTTCACATAGTTTGTGAACATGGAGACGAGATTGTTAGCGAGCGACGGATCGTAGCTCAGAATCACGCCGAGGTTCATGTTCTCGCAGACGCTGAACGCCGCACCGGCATTCTGATTGCCGTAGCCGTCAGCGCCGACGCTGGCGCCCGTTAAACCGCCGCCTGCAATATTCATCCAGGCATAATCCTTGTACATGACCTGGTAGGCGGGATTCACGAGCAGCAGGGAAGGATCTTCCATGATGAACGGATTCAGCACGAGTCCCGTTCCGGCCTGCGTACCGCCCATGGCCAGTTCGCGTGCCAGGCCGCCTGAGATCGGCTGTGCGGATGCGAGGCTCGCAACCGCTACCATCACCAGTGCCAGGATAGCAAGTTGTTTCATATGACTCCTTCTGATATGTGAAGAATATTTGATTTGTTTACCTACTACCGTTACCATCTAGATGAGACGGGAAAAGGCGATCACGATCAATCGCCCGGATCCCGCTTGTTTATTTTCCTGTCTTACTGTAAATCGAAAACCAATCCGATACCGAATCCGATGTACGACGTTGAGCTGTTGTCGGTCATGATATCGGTGTAATTCACGTGGGCATCCACCCACATCTTGTCGCCGGCCTTGAACTGCGCGCCAAGCACGGGTGCAACGCCGAATTTGGAGGTGCTTTCGCTGCCGCTCACGCTCTGACCGAGAATCGTGGTCGAAACGCTCGTATTCAGCAGGTAAAGACCAACATCGACCTGACCGTAGACCCGTGTGTCGCCCGGCATGAAATAGTACTTGCCGCCGACGAGGATCGGAATGACGCCCATGCTGGCGCTCGATCCATCAGGAAGGTCTTTGCCGCTGAAGCGCACGTACCCGGAGGTCAGCGTCAGCTGGAATGACGGATCGATGCCGTTGTAGCCTGCAAACGCGAGGCCGCCGATCCCGAAGTTGCTTGCGTTGTTGAAATCACCGGTCGGAAGGCCACCTTCAACACCCACACCGACGGACCACTGGCTCGGGGCCTGTCCAAACATCGGCACGGCGATGATCAGCAATGCGAGCATAATAGCAAATTTCTTCATTTTGAACCTCCAACCTTTCGTGAATATTTGATGATTGTTATATGTTTTAACAAGAACGGATAGAGTATAGCAAAAAATAAAACCTTTGTCAAGGATTTTTTTTACGCCTTGCTTGAACTGATCCCCATAAGCCTCTAAAAACGCTCACTTAGATAAAAGATTAACGGGATTAGTTCGAAATTTCACAAATTAACGCAGTTTTATATTCTATCTTAAACAGCTGTTTTCCCGAAAAACCGCTCAATATCTGGATCAGATATACGGTGTTCCGATGCTGAAGATTCGCTCCGAATCTGAAAATCCGCCCACTACGGTAATGTATAGCGGATGCCGGAGGTCATCGCAAAATAGAATGTACTCGAACCGCTCGTAAACACCGGTCCAAGCTGAATATCCGCCGGAATCGAAATCTGTGGCGTGACCGGGAAATAGATCCCCCCCCCGAACCTCAGCCCGAAGTACGGTCCCCCGGTGTAAAACCACAGATTGAATCCTCCGTCGATGTAGGGCTTTACCTTGCTGGAGGGAAGGTCGATCATGTATTTTACGTAATTTCCCCATTCTATCGGACCGCCCCCCTGCGTATTGATGTTGAATTCCGATCCGAGAAGAAGATCGTGTTTCAGGCCATAATCGACTCCGCCCCCGATCTGTAATCCGACTCCCCCGCCATTGCTGAAATCGGACAGACCGAATCTGCCGACCACCGACAGATCCTGCGCGGGCGACATCGAAACGATCAGGGCAACTGCGAGAACAAGAAGCAGAACATATCTCATTGTGAGGTTCTCCTGCTGATTGATGTGATTAATCCTTCAATAAACCGCGTGAAATTACCACTCTCTGAATTTCCGACGTGCCTTCATATATTTCGGTGATTTTGGCGTCTCTCAGATACCGTTCGACCAGATATTCCCGTACGTAGCCGTATCCTCCATGGATCTGAATCGCTTCGAGTGCGGCCTTCACCGCGACATCAGAGGCATACAGTTTGGCCATCGCGGCGCTCTGGCCGTAGGGACGATGGGAATCCTTATCCGCCGCGGCGCGCAGAGTCAGGAGCTCGGCGGCATCGACCCGCGTCGCCATATCGGAAAGTTTGAACTGGATGGCCTGCAATTCCGCAATCGGCTTTCCAAACGCTTTCCGCTGTTTTGCATACTGAATCGACGCGTCGAGCGACGCCCGCCCGATGCCGACCGCCTGCGCGGCTATCCCGATCCGCCCTCCATCGAGCGTCGACATAGCGAATTTGAATCCGAATCCTTCCTGGCCGATCATATTCGCCGCAGGGACACGGCAGTCCTGAAACGAGAGGGAGACGGTATCGGAACTGCGGATCCCCAGCTTTTTCTCTTTTTTCGCCACTGTGAATCCCGGAGTACCTTTTTCGACGATAAACGCGCTGATCCCCTTCGCCCCCTTTGTCCGGTCCGTTGTCGCCATAACCAGCACATAATCGGCCGTCGACCCGTTCGTGATCCAGTTTTTTGTCCCGTTCAGAATGTAGGAGGAGCCATCCTTCACCGCCATGGTCCGCTGATTGGTCGCGTCGCTCCCGGCCTCCGGCTCGGAAAGGGCGAATGCGCCGAGTTTCGTCCCCGCTGCCAGCTGGGTCAGGTATTTCCGTTTCTGCTCCTCCGTCCCCCATTCGTTGATGCCGTAACAGACGAGCGAATTATTGACCGACATGATGACCCCGCAGGAAGCGTCCACCCGCGAAATCTCGATCATGGCGAGGACATAGCTGACGGTATCGAGTCCTGCGCCTCCATAGGCTTCGGGGACCATCATCCCCATGAAACCGAGCTCTCCCATTTTCCGGACCTCATCCGCCGGGAACGTCTCCTCCTCGTCGCGCCTGACGGAATTGGGTGAAAGCTGTTCAGCGGCAAAGCTCCGGGCGGTGTCCCGGATCATCTGTTGCGTTTCGGTGAAGGTGAAATCCATGCTGTTCGTCTCTCCGGAGGTTATGCTGACGTGACGGAATAGTCGTAAAACCCCCGCCCCGATTTTCTGCCGAGGTAGCCGGCCGCAACCATCTTGCGGAGAAGCGGGCAGGGACGATATTTCGGATCCCCGAGTCCCTCGTGCAGAACGTTCATGATCGCCAGGCAGACGTCGAGCCCGATGAAATCCGCCAGCGTGAGCGGTCCCATGGGATGATTCATCCCGAGCTTCATGACCGTATCGATCGCCTGCGGGGTGCCGACCCCTTCCATGACGCAGTATACCGCCTCGTTGATCATCGGGAGGAGGATCCGGTTTGAAATGAAACCAGGGTAATCGCTCACTTCGACCGGAACCTTATCGAGGCTCAGGGCGGCGGCGAAAACAGCCTCCTTCGTGGCGTCGGTGGTCGCGAGTCCGCGGATGACCTCCACGAGCTTCATCACCGGCACGGGATTCATGAAGTGCATGCCGATCACCTGACCCGGCCGGCGGGTGAGCGCGGCAAGCTCGGTGATCGAGATCGACGAGGTGTTGGACGCGATGACGGCGGCTTCCGGAGCGGCGGCATCCACCGCCCGGAAAACGGCCTCTTTCACTGCCCGGTCTTCGGTCACGGCCTCGATGACGAGATCGGCATGCGCCACCGCCTCCTGAAGCGAGAGCGTGGTGGTCAGCCGCGAGAGGGTATCTTTTTTCTGCTCTTCGGTCAGCGATCCCTTTTTGATCTGGCGGTCGATGTTCGTTCTGATCGCCTGCAGACCGCGGCGGATGAATTCGTCCTTCGTATCGTGCAGGACGACATTACAGCCGTACTGCGCGAAGACATGGCTGATGCCGTTGCCCATCGTGCCGGCACCTATAACAGTGATGTTCCGCATATCCGTTCCTTCCCTGTCAGCGTTCGACGATGACGCCGCTCGCCTCGCCGCCGCCGATGCAGATCGCCGCGAGTCCGCGCCGTGCGTTCCGCTCCTTCAGTGCATGCAGGAGCGTCACCAGAATCCGCGCGCCGCTTGCACCGATCGGGTGTCCGAGGGCGACCGCGCCGCCATTGACGTTCACGATCCCGGGGTCAAGTTTGAGGATGCCGTTCACCGCCATCGTCACGACGGCGAACGCTTCGTTGATTTCGTACAGATCGATGTCGCTCTGGCGGAGTCCCGCTTTCGCCAGCACCTTCGTGATCACATCGGCGGGGGCGGTCGTAAATTCCACAGGCGCTTTTGCCGCCGATGCGGAGGCGACAATCCTCGCCAGCGGCCTGCATCCGAGCGCGGCCGCCTTCGTCTCCGACATCAGCACCAGCGCCGCGGCGCCGTCGTTGATCTTGGAGGCATTTGCCGCGGTCACCGTGCCGTCCTTCCGGAATGCAGGTTTGAGCGCCGGAATCTTGTCGAATCTCGCCTTCCCCGGCTCTTCGTCTTCCTTCACCTCGCGGGGCTCACTTCCCTTTGCATTCACAGGCACGGGGACGATTTCCGCGCTGAACCGGCCCTCCTTCTGCGCCGCCTGCGCCCGCCGGTAGCTCTCCACTGCGAAGGCATCCTGCGCCTCCCGCGTGATCCCGCACGCCGAGGCGCAGCGTTCCGCCGCTTCGCCCATGTGGAAATCGTTGTAAACATCCCAGAGGCCGTCTTTGATCAGAGCGTCGGTCAGCTGGCCGTGCCCGAGCCGGTATCCGCTCCGAGCCTTGTCGAGAATGTAGGGAACATTGGACATGCTCTCCATTCCGCCCGCGACAACCACTTCAGCGTCGCCCGCGGCGATCGCCTGAGAGGCAAGCATGACCGCCTTGAGGCCGGACCCGCAGACTTTGTTGATTGTCATGCATTCCACGCTGACGGGAAGACCCGCGCCGATGGCCGCCTGACGGGCGGGGGCCTGTCCCACACCGGCGGTCAGGACACACCCCATGATCACCTCGCCGACCTGTTCCGGCCGGAGACCGGCCCGCCGCACCGCCTCACCGATGACGAGCGCGCCGAGCTGGGGAGCCGGAATCTGGCTCAGGACTCCGCCGAGCGCGCCGATCGGCGTACGGCATGCGGAGGCAATGACGATATTGTTCATAAATAAGGAGCGCTCCTGTTCGTGATTGTGCTGAAGGTACAATTATTCCAAAAAATAAGCAAAAAAAATCCCGGCTGTGGAGCCGGGAGTGGTGTGAAAGAGGTGCATGATGAGTTACCGGAGCCGGATGAATTCGATGCGGCGGTTCTTCGCCCTCCCCTGCGGGGTCGAATTATCGGCAACCGGTTTGGTGAATCCGAATCCCTTTGTGGTAATGCGCGATGCGGCGATGCCCTTCTTGACCAGGTAGGCCTTCACCGCTTCGGCGCGGCCGAGGGAGAGTTTCATGTTGTACTTGGCGCCGCCGACGTTGTCGGTGTGACCGTGAATGGCCACTTCGGCGGTCGGATACATCGCCAGGCTCGAGGCGACCTGATCGAGGATGTTCAGCGCGCTCGGCAGAAGGATCGTCTTGTTGGTCTCGAAGTTGACCCCTTCAAGAATAATCCGTTCGCCGACGTTGATGATCGGAATATCGTCGCTCGGGTCGAGCGGATTCAGACCGAGCTGGATCTCCTTGCCGTCGGGCATGCCGCCGCCGTCGGTGTCCGGTTTCAGAGGATCCGTATGGTATTTCAGCACTTCATCGCCGTCGGTGAGGCCGTCCCCGTCGGTATCCGGGCGGAGGGGATCGGTGTGGTATTTCAGCACTTCATCGCCATCGGTGAGACCGTCCCCGTCGGTGTCCGCTTTCAGCGGATCGGTGTGATATTTGAGCACTTCGTCGCCGTCGCTCAGCCCGTCCCCGTCGGTGTCCGCTTTCAGCGGATCGGTGTGATATTTGAGGACTTCGTCGCCGTCGCTCAGCCCGTCCCCGTCGGTATCGGCCTTGAGCGGATCGGTGTGATAGACGAAAATTTCGTCGTAGTCGCTGAGTCCGTCGCCGTCGGTATCCTTTTTGAGGGGATTGGTGTGGTACTTGTGGACCTCGTCGCCGTCGCTGAGTCCGTCGCCGTCGGTATCGGGGTTGTACATATCGGTGCCGAGCGCTTTTTCCTCGTCGTTGAGGAGGCCGTCGCCGTCGAGGTCGGGATTGAGCGGTTTGAGGAATCCGATCAGATTCAGGCCGATGCTCCAGAAGGAATCGTTCGAACTTCCCTTGATGTCGCTCAGGTTGTCGGTCATCAGCTGGTGATAGGTGACCTGGATGCCGAGGGCGGTCATATCGCTGATCGCGAACTGGAGGCCGCCGCCGATGGGAACTTCGGACGTGAAGTGCTGATACTCTCCGTTGGCGTTCCGCGGAAGCGCGTTATCGAGCTGGTCGACCGGGTTGAAATACATCACGCCGATGCCGCCGAAGACGTAGGGCTGGAATTTCGGATTCTTGAGCAGATGGACGACGACGCGGCCGTCAACCGGGTAGATCGGCGTCGTGAAGTAGGATTTTCCGTCGTCGGCAGAGAGACGTCCGATGCCGAGACCGAGTTCGAGTGCGACCAGTTTTGAGGGATAATAGCGGATGAACGTGCGGCCGAGGGGATACTGCTTGTGCTCGTCGATCGCGGTAAAGGGGACAGCGGCTCCGGCAAAGATGCCCACGCCGAAGTTTCCTTCATTGGTCTGTGCCCGGAGACGGGATGAGGAAATAACGGCAAGTGCAAGAAATAACAGAGTGATAGGCCGAGGCGTGCGCATGATGTCCTGGAATGTACCTGTCAGGGCAATTTACCTCTTGCCGGGTTTAAAGTCAAGCGCTAATATCAACGATAATAAACAATTAAATGCGAAATTCGAGAAATACCTTTAACTATTCATCGACCGGAGGAATTCCTTGTTGGATTTCGTACCTCTCATTTTCTCCGTTAAAAATTCCATGGCTTCGACGGTGGAGAAGTCGCTGATGAATTTCCGGAGGATCCAGACCCGGTTGAGCTCGTCCGCATCGAGGAGGAGTTCTTCCTTTCGTGTCCCGGAGCGGAGGACGTCGATCGCGGGGAACATGCGCCGGTCGCTCAGCTTCCGGTCGAGGATGATTTCCATGTTGCCGGTTCCCTTGAACTCTTCGAAGATCACTTCGTCCATGCGGCTTCCGGTCTCGATCAGGGCGGTTGCGATGATGGTGAGACTTCCCCCCTCCTCCACGTTGCGCGCGGCGCCGAAGAAGCGTTTGGGCCGGTGGAGCGCATTCGCATCGACACCTCCGGAGAGGATCTTTCCGCTGTGCGGGACGACCGTATTGTGGGCGCGGGCGAGACGGGTGATGCTGTCGAGAAGGATCACAACATCCCGTTTTGTCTCGACGAGACGCTTGGCTTTTTCGAGCACCATGTCGGCGACCTGCACGTGCCGTTCCGGCGGTTCGTCGAACGTGGAACTGACCACCTCCGCGTTGACCGACCGTTCCATATCGGTCACTTCCTCGGGACGTTCGTCGATAAGGAGCACGATGAGGAAGATTTCGGGATGATTGCGGAGCACGCTGTTGGCGATTTTCTGGAGAAGAATCGTTTTGCCGGCCTTCGGCGGAGAGACGATCATACCGCGCTGTCCCTTGCCGAGCGGGGAGAGGAGATCCATCACGCGCATCGAATATTCACCCGGGGAGGTCTCGAGACGGATGCGGTTGTTGGGGTACAGAGGGGTGAGATTGTCGAACAGAACCCTGTCGCGGATGGCGTCGGGGGTCTCGTCGTTCACCGCCTCGACCCGGAGAAGTGCGAAGAAACGCTCCCCCTCCTTCGGCGGGCGCACCTGCCCGGTCACCGAATCTCCCGTACGGAGCACAAACTTTTTTATCTGGGAGGGAGAAACATAAATATCATCCGGCGACGGGAGATAGTTGTAGTCGACCGACCGGAGAAATCCGTATCCGTCGGGGAGTACTTCCAGTACCCCTTTGCTGAACGTCAGCCCGTCCTTTTCGGTCTGCGCCTCGAGAATCTTGAAGATCAGATCCTGTTTCCGCAGATCGGTGTACCCGGTGATGTTCAGTTCTTTTGCAATTTTGGTGAGCTCTGCAATCTTTTTGGATTTCAGCTCGGTAATGTCCATCGGCATGATGTACGAAAACCTTCTAAAGTGGAAAAAAGCGAATTGGGAGTTAACTCAACTGAATGTCGATAATCTTCAACCGGTGAACGGTTGTTTGTGCCTGCTTGAGGATAATGTACGAAGTGATGAGTGGTGGAACCAGATACAGGGAAGCTGTTTTGTGTCCTCGCTTGTAAATCAATATAAATCCCGGCCGGATGAAAGTCAAGTAAGGCGATTTTCCTGAAAAAATTTTAATGCTTCGCCCGCCAGATAATGGGAACCGATGAGGAGGAGCGGCTCACCGCGGCGGCGTTCGGCGCGGGCCAGGCGGAGGCCGTTTTCGACCGTTCCCGCCGCGATCGCCCTCCCGCCTGCGGACCACACCGCTTCGGCAACCTTGTGGCTCCCGAGCGCGCGGGTGGTCTGCGGCTCCACTGCGATGACCAGCCGCGCCGCCGGCGCCAGCAGCCGGGCCATGCTCCCGGCATCCTTGTCGCGCATGACCCCGAATACCACCAGCCAGGGGGATGGCGCCAGCTTCCGGAACGATGCGACCGCAGTCCCGATGCCATCCGGGTTGTGTCCGACATCGATAACGGTGGGCGGCTCGCCGGCAATCAGTTCGAGTCTCCCCCGCAGGCCGGTCCGTGCCGGGAGCGATGCACACCCCCGCCGGATCGCATCCGCGGTGATCCGCCGCCTCAGAACGTCCGGCAGATGCGCAAGCGCGGCGACCGCGTTCCGGAGGTTTTCCGCCTGATAGGCACCGGGCAGACGGAGGAATACCCGCGAAAGATTCCATTTCCTGCTTCTGACGGCAATCTCAGACCCGCCGAAGGATGCCGACACAATCCGGCATTCCGCCTCTCCCCCCGCCCTGAAACAGGGCGCATGCCGTTCTGCCGCGATGCGCTCCAGACGGATCTGCAGATCGGGCTGACGTATGCCGCTCACCACCGGGATTCCCGTCTTGACGATGCCCGCCTTCTCGCGCAGTATGGCCGAAGGGGTCCGGCCGAGATGCTCCATGTGGTCAAGCCCGATGGTGGTGATCACCGAGACTGCCGGACGGACGACGTTGGTAGCGTCGAGACGCCCGCCAAGACCGGTTTCGATCACCGCGCAATCAACCTCCTCATCGGCGAACCATGCGAATGCGATCGCCGTGGTCGCCTCGAAGAAGGTTGCGCGGAGTTTCCGGACAAGCGGGTGGATCCTCTCGGTATACGCGGCGAGACGCCGGGGAGAAATCGGCACGCCGTCGATCCTGATCCGTTCGGTAAAATCGATCAGATGCGGCGAAGTGTACAGACCGGTCCGGAAGCCCGAAGCGCTCAGAACCGATGCAAGAATCGAGGAGGTCGATCCTTTGCCGTTCGTCCCCGCCACATGGATCGAGGGATAGGCGGATTCCGGGTGATCCAGGCTCGCGAGGAGGAGCGAAATATTCCGGAGGCCCGCCTTGATCCCGAATCGTTCAAGGCCATAGAGAAACCGGACTGCTTCTGCGGAAGTCATGGCGGCGGAAAATTATTCGAGCCAGCTCCGGATCACTGAGTTGTCGCGGTCGACGGTCAGACTGCCGATCAGGTCCCGGACGGCGGGGCACTTCTGGGCTTCACAGTAACTCCTGATCCCTCCCAGGACCCGGAGTGCGGCATCAGGGTGGACAAAATTCGCGGTGCCGACCTGCACAGCCGACGCGCCGGCCAGAAGGAATTCAACCGCATCGTCCCCGGAGGCGATCCCGCCGATGCCGATAACCGGAATTTTCACCTTCTGCGCCGTCTCGAAGACCTTCGCGAGGGCAATCGGTTTGATCGCCGGGCCGGAAAGACCGCCGGTCGTCGTGGACAATCTGGGCACCCGGCGGCGGATATCGATCGCCATGCCGATCACGGTATTGATGACCGAAACGGCGTCCGCCCCCTCGGCTTCCACGGCGAGGGCGAATTCGGATATCCTGGTGACGTTGGGGGTCAGCTTGATGATCAGCGCCTTTTTCGTGACCGGCCTCAGTCGCGCTGTGATACGGGCGGTCATACGGGGATCTGTCCCGAAACTGAGCCCCCCCTCCTTGACATTAGGACAGGAGACGTTGATCTCGTAGCCGTCGATCCCCTCCTGATCTTCCAGAATGGAGAGAACTTCGGCATATTCGTCGATGGAGCCGGCGGCGATGTTGACGATCCTCCGGGTGGAGAGGTTTTTCAGATGCGGCAGTTTTTCGGCGATAAACCTGTCGACGCCGATATTCGCCAGGCCAATCGAGTTGAGCATGCCGCCGGCGGTCTCGACGATCCTGGGCGGAGGATTGCCGGGCCGGGGCCGGCGGGAAAGCGACTTGGTCACGATCCCACCCAGCGCATTCAGATCGATGAGACCCGGGAGCTCATCGCCGTACCCGAATGTCCCCGAGGCGACGAGCACGGGATTGGCGAGCCGGAGCGGTCCGATATTGACGGAAAGGTCGGTCATTCACTCCCACCTGATCGTATTTGCGTCGAAGACCGTGCCGTCGGTGCAGACAAGGGCAAATTTCTTATCCCCGCCGGTGAGTTCCACCGGGCACCCCTGGCAAATACCGATGCCGCAGGCCATCGGGCTTTCGAGTGATACATCACACGGAATGCCGGCGGCGGCGGCAAACCGGGCGAGCGAGGCAAGCATCGGCGTCGGACCGCAAGCGAAGATTTTCGGCGCCGGGAGCGGATGGCTGCTCAGGGAGGAGCGCAGGCAGTCGACGATCGTACCGTGAAACCCCATGCTTCCGTCGTCCGTCGCAACGACGGCGTCGCCGAGATAGCGGTCGAACAAATGGCCGGCGTCGCGGGCGCCGAGAAACGGGCGGACGGTGAACCCGGCGTTCGTCAGGTTGCGTGCCAGGAGAGGGAGCGCTGCGACCCCGAGGCCGCCGGCAACCAGAATCGGCGTTGTAAAACTCCCCGCAAGAGTAAACGGCCTGCCGAGGGGGCCGAGGATATCAAGCGTGTCGCCGGGATTCTTTTCCGCCAGCTGTCGTGTGCCGCTGCCGACGATATTGAACAGGAGCTGAATTTCGGTGTCGGTTGCCATGAAGACGGAGAACGGGCGGCGGAGGAGCGGCATTCCGGTTTCGGAAATGAGGACATTCACGAACTGGCCGGGCAGAACCTGCCGGGCGATTCCGGGAGCATCGAGTGTTACCACGACATGCCGCGGATCTCCGGCTTCCATCGCCGTGATCCGTGCACGACATCGTATCGTCACTGGAGAGTGCGGTATTATTTGAAGTTGTCCGGACTGTCGTCCGGCGTCGGGGTATCGTCGTCGCTGTTCTGATCAGCGGTGTCGACCTGCGTCGAATCCTCCTGATAGACGTCCTCTTCCGGCGGCGGCTGTGCTGGCGCGACGGTTGCATGCGCATCGGGCTGTTTTGTAACGCTGGTCGAAGGAGGTTCCGGCTCCTTCACCTTCACATAATCCTTCAGGCTCGCCGGATTATCCCTCACGGCCACCTTCGGCTTCACGATGATGGCGTACTCGCCGGTTGAATCGTCCCGGAGGACTTTCCGGTACCACGCCGTCGCGCTGTCGTTCTTATGAAGTTCGTTTTCGTAAATCCATCCCACGGCGAAACGGGCCCGCCGGGTGAGCGGGTGCACGCGGCCCCTCCGGGCGATGTTCTTGAAGGCGTTTACCGCGCTGTCCGACTTTCCGCGCACGAGGAGCGATTCCGCGGAGGAATACTCCACCTCGACGGGGTCGCGCCGGACCTCGGAGACTTTCAGACCGCGGAGGGAACGGAGCTTCCGCCCGTACTCCGACTCCGGATATTGAGAGACCAGGATATTCTGCAGGGAATCTGCGGAGAGGGTGTCCCCCCCGCTGTTCATCACCTCGGAGAGGGCAAAGGTGGTCCGTGCCACATAGGGCGAATTGGGATACTCCGTCAGCAGGCGTGAATACCAGTACCTGGCCGAGTCGGGAAGATTCAGTTCGAGGTAGAAAAGACCTCCCAGCTCATAATAGGTCTGTGCAAGGAGAAGCACGAGGGAATCACCGGTGATCGCGGTCGGCTGGAAGATCTGTTTCGGATGGAAGCCTCTGTGGAGCGAGTCGCTTTTCATCCCTTTCGAACTGTCCGCGTTCTGGGTGAGGTCGCCTCCCGTGAGATTGTCCGATTCGTCATCCGGGACCAGATCCCGGTCCATGTGGCGGCGCTGATACTCCTCGCTTCCGCCCAACATCATGCCCTGGCCGTAGCCGCCGGTTGATTCGCCGCCCCTCCCGCCGTTCCGCATGCCGGGCTGGAGCATTGCCTCCAGCTCGATGGGGGGAACCTGCGGGGGAAGCGTGACAAATATTGTATCGTTCGAGGTGTAGCCGCCGTTGGCGGTGTCGTCGCACATGGCGGCGGTATAACGATTGATGATATCGGTAAGGACGAGGTAGCGGGTACAGTCCTCGGTTTTCCGGGCGGCGATCGGAACGAGATCGAGCGCCGGATTCTGGCCTTTGGCGCGGGCATAATAATTCCGTGCCCGCCGGTAGTCCTTTGCGACGTTTTCAAAATATTTTGCCCGTTCGAACTGGCTCTTCGCCGCCGCTTCGGTGCCCCTGTACGCGGTGTCGATCATGTCATAGATCGGAAATGCGGCCGTCGTATCGTCCATGGCGAGGTACGAGTTGGCGATTTCCAGGTCGACCTGGCTGTGCTCTTCGGGGAGCAGGCGTTCGCCATTCAGCCGGTCGAACACCTTCAGCGCCTGGTCGGGATGCCCGCTCCGGCGGAGCATGATGCCGGAATGGAGGCGGGCGCGGAATTCCAGCGTGAACGCGGGCCCGAATTTTGTCACCCGTGCGTATGCGGCGGCCGACTTCTCCCTCTCCCCGGTTTTCTCAAGACAGTAGCCGAGCTGGAATTGCGACAGGGATCGCATCGCGTTATCGCCGTCCACTTCCACTGCCAGCGAGTATGCCTGCGCGGCCAGATCGTAGTCCTTCCGGTCGAGGTAGATCTGCGCCTCAAGCATGAGGGCCTGAAGGAGAAGATCCGATTTCCCCTCTGCCCGGAGATCAGGGAAGAGATCCTTCGCCATCTTCAGCGCCTCCTCATCCAGTCGTTCATGATATTTCGCGACAGCGATCCAGAGACGGGCATCATACCGCCAGTCGCTGTTCGGGAAATTGGTGAGAAGTTCTTCAAATTTCCGGATGGCCGATTCGCTTTCCCCGAGATACTCGTACGATTCCCCGATCATCATGATGGCGCCGTCCACCCACCGGCTGGTCGGGTAGAACTGAATGATTTTGGAGCATTTTTCGATGACTTTGTCGAATTTCGGCACGGTCGACTGGGGAACGACGTAGGGGGCGAAGAAGTTGGTGTCGCGGTCTTTCTGCGGGGCGTTTTTTACTTCGGTGACCGCTTCGCCGAACTTATTCTTGGCGTTGTAATAGGTATTGAAATAGCCGGTCAGATCGGTGTAGAAGGAACACCCGTTGGACCACGGGAGCAGGACGGCGAAAAGGATGAACAGCAGGAAGAACGAGAACCGTTTCACGGCCGGAACGCAGGTGTCAGATATTGGGGATTTGGCGACCATCAATCCATATTTATGATAAATAAAAAAAGTCCTAAATGCAATAACCATTTGGGGGAGATAACGGTCGCACCGGTGGGCGGCGCAGACGTTGCATCTGATGAAAATCCTTCGTACAATGCCCCCCGGGAGAAGGTTTTCACCTCTGATATTCGTTTCAATCCAACGCATGAACGGGAGGAGTTCAAGCCATGTTTTCCTATACACTTAGCGCCGCCACTTTCGGTATTTCCGCGCATATCGTCCATGTGGAGACTCACATTTCACCGGCCCTTCCTTCCTTCAGCATCGTCGGACTGCCTGACAGTGCGGTCAAGGAGAGCCGGGACAGGGTCTTTGCGGCGATCAAGACGGCGGGATTCAAGTTCCCGGGAAACCGCATCACCGTCAACCTCGCCCCCGCCGATCTGAAAAAGGAGGGCTCCGCATTCGATCTCTCGATCGCCGTCGGCATCCTTGCCTCGAGCGGACAGGTTGAATGCGATCTGCTCCACGAATTTCTGCTTCTGGCCGAGCTGGCGCTCGACGGGACGCTGAGGCCGGTCCGGGGGATTCTGCCGGTCGCCCTGGAAGTTCGTCACAGGCAGATCAGGGGAATCATTCTGGCGAAGGAGAACGCCCGGGAGGCGGCGATTGTGGAGGGAGTCGACATCTTCCCTCTCGAATCGCTCACCGAAACCATTTCGTTCTTCAATGGCGATCTGGCGAAGCGGAGGTCATTTACCGTTGACCGGAGCGAAATTTTCGGACGCGAGCCGAATTATGCGGTCGATTTTTCCGACGTGAAAGGACAGGAGAACGTCAAACGGGCGCTTGAAGTCGCCGCGGCGGGCGGTCATAACATCATCATGATCGGACCGCCCGGATCGGGGAAAACGATGCTTGCGAAGCGGCTCCCGACGATCCTCCCTCTCCTCACCTTCCCTGAGGCGATCGAGACCACGAAAATCCATTCCGTTGCGAGTCTGCTTCCCGCCGATGCATCACTGGTCACGGCCAGGCCGTTCCGCGCACCCCACCATACGATATCGGACAGTGCGCTGGTCGGGGGCGGGACGATACCGCGCCCGGGGGAGATCTCGCTCGCCCACCACGGGGTTCTTTTTCTCGACGAGCTTCCCGAATTTGCGCGGAACGTTCTGGAGGTTCTCCGTCAGCCTCTCGAGGACGGGAGAATCCTGATCAGCCGCTCGAGGATGACGGTAGAGTACCCCGCGCGGTTCATTCTCATCTGCGCGATGAATCCCTGTTTCTGCGGAAACTTCACCGATCCCTCAAAAGAATGCACATGCACTCCTCTGCAGATTCAAAAATACATGGCGAAAATCAGCGGACCGCTGCTCGACCGGATCGATCTGCACATCGAAGTTCCGGCAGTGAAATACAAGGAACTGAGTAGCAAGGCGGAAGGTGAATGCTCCCGCCTGATACGAGATCGGGTTGTCGCCGCGAGGCAGATTCAGACGAAAAGACTGGCGGAAAGAAAAGGAATGTACAGCAACGCCGATATGCAGTCGAAGGACATACAAACGTTCTGCAGGCTCGATTCTGCCGGAGAAGATCTGTTGAAGCTGGCAATCACAAAACTCGGCTTATCGGCGAGAGCGTATGACCGGATATTGAAAGTAGCGAGAACCATCGCTGACCTTGCCCACTCAACCGATATCCGGCCGGAAAACATCAGCGAGGCGATACAGTACCGCAGCCTGGATCGCAACCTCTGGAATATCTGAACGACCTCAACCGACGCCGGTCCACACGAGCCGTACGGTTATTTCTGATCGACTTCATGAGATTTACCATTCGTCTCATGCGATGACGCGGGACCCCCCTGGATTCTGTTCACCGTCTCTTCGATTTTCTTAATGAGCTGGAGTGTTCTTCCAATGAACCCTTTTTTTCTGGGGTTGAATGTCGTCTGTATTTCTTCAATCTCTCTTCCGAGCTCCACCTGAAGTGAAGGCGATTTGGAAATTGACAGGACCTGTGAGGGATACACGCTTCTATGGCCGGTTATGAGAAAGCTCACCACGCACGCCAGCGTTGCGTAGGGAGCGATCGCCGGACCGAATAACTCTACGGCCATAATACTTGCAGCTATCGGAGTATTTGCTGCGCCAGCCAGCACGCTCACCAGGCCGATGGCTGCGAATGTCGCGACGTTCAAGTTCAGCAGATGGGCGAAAGTCGCGCCGGCCGTTGATCCAACAAAGAAAATGGGGGTCACGATTCCGCCACTTCCGCCGAAGCTGAGTGTAATACTCGTAAAAACAGGTTTCACGAGGAATGCATACCAGTCAGTGGCCTCGCCGCGCAAACTTGACTCAACCGATCCAAGACCAAGTCCAAGGTAATGGGTTGAAAAGATATACGTCAGGCCGACCAGAACGGTGCCTCCGATGATGCCCTTCAACGGAGCCCATACATGAATCCGATTTGCGATCTTTTCACCCCATTTCAGCATTTCTATCAGCAAGATTGAGCATGCCCCGAAGAAAAGACCTGAAAGGAGAACTTTAATCAGAAACAACTCCGAGAATACCGGCACGACACTGACGGGTTCGTGGAAATACGTGATGCCGAAGGACGACGATACCTGGTATGCGATGATACCGGCAATGAATGAGGGAAGAAGAACGTCGTACATTATTGCTCCAACGAACAAGACCTCCACGCCGAAGATCGATCCGGCTATTGGCGTTCCAAAAACAGAAGCAAAACCTGCGCTGATTCCGCAGATCACCATCTTCTTGCGGTCATGGTCATCGAAACGCAGGAGGTCGCTGAACAGCGACGTCAGTCCTGCACCGATCTGCGCACACGGGCCCTCTTTTCCCGCGGAGCCTCCGGTCGCAAGCGTAATGATGGTCGCGACGAGTTTGACCGGAACGACAAGGACGGGGATCTTTCCCGCCCGTTTGTGAATGGCCTCGATGACTTTTTCAGTGCCATGGCCTTCTGCGTCCGGGGCAAGATACCTGACCAGGAGCGAGCTGACGAAAAGCGATGCCGGGAGAAACCAGAAGAACTTTGGAAACGCTGAACCGATCCCCGTACTCCAGGTCAGAATCTTCAGAAAGAATGTTACAGATCCGCCAACGATCACGCCTGCAATTGTCGCGAGAAACACCCATTTGATGATGCTTAAGAAAAGAACGGTTGATTCTGTGAACGATTTCCTCATGATTTTTCCTTTATACGGCAATGTGTCGGTGACCAGCTGCTCCATCTATGGGGTGCCAGGCCATGATAAGCTGACGTCGCATTTAATGCAGTCTTCAGTTCTCCAAATAAAACACCCGTCGAATCCATGGGCTCATCATATACGCGAGAAGCGAACCGCCAAGAGTAATTCCAAGCATGCCCTCGAAACTATGACCGAGAAACAATCGGATGAGGTCACCTGCGAGATTGCCTGCAATCAGGAGTGAGGCAATAATCCATCCAGAGATTTTTTTCCGGAACCAAGCTATCGCCGTATAGGAGAAAACTACGGCGAGGGCCAGAAATGAAGCAACGATCGGCCAGCCGACATCGGCAAGTCGATCGTGTATACCCGGCCGAAGTGACCAGACCAATTCCGTCCAACGAGCCCCAGGCAGCATGAGCAGTATGGCCGCGAGGACTAACATGCACGTCCCGAAAACCAGAAATACTCCGATGAATCGCCACCCCATCGGGTGGGTAGGCAGTCTCTTGGCGGCACGCTCATTTTTCCCCGATAGCGGAGTGGTCTTAGGAATGGCTCGCATCTATCGCCTGTAAGATGTCTTCCATTTTATGCGTTTTAAGATACCGATTGCGAACGCAAAACTCAAAAAGTGTTCCGAGGGAAACAGTCACCGACTGCATCCCCAGCGAGCGAAGAAGAGCTATTCTGCAGTTTCATCGGGTACTCGATGCACATCGATATCGAACGGGCTGGCGAGCGTTTTCCTTGTTTCCACCCTGCAAGTATCCCGGATCAATGCCCATTTTCCTCACGTTTACCCCATTTTGAAACCTCTACGGCTTGCTTTTTCTCGCCAAGGCTGGCTGCGTTGCTTCGGGACGGGGCGTATCCAGGAAAATGAGCGGTTTCGGCACTGGATATCACCACCCGGTCGTCTGGTCGTACTCCCGGTTGGATATGGTCGGGGTATCTACCCCTATCGCCTTTGCGACATCCTTCTGAAAGAGCTTGAGGTCGAAACGCTATTTCCGGAGGTGATCACCGATGGTTTGCAGGGTTTTGGATATGCCTTTTCCAAAGAACTTTTATTAGTCAGCATTTTTTGTCAAGTAGTGCTTGCCAAAATATTTGATTCAAACTGATAGAATGCCAATTTTTTACTTGAATCTTATATCCTGGTTTCCTATATTTATAAGCTGAAATCATTATTTGCTAAATCTGTTCTTCAATTATCAAAGGGCAATACAAAGGTTGCTGAAATGAGCAATCGCGCTGAAAAAATCTTAAAGGTGGGGATGGTTATATACTTAGCCATTCTGTTCTTGGTTTTTGTTCCCAGCCATCACCACGAAGATTACAAGGAACACAATGATTGCTTCGTCTGTACGATCACCCACCGGCCTGCTCAAGTCAGCGTTGCATTTGCACTTCCGATTGTCACCGTTTTCTTTATTACCAAGTTAGTTTTACCTTCTACAATTTTCATTTCCCAAACTCCTTCTTCGCTTCAATCCCGCGCTCCGCCTCACAGTTAAGACCTTCCCGACATTACTCTAGTAAAAGTTAATCTCACACATGTCAATCGCAGTGTGAGATATATCTCAATGCAGTGTGAGATATATCTCATTTTGCATTGACCTATTGGTCAACCAATTCTTCTTGATTGCAATATAAACGGCTATTGCGATTAAGGTTATTACCTTCTTTTGTATAGGAGAAATAATGAAACCGCTATTAATGGCACTTTGCTGCTTTATCGTGGCACTGGCATGCCCGCAGATATTTGCTCAGAAAAACGATCAAATACCAGACTCGCTGACATCAACCAAAGCAGATTCAATGTCCCGGGTAAAGGAAAATATTCTAATTATAGGAAAGAAGCATAACGTAAATCGCATTGGCGCTTTATCTATTGCGATCCAGCCGACTACGGTAATTACACCAGAAGTGATATTTCTAAAGAACGCCGATGATTTTACTCAGGCCGTCACAGGTGAACCCGGCGTTTCTGTCCTGACCGGATGCAGTTCGTGTGGTTTCAAACAAATTCAAATAAACGGGCTCGGCGCAAATCAGGTTACGATGCTTATGGATGGGCTGCCTGTTTATACACCGGTGACGAACTTCTACGGCGTAGATGCGCTGACGACGTCAGGAGTCACTTCCATTGACGTCGCTCGCGGTCCAGGTGCGTCACTTCTTGCGCCGGGCGCCATGGGCGGCACCATCGACGTTCGCTTCCAGGATCCCACGAAGAATTCCATCACAGCAGACGCGGCTGTCGGCAACGATCAGTGGAACCATCTTTCGTTTGCAGCAACCGCCGTCGGTGATAGCGGCAGGCTCGGCCTTCTCGTGGCAGCCCATCACTTTCTCCAGGGACCTTGGGATGCCAATGGCACCGGCCTTTCCCAATCTCCGTATATGAGGGACGAGAGCGCATTGATAAGGCTGAACGGTGTATTGGGAACGGACGAGAATCTGTCATGGAACGTGCGATACTCGCATAGCTATAACGAAGTTTTCGGTGCATCGACGACGAACGATCATCAAGGCGCAACGATCGGGCCTGCAGATACGCTTGCGACTCAAACGTTTGTTGGCGGGAATGTCAATAATCAGTTTATCGGAAACCCAATAGATATACTTGAATGGATCCAGACAACCCGCGATGAAGGAGCAGTCGCGCTGACATGGGATGCATCCGACGCGAGTTTGTTGCAGTTACGCGCGGGTTTTGCCAGCCAATCGCAAAATTCCATGTACGAGGGTGGTCAGGATTATGCCAATATCGACCATAACCTCGTGACGGATTTGCGTTGGCAAACAATAGCCGGAGACCACACCCTTACATTGGGCGGGGATGTAAATACCGAGAGCATGAACTCGCAATCGGTGGTCTTTTACCAGCAACTTGGGATTACTCCGGATTCTTACAACAACTATTACGGAGGGGGTTACGTCCAAGACGTGTGGAATTTCGGACATGAGCGCGACCTGTCCGTCGCCGTGCGAGCGGATAGAATCTACGTGGATTGGGTCGACAAGCCTAACTCGGCAATAAATAATTTCATCGTTGCACCGCGAGCGAGTTTCCGGTGGGAATTTACCGAAGGCCTTACGGCCCGCCTCTCTGCAGGTTTGGGCTGGCGCGCACCCCTCACCTTCTTTGAATTGGACCACGGACTCCTCAATGACGGGTTCGACATTGGCGTCACCGAGTTGGAAAAAGCAGAAGGAGCTGGAGGGTCGCTTTCATGGGAGAAAGGATCATGGACGTTTACCGCCTCCACGTATGCCACCACGGTAACCGGTCTGGAATACGTGGGCTCCAACCCGGACACAACGATACAAAGGCCGCTCTTGCTCAGCGATTCCACCAATATGTTCTTTCTTGATGAGGATTTTCAAGTCGATTGGTTCGTGAATCAATGGCTTGAGCTCGGAGCCGGCATCGCCCACCAGGATATTCCGGCCTCATTCAAAGCGGATGAGCTTGTGGCTGCGCAAGAAACCGAGGCAAATGGACATATCGGAATAACTTCGGAAGTCATTTCACTGTCCAGCGATGTGCAATGGATTGCATCCCGTGACCTGACCCCGTATGGTTACGGAGGCCATTACAACCAATTTGCCAACGGCGTTGCCAGCGGTCCTAAACTTACAGTAGCTCCGAGTTATTTTGTCGTCAACGTAAAGGCGGTTCACAGTCTGAGTTCAATGGTGGACCTCTACGCAGGCGCGGAAAATCTGTTTAACTATACACAAGCGGGCTCGGCGGGTGATGAGCCGCATTTTTTTGATAGTCAGGGTAATTTCAACACTTCGCACATTTGGGGCCCGTTGCGTGGCCGTCAAATGTATGCCGGGGTACGCATAAAGATATGACATGGGCCTACATACAGGTCTCATCATAAAACCTGTATGTAGGAAATTTTTTTATGATAAAAGGATTCTATGGACCATTTAATCGATAGTATCACACCTGCTCTGTTATTGCTGGAAGAAACAATCTTCGGCATGTTGATTGTTTTGGAAGTAGCTGTTCTGGCAATATTTGTTTGGCGTTTACGCTCCATTTCACAAGCGAAGGGGGATACAACCAAATGGATCAAGATCTTGACGCAAAACATGAAGCAAAGCGGCCTTGGAATTACCGATGTAGACAGCCAGGACGTCAAAACCGTGCCGGGCCGTGCTGTGAAAACAGCGTTGGAAAATTGGGGACTCGCCCCTGAAGCATTGGAAAAAGTATTTGACGCGCAGGAATCGATAGAGAAAAGAGGATTGGAGGCGGGACTTTCTTTCCTGGGCACTGTAGGTGCAAACGCTCCATTCCTGGGCCTGACAGGTACTGTGATTGGGATTCTCGTTGCGTTTGATCGCTTTGCAGCATCGGCTGGAAAAGGTAGCACGGAAGTCATGGTTGCAATATCCCAGGCTTTGGTCGCGACCGCCATCGGGCTTCTGGTGGCCATTCCCGCAGTGGTCTTTTACAACATTTTACGTAGCCGCAGCAAAATGATTTTGGAGGAGTCAAGGGAAATTCAATCGCTCATCCTCGCAAGAACGCTACACACCACTTTTACGCATCCGGAGGCATAACATGGCAGGATCGGTACGCCACGATGATCAGGAGATAATGACCAGTATTAACATCACGCCACTGGTAGATATTTTTCTCGTTTTATTAATTATTTTCATGATTACCAGCACTGTACTTGATCGGGAAGAGATAAAAATCAATCTGCCTAAAGCTGCACATGCAGGAACAGAGGCACCGAAAGCGTCAGGATTAGTAATGGATAAAGACAAGAACCTGTTCCTCGATGGCGTACCGTCGGATTCTGCATCGATCGTGGCCCAACTTCAAAATGCCGTCATAAAAGACCCGGATCATCAGGTTCTCATTGCAGCAGATCAGGATTTGGTTTACCGCGAGATTGTTCGATTGATCGATATCGTGCGTGGAGCGGGAATTACAAAATATGCGCTGAAAGTTGTCAGGAATCGTTCATGAACGGGATTATGCTTCATTCAAAACGTGAGCGGCCGCGCATGTTTTCCAGGATGAACGAAACTATTCATCTGAACGTGCCGCCTAAAAATATTTTTAGAAAAATCAACCTGCTGCTTGCTTTAGCGTTCATTTTCATCATAGCAACGATTTTTCATTTTGGAGGTGAGGCATTACCTTCTGCCGCTAACGAACAAGATGTGGTGCAGATCGTTCAGGTAACGACGCCACCTGTGGTTCAACAAGTAAAGCTGGATCCCAAACCTTCTCTTCCCAAGCCGGACCCTGACCAACCCGCTCCAACTGCCCCAGCAAAAGGTGCGCCGCCACCGCCTGTTTTTGGTCTTCCTGAAGATGCCACAAGTCCGGCGGGAGATATGGCCGTTGCCACCGGCAACACATTAATGAAACAAGCTGACTCCGTGGTGCAAACGGCACCTCCTCCCTTACAGGCAGCTCCGGTACAGCTGGACAAGCAACCAGCAGTGTTAAATCAGGTTATCCCTGAATATCCTTCATGGGCTGAAGAGCAAGGTGTTACGGCAACCGTTCAATTACAGGTAACCATTGACACACAGGGTCAAGTACAAAGTGTTTCAATCGTTAGATCTGGAGGAAATGATTTTACGCGTAACGCGATCAAGGCAGTAAAAGCAACGAAGTTTCAGCCTTATATAAAAAATGGTGTTGCGCTTCCAGCACAATTTCTTTTCACGTACAACTTTATACTTTAACATATTGAAGCGGATACTGAGTGATTTTCACGAGTATTCCGATTAAATCAGTCATCATCCTTTGTATAGTGAATGGGAGCGGTGTTATGCCATGTCATAATTCAGCTGGAATGAGATGTAACCGCCTCTTGAGTATTCGAATGATCGATGTAAAAAACCATAACGCCTGATGGTTGTGTCAATGTGATTTCGGAAAAACAACAATCGTTAAAGCTTGTAACCTTAAACCTGGGAATACATAAAGCAGTGGCTGTTTGCGGGAAGAAATGTTACCTCATGGAATCCATCGGCGAGAATAATTGTTGAAATCCATCGGACAAAACAGTTATTTGCGGGGCACTCTTGAGGAAGCTAAGCTATACGGCAGAAACTTTTGGGGAACCATGTAAACACAGACATTGTTTCGTCAAAATCCGGTCTCTGAACGAGAGGTTGCACCCTCGATGTGATATCGGTTGCCATTGAATTCAGGTGCCTGGCGCTTTCGCTTCGGCAATGAAGAACGCGGAATAATCGAATGCGACAGTGCTTACATAAGAATTATCGTAAAGTGTTTTTCACCGTGGCAATAAATAACCAGAAAGTCTGATTAATCCCGTCTCCGAGATTTCACATGATAAGCATCATCTCTCCCACATGCCTCACAGCTTGGAGGTGGAATCTATTTATAGTTTTTCCTTTATTTCTTGAAAACATAAAAGTTAAATAAATCCATTTTATCCTACGGCCAGCCGACAAGAAGTCCTGCACTTATACCAAGAGATCGCTCTGCTCCCCTTTCGAACAGGTAGCCATAACTTGGCTCCAAATACCAACCGATGTTGTTGGCAGGCCAAAACATGAAGTCGAGAACCGCCTCAACACCCAAGGAAGTACTATGCTCTCCTGCATCGAATTTCCTAACCACGTCGGGGCCGGCACCAATCATGAACTCGGCCGTTGAGGAAAAGCTGTATGGTTTCTTGAATAGGAGATCCGTCTCAAGTTCGGTCTCGCCGGAAGTGGCCAGCACCGTCACGCCAAATTCAAGCTCAAGCCAGTGCTCGATCGGCGTCTTCTCGATGGCCAGCGTAGCACCAAAGTTTGATGAGCTTCCACGAAGATCCATTTCACCTGCGCCTCCGACTTCGATAACAGCGGAGCGATCCACTTCAGAACTATCTTGACCGAATGCGTGGCTCAGACAGACTTCGAAGAGGCAGAAGAACGCAAGCGCCTGTAGTGTGATTGCCTTCACCACCTCCCAGTTGAATTTTTTATTGTGCAACTGTTACTCCTTTCAGTCTGGCAGAGATTTCATATATGCACAGCAATCATGAAGACGACATTGCGAGGTTCTTCCCAGCTCGCTCCGGTCGTGTAGGCACCTTTGACAAGATGAAGGTGATCCAATAAATTGGCAGCGTATATGGACGGTTCGAAAGTATCCCCGCCGGAGAGGTGAAACATATGGCCTGCACTGCAATTAAGAATCCAATACGGAGCCGTATGCGCTGACTGATTGAAATCAAACAACCCTGTTTTATAGACAGAAACATCTTCCGGGTGGCCGTTAGAAAGTCCCGATCCGTACGTCCCTTCGAGATTGATGAACCAATCCTGCGGCTGGTAGTTGACGACGGCAACAATCGAAAGTCTCTGATCGTGATCAAGGTCGGTTGCAGATCCGTCGGTACTCGGCTTCAAGAATCCCCCGGTGAGAGGACCTGAACCAATAGCATGAATGATCGAACTGTTCAGGTGGCCCGAGAATGGGGTCGCCGGATCGCTATAGGAAAGTGAATATTCGATCCCGGTTGTCTTCACAGTGGCAATATTGAACGGAGTTTTGATTGCCGTGTTGCCGATTTGCGCGTCATCCGTAAATGGACTGGAATATTTAAAGAAGGCCGCCGTTTTTAAGCGCAGACTAAATGGGAAACTGTGGGTGTAGACCGCCTCATAGTAAGAGTCGCGCTCGGGAAATGTGGCGGTGACTGATTTACTTACATTCTGTGCTATCGATCTCAGTGCTTCAATATTTGCCGGCATGAAAAGTCTGCCGTAATACAGGTACGCTGAATTATTTTCGTCGATGAGGAAATTCCATCGGATGCGCGGGCTAACCTGATTCTGCAGCGGAACGTCCGGAGCGATATGTTGATCATAGCGCGCACCCACATCAAACGAGGCCCAGTCCAGAAGACGCCATTCGGTTTCTGCAAATATGCCAAAATCTGAGCCGGCAAAGTTCGTGAAGATCGACGGTCCGGGGTTTTGCAGAGAATCCCGCGATGTGAAATTCTCGGCGCCATGTGTGCTGCTGAAAGTATATCCAACCTTATACATAAACTGGTGAGAAATCCTTTGGTCAAACGTCGAACGGATACCCAGCGTGGTGAAGCTCCTGTCCTCGCAGAGATTATACTCCGCGCTGTCTCCGGTAAACTGGAAGTTCGGCGGATCAATATCGCCGGGAGTATAGGTCAGGCCCCCTTCGCGGGCGTACGCTCCGAGGAACAGATTTTCCTCTCGTTCGATTTGGGAGTTCAGTATATGAAAGTAAGAAACTGACTGAAGTGCATTGGTGGTTGCCTGCAGATCGGAGGCAATTTGCACTGTGGGGTCGTAAGGAATTTGTGTGGAGGTTCTTCCAAAACTCAGATTCGCCGTTATATAATCGATGTCGCTCACGATATCATCGAACTTGCCGTAGAGAAAATAATCGAACCCGTGGTCGTGGAACAGATTTGGCACGGGGGTGTCTATGCGACGATCCGTCTCCTGCCGTGTCCCTGAGATGTAGAAACCGAGCTTGCCGATATGATCGCTCATCGACAAGGCCTCGCCGTCGGATGTGAGCGCCCGGAAAGGGCCAACCCGGCCGCCGAGTGTGTCACCGGCGACGACCGACGATGGACCGGATGAAACTTCTGCTCCCGGCGAGAACGCTCTGGTGCCGTTAAACACGAGATAACTGCCGATATATGTTGAGGCATCGAGATGAAATGATCCTGTCGGAACACGGTTGTTCAGATCGATAACCGCGGACATCTGCCCGCCATATTCGGCAGGGAAACCTCCGGTAATAAACGTTGCGCGGTCGATGACTTTGGGATCGACGACTTCATTTAAGCCTCCAAACACGCCGAGAGGAACAGGAATGCCATCGATGTAATATGTGAATTCTCCGTGCGACCCCCGGATATGAACCTCGCTGGTCGGCGCCCGTGCTGCCCCCGTGAGGTTCTCCTGAATCAGGTTCGTCATTTGAGCCGTCGGTGGCGGATGATAGGTTTCCGACTCGAATGTTTGATTGCCGGTATTCATGTCGATGTTCGAAACACCCAGATCTCTCTCACCAATAATATCAACTCCCCGCTGTTCTCGTTTTTGTATATGAAGGTCAATTCTGAAGGACGTGTGCGACTCATCGACCCGGATTGAATCCCTGAATATCCTGTAGCCAACAAACCATGCAGTAACAGTGTACGAACCGGGTGTGATATGATGGAGACGAGCCTGCCCTTCCGCGTTGGTCGCTTCCTCGGCAATCAATTTGCCGTTACGCTGCAAGGCTATTCTTGCAAGTTCAATCGGAATATTCTCATCCGCATCATAAACCGTAAATTTGATCTCTCTGCCCTGCTGCCCATCAGCCGAAAGGTTGCCGGATCCAGCGCGGGCCAGGTTGCCACGTATGACGGACGAAGCACCCATCGCAAGAACAACGAGGAATACACGAATCATGTTAATATCAATAGCGTTATGCTTTATATATTTGATATATAAAACAAATTAGTTAGTTTAATAGCAAGATATTTGCAAAGTATTATGAGGCATTTCTTTTGGGTTTCGTGTAGCCTCTAAATTTCATAATTGGAGATCTCCCTGTTTGCGGTAGTGAACTTTAATGCTTAAATTCAGGTTATGAATTCGCTTACGGAAGAAAATTATCTGAAGGCGGTACTGGCGTTATCCGCCGAAACGGGAAAGGTGAATGTGAATGACCTGTCAATCCGTTTGGGGATAAAAATGCCGACCGTTACCCAAATGATGAAGAAGCTTGCGGATAAAAAGCTGGTCCAGTATCAACGTTATAAGCCGATACGCCTCACGGAAACGGGAAAAAAAGAAGCTGCAATTATTATCCGCAAGCACCGTCTTGCCGAGATGTTTTTAGTCCGGGTCATGGGCTTCGGCTGGGAAGGGGTTCATGAAATTGCGGAACAAGTGGAGCACATACGATCTCAGATGTTCTTTGAAAAGATCGATGAGATGCTTGGCTTTCCCAAAATAGATCCGCACGGTTCGCCTATACCCGACAAGAACGGAAAAATTGAATGGAAACACCATGTGAAAATGAGTGATTGTAAGGCAGGCGAAACGGTAAAACTTACGGCAGTACTTGATTCATCCACCGGTTTTTTAAAATTCCTGAATAGTCGCGGGCTAAAATTAGGCCTGAGAGTGAAAATAATTTCAGTTGAACCTTTTGATGGGACAATGGTGGTCAACCATCGTAAAGGACAATCTGAAACGCTAAGCCATACAATTTGCGAAAGATTGCTCTGCGAGAAAATATAACGGAAGAATGATGGCCCTGACCACCTCAGCACCCGAGGAGACCAGTGTTGCTCACCTGCAAGCGGGGCGCAGAATTGAATATCTCACCATCGCATGGACTTCCGCCGAGGCTGTCACTGGCATCATCACCGGTTTGCTGGCTGGCAGTGTTGCGCTCCTTGGCTTCGGCATCGATTCGGTCATTGAGGCAGCCTCAGGCGGGGTGCTGCTTTGGCGGCTGAATGATCTTTCAGGGACGGAAAATCGCGAGAGAACTGCTCATAGACTTGTTGGTGTCGGTTTTTTCATTCTGGCTGCTTATATCTCATTTGATGCACTTCATGATTTAATCGCCCGCCAAGCTCCGCACGCCAGCTACATCGGTATTGCCTACGCAGGGGCTTGCATCGTTGTCATGCCGTTGCTGGCGCGCGCGAAACGTCGTATCGCGATCTCCCTGCAGAGTAACGCACTCCACGCCGACTCGCACCAGAGTGACATTTGCACCTACCTGTCAGTCATTTTACTCGTGGGACTCGCTCTCAACGCGATGTTGGGATGGTGGTGGGCTGATCCCGTGGCCGCGTTGTGTATGGTTCCCATCCTTATCCGGGAGGGCTTCAGTGGATTACGCAACGAGTCCTGCAGTCACCACCATCTGTCTTGACCAATCAATACCCTGAGACGTTTCTCAAGTGTTGAGAAGTGTCGAATGTGTCTGATCTTCCCCTTCTCCCGCCTTGCAAGCGTTCCCGGACCGATCCCCAATACCTTGGCCAATTTCCTCAAGCTCAATCCCTTCTGAATTCTCTGCTGTTTAATCTTCTCTCCAAGGCTGGTTGCGTTGGTTTGCAATGGATCATCGCCGAGGAATTTGAATACTCCGGGCGGGAATCTGAGACGTGGGTTCGTTCGGTTCTTTTCCCGATTGGTGACTGTTGAGGTGGCTGCGTTGACTCTACGCTCGCCGTTTTTCTGATGCATCCTGAGGTCAAGTCGACGCTGTCTGAGGTGCTCACCTAGTGATTCGATGCGCTCAGGATAGGCGGGATTACGAGGTTTTGGAGTTTTACATGTAAGGTGTGTAAATGGCAACGCAACCCTGGAGAGGATCAACCATCTCCGACTAAAAAAAAGGTCTGGAACATGGATCAGGAATATATTACATTCACTCAATCTTCATCTAACACATTCACGCCAAAAGGAAAATTAAATGAACCGGCATAGTATGATATTTGTTTTTGTTTGCATCAGCTGCATTCTCACGACTGGGTATGCAGCCGACAAGAAGATTACAAAAAAACAGGCCCCATTCGGGGGCAGGTCACTACAACTTGCACCTTTTTCTCTTATCTAATAAATTAGGCCGATAAACTAGAAACATGAAAAAGGATCAATGCACGAATCGCTTATACAGTACATCAGGAGCCAATCGGCAACTCCACTTGCCAGCAAAGACATCGACCTCCTGAAGAAGACCTTTATTCCGAAGAAATTCCGAAAGAGACAGTATTTCTTGCAGGAGGGTGAGGTATGTGTGTACGGGGCCTTCATTGTAAAAGGGGCAATGCGTAAATACACTGTTGATGAGAAAGGTGAAGAACACATTGTGGAATTGCTCATTGAAAACTGGTGGGCAAACGACAGAGAAAGCCAAATAAAAGAAGTTCCCTCCAGATATTTTATCGATTGTTGGGAGGATACTGACGCATTGCTTACTACAAAACAGAGTATGTATGATCTCATTGATCGTATCCCAGCCTTAAAAGAATGGAGAGCAAAGATATCGGAGAACTACCATATAGCTAGTCAAAAAAGAATTAATGATGCGATTAGCCTTTCAGCCGAGCAACGTTACCACGAGCTTGAAAAGACCTATCCGGAATTCATCCAGCGTTTCCCGCAACACATCATCGCTTCCTACCTCGGTATCACTAAAGAAACACTTAGCCGTATCCGACATCAGGCAGCAAAAAAATAGCGCCCCTACTCACACCGCCGGCCCCTTCCTTCCTCGTATTTTTCTTTCCATTTCTTAATCCGTTTCCTACTCTCTGTTTTCCAGCAAATGCGAGACGTTGATTTTTATCAACGTTTTTTTTTGGCATTTGTCATCGTTTTTCTCCCTCCCGTTGATGTAGATTGAACTAAAGTTTTAAACACAAATCACATACATCAAAAATCAAGGAGATCTTATGGATAAATCATTTTTAGAACCGTTCACTCCGGAGAATACCACCATTATGATGGTTGACTACTCCTCAGGATTTGTGAACAGCTTCCGTTCACACAACACGAACGAACACATTACAGCTACCGTGGCATTGGCAAAAACTGCCCTGGGGCTTAAATCAGGTTTGGTTGTCAATTTAGGTGCAGGACAAACGCCTTACCCGCAACTTGTTCAGGCGTTGGGAAAACATCCTATTATTTATCGCGGAGGAGAATACAATGCCTTCGACAATGCCGGAGTAAGAAAAGCGGTTGAAGCAACCGGCCGCAAGAGCCTTGCTATCGCAGGAATTTCTACCGATGGTTGTGTTATTCAAACAGTGCTTGGTGCTATGCGGCTTGGCTATAGGGTTGCAATTGTTGAAGATGCAACCGCAGGTCTTACAATTGAGGCACATCAAATTTCTGTTCGCAGAATGGTACAGGCAGGCGCAATCCCGGTGAGCTGGCTCGCGCTCGCTACCGAGTTTCAAATGAACTGGGAAAGAAAAGATACAGCACAAGCGTATTTCGGTTTGATTGCAGAGGCTGCCCCCGGGTTGACTATGAGCATTCAAGCAGAACACGCAGCATCTGAACGCAAATAGGCCAAAACGATAGAAAATGTATGCCGCAGTTTCTGATCCAATTTAGTTATGCATCGCGCTCCATAAGGGGCATGGTTGAGAGGCCGGAAGCAGACCGCGTTGCTCAAGCTTCAGCAATGGTTGCATCCCTGGGGGGAAAGCTGCTTGGCTACTGGTTCGCTTTCGGCCATTTCGATGGAGTAGTACTGATGGACGCGCCAGACCATAATGTAGCTGCTGCGGTTACTATGGCAATCGGCGCCACAGGAGAAGTATCCCGCATCGAAACGACAGTCCTTCTCACCATGGAAGAAGCGCACAAAGCGTTGAGCAATGCCGCCTCTGCCACTCATTTGCCCCCCGGGGAGAAATGAAACCGATGAACACGGAAATGCACCAAATCAAAGCCCCGATTGTAGATATCACTGCAATCAAAGAAATCACTGAAGGCGTGTTTGTCATACCCGACTCTGATCATACCTTGCTCGTGCCAAACATCGGGATCATTGTCGGATCAAAAGCTACACTCGTGATTGACACAGGCTTTGGTTCAGAAAATGCGCGCGCTGTCATCCAAAAGGCGAAACAACTCAGTGGCGGGCGCGAGATATTTCTCACCCACACTCATTGCCATCCTGAGCATGGCTTTGGCGCCAATGTCATTGCCGGAGAAGTAACACTACTCTACAACGGAGCACAGTGGATCGAGCTGCAAGAAAAAGGCGCCACCCTCCTGCAACTGTTCAGGAATCAGATCCCTCCGCTCGCTCCAATGCTCAATGGGGTCGAATTCGTACGCCCCAACATCCTATACGCGGGTTCATTACTACTGAATCTTGGCGGCCGCCTCATTGTAGAGTTTGTCGAATTCGGAGGGGCTCATTCACGAGGCGATCAGGTGATCTTCATTCGTGGGGAATCTTCAGTGCTGTTCACCGGCGACTTAGTAGAGGAGGGCTACTTTGGAATACTTGGAGACCACGAATCTCACGTAATTCCATGGATTGAACGGCTGAAGGGGCTCGATCGACTCGATCCTAATTTCGTTGTACCAGGACATGGCCATGCGGGGGGAAGAGAGTTGATCACAAACTATCAAATATACTTTGAGCTTGCCAAACATCGTGTTAATGAATTCCGGGCAGCGGGCAAGTTATCAGAGTCCGAAATAGTAGAAAAGGTAGCCTCTGAGTTGCTCGATCTGCACCCTGATTGGGGGAACCGGGACTGGGCCAAAAAAGCTGTCATAGATCTCTCTTGGCCGGCTCGCAACTGATTTCACTCAGATCAACAATTCAACCAAATGGTGAACTGGCGAATTATGAAAATGCGATGAAGTCGGACCGAGGTTTTTTTGAAGACCCGCAGGGAACAACTACAAAGAAAGGAGAAACACATGTCAAAGCTATACAGATGGCTGATCGTATCGTTGGTAATACTTGTTGTAGCTCCCCCTCATGAGGGGAAAAGCCAGCAGCGCGTGGCAAGTCCGACCGTTCGGAATCAGGTCAAAGACCATTTGCTCACACCCAAGAACTGCGCGTTGCTCATCATCGATTACCAACCGATTGCGGTAGGCTCAATTCAATCTATGGATCGTCACGAGATGGTTGAAAACATTGTGCGTGTGGCCAGGACTGCCAAAGCATATGGCATTCCGATCATCCTTTCAACGACCGGTGTGAATACGGTCGGCAATAAACCAACGATCCCGGAGTTACAAGCAGTGCTCGGCGATATTAAGGCGATAGACCGAACCACGCTCAATGCATGGGAAGATCCGGCATTCGTGGCAGCCGTCAAAGCCACAGGTCGCCGGAAACTCGTCATGACAGCGCTGTGGACGGAAGTGTGTCTCGAATTCCCTGCGCTCGACGCTCTGAAGGAGGGTTATGAGGTTTACCCAGTCGTTGACGCCGTCGGTGGCACTTCGGTAGAAGCACACAGGGCGGGACTGGAACGCATATACCAGGCAGGTGGTCATCCGACAGGCTGGGTACAATTCATCAGCGAGCTGCAACGCGATACACGAAGGAGTGAAACGATGAAGCCATTTATGGAGATTCTGTTTGATCCTCATGTCCCGTTTGTTCGTGCCGCACAGCAGGCAGATTCGAGTGGAACGCATTAAGGAGGTGTGATGAACGCAACGACACGCTGCATTTGCCTTGCTGTGGTTGCGGTTCTTCTCCTTACCGCTACTATGGATGAGCTTTCGGCACAGGTAACTGAGTCGGGACAAAATGCTCCCGAAAATCCGGAGCGTCCTGAGATTAATTGGCATTATCGTTGGCAGGAGGATTGGTCTATTCTGTCCGATACCACACTCCGCACCGACCCCTTCGACCTTATCAAGTACATCCGGATTGGCCCAAATCCGCAATCGTATCTCTCGCTTGGAGCCACGATTCGGGAACGATTCGAGTCGGTATCTTACAGACTCGGGCTTTTTCAGCCCGACGATTACCTTATCGACCGGACGCAGTTGCACGCCGACTTGCACCTCGGCACATATCTCAGGATTTTCACTCAGGTTGTTGATGCACGGGCTTTTGGAAAAACACTCGTTGGGCCAATTGATCAGGACCGCCTGGATCTTGAGCAGGCCTTCGCCTCTTTCACGCTTCCGGTCGGAACAGACAAATTCACGATCACTGCTGGGCGACAGGAGCCCAAACTTGATTTGCAACGCTTTGCTGATATTCGCGATGGTCCCAACGTGCGCCAACCGTTCAATTCTGTTGCAGCCGATTACACAAGCAAGAACTGGCAAGCGGTAGGCTTCTACAGCCAGCCGGTTTTCACCGTCGACGAAAAACTATTTGACGATTTCAGCAACAACCACTTCACCATCAGTGGTGTTCGCTTTGAGCATTATAATGTCGGGCCCGGAACGCTGTCGCTGTTCGCAGCACAGCTACGCAACGATAACGCCTTCTATTTAATCGAAGCGGGAAGTGAACGGCGGAATGTCCTCGACATGCGTTACACAGGACGATCAGCCGGATGGGATTGGGACGTGGAGGGCATGGACCAGTGGGGCGACATCGAAACCAAAAACATTAACGCATGGGGAGTCGGCGGTCTAATCGGCTACTCATGGACGACCCACCCTTGGTCACCAAGGCTTGGACTTCAGATTGACGCCGCCTCAGGGACTGACAATCCGAACGGCAACACGTTAGGAACTTTCAACCCGCTTTTCCCAAGTGGCTTCTATGAACTCCTCGCTGGCTACCCTGGCTACGCCAATTTCGTACACTTGAAGTTGTCGGTGCGGATGCTTCCTCTGAAAACGCTCTCAGTACTGCTCACTACTGGCTCCATGTGGCGCGAGACGACAGCCGATGCGGTGTACCTTCTGCCAGTGATCCCCATTTTGGGGACAGCTGGCACCGGCAACGCGTACTCGGGCTCTTATTACCAAGTGCGATTCGACTGGACGATCTCTCCCCATCTGGCAAGCGCCATTGACGCAGAGTACTTCGCGCACAGCCAATCGCTTCACCAGGCGGGCGCAAGCAATGGTCGCTTTGTTGGAGGAGAACTCCGATTTGGAATCTGAATTTACTAACTATCAATTTATTTGTATATGGATAAACTGATTATCGATTGGTCGCATATACCGACCTATACAACCATCATGGGCATTTGTGCAGGTAGTTCTCTTATTTCCATATCAAGCGTGGGAAAGAAACTCTTGAGGAAGGAACTAAACCCCGCAGGTTGGTCGCTTAATTTTACAGCCTTGGGTAGTGTGCTTTTGGTGACGGGGGCACATATGACGCTCACTTGGCCACTGGCAATACCCTTCGACAATATCGTCTTTGGTGAAACTTCATTTGCGCTTGGGGTATTGAATCTTGTTTTGGCATTTTATTTATGGAAGAGACGAGCCGCCTTGAATGACCCGTATAGTGTGCCTATACATATTGTCAGCAAAGAGCTTTCTCCTTTCAGGATTGTGCTGGTAGGGTTGGGACTCGGGATTATCTCGATTGGTTGCGCGGCATTCCAATTCAGATTTTTCATTGCTCCTCCACAAGAGCCGATTGGGGGAGATGTTGCGTCTACATTTCCTGTCGCAGAAAATGTGGTCATATCATCTATCTTTCTTTGTGTCGGTTTGGCTGCCCTGCTGACGACCGTATTCTTGTCGGACTATAGCGAAGGCAAAGGTGTTATAAAATGGTATCATAAAGCAAACTACGTTTTACTTCAGGTTACTGGATGTTTTTTTCTGATTTCAGGCGCCATTGTTTATTACACCCACATCGGATTAATCATCCACACCATGAAATAAATACAACAGTTAAAGAGCTCAAATATTATGCAATGATATTTGTCGAAATGTTTTTCAACTCTTGTACGATGTTAATTTGTACCTAAGTATAAAAAATGAAGAGGATTTAATAATATGGAATTCATCACATTTGGCCCGGTGCATTTAAATGTTACCGACTTGGACAAGTCAATTCATTTCTATCGTAATATCGCGGGGATGCAGGTGAGAAAATCCGGCAACCCAACTCATGTAGGCACGTCGGAGCGAACACTTCTAGTGCTGCATTCTGATGCAAAAACTCCTTTTAGAAAACGGCACAGCGGACTTTACCATGTTGCCATTCACATACCGACTGAACGAGAACTTGCGCAGGTGCTTATTCGCTTGAACACAAAGGGGTGGAAGGTCGGACCGACGGACCACATTATAGCCAAGTCACTCTATGTACACGACCCTGACGAAATCCTTATTGAGCTTGCAGTTGAAACTCCAAACAGAGTTGTTGAATACAAAATCTCCGATTTTGATTTGAAAGTAATCGATGATAAAGGCCGTCTAAGAAGCCCGATTGAGCCGTTAGATGTTCAGGAACTGCTTTCTCATTTGACTGACAATAATACCGGAGCATCGTTCCCTGAAAAAGCAATAGTTGGACATCTGAATCTTCATGTGCCTAATCTTCAGAGTGCTTATGACTTCTACAGAAATATTGGCTTCACCGAGCATTTCAATTTGCCCCGTCAGGGCTGGGGAGATTTGGGAGCGGGCGGAATTGTTGACCATCGAATTGCAGTAAATGTTTGGGCTGGCGTCAATGCACCGCAAGCACCGGCAGGGACAGCGGGATTGAAATACTTCATCTTGAAGTATGACACAAAGGACCGTCTCAACAGAGCATTGCATAGCCTTGCGATATCAGAGACGAAAGATGAAAGCTATTTAGTTGATGACCCGGCCGGGAATAAAATCATACTGTCATTAAACAACAGTTGATGCCATTTAAAAATGCAGCAGTGCAAAAATAGTTTCCCACTCAAGCCCAAGCCTGCTTCTACCCTCGTTATCGTATTTGCACCTCTTTCTCCGTCTCCAGCCGTCATATTCAACGCGAATACTAGACGTTGATATTTATCATCGTTTTATTTTAGCATTAATCATCGTTTTTTGCCTTTCCGCCATTGTATCTTTGTACAGTTAAACGAGTCGAACCGCAGTAAATGTGCACTGCTGGTATTCTGTTAAAAGATAAAGAATGGAGCTAATAAATATGAAGTACGCAGCGTTGTACGGAAGGATCTTCTACTCAGGATTTTTTGTCTTATCGGGCCTAGGCCATTTTTCATACAAGACGATTGGCTATGCTGCCTCCCAAGGAGTGCCGTTCCCTTCAATTCTGGTTCCCGTCTTCGGGATCATGGCAATCGTGGGAGGATTCAGCGTCGCGCTCGGGTTCAAGGCCAAATATGGCGCCTGGATCCTCGCGATCTTTCTGGTACCTGTTACAATTTTTATGCACAACTTCTGGTCCATTCCAGATTACAACGGCATTCAGCAGGCGATGTTCATGAAGAACGTGTCATTAATGGGTGGTGCGCTTCTCATTGCATACTTCGGGCCCGGCCCCCTGAGCCTTGACTCCGCCCACCGGTTCCGGCAAAACTTTGCATTCATGCGAAAACATGCTGTGCGGGTTGAATGAATCAAAACATGATACTGATCCCTCTCAGAGAATTGAACTTCACAGAACTACTTCGTCGTTTACACAGGAGAAACTTTTATGTCATATGAATGGACTAAAAAAGATTTCAAGGTTATACGATCATCGAAAACGCTGAATATCATGCTTTGGATCGCACAATTCCTATTAGGAATTTTCTTTCTCATGGGTGGTGCTTACGTTTTGTTCCAACCCGTTGGGGCGTTAGCGAATAAGATGTCATTCGTGAACTACTACTCAGCGCCGATGGTAAAGTTCATTGCACTCAGCGAGATGTTAGGAGCAATCGGCTTAATTCTCCCGTCGTTGCTGAGAATCAAGCCATCACTGACACCTGCAGCCGCAGTAGGTTTAGCAATCATTATGGTCCTTGCGACGAACTATCACTTTACCCACGGCGAGGCATTTGCTACGCCAATGACCATCATTTTGGGGGTCATTGCATTATTCATTGCATGGGGAAGATGGAAATTATCTCCGATTCTATCCAAGATGCGTACTACTTCCGCCGTGACACGAGAAGAGGGCTTCGGGCTATGAACGTTACTATTATCAGCGCAAGCAAGATGAGTACTAAGACACAAACAATGCCGACACCATTATGGTACCTCAGAATAATAATGCCACTGGCTCTTATTGTTCTTTCGCTTACTTCATCACCTGCTTTCGCCCAACAATCGCTTGAGACGTTCCTTCGTCACGCAAAGGAATACAACTTCGATAATCGCGAAGCGCAAACGTTGGTGAAGCAGAGAATGCATGAGGCGACTCAAGCGTGGGCGCATCTTCTGCCGTCGCTCTCCATACAGGCCGATTACATTCGAAATCAATATCTCGGTGCTGCAGATATACCCACGGGAGAGCCAGCAACAGGTGGTATTCTGCCTACGCGCCAAGTCATCATTACACCCAGCGATCAGCGGGATGTAAGTCTTTCAGCTACCCTTCCGTTAGTCAATTTCTCAACATGGGCAGATATTGGTACCGCCACAGCTAACCGCGATGCTCAGCAGGCTCGTCTCGCTGCCACGGAATTAGACGTGGAGAAAACTGTGGCACAGACATACTATCAGTTCGTCGGTGCCAGAGAGGTCGCACGGGCTGCTCGCCGCACGCTGACTGCCGCTGAAGATAACGTGCGCTACATTGATACCCGCGCCAAGGCTGGCCTAGCATTGGATTTGGACTCGAAACGGGCGCTCGCGGAGGTGGAACGCGATCGTCAGGCGATCGAGGACGCAGACTATTCAGTGACCACATTACGCCGTTCGCTTGAAACCCTCACCGGAATTCGTGTTGAGGAAGACTCGACTTCAATTCCACTTGAATTTCCTAAAGACACTCTTTACAACGACACAACACTCAACAACTGGTTACAGAGTTTGGATACGTTGCCATCCGTCCAAGCAGCACTGTATGATCAACACGCAGCAAATCATACAGCTTCGAGTTCCGAGGCTGCGCTTTACCCCTCCCTATCGTTGCAGTTTGCTGAAACATTTACGAACGCCACCGGATTTGGAGAATCCCCCTACTACTCGGTTAAACTGCTCGCGTCCTGGAAAATCGACTTTAGCAGTTCTAAATCGGCTGACGCCCAAAAAGCCGCCGCTGAGGCTAGTACAGTACGCTATGAACGTGAACGCTCGGCAGTGGCTGACGCTTTGTTCAACGATTGGCACTCGGTGCGAACGCAAATCGCTAAAAGCCGTGCGGCAGGCAGTTCGCTCATTGCTTCTCGCTCTGCCCTTGCTGTTGCAAGAGAGAAGTATGGTTCGGGCAACGCCACATTTCTCGAGGTGGTACAGGCAGAGCGCGATGCGTTTTCTGCCGAGGTCACCGACATCCAGGCACATGAGGATCTTGCCTCGGCGTGGGCGATTCTCCGGTTGAGTGCCGGTCAATCTTTGGTGAAGCCATGACAAACACACTTTTACATACTGAGACTCAAGCAGCTGGAGACAGACCCTCACGCTCACCTGTGCGATTTCTCCGAATGCGCACGATGACCCGCGTTGCAATGCGCATGATATTTCATGATAGGTTGAAGTTTGCAGGAACACTATTTGGTGTCATCTTTGCGGTCGTTCTCACCAACCAGCAATTAGGTGTGTTTCTGGGATTACTGTCTAAAAACACCATGTTCATCGACAATGCTGGGGCAGAGTTGTGGATTGTGCCTGCTTCGACGAAAACCTTGCAGGCGGGAAAGCCACTACCAATGTCAGCGCTCTATACTGCACGCACAATACCAGGCGTCGCATGGGCGGAGCCTCTTCTGTTCGGTGGAGCGACAATTTCGCTACCGGCTGGCGGAAGCGAACCGTTGACTCTGATTGGGACAACCGCAGCCCATTGGCGTGGCGGACCCTGGAATGTCGTTGCAGGGACAGTCGACGCTCTTCGCACACCCGAGACTATGTTCTTTGAGGACTCGGAGCGGGACAAGTTGGGCGGTCTAAATATTGGAAGTGTGCGCGAAGTGAACGGCCATCGTACTATCGCGGCGGGATTCACCTGGGGATTGCTACCTTTTGGACCATCCTACGCATTCACTGAATACGACAACGCCCGTGTTCTCATGGGAACACCCTCCGACGAAACCAGCTTTGTTCTCATTGGAGTCGCTCCGGGTGCAAATGTCGATTCAGTGGAGCAGGCATTGGCAGCAAGTATTCACGGGAATCAAGTACTCAGCACTAGTGAGTTTCGCAGCCTCGTCTTGAACTATCTCCTGACGCAGACAGGGATCGGTACCACGACCGGCTCCTCAACGATTATGGGGCTGCTCATTGGATTGATCATTGTTTCCTTGTCGATGTTCTCTGGGGTCGTAGATAACATCCGCGAGTTCGGCACATTGAAAGCGATAGGTTGTCGCAATCGTGATCTCGCATTTGTGTTACTGCTCCAAGCCACGGTTTATGCGATGATCGGATCGGTAATAGGCCTGCGATTGGTATCATTGATGTCAGATGCGATACGCTCTCCAAAGCTAGCACTTGTTTTGCCCTGGCAAGTGTTTGCTGCCACACCATTCGCGATGGCTTTCCTTTGCGGTGTGGCATCTTTGCTTGCCCTCAAACGTATTCGAAAAGTTGAACCTGGAATGGTGTTCCGATGAAAAATTTGCTAAACAATGGACGTGCCGTGAACGTGCGCGGCCTAAACAAAATATACGGATCTGGCGCTGTTGCATTTCAAGCATTAAAAGACGTCGACTTTCACGCAGATGTCGGTGAGTTCCTCATGCTCTCCGGTCCTTCGGGCAGCGGAAAAACTACGCTGCTGTCAATTCTTGGCTGCGTTCTTCGACCGACATCCGGAGAGGTGTTCCTATTCGATCGAGATATCGCCCCTGCGCGCGAAGATGAAATGCCATCTTTGCGAATCAACCTGATCGGGTTTGTGTTCCAAGGTTTCAATCTTATTGCATCACTTAGCGCAAGTGAGAACATAGCATTGGTACTGCAATTACGAGGTTGGCAACCAAAGGAGGCAAGGCGCGAAGCAATGAAACTACTCACGGACGTGGGGATCCCGGAAAAAGGCAATTCACTGCCACGCGATCTTTCTGGCGGGCAGCGTCAGCGAGTAGCTATTGCACGCGCGATGGCCGGTCGTCCCCCACTCATACTCGCCGATGAGCCTACTGCAAATCTTGACGGACATACTGGCTTGCAAGTCACCACCATGCTCAAAGAACTTGCTCGCGTGCACGGCTCTACCGTAGTTGTAGTCACACACGATAACCGCATCTTTCACCTGGCAGATCGTCTCGTGCATATTGAGGACGGTCGCATTAGAAAGGAATAATTATGAAACTCAAAACCGTTTTACCATATGTGGGTGCACTCGTTGGCGCACTGACAATATTCTTCACCGTCCGGTCCGTCCTCAGTGGACCTTCTACTACGCCTCGGAAGGAGGATGAACTCGTCGCCAAGCGAACCAGTACATTGGCTGGCGCCAGCGACGAACGGGTCGTGATACCGAGCGAAGGATTGGTTGCTGGGAACGCTGTCGTCGAGCCGCGTGATCGTGAGACGAAGGTGGCAGCCGCGGTTCCCGGGCGGATACAAAGAATTGCAGTGCGGGAAGGCGAGAGAGTGACGAAAGGGGCTCTTCTCGTTCAGCTCGAGGATTCACCCAATAGGGCTGCACTGCTGGCGGCTGAGGCGGATTTAGCTTCGGCGCAAGCGCGGGCGAAACTCTCTGCCGAGTCATTTGAGCGGATCGCTCAGGCAGCAAGAGGTGCTGCCGCCACATCGGACGATCTCGACAAGGCAATGAGACAGGCGGAAAGTGACAGCCTTAGTGTCGAGGCGTATCGAGCCCGCCGCGACCAAGCTAGAGCAAATCTTGAACAACTGGCAGTACGCGCCCCGATCGACGGCGAAATCCTTCAGGTGAAGTACCGGGCGGGGGAATATGAAACTCCAGGAGGCGATCCCCTTGTGGTCATGGGAGACGTGAGCGCTTTGCGGGTTCGGGTTGACGTCGATGAGCGTGACATCGGTCAAATCGCGATCGGTGACTCCGCCTTCGTCGTCGCCGACGCCTTCCGTGACACGAAGTTCACCGGGAAAGTGGTAGAGATTGGGCGGCGCATGGGTCGCAAGAATATTCGTACTGATGATCCGACAGAACGCATTGATACGAAAATCATAGAGACAGTGATCGAGCTGGATCAAGCAAACGGACTCGTGCCCGGTCTGCTCGTAACCGGATATATCAAGCCTGCGAAATAATTCAGGCAAATTAAATTGAAGAATTAAAATAGAAAGTACCCGTTTGTATGAAGTACGCGTTATTGTGTTGAAAAATCTTTTTCTCAGCAATCTTCATCTTGTCAGTTCTCGAACATTTTTCGAATCGGACAATTTACTATGCAACATAGCAAGGCGTACCCCTTCATTCAGAATTTGTCCCCCTTGCAGGAATTATGACGATCTTAGGATGCCTTAGTATTGCCATCGGATACAAGGCTCACTGTGGGGCTTGCATACTCTGGTACTTTATCTTCGAAAAGCATTCTGATTGAAGATCCTGTCGGAAACAAAATGATCTTAACAGCTGACAACCGACAATTGAAATAGAGGGAAACGGATTGTATAATTTATCTAATCAATAACGTGGGAAAGGATTTCGTAATGCGCGAATCAATTCTGAAAGCTGTTTCCCTAGGAGGATTGAGTCAAAGCAGCCTCTCGCGGACTGGAAAAAGACGCGTCTCCCGCTTTCTCTTGTCATTGACGTTGTTTATGGTGCTGGCATTCCAACCGGCTCCGGACATGAAAGGTGCCTTGATTGTTCATGTCGCAGGGCTAAGAAATTCAAATGGCCAAATAATATTCTCTCTCTATAACCGCAAGGATGGATTCCCAGGTGACAGTTCAAAGACTTTTCGATATGCCACTTCCGGAATAATCTCAGACAGTTGCATGGTGACATTTGAGAACCTGCCGTTTGGACAATATGCCCTTTTCTGTTTTCACGATGAAAACAGCGACAAGAAGTTCGACAGAACTTGGTATGGAAAACCTACAGAAGGTGTTGCGTTCTCGAATAACGTTCACGGGAGCATATTAGGTTCTCCGTCCTTTGAAGATGCGAAGTTCGACTTTAGAAGCCGAGAGGATAGCTTGAAACTAACAATCAGTTATTTTTAAAACGAAATAAGGGATACCAAGTTTTGAGCAAAAACAAAGAGCGGCAGATTTAACGCCTGAGATAAATTGATCGGACCTGAAATGAATAACGTAAGCCGCAATAGAAATGTGAGAATGCGTTGTGCCATTTCTTTCATGAATCTTCGGTTTGTAGCTGAACTTGCCCTCCTCATCTTGTTCTAATGATTCACATCAAGTCTAGCCCTTCAAGACGCTCAGTCATTTTCATTGAAGGTATCTTTTGACCTCCCTCCCACCTCGCCAGCGTCCCAGGATCAATACCCAATTCCATCGCCAAGTTCCTCAGGCTCAATCCTTTCTGAATTCTATACTGCTTGATCTTCTCTCCAAGGGTGGTTGCGTTGCTTTTTACCGGATCGTAGCCAAGAAATTTGATAATCCTTGGGCAAGAGGTACAATCTTGGGCTGGTTCGGTTCTTTTCCCAGTTGGTAACGGTCGAGGTGGTTGCATTGACTAACGCTGCCACGTCCTTCTGATGAATTCCGAGATCTAGCCTCCGCTTCCTAATATGATCCCCCAGAGTCACGAAGTCCTCAGGATATCCTGGATTGCGAGGTTTTTGGGTCTTGAGGGTCACGTAGCAAAAGGGCAACGCAACCATGCCCCTGCGGCTACTTTATCGATCCGGGGCGGGAATGCAGTTGTGCACCGACGCAGATACAAAAGTACATGGCCCGCATCTCCGCTCCCCTGCTGGGCAGATTAGAAGACAAAATCAAATTAATAATTAAAAAATTGTTATGGCGTCAAATCATGATTTGATGGGCCCGAATAGAATCCCTCGCGCTAGAGAGACACTCGCACACCGACATTCACCGTTCTTCCCGGCATCGGGTAACCATAGATTGTTTGATATGACTGGTTCAATAAATTCCGGGCGTTGAGCGACAGAATATACTTTTCGGTGACTTGTGCGCTAAATTTGATTTCCACGTTTGTGTAATCCGGCAACTTCACAATCGAGTATGTGTTATCCAGTCCATACATCGAACGAACATATTGTGCGCTCAGAGACGAAGTCAATACACTCCAGCGGTATTGTGCACTCACATACGCTTTGTGTTTCGGAACGGAGACCGTGTTTTCCGCATTGTCCGTCAATGAATAATTTGCACTTGATACGAAATTGTCCGTGATAAACCATTGCAGAGAACCTTCGACGCCGCCATACCGGGACCCGCCGGAATTAACCGTATGCATCGAATACCACTGGTCTATAATCGTGTTTTTTACGTCCATCCTGAATCCGGCAATATCAACGATGGCCGTGTGCCCAAAAGTATGGGAAACGCCGATTTCATAATTCCATAACTCCTCCGGATCCAATCTGGAGGCAACCGGTGTTAATTGAAAGATCTCGAACACCTGTGGCGCCCGGTATCCTTTTCCGACCGATGCACGAAGAGTTGTTTCCTGATTAAATTGATAATTCAGACCAGCCTGCGGTACAACGATATCGCCGAAATAGCTGTTATGCGCGTACCGAACGCCTGCATTTGCCAATACGCGATCGGATAGGTTTTGCTGCACGCTCACATATCCCGCATAATCCTTTATCGACTGTGTTCCAAAATTCATCAACGTATTTGAGCCAGTGCCACCATTTTCCTGAATATCAATTCCAACGGCGATCGTATTGTTGCTGAAAAGCATTAATGTCTGATACAAATTCAGGACGGCCAGATGATCGTCCGAGACCCAGCTGAAATTGTCATAGTACGGGGATAGTTCATTGTGGCCAAAATTATATGTCATACGAATACCGCCCCTGGAAATACCGAAATCATTTTCCAGCGACGCACCAGCATACCCGCGGCTTATATGCATCCAGTTATTCGTGTCGGGGGATACAATCATTCCCGGATCATACGTATCGAAATGCGTCAAACTTCCGTCGAGTGTAAAATGGTACTGGTCATTTATTTGATATGATGATTTCAGATAACCGCTGTTGGCGGTGTATTCCGACCAAGGGCGTGAGCCGTCTGTATGCTCATGCGTGAACGATCCCAGGACATTCCAACCATTTTGCTGATATCCGAGATGTGCGCCGTATTGTTCTGCATCATAACTTCCATACGAAATCGACGCATCACCCAGCATTCCATCTTGCAATGTTTTATGCGTAATGATGTTGATGACACCTCCCATTGCATTGGAGCCGTAGAGCATCGATGCCGGACCGCGGATAATTTCAACCCGCTCGATATTTGTGGAAAGGTATCCGTCATCTATTGGATGACCATACCAGCCCATATATTGCGGTCGTCCATCGATCAACGTGAGAACCTCGTTATTCGGACTGCCTCCAATACCCCGTATATTGATTTGACCTGCGGCCGAATTCACTCCGAATCCCAGCACATCCCGCTCTGTTATAAACACGCCTGGCACATTCTGGCTAATGACGGAAAAAATAGATTTATCCGGATTTGCATTGATGTCCTCTGAGGAAATAACACTGATTGACGGTGAGACCAGGCTCCGCGGAATTTGCGTCAGCGTTGCCGTTACTGTGACAGGATCGAAGTTGTACGTTTTCAGTGTGTCCGGAGGGACGTTCTCGTGTGCAAACACAATTCCTGCAAGAACAAAGAGTAACATCGGGGCAGCTATGCATCGCATCATTTGGTATTCCTTATTTCACAACCTCTGAATAATCGGCTTTCCCCTCCCGGTCGCCATCGTGGGACAAAGATCGACAAGCCGCCTCTAGTTCCCGGTAGGATGTCCGGGAACACGGGCGACAAGCCAGATATACCGGAGCGTGTCTGTCCCGGTATTGAAGACGTTATGTTCGGTCTGCGGGGGACAATAACCGACGGAGTACTGACGAAGTTTTAAGGTATCCCCGCCTGTGATCCGCATCTCTCCGTTCCCGCTCAGGATCGTGACGACTTCTTCGTAATCTTTTGTACTGTGCTTCCCGACGGAATGTCCCGGAGCCAGTACAACATAACCGGATCGCATCGTGATCGTTTCGGGGGGTCCCTGAAACAGGTCAACCGATTTTTGAGCGAACGGGTCAAGCATAATTCCGCGCGGATGCGGTTTGGCCGGTGATTGCGTAAATACCGTGGCGGCCAGAAGGAGAATGAGAAAGCAAACGGATGCGACCCTGCACATGCGCACTATCATAGGTGTTTTTCAGTTGAGGTGAGAACGAGTTTTGAGTGTTTGACTCCCTTAAAACTGCCGAGCCCTTTTGCGATATTCTTCATCAAACCGACCCTGCCTTTTAACAATATGACTTCAAGACAGTTATCGTGATCGACATGAACGTGCGTCGCTGCGATCACCGCGTGATGATGTTTGTGCTGAAGGCTGGTGAGCTTTTCCTCCAGATCCCGCTTATGATGATCGTAGAGGAGCGACAGCACCCCGAATCCTTCGGTGTCCGGAGATCGGGTGTCTTCTTCGACCAGGCGTCCACGGATCAGGTCCCGGAGGGCTTCTGACCTGTTGGAGTAGCCACTAGTTGACATCCATCGGTCGAACCGGCGAATCAGGGGCGTATCAATTGAAACACCAAACCGGGTAATGTTTTTCATCGTGGCACGTTTTTATGGAAAGTAACACTTATCCACTTAAAGAACAAATCGGACAATCCGGTGAATGAATCTTCATCCACGATCACTGCCATAATCACCCAACTTATGTTTAAACCCGCACCTTCGGGAATGATTTTTGTTACGTTTTAACCGCGGCTCATTTGCCACCACTCTCCCGGCTCGCATGAGCCGCAGGTTCGACACCGCGGACCTTAGCCGGCTTCTTCACGTTAGCCCGCGATTTTTCCGGCAGAGCTTGCTTCATTGACCTGGCCTGAGGGAACGTCTTGAAAAGGATTCTGATCAATAAATTGTATCACTCGGGGTAAAACCGGAAGTGACGGGCGGTTTCGGTTCTTCTCCCAATTGGTAACAGTCGAGGTGGATGCTCGACTATACGCGCCCCGTCTTTCTGACGCATTCCGAGGTCACGTCGACGCCGTCGGATACAATCACCGAGGGTCTGTAGCTCGGTTGGATAGGGTTTATTGCGGGGTTTTTGCGGTTTGAGGGTCAGGTAGCAACAGGTTTGATCATTACGATATCGCTCCCACAAATAACGGTGAAAGCGATACAAATTTCTCCCCTCTGAAAAAGGTTTGCTATTTCCAACGGTCCTATTTATATTTGATCTAAATCTAAATAAATGGGCGGATACAGGAAGTTCGAAATTTATCGGTTTCTCTACATACAGATTACTGCCTGATATTAACGGATCAACCCCGATAAACGCATGAGCAAAAGATTTACTCTTCCCCCCTTGCTGTTTCGTTTCACGGTTACTGCCATCATTTTCACGTTAACCTCCTGTAACGAAATATTTCCGGGGATGATCAACCCCGAAAACGGCTTATGCGGATCAGTGAGCCTCTCCAATGATCAGACGGTATTATTTTCGCAAGGCAACGATCAATTTTTTGCCCATCGGACTGCGGCTACGGGACTTGGGCCGTATTTTGTGGCAACGAGTTGCGGGAGCTGCCACACAAGCGATAACAGGGGCCACCCTTTTACCATCCTTACCCGTTTCGGCCAGACTGACAGCACTGGCAATAAATTCCTCGCAGAAGGCGGTCCTCAATTAGGCACTTTTTGCCTGCCCGGATATACGCCGGAGCAAATTCCGCCCGGGGCTACGAGGACCAAACTGATCGCGCCGATTACTGCCGGTGTGGGATTTCTGGAATCGGTACCTGATTCCGCAATCATCGCAATGGCCGATGCAAATATCAATAACCCGGATGGAGTGCGGGGGCATCCTAATTATAATACCATCCCCTCCTACGTAACCATATTGAACGGCGCAATACCGCGCGCTGATGGAAAATATATCTGCCGGTTCGGTCGCAAGGCTGCTGTCTACAATTTATTCCAGCAGGTTGCGAATGCGTATAACCATGACATGGGCATTACATCTACCTATATGCCCGTTAATCCCTACAATTACCAGGATCAGACGACACCTCCCGTCGCGTCCACACCCGAAATAGATAATACTGCCTTTTATTCCGTGGTATTTTATGTGACCTGTTTGCAAACCCCTATTCAGCGCACTCCCCAGGATCCGACAGTTCAAGCCGGGCAAAAGCTTTTTGCGCATATCGGTTGCGCAAGCTGTCATCAACCCACGCTGACGACCGGTTATTCACCCATTGGAGCGCTTTCTTATCAAACATTCCATCCATATACAGACCTCCTGGTACATGATATGGGACCGGGGCTGGATGACCATTATACAGAAGGGGACGCCACAACCTCCGAATGGCGCACAACTCCATTATGGGGATTGGGCCTGGCGCCCGGCGTTCAGGGCGGAAGTACTTACCTGCTGCATGACGGGAGGGCACACAGTATTCAACAGGCCATCCGGATGCATGGAGGTGAAGCGGCTGTCAGTTCATCAAGGTTTGGCATGTTATCACCGGATGAACAGGCAGCGCTGATCGCATTTTTACAATCCCTTTAATCCGATGAGAAGAGTGGAATTTTTAAAAACGTGCGGACTTGCCTGTTCGGGAGGTTTTTTCCTTACATCTGTTCTGGAAGGTTGCGGCAACAGTACGTTCATCACGGGTACCATTGACCACTCCGACCTCGTCGTGCCGCTATCTGTTTTTCAGCGCGATGAAAACGTTTTCCGAAGATATGTGGTAGTGCAGCATGAATCATTAAAATACCCGGTTTGTGTTTACCGCTTGAGCGACACCGAATATTCGGCGCTCTGGATGTGTTGCACCCACCAGGGCACCGAATTGGAGATATTTGGCGACAGGTTGGAGTGTCCCGCACATGGCAGCAGGTTCAGCGTTACCGGTAAAGTAGAGAACGGGCCGGCCAGTACCGACCTTCGTACCTTCCCGGTCGCAGTTTCGGATAATCAGATTCATATCTCATTAAAATGAAAACAAACCCATATCTATCCTTTATCATTCTATTGTTTTTTTTCAGCCGCGCAGCCGTTGCACAGATTGACAGCAGTCTGTTAAAGTCGCCGGCGAGACCTGATATGGGTAAACACATTTTGAGCATGGACGCCATTTATAACAGGCCGTTTCTTAAGCTTGGAAATATGCCCGTGTCGATAGGAGGATACATGGAGTCCGATTATCAGTATGTTTCCACTTCCGGCATTTCGCCGGGCAATCAGTTTCAGTTCAGGCGTCTCAGTATTTTCGTGGCGGCTACTGTGTCGGAACACATTAAATTTTTATCGGAAATTGAATACGAAGATGACCCGGGCGGAGATCCCGGAGAGGCGACAACCGGGCCGGAATTTGGAATCGAGTATGCCGCTTTAGACATCGAAATGGATCCGCTGCTTAACCTGCGCGGTGGTTTGATATTGAATCCCATAGGTTCCTTCAACGAAAATCACGACGGCCCGAAATGGGAGTTTACCGACCGTCCCCTTGCCATGACCCAAATGCTTCCGGAAACGTGGAGGAATGCCGGTTTCGGTTTATATGGTAAACAATACAGCGGCGATTGGATGTACGGCTACGAGTTTTACGTAACGGGCGGATTTGATGACTCCATTATTGACAATAGCCAGGGAAAAACTTTTTTACCCGCAGCAAACGCCAGCCCTGCGCGGCTCACGTTCAGCGCGAGCGGCGAGCCGCTTTATACCGGCAAGCTTTCATGTGGGAATGACCAGATCGGACAACTGGGATTATCATGGATGGGCGGCGTTTACAATACATGGGAGAAAGAAGGAGCAGTGGTCGACGATAAAAGGAGCGTTAATGTCTTTGATGTTGATTTTAATACGACCATCCCCACATTGCATACCAGCATTACTACCGAATGGGCATGGGTATTTGTGCAGATCCCTCCCGGGTATTCCCCCGAATATGCCGGAAGGCAAATGGGCGGTTTTATCGACATCGTTCAGCCAGTTTACCACGGAAGAGTGCTGGACTGGGACAACGCCACGCTCAGCCTGGCTGTCAGAGGAGAATATGTTGACTGGAACGATCAGAATTTTACGGCCACCGGTTTACGGGAGTATAACGATGTAAATAGTATTATTCCCGCCCTGAGTTTCAGGCCCACACCGCAAACAGTATTACGGCTCAATTACCGAATTCAAACTTCAAGGGATATTACCGGTAATACCATAGGCGCAACGATTGGCCCGACAAGAGGAATAAGTTTTGGTATCGCAACTTACTTTTAGAAAGATTCCCCTAAGCTCCAAAATCTGGTCCGCAATAAGGTGAGAAAGTTTATATTGGTTAAGCGGCATTATAAAAAGTGAATTCCGTATAGTGAGAGTTAAGGGTGTCCGAGACAGGTGCGAATCAGCTGGCGAGTAATGGTCAATGACGCGCTCGACCTGTTTAATTGTAGCATTGCGATTTTACCGCCGCGGATTCAGGTTACGCTTAATAATAAAAGCCGTCTGAACGTTAGTGAATAATAAAAACTCCTGCCCGTCAGCTCTTGCCCCCCACTGCCGGTCTTTCATCATCAAGCATCATCAGGCTTACGGGAGAATTGCCGATGGTCTTAATTGTTCGGCAATACCGATCGTCGTCTTATCTTCTTCTCCTTGTTCTTTGTTGAACCGCTGGAGCACAATCTGCGCCGGGTAATCATTATCTTCATTCGAAAGTTCGAACAGCTTTGTCATAGAGGCCGTCGCTTTTTGTTGGTGTTCAAGCGCCTGCCTGAACAGCTCCGCCGGGGATGTGAAATCTGCCAACGGCTGGTCGATACCATGCAACATAATCGTGCCGTTTCGGTCGAAGATGTAGCCGGAGATCTTCATCCCATGTTTTGTTTCCCCGGCGCTTTGCACCTTCAACCATTTTGTAAAACCACGAGGATTCTTTCCTTCGCAAGATGCAGCCATGGAGAGATAAAATTCGAAAGAAAAATATTCGCGATTGGTTCGCTCGTTCAGAGCAGGTTGAACCGTTTTACGAAGCATAAGAGGTCCCTCTTTGTGAACTGCACTCCAGGGAATGGACTTGCGCTCCTAATCAAATTCAAAAGCATATGGCGAAGATTTCCGGACATCATCCTGATCGTATCGATCTTCAGATCGAGGCACCAGCGGTAAAATACAAGGAACTCGCAAGCAGATAAGCAGGAGAAACTTCTTCATTGATTCGTCAACGTGTAATCGCAGCTCGTGAAATTCAGGTGCAATGGTTCTCCGGAAGAAAAGAAATGAGCTCCAATGCCGATATGCAATCGAAAGAGATTCTCAGATACCGCAACCCTGACACAGCGGGGGAAGAATTGCTCAAGATGGCAATTGCCAAGCATGGTTTCCCCACGCGGGCATATGATCGCATACTGAACGTCGGCCGGACAATTGCCGATCGTACGGGATCAGCCGGCATAAAGCCCGAACACATAAGCGAGGCAATTCAGCGCAGAATTCTGGACAGGAATTTGTCGACGAACATTTGAATAATGGAAAAGGCGGACTCTTTTCGTTATTTTGTAATAATTAAAATTCTATTTATACTGTATCAGAGTAATATCCTAACCAGAGCATCATAACGAAAGTGCAGTTCTTCAGAAATATTGTTCTTTTCCTGATTGTTACGACCATCCTGTTGCAGACATTTAACCGCGTTTTCATCGTTGCCGGTTTTTATATCAACAGGAATTACATCGTAACCAATCTTTGCGAACAGCGAGACGCTTCAAACAATTGCTGTCAGGGAAAGTGCCATCTCCGGAAAAAAATGAATGAAGAAGACCGCAGGGACCAGTCTGCATTTCCAAACAGTTCGAAAGGGCAAGAAGAGTTACAATACATACAAGGTCGTTCTCCATCCGTTGCAGTACCTCCTCCGTTATCAGGTCATATCTTTGTTTTCAGCGAATCACTAGCCCAGGATCCGTCGGGCAGTGCAATTTTCCACCCTCCTCAATTTCTTAACTAAGCACTAAGAGTAAATCTTTTGTCGGCAACGGTGTCCTTCAAGACACGGTGATGCGTTATTTTATGTCCGGCGAAATGGTTTTCTGTTAAGAACACCGGGCTCTCATCCTGACCTCCGGTCATTACTTGGATCAGCCTGTCCCGGTCTTCCCTCAACATTGGAATCAAGGAGAATTACCTGTGAATTATTTTCGATACCAGAGAATGAGTTGTTTCGTTTTGGCCATGATTCTTTACACGCAATTTTCATCATCGCAGCAACAAGACACCATGAAGACGGTGGAACTGAAGGAAATTACAATCGAAGCTGCCACAGCAAAACCGTACGCAGATACCGTTTCGACTTCAGGCACACGACTACCTTTGCGCCTGGTTGAAACCCCTCAGGCCATCCAGACGATCAACACCCAGGTCATGCGCGACCAACAATCCCAGAACCTCAATGATGTCGTGATGAACATGACGAACGTCATAAGTAACAGCATGTACACCTCCTACACGATGCGGGGATTCCTCAACAGTTACAATAATGAGTTCATCACGTTTGACGGGTTCATCGGAAACATGTACTGGTGGAACCAGATGGTGCAACTCTATAACATCGAAAACGTGGAAGAGATATCAGGACCGGCTTCAGCATTATACAGCACGGGAACCCCCGGCGGCGTTATTAATATGAATACAAAACGTCCGCTCGACCACCCTGCCTATGCAGTCAATCTTACGACCGGTTCATGGGACCTCGTCGACGCGTCAGCGGATTTGGGCGGTCCATTGACGAAGGACAAGAAGCTACTGTACCGCTTCAACATCGGCGACAATTATCAGAACAGTTTCCGGCCGACACAATTCAACGAAAATTTCCTCATTGCGCCCTCACTCTCATACACATTCGATAGCACGACGCGCGTCACACTCGATTATGTCAACGCGTACAACAGAACACGCTTCGAAGAGGACCATGGCGGCCTCCTGCTTATGAATAACGACAGCAGTTACAACTGGAGTAATGTGAATATCAGCTACCTGTTCAATAGTCCAGACGATTTCTCGATCATCGACAACAACACCGCAACACTACGGTTTGAGCACACTTTTTCAGGCGGCGTTCAGCTGACCTATATGTCGCGGGCGATCTGGACGAACCTGAATGAGGGTGAGCATTTCGGGAATTATTACGCCAACAATTATTTTACAACGCTTCCGGATTCGATGCAGAGAGGGTATGACACGTGGTTGGACAAATGGTACAATTTTCAGAACAGTATTTATTCTTCCTATTCGTTCGGCAACAAAGAAATCCATCAGACTCTCCTCGCAGGAGTGGACTTCCAACTGTACGGCGACTGGAAGAATCGCTACATCACAGGAAATGCCCCCTCGGTTTCGTTTGTGAATCCGAATTATAACAATGACACTTTCAATTATCCCATCGATTCATCCACCTACGTTTGGGATGTGAGGACGTATAACCGCCAGATAGGCGTGTACATGCAGGATCTCATCGGCATCGGTGACCGGGTGAAACTGCTCCTTGCCGGACGCTACGAGAATTTTTTGTGGACCATTCGTCCGAATTCGAGTGATACCTACGTCGCCAATGACACTTCGACCGCCGATGTTTTCCTTCCACGATTCGGCGCTGTGTACGATCTGAATGAGAACAGTTCCGTGTACGCAAGTTATTGCCAGTCATTCATCCCACAGTACGATAATATGCGCTCTGCAGGCGGACCGTTCCCGCCGCAAAAAGGAAAACAATATGAGGCGGGCTATAAAGGATTGTACTTTGGAGGACAGCTGCTGGCCTCCCTCGCGCTCTATACGATAGACTATGTCAACATTCTTGCCACGGATCCGGCTGATCCCACCGGCGTGCGGCAAATCGTGGTGCCCGGCTTAATCAGCAATGGCGCTGAATGCACCCTTCAGGGAAATATCGGCCGGCTCAGCATCATCGCAGGGTACGCATATAACCATGTTGCCTTTTCGGATAATAGTCCGCTCGGACCCAAGGGCGGAAGATATGACAACGCCCCCGACAACATTGCCAACGCATGGATCAAGTATTCATTTGCCGATAAATCCGATCTTCGTGGTTTCGCAGTTTCGCTCGGCGGAAAGTACGTCGGCGACCGTGTCGGCGCGGCGTCAAACCAACATTTCCTGATGCCCGCGTATTTCGTCCTTGATGCAGCAGTCACTTACAAGGTTAACCGGTTCAAATTCGGGTTGAACGGATTTAACATTCTGGACGAGAAGTACGTGCTGGGATATTACGCATCCGATCTCATGGTCCAGGTCGGAACGCCGGCAAACTGGAAATTCAGCATCGGCTACGAGATCGAATGAATACCGGCTTTCCCCATCATTCCAGGAAAGGAAAGAAGATGAGAATGTTTCATCTTACACGGACATTCTTCACCCTTCACAGTTGGCTCGGCTTGTTCAACGGACTCTGGCTGCTGATTCTGGGCATCAGCGGCTCTCTGCTTGTCTATACGATGGAGCTTGACAAATGGATAAACAAGGATATTTTAACGGTGCCGGCCGGCGAACACCGGTTGCCGTTAAATACCCTCTACGACATCGTCCGCGCTAAATATCCGCAGGCCGACGGCGCCAACATCACACGATTCCCCGTAGCGGAAACCGACTGCATAAGTTTCAGGGCGTACGTCAATGACGGAAACAAACCCATGAAAGATTGGTATGAGAATTATCACGTGGATATCAATCCCTATACCGGAAAGATATTACGCGCCGGGTCTGACACCGATATTCGAAGTTCGTTCCTGATGTGGTCGGGCGAATTTCACTGGTGCTTAAATTACGGGGAAGTCGGAGAATTGATCGTTACCATCGCTGGAATACTTCTCTTCATCAACATACTGACGGGAATAATCATTTATAGGAAATATTTTTTTCGCGTTCTTCTTTTCCGCGCACCCGTCCAATGGCGTAATTGGAGAACCGGAATGTCGGGACTCCACCGCTATATTGGCGTGTGGTCGATCATCCTCAACATCCTCATTTTTTACAGCGGCTTACAAATGACCTGGGGTGTTTTCAATAAGAGCGGATGGGAGCCTCCTGTGGCGACGCCAAGAAACACCGAGCCGTACGCAAGTATCGACACTATGGTTGCGAAGGTACAGGCCATCTATCCCGGTTTTGAATACCGCTATTTTTATGTCCCGTTTAACAAAGTTATTGAGAACGGAGTAAACACCGCTCAGGCGATAGCAATGGGGTGGATCCCCGGCACTCCCACCATAGTTCCGCTCAGCAGCAGCATGGTCAATTTCAACATTAACACTGGCGAGGTCATGAGCACAACCAATGCGAACGAGGAACTTCGGAAGATGAACCTATGGGATCAATTCAATTACGTTGCATTTAGTTTTCATGCGGGGACGTTTGCCGGCGAATTTTCGCGTGTGCTGTATGTCGTTATGGGATTAACTCCGGCATGTCTCGCCATAAGCGGATTTTTGCTTTGGTGGAGAAGAAAATGACATCTGCAATTGTCCACGGCTCGTGATCAAAGCGTTAGCATGATGTGGCAAGCGTTACCAACAAAGCTCACGGCGTTTTCACCTCAAGATGAAGGATGTACAAGATGAGAACCGCGTTCAGATTATTGACCGCTTTTACTGCCCTTTCTCTTTTATTCACACAATGTAGAGATGCGCGCATTATGAAAGGAAATCAGGCGCCTGAATTCATTGCGAAGAGCATCGATGGAAACGAGGTAAGGCTTTCTTCTTACCGCGGAAAAATTGTTGTCGTGCTCTTTTGGGCAAGTTGTTGTACCGATTTCACTGTTGCATTTCCTCGGTTGCAAAACGCTTATCAAGAGTTGATGTCCGATGACTTTGTCTTGGTCACCGTAAACGTCGGAGAAACAAAATCTATCGCAAAAATCGCCGCAAACCTTCAGGGCATGAAGATTCCGATTCTTCTGGACGAACAATCGGAAATAGCAAGGCTCTATGCAATAACGTCGATCCCGGTCGCCTTCATCATTTCAAAGGACGGTAAGGTTGCAGATATACTCCTCGGCTGGCCAAGCGAGAAATATCTCCGCAATAGTATTAACAGGCTGCGCTCCGAAGGAAAGGACGGATAATATGAGACTCAGACCATCGATTCGGGCAATAGCAATTGTCATCTGTATTCTTGTTCAGCACCCTGCATCTTCGGCCCAAACAACATGCGGCCCAAAAGAGCCGGGTACCAGGGATAAATGCCCTGTCTGTGGAATGTTTGTTCAAAAATATCCTCGCTGGTGGTCTGAAATCTTATTTGCTGACGGAACATGCCGGTTCTTTGATGGCCCGAAAGACATGTTCAAGTTCTATTTACGCCCCGGGAAATATGGCGGGTCGAATAAAAAAAAGATTTGCAAAATCTATGTCCGCGACTATTATTCGCTCAATTGGCTGGATGCACAAGACCCGTTTTACGTCATCGAAAGCGACATCGATGGTCCCATGGGCCGTGAACTGGTTCCCTTAAAATCAGCAGAGGATGCCCAAGAATTCAAGGATGACCATCACGGCACAAGGGTTTTGCGTTTCAACGATGTCGACTGGGAACTCGTGTTAAGACTCTCGCTTGGAGAGAATATGTAATTATTAATCCACTCATCCGTCAGCGTGTTCGAAAGGACAAGTAACATGCGAACGCTATCAATGATATTTGCAATACTGCTGGTTGCGGTCAGCGCTCAATATCTCATCGCGCAAAACAAATCCGATATCCTTAAACCTGAATTTGGGAGCAAAATCGGCGAGTGCCCTCTTTGCGGTATGGATGTATTCGAAAATATGCTGACCCGAACAGATCTTATTTATGGAGACACCATTAAGCATGCATGCTCACTGGGTTGTGCGGCAGAGATGAACAAGGAATCGCACTACGATACAATACTCGTTCACGACTGTGAGACCATGAGGATGGTGCCGGCAACGGATGCGTACTTTGTCTTCGGAAGCAGGTTGATCCCTGCCAGAGCTATGATGGCTGCGGTACCGTTTGCCTCCAGACAAAGCGCGGAGCAATTTCAACGACTTCATGGCGGCACAGTTGTGGCGGGTAAGGAGGCATTCGAAACTGCCGCTGCAATTGTGCGGGAGCGCATGGAAGCCAAAAAGAAATCTTCTGATAAGAAAAATTAAACTGCGAATCTATGACTACTCATCCCTCGAAGATCGGCACAGCCATCATCTTGTTATTCATTGTCGAAGTGGCGCTTTTTGCCGGATTGCTGTACCACGATCGGTTTCGAACAGAACAAGCACAGCGGCTGCAAGATGAATCTGGTGTTATGCAAGCGCTCCGGCTCACCGATCTCTGTCTGGCAACGGAATCCCGGCATATAAGAAATATCGCCCTGCCGGATCTGATGGCACCGTTCCAGGACGTGCCGGGGTACTATGACCATTTTCCCTCTTCGACATTTTTGAAGCCGCCCAAAGGGATCGGAGGATTCAGCAGATGAGTCGATGGATTAATATCCTCGGGTTCACCGCTCTCCTTCTGAAGAGATATTGGCGAAGCACGCTTAGCCTTATTGTCGTGTATTCCATTATCGTTTTCGCCTTCGCAAGTGTCCTGATGTTCATCCAATCACTCTCGTATGAGTCCGGAATTGTTTTGCGCTCACTGCCCGACGTGTGGGTTCAACGTGTCATCGGCGGACGTCTTGTTCCCATCGACAATGACGTGACGGCCGGACTGGCGAAAATCCGTGGAGTCAGCTGCGTTCATCAACGAGTTTGGGGTTACTATTTTGATGAAGGCACTGGAGGAGTATTCACAATCGTGGGTTCAGATTCGATTCCTGACGGTCTCACCATGTTGGCCGGCAAAGGTTTAACATCCTTTGATACAGCGGGTGTTGCTGTTTGCGGAACCGGATACCTTGAGTTGCATGGCGTTTCGATAGGGTCAGATATAATTTTTACCGATACTGAAAGACATCTCCGCACACTGCGAATAACCGGTGTTTTTACTTCCTCATCGGATCTCATAACAAGGGATCTCATTGTTGTTCCATATGGAGAGGCCCGACGTCTCCTTGGCATCGGGAACACGTCCTCGACGGATATTGCCATAGATGTGACAAATCCGGACGAGGTAGAGACAGTGGTCAGAAAGATCAGCCAACGGATCCCGAATGTGCGGGTAGTGACCAGAGAGCAGTTGATCTCAACCTACCAATCCCTGTTCGGATATCGCGGGAGTCTGTTCTTGTTTGGCCTTATGATTTCATTGCTTGCTTTCGTGATTCTCGCATGGCAAAAGGCAGGCGGACTTTCATCGAAGGAACAACGCGAGATTGGTATTCAGAAAGCGGTCGGATGGAGCATCCCTGATATTATGATACAGAAGTTTTGCGAAGGGACAATCATTTCGTTCAACGCAACTCTTCTCGGTCTGATTGCCGCCTATTGTCATGTATTTTTCTTCGGCGCCCCGCTCTTAAAGCCGTTCCTCGTTGGATGGTCGGTTGTGTTTCCCGGCTTTCATCTTCTATCGCACCTTGAACTGAGTTCGATCGTTCTCGTTTTTTTCCTCTCAGTGATTCCCTACCTTGCTGCGACCGTCGTTCCTTCATGGAAGGCAGCAATCAGCGATCCCGCGGAGATTATGCATGCCTGAAAAGATTATCGTAGCCGACAATATTATCAAGATTTTTGATGAAGGGCAGCCGAATGAAGTGCGTGCCGTGCAAAGTGTAAGTCTTTGCGTTTTTGAAGGAGAGATAGTGGCGTTTCGCGGTCCATCGGGTTCGGGAAAAACAACCCTCCTCTCTCTTCTTGGGTGCATGTGTAAACCAACGTCGGGCGAAATCATCGTATGCGGAGAGCGCATTACCAAATGGTCGGAACATTTCTTAACGATGTTCAGACGAAAGCATATAGGATTTGTTTTCCAGAATTTTAATCTCATCGAACACCTCACGGCGTACCAGAACATCACTGTTCCGGCGATACCCCTGGGACTATCTTTCCACGAAATGAATTTGCGTGTACACAAATGGGCGGAAATTCTTCGGGTAGATCACCGGCTGGCGTTCCCAATCAATTTGCTTTCCGGGGGAGAAATACAACGTGTTGCCATCGCGCGAGCATTAGTTGCGGAGCCGGAACTTATTTTCGCCGACGAGCCGACAGCACATCTCGACACGAAGCTCTCGAATGAACTTATTGAAATCTTCAGCAATTTAAAAGATTATGGTAAAACTCTGCTGATCGCCACCCATGACCCTATCGTTTACGGATCGAAAATTGTCTCCCGGATAATAGATTTCCGCGACGGGCATATTGTTGAGTCGGGTGCCTGACGATGATCAGGGATTCGTGGATTATATCTCTTTTGCTGTCGGAATTTATCAGCCTAGTTCTCATTTTTAGTGCAGCGATCCTGGCAATTCGTATCGCCAGGAAATGGAATATCTCTTCAAGTGCAAAGGAACAACTTGTCCTTGAACGCAAAAGTTACCTTGTTTCAACCATAATGATGTATGTGTTCTCGTTTGAAATGGTCTCGATGTGGCTGTTTGTCATCATCGTCAATGATCATCTTCCCCCCATCATCAAAGGGGCAATGTGCGGCACCGGGTCGCTCAATGCCAACCAATTCGGCTGGATTGTATTGGACCTGAAAAGTGCGGAGTTTGTTTTCCTGGCACTATGGCTTATACTTCACCATTTGGACCGAAAAATTCCAGAGTACCCGCTAACCCGCGAAAAAAATATTTTTCTCCTCTTGCTCGCTCCATTGGTCTGTATCGCCTTTACGATAGAAGCTTTATACTTCTCGACCATCAATCCCAATATTATTACCACGTGTTGCAGCATTACCTTCGATACCACTGCCGCAGGTTCCTCTTCAGTGGGAATCTTCTCAGCCATACCGGAAGGAATAATCGTTAGGATGTTTTATGGACTGAGCGTGGCAGCCTTAATGACCGATGGGCTGGTACTGTATTCGAAGCGTTGGATGCGTACGACGGGGTATGTACTCGCTCCAATAACCGGAGTCGCGCACTTCATTATTGTATTTCTCGCGATAGTGCATCATTATGCAAAATATATTTATGGCATGCCAAATCATCACTGCCCATTCGATATGCTATGGAAAGAATACTATTTCGTTGGATATCTTATCTACGCACTCCTTTTTCTTTCGGTAATATCTTCATTAAGTATCTGCGTGACAGGTCTTGCCAGAAGGAAACAAGTGATTCGTTTCGAAGCAACCTCGCTCTCCCGCAAAGCCGCAATTTGGAACGCCGGATCGACAGTTGCTTTATTTGTTCTTCTGGTATGCGTAGAATGGATTTGGAATGCTGCAGCGCTACAGATACAGTGAGAGCTCAAAATATATTCACATTTTGAATTCTCGGTAAGCGGAAATCTTACATTGAAAATACCTGTATCTGAGTTTGTCGTGGAACAACGTCAGACGCTCTTTAAACTTTCCCCGTGGCGCACCGTTTCCCTTTTCCCGCATCGCTAGTGTCCCCGGATCAACGGCCAATTCCTTACCTCATTTCCTCAGATTCACCCCCTTCTGAATTCTGTCCTGTTTGATTCTTTCGACAGCCTGGCTGGGTGGCTTTGCAATGGAACGTATCCAAGAAATTTGATTAATTTGGGCAATAGAATTGGCCCTGGGCTCGTTCGGTTCTTCTCCCAGTTGGTAACGGTCGGGGTGGTTGCGTTGACTAACGCCGCAACATCCTTCTGATGTATTCCAAGTCCGGACCGCCGATTCCGACTATGGTCTCCCCAGGTTTTGAGATGGTGAGGATAAGCAGGATTACGAGGTTCTGGAGGTTTGAGGGTCAGGTGTGTAAATGGCACCGCAACCATGTTTCTGCGGAAACTTCACTGATCCTCCAAAAGAATGCGCCCGCACTCCCCTGCAGATTCAGAAGGAGATGTCAAAGATCTCGCATTGACAATTATCTGCACTGCTGACTCCGGTGCGGTCCCGGACAAGGCAGCGCACGGTGTGTCCTGCTTCCCGAAGCCGCGGCACCAGACGGCGTCCGACGTACCCCGTACATCCGAGCACCAGAATCACTGCCATGCCGGTATTTCCGGGGCGCGGCTCCTCATTTTATCGTCTGTTGCGTTTTGATGATCGTGGAGATGTCATAACCTTGCGCGGTTACCCGTGCGAGGATCTGCGTGAGAGTGTCGCTCTCCATAACCGGCGTCCTCGCAAGCACCCAGAGGTATTCGCGCTTCGGCTCACCGATAACTGCGTAGCTATAATCCGCAGCAAGGTCGATAATCCAATAATCTCCCCAGACAAAAGGAAGAAACGATAAGAATGACGGCGCAAAACGAACCTTCAGCTTCGAAACGGGTTCGTCATCCCCGGCCCGTTTCGCCAGGCCTTCAGCCTCGGTCGTGTCACCATGTTCTTTGCGGCAGCGGTTAACGACTTTCATCTCCCCGTCGTCAAGCAGGATATAGGTCGCGGTGACATCCCCTGCGCAATCGTTCTGAAACCTGTTGGGCAGCCGGGCAATCTCGAACCAGGTGCCGGTATACTGCTTCAGATCCACTGATGTCACCACCCTCAGCGGCAACCGTGAGCTCTCCTGTGCAGAGGCGAACGTCGTAAAAGTGAGCACAATGATGATATACAATACCGATTTCATTTTTACTCCCGTCGCTTCTCGTTCTGTTTATTTTTGTAAGATATTTTGGAATGTCTGAAAACGCAGCATATCGCCGGCTTCTCTCAATCATTTCGGCACAACCCGCCGTCCGGAAGCCGGAGCGCGATCAGATTCCACAGCGCAGGCATGACCCGACAGCGAAGGTTTTGACGAAGCCGGGCCTCTTCCCGCACGAAAGCGCGTTTGGAATTGACACGGCTTTCAAGAATAACATCATTTAACCGGCAATTCAACGAATGCCGCCGGGTAATTGTCCAGTTCACCTGATGACAGCGTCCGGACGTTCGTAAGAGATCATGCACGAACAGATCGTTTTCGTACCCTGTCGTTCTGTGCGGACAGCAGGAGATGAGGATGATCTATTGGAAGCATGACCCTGCAGTCATGCACCAGGATGCGGTTCCTGCAGCAATTTTTTGATAAGACGACTGCCGATAAGTTTCGCGCCGCCGGCAGCGATGATCCTCATGAGTTCTCCGCGGCCTGAATTGCTTCTTCAGTATCACAATGCCGTGTTTCATCCCGCGAGAGAACAAGGTGCTTTGATTTCACCCCGGCGGAAATAATATGATTCAATCAATAAAGGGGGTTGCTTCCCTGTGCGGAACTGCATCATCATAACGATGACTAACTTGAATGCGACGCCCACCGAAATGAGCGCCGCACTCAAGAATTCATCTCTTTATTTCGTGGTGGTTTTTTGACCCTGGATCGATTTCCAGGCGATCACATAATACATCGCCGAAATTCCCACCAGCGCATAGACGATGCGACTCAGAGTCGACATCTGCCCGAAGAGCGTCGCCACAAGATCAAAGTTCAGGAATCCCACCAGACCCCAGTTCAGCCCGCCGACGACGAGCAGGATTGCGATAAGAACATTCATTGATTTCATGATGCGTGTTCCTTTATGATATGATGATGGTTGATTACGTTTGATTAGTTGTTGACAATAATTTGCGCACCCAGCGCCTGGGCGCCAGTCCCACCGACAAATCCCCTGGCAAAGACCGTATAGATTTTCCCCGCGGTCAGATTGATACCCGGCAGCGACAGAACAACGGTGGACGTACCGGCAACACGAACTTCAAGATCATACGTGCCGGCGTTCAGCGGTGTAAACGCGGTGTATTCCTTGAAGCTTTTATCGGGAATCAGCACCGCCCCTCCGGTTACTGCAATATCCACGGCCGGGGCATTCGGTGAGAGGTGAATGAACCGGAGGTGCGCTTTTCCCGCGACCGGGGGGGTGAGATCGTCTGTCAGGACAAGCGCACTCAGCTTCGCCACTGAATCAACAGCGAAAACGGAATAGTGTGTATTCGCGGTAAGCGGCAGAGTCGCATTCAGAACCGTCGTCATCGTTCCCGCCACCTTGACTGCTATCGAACGACTGCCTGCGTTCACGGACAGATAGGAGGTGTTATTCGGGAAGGTCAGGTTTGATCCGACTTTCGTGCCGTCAACATACAGATCGACTCCGGGAGCATCAGGGGAGGCATGAATTGCCATAACCCGGGCATCCGCATTCGGTGAAGGCGAAGCCGGATTGTCGTTGTTATTGCACCCCATCACTCCGGATAGAGTGAAAAGAAGAATCATTGTTTGACCAACGAACTTGAACATCCTGGATCCTTTCATATTTTGGGTTGTTTGGGTTGATTAGTTTAGTCAGGTCGTTTGAAATCGGGATTATGCAGAATCCAAATCTATGTGCGATTTATACGATATGTTCGTTTTGTACGTTATAATATAATTAACGGAATTCATTTTGTCAACTAGAATCTTTCGGTTCAGAAAATAATTTTGAAATCGCCCAAATCACGCTAAAATCGGGGATATTTATTTATGGAATTGGGCGCCCACTCCCCGACCTGATCAGGCGGTATCGTGCGGTCCCGGCGGCTCAGGCCGGAGCATATCAGCGAAACCATCCAGCACAGAAACCTCGATCGGAATTTGTGGGTGTCCGGACACTAAGGGGGGGTAAATCCGAATTTCAAGGCACGAAATGACAGACAAATGTGCAATGACCAGAATCGTCAATGACCAAACCCTCGACCCGATTCCCGATAGTTTCCTGTTGATCATTTGAATTTGTTTCGGATTTCGTGTTTCGAATTTTGATTTCATACTCTTCCCGAAGGTTCTGAAGGAATTCCTGCGGAAGACCCCTACCGTGAAAAACACGAAGAGCACAAAGAAGAGGCGACACCATATGTGGAAGTCGGAAGGGACTGGAATTTGTAATAAAGCTGACATTCTGACCAAAAAATCTGAATTTGAGATTCGTCCTGATTATCGTTACTATTTCAGCTTATGATCGCCTCCGATATTTCTCACTATAGGATTCTGGAAAAGCTTGGCGAAGGCGGCATGGGCGTGACCTGCCCCTCTCCCGCCGTGCGAAGGTTCACGGATCAACTCCCGGCTCCCCGGCCGAATTCTTCCGACTCAACCCGTTTTGAATCGTGTATTGTCCGATTCTCTCACGAAAAGTGAATTCGCTCC
>DATKPE010000009.1:0-42640 GCA_035524335.1 Bacteroidota bacterium
CAAAATGATCAAGGTCCCGATCGCCCCCCAGCATCTGGACGAAATCACCGATCAGTTTGCCAAAGCCATCACGCCGAAAACCCGCGTCATCCTTGTTTCCCACGTCATCAATATCACCGGACAGATCATGCCGGTGAAACAGATCTGCGAAATAGCGAAATCCCGGGGGATCGAAGTCATCGTGGACGGGGCGCATTCGTTCGCCCATTTCGATTTCAAACAGAAGGATCTGGGGTGCGACTATTTCGGCACGAGCCTTCATAAATGGATGTACGCGCCGAAAGGCACCGGCCTTCTCTACGTCGGCAGGGATAAGATCGAAAAGCTCTGGCCCCTCATGGCCGCGGACAAAACGCAGGTGAAGGATATCCGCAAGTTCGAGGAGATAGGGACCCATCCGGCGGCGCCGAAACTCGCCATCGGGGAGGCGATCCTCTTTCACAAGGGAATCGGCCCGGCCCGCAAGGAGGCCCGGCTCCGCTTCCTATCCCGCTACTGGATGAACAAATTGAAGGATGTGCCGAATATCAGATTTCATACCTCGTTCGACGAGCACCAGTCGTGCGGGATCGGCAATGTCGAGATCGAAGGGATCGAACCCGGGCCGCTCGGCAGTTATCTCTTCGACAAACATAAGATTTATGTCACCGGCATCGTGCACGACGAATTCAAGGGGATCCGTATCACCCCGAACGTCTATACGACGCTTCCGGAACTCGACCGCTTCTGCGATGTAATGGAGACGGTCGCCCGGAAAGGACTGCCAAAGTAAGAACTCGTGCGGCGAAGTAATATTTCGCCGCACAATATCATACTCCGGGAGGAACTGCGTGGGAGGTGCAAAGTTCTCATACCGGCGGCGGCACCACCGCACTGCCAACCTCCGGCACCGACGTTTTTTATTTCGTTCCGATTTGCGGGTGCATGTGGTATCTCATGTAAACCGAAGCGACGCTTCGCTGTATGTTCCCGGATTGGTATAATGGTGTAACTCTTCATCATTTCTCCGGATCATCGCGTTGAGGCGTTGGTGTTGTCGATGTAACAGATCGCCCGGGAGGATTATACGGTATATATTGAATAACCCCGTTAAGGCCGGCCTGGTGAAAGAGCGGCACGAATGGCCGCGGTCGTATTGCAGATTCGAACTGGCGGATTAGCCGGCCGCAATACATTACCCTCCTTTTCCCGTACCGTTCAATTTTGTATATTCCCGGGTATTCATCAACAGTAATCGGTTGCCATGGCAAAAAATACAACTGATTTTACAGCCGGCCTCCTCAAGGCGTGGCGCGACGAAAAAATGAGCGCGGGCAACTACCGCGCACTTGCCGAAAAGGAACAGCATCCGGAACGACGGAAGATTCTCGTCCGCCTCGCAGAAGCTGAAGACCGCCATGCCGACCGGTGGGAACAGCGCCTCCGCGAGCTGGGAAGCGATCCGGGCGAATTCCATGAATCGCTCACCGAAAAAATCCAGCGGGGTGTCCTGCTGAAGAGCGATATCGTCACCGCCATCCAGATGCTCGAAAACGGGGAAGCGGAGGCCGATAAACTCTATGATATCCTCCTGAAGAACGCGCCCGCCGCGTCTGATAGGACCGCGATTCTCGAAGCGCAGAAGGAGGAGCGCGCGCACAGTAAAATTCTTGAGGAATTCCAGACTCCCCGCCACAGCCACCCGCAGAGCCGGCTTGATCACATCCTGCGCCATGAGAAATGGCACGTGCATGCCGGAGGCTGGATCGGTCAGGCGGTTTACGGCGTCAACGACGGGCTCGGCGCGGCGTTCGGTGTCGTCAGCGGCGTCGCCGGTGCCACCGCTGTCAAGGGGGATTGGATCCTCCTCAGCGGATTCGCCACCATGCTCGCTTCCGCCCTTTCGATGGGAAGCGGAGCATACCTTGCCACAAAATCGGAGCGCGAAGTATACGAGGCCGAAATCGGGCGGGAAAAAAGGGAGATCGAAGAAAACCCGGAGGAGGAGAAGGAAGAACTTCAGCTTATTTATCAGCTGAAGGGATTCACGGAAGACGAGGCGAAAACTCTTGTCCGGCGACTCGCCGATCAGCCCGATCAGATGCTCAAGACCCTTGCCCATGAGGAGCTCGGCCTTTCGGAACAGTCGTTTCCCAACGAGTGGATATCCGCCCTGAGCGCTACCATCAGCACGGCGGTCGGCGCCTCGATTCCCGTTCTCCCGTTCCTTTTCACCACCGGCATGCAGGCTCTCGTGATTTCCTTCATCATCAGCACTGCCGCCCATTTTGCCGTCGGGGCGTCGAAGGTTCTGGTGACCGGCCGTTCCTGGGTTAAAAGCGGCGCAGAGATGACCCTGATCGGCATCGGTGAAGCCGCGATCACGTACGCCATCGGCATGCTGATCGCCCCAATGCTCCACTGAGCACCCGCAACTGCCGCGATCGGAGTCACCACCGGTAATGATCGGACATCGACAGATCGGAACAGCATCCCCCGGAGTGGAATCTTTCGGGAACCCGTTCCGGCGGATGCCGGGTCTCGTCCTGTTTTTATTCTTCGTGAGCGGCTGTACCACCTCCCTCAACCAGCCGGGTGACGGGGGTTCGGGTGGAAACGGCCGCACCTACCGCATGGGATTTTCAGGATATCCCCCCCGGTTCGATATCAATCTCGCTCTGTCCGCAATCAACATGTGGTCACAGCGCGCGGATGCCGCCATCATGAGCTATGAACCGCCATGGGATTCCCTCCTTGCAGGAACTGCGCCGGAATCGCTCGTTGTCCATGACGAACTCAGTCTCGCGCGGTTATACAGGGCGAAGGGTCTTGCACTGTGGCTTTACCTCGATCCGGAAAACGGGCTGAACCGGACATCGGAATCGGATGCTCTTATCCGTCACGGACGAAGCATAACCGAGCCGGGGATTCAGCAGTTATACAGAAGATATTGTTATGTGGCCGACAGCATCCTGCGGCCGGATCACCTCGGCCTTGCGCTGGAGACAAATCTCATCAGGGGCGCGGCCCCGGATTCCGTCTACCGGGCGATCAGGACGGTGGTCAATGACGCGGCCGCAGATATCCGGGGCCGGGACAGCGCCGTTCTGCTGAGCGTCAGCGTCCAGGTCGATTATGCCTGGGGCAGGCTCACGGACAGCGTTTACCGCGGCGTGGAAACCGATTTCGGAGATTTTCCCTTCATTCAGGAACTCGGCCTTTCTTCCTATCCCTATCTTGCCGGCTTCACCCAGCCCGAGGATATTCCCTCCGACTATTACAGAAGACTTCTGAACGGACGAAAGATGCCGGTGATGGTCACGGAGGGAGGCTGGACCTCGGTGTCACTCGGCGCAATTCAGTCCTCCCCCGACAAGCAGAAGAGATATCTGACACGTCAGATGACGCTCCTCGATACCGCATCGGCGACCGCCGTCTTTCAACTGACCTTCACCGATATCGATCTCACAGCGAACCCCCCTCCGCCGGGATCGATCATCGGCCTTTTCGCCTATCTGGGACTTGTCGATGTGAACCTCCAACCGAAGCCGGCCCTCGCCGTCTGGGATCGGACATTCCTCCGCCCGCGTCTTCGCGGACAATAATAATCGCCCGTTTCTGCCCCATTCACAGGAATTGCGGCAGGCACGGAAAGCGTATTTGATTTTCGTGCCTGTTTGAGTACATTACCGGCAGATCGGTCTTTCCGTTACTTCCGAGAGCCATCAACGATGCGGGTTCTGCGAACCACGATAGTTGAGACGGTTCTTCATACCGGCGGCGTCAAAATTTCCGAGAGAACAAGCTCCCAGTCCCGCGGCAAGGTGCGTCCATGATCCTCCCGCCGGGGACGATGATTTCCCATTATGAGATCCTCCGGGAGATCGGACACGGCGGTATGGGAGTGGTCTACCAGGCGCGCGATACCCGGTTGAACCGCATTGTTGCGCTGAAATTTTTACGGGCGCAGTTTCGGACCGATGCCGACCGGCTGGCCGCCGAACAGGAGGCCCGCACCATCTCTTCCCTCAATCACCCGAACATTGCAACCATTTACGGTCTTGAAATCGCCGGAGGAGAGCCGTTTCTCGTGTTTGAATATCTTCCGGGCGGATCGCTGAAGGAGCGCATCGGCCGGTCAGGTCCTCTTCCCGTCGGACGGGCTCTCGAAATCGCAGTTCAGATTACCGCCGGCCTTGCACATGCCCACGCCTGCAACGTGGTGCACCGGGATATCAAATCCGACAATATCCTCTTCGACGCGTCGGGCACCGCGAAGATCGCCGATTTCGGTTTATCCAGGATCCGTTCCCCCGGCACCGCTGACGGCGGTAGTGCAGGCGAAGGAACAGTCGCTTACGCATCGCCGGAACAGCTTCAGGGACACGACACCGATCAGCGGTCGGACATCTGGTCCCTCGGCGTTGTGATGTACGAGATGCTGACCGGCAGGCTTCCCTTCCCGGCAGACGTCGATGCGGCAGTGATGTATGCGGTGGTGACGAAGGAGCCGGCTCCGGCGACCTCCGTGCGGCCGGACGTCCCTCCCGCTCTTGCCGCCGTCATCGACAGATGCATTGAAAAGGATCCGGGGAACCGTTTCGGGACGGCATCGGAGCTTCTTTCCGGACTCCGGAATATCCGGGGTGCGCCCGGCGGGAGCAGGCTGACCGGTCCGGTCCGGTACTGGTGGGCGGCGCTGTGTGCCGGTGCCGGGCTTCTTCTCTATCTCTTCATTCCCCTCAAAACTCCGTACGCCGATGTGCCGTCGGTCGCAGTCCTCTACCTGAAAAATCTCGGCCCGGAGAGCGATGAACCGCTCTGTTACGGACTCACGCAGGATCTGATCATCGACCTCGGTAAGGCGGGGCGCATACGGGTCGCGCCGATGAAGGATATCCTGAGGTTCAGGAATTCAGCATCGGGTCTGAAGGAGCTGGCGCGCCTCCTCGATGTGAACAATGTTCTGGAAGGGAGCGTTTTTCGCAATGACAGCCTCTTCCGGTTATCCGTTCAGCTTGTCGACGTCGCAACCCAGCGGACTCTCTGGGGTAACCGCTTCAATATGAGGATGGTCGAATTGCCGTCGGTGCAGAACGAGGTCGCACAGTCGGTTCTCAGGGCATGCGGCGTGTCGGCCCCGCCGGGAAACGTGGAACAGCCCGGGATGCAGGTGAAGTACAACGCGGAGGCCTATGAAATGTATCTGCAGGCGCGGTATCTGTTCGAAACCAAGTCATCCCGCGATGATGTCCGCCGTGCGGAAGGACTGTACGAACAGGCCGGGGTCCTCGACACGTCGCTTGTTGCCGCGAAAATCGGACTCGGTGAACTCTGTGCGTTCACCGGAGATTACGACAAGGCTCTCAGGAACTTCACGGGTGGTCTCTCGTCGGCACAGCGTCTCCGGGACCGGGCCGGTGAGGCATCCTGCGACAGGGGCATCGGAGACCTGCATGCCGGGAGGGGGGAATATGACACCGCACTCGACCATTATTTTCGCGCGCTCGCGATTGCGCGGGAAACCGGCGATCGTTCCGGCGAGGGAAACCTGTTGAAGAGCATCGGGATCGTCTGGTGGAACCGGACCCGGTACGAAAAAGCGCTCGAATATTTCACCGAGAGTCTCCGCATATGGCAGGAGCTGGGCGATCGCGCCGGAGAGGCCCGAACGCTTCTCTCCCTCGGCACGGTCCGCTGGGGGATGTACGATTTCCGCAGGGCACTCGATGATTTTCAGGTATCCCTCGGAATCGCCTCCTCGACCGGCGACAGGGAACTCCAGGGGGACCTGCTCAACAGCATCGCCAACGTGTACGAGGGGAGAGGGGAATATCAGAATGCGCTTTCGTACTACGAACGGAGTCTTGCGATACAGCTTCAGCTGGGAAACCGCCGGGGGGAAGGGCGCGCGCTCTGCAATATCGGTCTCATCTACCGCAACCTTGGCCGGTATGGTCCGGCGCTGGTCTATTTTGCCCGGTCGGAAAGCATCCATACGGAACTGAAAAACAAAAAAAATCTCGGCATTGTCTGGAATAACATGGGATTGCTCTACGACGAGCAGGGGCAATATACCCTCGCTGAGCACTATCATCGCCGGAGCCTGGATGCGGCGCGTGAGACGGGGGATCGCGGAGCGGAGGCCTACCGGCTGATGACCCTCGGCGTTACTGCACTGCACAGACAAAGGATTGATACAGCCATCGGACTGTTCGGCGAGTCGAAGCGGATGTTTCTCGGCCTCGAGGACACGGTGAGCGCCCTTACGGGTTCCTCCTGGCTTGCGTTCGGACTGATGGCGGCGGGCGATCGCGGCCGTGCGCGCACGGAGGCGGTCGCCGCGGAGACGCTCCTTGTGCATGCCGGGATTCCCGACGAGCCGATTGTGGTGAAGCGGAATCTGGCACGGGTGCTGACCTGGGCGGGGAGTCCGACGGAGGGAGGCGCCTGTCTCCGGGAGGCGTATGAGGAATTGCTCCGGAGAGCGGGCACGATTACAGTCGATTCGCTCCGGAGGTCCTACTTCGATTCGGTCGGGATACACCGGGAGGTGCTCTCGATGTGGAATGATCGGAAGGAAAACAGTTTATGAAAGCTGATGATGCGGCAAACCGTTTCCCGGACGAACTCGGCGGCCTGCGTGAACTGGCGGAACTGCTCGGTTCGGGCCGGCAGGTCGAGGATGTTCTTGCGGGGATCCTGGCAATTGCCCTGCGGACCTGCAGTGCGAAGTACGTATCGATCATGCTGTTGAATCCCGCGACACGGGAAACGATGAAGACCCTCGCCCGCCAGCAGGAAGGCGGAAGCGCCGGCATCGACCACGTGCTCAACCAGCTGTTGGCGGGATGGATGATCGACAACAGGAGACCGCTCCGGGCCCCGTCGATCCGGGAGGGCATCGGCCTCCCCGGGGATGACCGGGGGCATGCCTACGGTCCGATCATGTCGGTCCCGCTTATCGTCGGGGGGGAATTGACGGGGGTGCTCAATCTCGCCCGGGAATCGGGCGGCCGGGAATTTCCCGAAAGCGCACTCTGTGCGGCGGCCATCATCGCCCAGCAATCCGCGTTGTTCATCCATCAGAGGAAGATCGTCGATGGAATGTTCGAGGAGAACAAGAGGCTGAAGCAGGTGCTGGACCGCACCTATGCGGTGGGTGATATCGTCGCGCGGAGCGAAAAGATGAAAAAGCTTCTCGGGATCCTGCCTCTGGTCGCACGCAGCAGCGCAACGGTTCTCCTGCAGGGGGAAACGGGAACGGGGAAGGAGCTGTTCGCGCGTTTCATCCATCGTGAAAGCAGTCGGGCCGGAAACCCGTTCGTGCCGATCAATTGCGCGGCCATACCCGGTAGTCTGATCGAATCCGAACTGTTCGGCCACGAGCGGGGCGCTTTCACCGGGGCGGTTTCGGCGATGGCGGGAAAATTCGAGCTCGCCGAGAAGGGGACAATATTTCTGGACGAAATTTCCGAAATGCCCGCCGAACTGCAGGCCAAACTGCTCCGGGTCCTGGAGGAGAGAAAGCTGTTCAGGCTTGGATCGCCGGTCGAACGGGCCATCGATGTGAGGGTCATCGCCGCAACGAACAGGGATCTGGCGGAACTCGTGACAGAGAAGAAATTCCGCGAGGATCTGTTCTACCGGTTGAATGTCATGCCGGTCACCATACCCCCTCTCCGTGAACGGCGGGACGATATTCCGGCGCTTGCTCAGCACTTTCTCGATGAATATTCCCACGGTGCACAGCAGTTTGACGACAGCGCCCTCGACGTCGTGAGCCGGGCCGAATGGCGGGGGAATGTCCGCGAGCTCCGCAACATCGTCGAGCGGATTTCACTGCTCGTCGCCTCCCCCGCAATCTCCTCCGAAGCCCTGAGGGCCGCCGGAATCATCGGCGGATCGATCGCATACGACGGTGCGGAGCATGAACGGCTTTACCGGGCGCTCATCGCGCGGCATGACGGCGGATCTGACCTGATCGAAGAAATTGAATCGCATCTGGTGGAGTTCGCGCTGAGAGATGCGGGCGGATGTGCGGCGCGTGCGGCGCGCCTTCTGGGAATCGACCGCAAGGCGCTCGAACGCCGCAGGGAGAAATACCATCTTTCCTGAAATGGGCAATCGGTCCCGACTGCCCGAAATCGACCTGCCGGCTGCCCGAAAACGGGCTGAACGGAATTGCGGCCCCCCCGAATTGCAATAATATCACGGATATCAGAACGGTACGGTTCTTGCCCTCTGTCAGGTATCTTCGTAGTCCGAATATTCCCGAAAGGAGGGTTGTACCATGAAATTCTTCCGTCATCTCTTTTTCGCTCTTGGGAGAGCGCTGGTGGTTGGCGGTGCAGCTGTTGCCATGCTGTCGGCCCAGCCTCCATTCGACAAAATCTCTCCTCTTGTTACGCAATTGATCGACCGACTGAAGCAGACCGGCGGCGTGGCAACGGGTCCGGGGGTCATGAATGCGGGCCCGCGGTCGGAAAATCCGCTGATCCGGTGCGACAGTCGCGGCAGAATCGGCGTGCATCTGCGGGTGAGCGATGTTACAGGATCGGTCATCGCCAGACTTCGTGCCGCGGGCGGGGATGTTGTCATGGCACTGCCGTACTCCAAAGTGATCTCCGTCTATCTGCCGTATGACCGGATCACGGAGGTGGCCGGCTATTCCGAAGTCGAATCGGTCCTGCCGATTTCGGGAGGGATGGCCAACGGCGGGATCGTCACAACCGAAGGGGATACGATTCACCATGCCGTCGATGTGAGGAACGACCTCGGCGTAGACGGGGATAGCGTCAAGGTGGGGGTGATCTCCGACGGCTGTACGAGCTGGGCGATGTCGGTTGCCGGCGGCGATCTCCCCGCGGGATTCGGGCCGGACAACTTCACCTTTTTTGACAATAATATGCTGAAGGTTTCCAGAATGGGCCGCGGGGATGAAGGAACGGCGATGATGGAAATCATCCACGATCTGGCCCCCGGTGCGGGTCTCTATTTTTACGGGGCGCTCCACGATCCCGCCGGAAGCGCCGCACATATCGATGCCATCCACCGGCTTGTGACCGAAAAAGGGTGCAGGGTCATTGTCGACGATCTCACCTGGTTCGATCAGCCGATGTTCGAGGATAACACTCCGAATACCCAGAACATGATCGCCGCCGCGGCGCAGTGGGCAACGACGGTCGGTGTGGTCTATATAAGCTCCGCCGGCAACTTCGGAGGTGACGGTTCCTGGGGTCATACGCACTATCAGTCGGCTTTCACCGACGTCAACCCGGCATCAAACGTTTCCGAGGCGCTTCCGCTCCCGAACGGCCCGATACTGCCCGGAATGCCTCCTTTCTGGGACGATCTCCAGCTGTTCGGACCCGATCCGAGTCAGCCTGCAGGACCGGTCGGCCTCCAGGTCATTATTCCTCCCTGGCTGGAGTCGGAGAGAAACTATCTCACGGTTATTCTCGAGTGGAATGAACCGTGGGGGGCGGCGAGCGACGAGTATGATCTTTACATCTATGACAGCCATTTCGTGACGCGCAGAGTCTGGGGTACCCGACTTCCGACGCTGAATCCGTATGTTGCCGTCGTCGATTCGAACAGATACTACGGCCTGGCGGACACTGTCAACATCGTGATCAACCACCGCGATACGCTGAACCGCGGACTTCCACCGAAACTGCTCGGGCTCTACATTTTCGGATGCACCTATGCCGAGTATCATACCGCACAGAACAGCATCTGGGGACAGCCAGGTGTCCCCGGCGTCATTGCAGTCGGTGCGGTGAACTGCTTCACCCCGGCAGTTCTCGAGCCGTTCAGCTCCCGCGGGGATTACGATGTCTATTTCCCCAATCCCCCGGGGCTGGTCCATCGGTCAAAACCGGATCTGGTGGCGGTCGATAATGTCGCGATCAGCGGGGCGGGAGGATTCGGTTATTTCGATCCGCTGACCGGGAAGTTCAGATTTCTCGGAACGTCCGCCGCGGCGCCGCATGTGGCCGGCATGACGGCACTTCTTCTGTCGCAGTGTCCCGGATTGATGCCCGCACAGGTGCAGGCAAAATTTGCTCGGACGGCGGTGGACTGCGGCGACGCGGGGTTCGATGATCTCTACGGGTACGGACGCGCCGATATCGAACGGGCCCTGCTGGAACTCTCGACCGATGTGGGAGTGTACGGGCCGTATCAGAAGCAGGTCAATAATCAGACCCCGGTGTTTCTTTCGACAAACGACGGCTTTGCATTGAATACGACAAAAGTCACGGGAGGAATTTCGCCGCCGGTTTCACTCGGCACGATCGTCTCGGTTACCGCGGCCAGTCCGTTTACCGACGCCGGATTGAACGATCCCGGATGTCCTGCGGTTCGCCGCTGGTATGATCTCACACAGGCCGGAGGGATCAATGGTCAGTTCAGCGCGATGCTGACCGCCTATGTCGACGAATCCGAGCGGTCCACAGCCGGAATCGATTCGAACCGACTCTCTCTCCTTCACTGGAACGGCTCATTCTTCGACATCGTCTCCCAGGCGGGGATTCCGCAAAAGATCGGGTCAACATGGAAATTGACCTATTCACTGCCGAATGCATCTTTTTCACCCTACTTTATAGCCTACCTGACGCGCGGGCTCACCGCCGCGGGAACGGCGGGAAATACCGGCAGGCCGGGTACTTCCGTACCTGTCGGGTTTTCCGTGAAGAACAACGGAAACGGCCGGGATACTGTCTCGATCCGGTGTACCGACAGCCGCGGCTGGACGGTAACGCCGGCTGATTCCGCCTTCTCGCTCGGCGGCGGAGATCGGGCGGCGGTGACCCTTCATGTCGCCGTTCCCTCCGATGCGCAGAACGGCACTGCCGATACGATCCGTCTGATGGCCCGGTCGGTTTCCGACACGTCCGTTGTCAGTTCGGCAACCGTCAGCGTCGTGATCCGCGTACTGACCTGTTCATATCTTTCCGGCTGGAATATGGTCTCGGTGCCGGCCCTGCTCGGCGATTACTGCGTCGGGACGGTCTACCCCACTGCGGAATCGCGTGCGTTCGCGTTCGACGGCAACTACATCGCCTGCGATACCCTCAGCCGCTGTCACGGGTACTGGGTGAAATTCCCGGATACCGTCACAATCGCGTATGATGGACAGTGCAATCTCTCGGACTCGATTCCGGTGAAAAAAGGATGGAACATTATCGGCTCGACCGGCGTTCCGGTCGCGGTCGCCTCGGCCGCAACCGTTCCGTCCGGCATCGTCACCTCCCCGTTCTTCGGATATTCCGGCGCCTATTACACTGCAGATACGATCATGCCCGGACTCTCCTATTGGGTGAAGGTGAGCGCGGACGGTGTCCTGATCCTCTCGCCGGGTGCGTCCGGTCCGGGGACGGTCCGACGCCATATCGCAGACGAATATCCGCCTCCTCCGCCCGGTTCCTCCGCGGCGGCGGAGAAATCCCTGCCCGATCGGTTCGCCCTCGGTCAGAATTTCCCGAATCCCTTCAATCCGACCACGGTGATCCGGTATCAGCTCCCCGCGGCGGCGCATGTCGTACTTCGGGTTTACAATGCGCTCGGTCAGGAAGTCGCCCGGCTCGTGGACGCTCAGCAAAGTGCAGGATACCGCGAGGCGGTCTTCGCCGCAGACAGACTGCCGAGCGGAGTCTATTATTATTCGATCAATGCGGGATCGTTCAGCGCCGTGAAAAAAGCACTGCTCCTGCGGTGAGCGCTCCGTACCGCGCTGAACAAAAAAACCGGCCCCGTCCATCCTGACGGGGCCGGCGTCATATTGCGGGTCTGCTCAGAAGGAGACGGAATAGTTCAGGCGCAGACCGCGTCCGGGCTGGGGAAGAAAATCCTTGATGACCGAAAGATGATCGCGGTACACCTGATTCAACAGGTTGTCGCAGTGGAGGCTGACGTTGTGAACGATGCCGGTCTGGACGAAACGGAACCCCGCCCCGATGTTGACGACGCCGTATCCTTCCGTCGGGGTTTCACCGTCCGCAAGCCGGGTCTGTTGAGCCGCAAGACGCCAGTCCAGCTGGCCGAACCAGACATCTTCCTGATATCGTACCCTGAGGAGGCCGTGTGCGGGAGGGGTGAAGGGGAGCGGAACATCATTTTTCGTGTCTTCGGCATTGACATAATCGGCCGCGACCCGGACGCCAAGATGTTCCACAGGTTCGAAGTTCACGCTCGCCTCGACGCCGGCGAGCCGCGCATCGGTCGAGGAGAATACTCTCACGGGGAAGTTAAGCAGAGTATCTCCCCGGAGGTAGGAGTAGAGATAATCGGATATATAATTGAGATACGGAGAGACTTCAAGCGAGACTTTATCGAGGGTCCCTTTCAGCGAGGCGTCGATGCCGACCCCGGCTTCCGGGGAGAGCGCGGCATTTCCGAGGGTGTAGGTGCCGCTCGGAGCGTCCAGTCCGTCCGCGAACAGTTCCTGGACGGTGGGCGCGCGGTATGATCTGCCGATGTTGATGGCTGCTGTCCAGCCATTCGTCAGAGGCTGGACCACGCCTACCGACGCCGTTACCGCGTTTGCCGTCCTGGTCTCGTCAAGCGTCTGAAATACGGAATCGGTCGAGTTTGGATCGGGGGATGTCTGGATGTGATTGTAATCGAACCTCACGGCTCCCTGAAATCGCGTTCCTCCGGCAAGCCGGTATTCCTCGAAGAGATAGGCGGCGAAACTCCTTGTCACCGAATTGGGTCCCAGCGGCTGGTCGCCCCCGATCGCAAGATCCTCGATGTTTGTCCAGAGACCGAGGGTGCCCTGAACGGCATCCGACCAGCGGTGCTGAAACTGTACCGTGGCGTTGAACGTCTGCTTGTGGAAATTGTTCGCCTCCGGATCGGAGACGCCCGTTGAATCCTGCGCGGTCGGATATTCGGCGTGGTAGTAGTCGACGTATCCCGCGTTCAGCTTAATCTGCCGGAGAAAGGAATCGCCGGCGAACAACAGCCCCCGGAGTTCGATGTTGTTTTTTCTCTGCATGATCCGGGATGTGGCGGGGGGAATCGATGCCCAGTCGGCGTTGGGGGGCACGCCGGGAATTCCGTAGTTCATCTCGTAGTGTTTTGCGCCGACGCCAAGCATACCGAAATCTCCCTCGTACGAATATCCGGCGCCGAATTCCGATGTGTGATTGAAGGTCTGGGGAAGCCGGTCCAGGTTGAATGCCGCTCCGCTCGCCGGGTCGGTGTATGCCCCCTGCGGGATCCCGATATCCTGCGAGTGGACCCCGCCGCCGAAGATGCCGAAGGCACTTCCGCCGCCGCTGAACACGGTGTTGAAATAACCCGAATATTCGTCGTTGACGCTGTTCCCCTCCAGCGACGCCCTGCCGGAGACGGCAGAGGCCGACGGAGAGGGAATGGTCGTCGTGAGAATGTTGACGAGGCCTCCGATCGCGTTCGGGCCGAACATGATGCTGGCGGGGCCGTGAACGACATCGGCCTGTGCGATGCTCTGTTCCTCGATCGGCACCGAATGCGCCGGATCGTAGGTCGAAATATCCCCGGTCCGGAGACCGTTCTCGAGGATGAGAACCTCGTTGTCGGTCAGACCGCGCAGAACCGGCCGGGCCGGGGCGGAGCCGTTGTACCGCACTTCGACTCCCGGGAGGTCCGACAATTTTTCCGCAAAGCTCGATCCGCTCGCTTCATCGAGTTCGAGGCCGGTCTTCGACTGGGCCGGCTGGTATTGATCTCCCGCCGGACCCGGATACGGCGATGCGGAGACCACCACCTCGCCTTCTTCCACAACCGATTCGTTCAGGGTGAATGACAGCTCCGCACCGGCATCCGCGATGTCGAGGAATTTGTTGACGGTCTGATATCCGATCTCGCGGACGAAGACATGGTAGGATCCGGCGGGAACGTTCGGGAAAACGAATCTGCCGTCTCCATCGGTGCGGCTCCAGCGGTCGATTTCCAGAATTCTAACGGTTGCCCCGACGATCGGAGCGCCTCCGGCGGTCGTGACGGATCCGCGGAGCGTGCCGGCTGCCGCGGCCGGTGATACGAAACTGCCGTATATCAGCGCCAGGAGCAGTACGGCGGTATATGATGATCTGAACAGGGATTGTCTCATTGTCGGTGAATCCTCTGAATGATGAACCGCGCCGGCGGCCGCTCACTGCAGAAGCGTACAGCACCGGTGATTCATGGTGAATGAAACGGTGGCTGTCGGAGACCCGACCGGTCTAGCCGGAGGGCGGGCCCGAACCAGGGATGATGATGATCAGAGGGGGAAGGGGGGAGACTTGTCCCGGACGCGGTGAGGGGTCCGGTAATCGGAGCTGATCCCGGGCCGCACTTCACAGACCCGGTAGAGGTACCCGATGCCGGTCGCCGGTTCGAAGACAAACGCCTGCGGAGCATTGTCCTTGTCGAACGATTCCCAATTGACGGAATACTGTGTGAGCGACGGAACATTGGTCGCCCCCGGATGATTATCCTCGTATTCATCGGGGAACAGTTCGACGCGGAAAGCAAAATAATTCATTGCGATAAGCATCGCAATGAATCCCATGAGGCGTTTATCTCTTCTGAATCTCACGAGGGAATATATACGAGAATCTTGTCTGATAATCAACCGAATGCGTCGGAATTGCTGATTTCCTTCCGCCAACCGCTTGAAAATCAGAGGAGAAAGGGGTAATTTACACTCTCTGCACTGACCATCGATAATCTCCAGGCCTGAAAAATGATGAAACTAACCCGGATCTTTCAATTGCTGATCCTTTGTGCCGCCGCCGTTCCGGCATCGGCCGATACCCTCACCCTCACCTTCCGGTATGACGATCCCGGCCGCCAGCAAATCAGGGTTTTCGTTCCGGCAGTGTTCAACAACTGGGGATCGAACGTGAACGGGCAGATCGCCACCGGTGATATTTCCCGGATGTCCTATGATTCGGTTCACCAGGCCTGGGTCCGGCAATGGCGGCTGGCCGTCGACAGCTCGTACGCATACAAATACTACTTTCAGCTCGACTCATCGGGCTCGACGTGGGAGTGGATCGCGGACCCGCTGAATTCGGTTCTCGATAATTCGGGGTACGGGAACTCGCTGATGACGGTCACCGATCCGATGCTGTTCGAGCCGCGCATCACATCCTTCGGCATTGTCAGCAGTGTCCGGGCCGGACTCTTCAGCACCTCGCCGTTCAGGACCGTGCGCCTCATCCTCGACAGCGACACGGTCGACGTTTTCTCATCATACGACAGTACGAGCGGACTCCTCGATTACACACTGCCGGCGCCGCGCACGGTCGGCGCGCTCGGGCTCCTGGCGGTCGACGGGAGGGGCAGATCGGTGTCACAGCAGTGGTCCTTCTCAACGACGCAGTCCGGCAGTGCATGGGAAAACGAAGTCTTCTACCAGATCTTTCCCCGCAGTTTTTACGACAGCAACGGCGATTCGATCGGTGATTTCAACGGCATCAGCCAGAAGCTCGATTACCTCCGCCAGCTCGGGGTTACCGCGGTCTGGCTGAACCCCATCGTCCGCTCCCGGGCCTATCACAACTATTTTGCAGATTCGTTCGATTCGACCGATCCCGGGTTCGGCTCCAACGCCGATTTTACGAACCTGGTCAGGGCCGTTCACGCTCATGGGATGAAAATACTGATCGACATGGAAACGCAGTACGTTTCCGGCCATCATCCGTGGTATACTTCATCCCTCAACAATCCCGCATCCCCGTATACGCCGTACATCTGGTACAAGGATGCGGGCAATTCACAGCCGGAATCGTTTTCCTTCACCGGCTATAACGGAGAACAGATCACCGCCGTCACCGTCCGCATGACCTCGCCCCAGTCGCTGGCGTACCAGAGACAGCTTTTCCTCAACTGGATCGACCCCAATCACGACGGAAAATTCGACGACGGTGTCGACGGCTTCCGGATCGACCATATCATGGACAACCTGGACGGATTGAACGAAAATGTGAATCTCTTCTCCACGTTCTGGAAACCGCTCTTCGATACCCTCCGGAGCGTGAACCCCAATGTGTTTTCGGTCGGCGAACAGGCCGACTGGGGCGATTACGGAACCACCACGCTGACCCAGAGCGGCATCGACGCTGTCTTCACCATCCCCCTCATGTTCGGCATCCGCACGTTCGACAAGGCGACCATCGCCTCCCAGATCGGCGCCACGATCGCATCCCTGCCGGCCGGAAAACACCAGTTCCTGATCATTGAAAACCACGACGTCGACCGGTTTGCCTCGACGGCCGGAAATCCCGCCCGGACAGCCGCAGGCGCCGCACTCAATCTCACGCTTCCCGGTATCCCGTGTCTTTACTACGGCCAGGAGATCGGGATGCTCGGGGTGAAGGGAAACTGGGGAAGCGACGGCAACGATATCCCCGACCGGGAAGCGATGAAGTGGAACGCGCTCCGTTCCGCTCCCGGAACGGCTCTCTGGTATGCAAACACCGGGCCCTGGTGGACCGGCACCTCGCTCCACGACAACGACGGCAGATCGGTTCAGGAAGAACAGCCCGACACCGCTTCGCTCTGGAATTATTACGCCCGTCTGATCGCCGTGCGAAAATCCAGCATCGCCCTCCGGCACGGCGCGTATATTCCCCTGACCACCACCGACGCAGGCGTTATCGCGTTCGGACGCGAATACACGGGCGATTCGGCGCAGATGGTGGCGGTTCTCACCAACCTCACGAACAGCGCCCGCTCCACCAGCGTAGATATATCTCCTATGACGGGGATCCCGGGACATCCGTATTTCCTCACCGATATGCTCGGCTCCCGCCAGTTTGTCCCCGTCACCTCCGCGAACGTCCACGCATACAGTGTGACGCTTTCGCCGGGGGAATCGGTTATCGCGCTCGTCGCCGCCTCGACGGCAGGTCTGTCCATGACTGCAGACTGGAATCTGGTTTCTCTGCCGCTCACGGTCCCCGACGGCCGAACGTCGGCCCTCTTTCCCGGCGCGGTCTCAAAGGCGTTCGCCTACCTGAACGACGGATACCTGACCGTCGATACCCTCTCGAACGGTCCGGGTTACTGGATCAAATACGATTCTGCGGCTGAGGTCACGATCATAGGAACCGACAGAGTCGTCGACACCATTTCCCTCGCCGCCGGGTGGAATCTGGTCGGAACGCTTGCCCATCCGACGGCCGCACTTTCCGTTCAGTCGATTCCGGGCGGGCTTCAGACCTCCCCGTTCTATAAATATGCCGGGGGATACACAACGGCCGACACACTTCAGCCCGGAGCCGGCTACTGGATAAAAGCCGGTCAGCCGGGAAAAATCGTTCTGAACGCGGGAAGCGGTCCGGCATCCCGCCGGGTGCTCAGGATGACGATCAGAGGCGAACTTCCGCCTCCACCGCCGGGCGTGACCGGGAAACCCGCGATCCCGCATGCGTTTTCCCTCGAACAGAATTTTCCGAACCCGTTCAATCCTTCAACGAAAATACGGTATTCGCTCCCTGCCGCCGCCCAGGTGAGCCTCAGGGTCTATAACGTCCTGGGCGGTCTCGTCGCGACGCTCGCAGAGGGCGTGCAGAACGCCGGCGAATACAGCGTGGAGTGGAATGCGCGGGATAATTCAAGCGGCGTCTATATCGTCCGGCTTCAGGCGGGTGCCTATGGCCAGGCGCGGAAGCTCATGCTTCTGAAATGACGCCGTACGTCCGTCCACGTCAGGAGAAAATCCGATGCGTAATCGCGCCTGTTTTTTTGCCGTCATCTGCTGTGTCGCCGCATTCAGTTCGTCGGGTGCGGCACAGGACTGGAACGGCTTCCGGTGGCTGACCGGCCGCTGGGCCGGGGAGGGAAGCGGGAAACCGGGGCAGTCCTCCGGTTCGTTCTCCCTTCTGCCTGATCTCGGCGGCAAAATTCTCCTCCGGAAGGGACACGCGATCGCGCCACCGCGGGACGGCTCCGCCGGAATTGTGCACGACGATCTTATGATCATCTCGCCGGGAGACGGCGGCGCCTTCCGCGGTGATTATTATGACAATGAGGGGCACGTCATCAGATACGGCATTTCGATTGCCGATTCCTCCATTGTCATGCTGAGCGCGCGGACCGGGAAAGGTCCGGTGTTCCGGTTGACGTATTTCCGTCTGGCCGGCGGTCTGGTCGACGTCAGGTTCGAAATGTCCCCCGACGGAACCGCCTTTACCGTCTATACCGAAGGGAAATGCCGCAGGGAGGAGGGAGACTGAACAGCACGGTGTATCCCGCGCGCAGCTGAGGGTGCAACAAATCGGTTTTTGATCCGTTAACCACAGGAAAGACCACCACGTCGCAAAGGATCGGCGATATGCCCTCTCCGATGGAACATGCCTTCGTGCGGGGACGCAGTGCCGTGATTCTTGTCATGGGCATCGCGGCGCTTGTATTCCTCGGTCCCATTACCGGCATCCCCGCCTGGATCATGGCCAACCAGGATCTCCGCGATATCGACGCCGGTTACATCCACCCCTCCGAACGCTCCCAGCTCAAGACCGGAAAGCTCCTCAGCATCCTCGGCACATTCTGTTCCCCGCTCTGGCTGCTGATCGGCGCGGCTGTGATAGGAATGCTTCTTTTCATTCTGGTCACCGTCGCGCTTTCGTTGTAACCGGCCTTCGTCTGCAGTTCGTTCGACCGAGCCGTCAAGATGTGCAAATGGACTGATCGTGTTTCCGCGCCTTCGTGCGCCGCGATGAAGCGCACCGGTTTGCTTGTCGCGTGATTATATGATATATTTGAATTAGGGCCGGATACCCCGGGTCCGCCCGAGGAATTCGCTCATGGTCGGACGCCCGGACTGGCTTATCACCCTCCCCGTTCTTCATTTCCGGTTATCGTTTTTGCAGGATCAAAATTTCTGTCTCTCATCCGGAGAAATATCATGCTCGAACCCCGCGCGTTAATCGTACTCCGTTTCATAATGACGTTCTGGCTGGTGATGCTCTGTGTACTCCTCCCAGTGCAGGGCTGCCGGCATCAGGACAATCCGGTTGAGCCGGCTGCTATGGGTCTGATGACATCCCGGTGGGTGGATGTCGGCAGCTCCGGAAGCACGTCGGGCATTCAGGTGCGTTCGACAAATGCCGCACCCACGACAGTCATCGATTTTGCACTGCCGGTGCAGGGTGTTGTAAATCTTTCCATTCTGGACGGTCTCGACATCCCGGTAGTCCGGCTGATAGACAACCAGCGGCTTCAGGCGGGTTACCATCAGGTAAGTTTCGATGCGAGCAATCTTGCATCGGGGGTCTACATTTACCGGATGACCGTACATAGTCTGTCTGATAGTCTGGTGGTGGGACCAATTGTGTTCGACAGTTCCCGCAAGATGATGCTGTTGAAATAACGGATCGCCACCGAAGCCCAATAATACCACGGAGCAACCATGCGCAGATTCTGTGCCCTTGCCGTTCTGATCGGCTTATTCTTTCCAGCCTTGTGCGCAGCGCAGGGGGATGCGGCGGTTCCTTTCCTGACGATTCCCCCTTCTGCGTCGGGAAACGGCATGGCCGGCATTGCCGGAACTGTTCCGGGTGACGATCCAACGGCTCTGCTTGCGAATCCCGCCCAGCTGGGAATGTCGGGTCTTTCCACTCTTCTCCGGGCGGGATTTTATCCTTCCTCGACGAGCTGGATGCCGGGATTGCCCAATGGGAACATGACATACAACGTCAGCGCATTCTCGGCCGGAATGAACCTGAACAGGTTCCTCAGCCTGCCGTTCGATGTCGGATTTTCCGTCGCGTATTCGCACATCGGCATCGACTACGGTACGTTTGTTCTCACGGGCGAGTCGGGTCCCGAGCCGCTCGGCGTGTTCGACGCGACGGAACATTCGAATAACTGGACGTTCGGAATCGGTTTCGACTATTATGTCAGACTCGGTTTCGGATTCACAACAAAAAGCGTCGAATCCGATCTCGCACCGTTCGATGTCCAGCATCAGGGGCGGGAGGGAATTGCCACTGTGTCGGCGGAGGATGCCGGCATCATCGCCGAGGTTCCCGCGACCGACATCGTCCGCCGTCTGACGGGAGATCTCCCGGGCCTCTGGAACTGCGTCGAGCCGGCCCTGAGCTTCAGCGCGGCGTACGCCCGCTTGAACTGCGGAGATGACAAAGTCGTATACATCGATCCGGCGCAGGGTGATCCGCTTCCAAGAACGGCGATGGCCGGTGTCAGTTATTCGATCGGTTTCGATCATCGCGGTACGAACGACCGCCTCCGGCTGATCGGGTTCACCGGAGCGCATCAGGTGGAAGATCTCCTCGTGATGAGATTTCCCGCGCCGGTGGACAGCTTCGGATATCCGGTCGGTGAACCGCCGCCGTGGCAGTATGCGCGCGGCGGGGGAGCCATCCGGTTTTTCGACAACGTCATACTGGGGGAGGGAAGTACACATGCCACGATCCGGAAGGGGTGGGAGCTGAATTTCTGTGAATTCTTCTCGCTACGCGGGGGGACCGTCCTCGGCCGGGGAGTATCGTATTCCACCAGCGGGTGGGGTCTCCGGGTCGGCGGTCTCATGAAGATTCTGGAACGCGCCGTCCCGGATCTCCAGTCGGCGTCCGTCTACAGGTTCGTTGCCGATCACTTCGACGCACGGTACGACCATGCCTCGACAACATATGATGATCCGTTAAATTTGAACAACGGAGTAACGTACAACGGACTTCTCTTCATCGTCAAATAAAATCCGCGGCACACCTTCCAGACATCTTCTCCCCCCTTTACGATCATGCGCCGAACCGGTGCGATGTGTTGAGCGATCCGGATTTTAGTGCGTCTTACGACATGTCGATGTTGATTTCGAAATAATCGTATTGAAGATAAGGACGCGCGGTTCTCATTTTCAAAGTCGATAACGATTGCTCAAATGTGATGAAAGAGCCGGCGCCATTTCCGGAATAATTTACTATACTGCCCAGAATCGAAGAATTTATGGATAACTATATAAGATAATTTTGTCTGATTTCTGGCATACGCTTTGATATAATAGGGGAAGAGGTTCTCACAATTTGTCGAAGATGAAGCGGCGGTATTGGTAATAACGGCAATGAACCGGACACGATCTGAACACGGTGGAACATGGCGATAGTGGCAAGGGGTGCGGAAGCAGAAGACGAGCAGGCCGGAACCGGGTCCACAATGACGGCATCGACCGCCGTGGATCGCGCAAGGCCGCGGATAAAAAAACTTCCGCCGGAACTACGGAAGGATAAGCCCTCCTACCGCTCGCAGACCGTGTGGTACAGACGCATCACCACGAGGCTGAAAGAAGATGCCCAGTTTTTCCGGACGTCGGTCCAGGCGGCGTTCGCACTTCTCTGCATCTGGATCGGTATCGAGTTCTGGATGTTTGTCCGGTGGGGGGAATCGGCCGGATCAGCCTCATATGTTTCGCGTCCCCCCGGCGCGGAAGGATTCCTGCCGATCAGCGCGCTGATCAGCCTGAAGTACTTCCTCCTCACCGGGACGATCAATTCAATTCATCCGGCGGGATTGTTCATCTTCCTTGCGATTCTGCTGATCGGTTTCTTCCTCAAGAAAGCGTTCTGCAGCTGGCTGTGCCCCGTCGGCACGCTGAGTGAATCGCTCTGGCGCTTCGGGCAGAAACTCCTGGGCCGCAATATCACGCTTCCGCGCTGGTTCGACTATCCCCTCCGCGGCGTCAAGTATCTTCTCCTTCTCTTCTTCATCTATATCGTCTGGGGCATGAGCGAAGAAGGGCTCCGGCTGTTCATCGACAGCCCGTACAACAAGGTCGCGGACGTGAAGATGTTTTACTTTTTTGCCCGCATCTCGGGGTTTGCCCTCTGGACGATCATCGTCCTCATCCTCCTCTCGGTTGTCATCAGAAATTTCTGGTGCCGGTATCTCTGTCCCTATGGCGCCCTGCTCGGCATCACGGGCCTGTTCAGCCCGGTGAAAGTGACCCGCAGTGCCTCCACCTGCATCGACTGCGCCCTCTGCACGAAGGCGTGTCCGGCCGGAATACCGGTCCACCGGCTCGAACGGATCTCCAGCGACGAATGCATGAACTGTCTTGAATGTGTCGCTGTCTGCCCGGTGAAAAACACGCTCGAGCTCCGGATGCCAGACCGCAAAACCGTTGTTCCCAACTGGGTCTTCGCTCTGCTCGTCGCCGGCGTGTTCGTCGGAGTGACAGGCCTCGCAATTCTCACCGGCCACTGGCGGAACGACATATCGCGCGAGGAGTACCTCGGACATTTCCGGGATATCAATACGCCGCTCTATGAACATGAGCGCGCAATCCACTGAAGATTCCGCCCAGTTCTATGATCTTCTCGCCGGCGTCTATGACGAGATGACCGGGTTTGATGCCCGATTCCAGAAGGAAGCCGGGTTTTATGCGGATCTGGTCCGGACGAACCGGATCGAAACCGTCCTCGACGCGGGGTGCGGTACCGGATTCCACGCCATCCTCCTCGCGCGTCTCGGAGTCCGCGCAACCGCCCTCGATTCGTCCCCGCAGATGATCGCGCAGACGGCGCGGCGCGCCGCCGCGCTTGGACTTCCGGTTGCGACGGCGGTGTCGGCGCTGACCGACATTCCGGCGGCGTCTCCCGGCCCGTTCGACGCCGTCCTCTGCGCAGGAAATACCTTTCCCCATCTTCTGACCCCTCAGGAACAGCGGCAGACGGTGGACGGGTTCTTCCGGGTGACGCGCCCCGGCGGAGTCTGTCTCATGCAGATGCTCAACTATTTCCGGAACGGCGTTGCGGAGATCCGATCGGAACGCGAAGCGGGGGGCAGACGATACATCCGCACGCATGTCCGATCGGGGAAAAACGTGACCTTCACGATAGAAATCCGAACAGCGCCACAAGATGACGGTTATCCACTGAAGCAATCGGCCGTTCTACGGGCGGTCGATCAGCCGGAGCTGGTCTCGCTGATGACCGCGGCGGGATTTTCCATCACTGCCTCGCTCGGTTCCCTGACGGGGGAGCGTTTCGACCCCGACCTTTCTCAGGACCTCATCGTTCTGGCACGGAAGCCGGTCTGACAGATTCACCCGCCTCCCGAATAGTACCGCATTTCAGGGGTTTTCACCCCACGGATGGGAAGATTAAAAAATGGCCGGATGTTAAACCTTTCTCCCGGCCGGGGGTACTAACTTTCTGTAAGACCAATCCGGCAGTTGAAGTCAATACGCGATGGGTCGTCTCTTAGGGATCACGTGCGCTTGGTAGAGTGGTGATGAGACGGCCCGTCGCACCATTATAGCGCTCGGGTATGAGATTAATCCCTCCGCGGCTCGAGAAATGGTTCAGTACGCTTCTGGACAGAGTTGTTCCGCTTCTCTGCTGTTCCTTCCTTCGTCCCAACATCGTTTCCGGAACCGGCTGTTTCTTTCATATCGCCGCAGGCATACTGCTGTTTCGCGGATATTTTTTTCCGGCGGGAGTCCTGATTCTCCTGGGAGGAATTCTCGATCTTCTTGACGGGAAGCTTGCGCGGCTGACACGGAGGGACACTGCCTACGGGGCGGTGTTCGATGCCACGATGGACCGGGCCGGCGAACTGGCGATGTACCTCGGCATCGGCGGTTATTTTGTCGTTCATCGGATGGTCCCCGGTCTTATCGTCACGGCACTGGCGACGGCCGGCTCGTTCATGGTGAGCTATGTCCGGGCGAGGGCGGAATCCTACAACATTCCGTGCGGCATCGGAGTTCTGCGCCGCCCCGACCGGATTCTCCTGATCGGTCTCGGGGCGCTGACCAACGCGCTCTCCTTGCCGATCCAGAAACCGGTGCTGGCCCTCATGCCGATCATTTCGGTTCCGCACCGTCTCCTGCCGGTGCCCCTGATCATCGCGCTTCTCATCATTGCGGTCCTGGCCCCCGTCACGGTGGCACAGCGGCTCCGCCATGTCCGGCGCTGGCAGTCGCTCCTCCTCCCCTAGTCCTGTTTTCCCGGCGCGGTTTGATTATCCGGCGGGGATATAGTACCTTACCTCCGCATACCATGATCGTTTCCGTCATCCAGACCGATCCCGAATTCGGCAATATCGGGAAAAATATTTCCCAGGCCGAGGATCTCATCGCCGGAGTGACGGCGGATCTTTTTGTCCTGCCGGAGCTCTTTGCCACAGGGTATAACTTTGCCGATGCGGCTGAGGCGGCACAGGCCGCGGAGTCGCCGGCAGGCCCGACCCACCGCCGCCTGCAGGCTCTTGCGCGCCGGAAGGCGTGTTACATCGCCTACGGTTTCGCCGAAAAGGCGGAGCGGGTCTACAATTCTGCCGCAATCGTCGGGCCGGACGGGCTTGCCGGCCTCTACAGAAAAATTCATCTCTTCAACCGGGAGAAGCTTCTCTTCGCTCCCGGGAATCTCGGTTTTCCCGTAGTGGAACTGCCGTTCGGGCGGGTCGGCATGATGATCTGCTTCGATTGGATTTTTCCGGAGAGCGCGCGGACTCTCGCGCTCGGCGGCGCCGAGCTTATCGTTCACCCTTCCAATCTGGTACTTCCGCACTGTCCCGACGCCATGGTGACGCGCTGTCTGGAAAACAGGTTGTTTGCCGCCACAGCCAACCGGATCGGATCTGAAAACAGGGGAGGCCTGCGGTTCGATTTCATCGGCCGGAGCGGGGTGACCGCGCCGGACGGCACAATTCTGGTCCGGCTCGGGGAGGAATGCGGCGCCGGGATGGCCGAAATCGACCTCTCCAGCGCCAGATCGAAGAAAATCAACGAATACAACGATCTTCTTGCAGACCGGCGTCCCGAGTGGTACGGTCCCCGCTGACCGCCCTTCTTGACTTTATCTCTATTCTTTTGTAGGATAGCACTCGCAATCGGCTCAGCTTTTCTTCATTCATCTTCCGCGGAGGAAGTATGGGTAAAAAAATCTGGATCGGTTTTGTGGTCACGTACATCATCACGGAGGTGCTGGATTATCTGATTAACGGAGTTCTCCTCGGTCCGACGTACGACTGGCTGATGCGGTCGTTCCCCGGGCTGTACCGTCCCGAGGGGATGAAGATTTACATCTTCTTCATTACCAATATTTTCTTTTCGTTCTTTTTCGTCTACATTTTTTCCAGAGGATATGAGGGCAAGGGAGTCCTGGAGGGAGTCAGGTACGGCCTTTATATTGCCCTCATGGTGACACTGCCGGCGGCCTATGCGGAGTATGCGATGCATCCTCTTCCGTACTCGTTCGGGCTCAAGTGGTTTCTCTGCGGCACGGCAGAGTACATGATCGCCGGCGCGGTGCTTGCGATGATCTTCGGGTCTGCACGCAGGCCGGCACCGGCATCCTGATTCTCCGATCCGAACCTTCCGACGAAGGGGGGATTACGCGCCGCTGAGCGCGGAGGAATATCCACCGGCTGTACGCCCGGGAGCAGTCAGGGCATTCACATGAATATTCTGCTGACAAACGCGTCGCCGCTGTACGGCGGCGGAGAATTTTTCGTCTTCGAACTCGCGAAAGAACTCCGGTCGCGGGGAAAAAACGTCTTTGTTTCCTGCCGCGCATCCAACCTTCTCTATAAAAAATGCGAAGAGACCGGAATCATCCTTCTCCCCCTCGAGTATCCCGACCGGGGTAAAGTCTTCCGCCACTGCGAGGCACTTCGCCGCATCATCCGGCGGTACCGGATCCGCCTGATTCACTCCAACACCAACTACGACCGCACGGTGAGCGCGTTTGCCTCGCGATTCGAGCGCATTCCCCATGTCACGAGTGTCCACAGCCTGCACTCGATCCAGCATAATCTGACGCACTGGATACGGAACCGTTGTGCGACGGATCAGTTCATCGTCGACGGTGTCTGCGTCCGGAATCTTCTCACCGGGACGGATCGCATCGATCCGGCCGGAATATCCGTCGTCCATCTGGGGATAGATCCGCTTGTGATGCGGAACGATGCCCGGCAGAGGGAGCGGACGAGAGCATCCTTCGGATTCGGCCCAGATCATGTCGTCATCGGGAATGTCGCACGGATGGTGCCGTTCAAGGGGCATGAGACGCTTCTCCGCGCCTTTGCGCTTGTCGCGCGCGCATCGGCCGTGGTACGCCTGCTTCTTGTCGGCGCCGGCGAGCTTCTTGGTCCCATGAAACAGCTTGCCGGAGATCTGGGTATCGCCGACCGGACGGCCTTTGCGGGGTTCAGGGACGATCTGGTCGCTCTGTATTCGGCATTCGACATCTATGCCCATTGCTCGGTCGAAGGCGGCGGGGAGACCTTTCCGTTTGCGGTGCTCCAGGCGCTGAGCCACGAGCTCCCCGTCGTTGTGACGCGGGTCGGGGACGTACCGGAGATGGTGGAGGAGGGAGTGAACGGGTATGTGACCCGCGAGAAGGATGAGAGGGAGATCGCCCGCCGGCTTTCGGATCTGGCTGACGATCCGGGACGGAGGATAAAATTTGGCTCTGAAAGCAGGACGCTTCTCTACAGAAGGTTCACCATCGGGATGATGGTCGATCGTGTTGAAAAAATCTACAACACCGCAATAAATTCAAAGATTTAGGATGTGCAGGAACGGAAAGGAGGCGGGGGGATCTGTTGGAATTGGTCCCGTGATTCTCTACATTATTAGTCTTAAATTATTTGTTCCTAATCATTTATCGGGTGTTCTTTACCGTGGATCAGCTGGGTCTTCTGCAGGAAGAAAATCTGCGTCTTCGGAAGGCGGTGGACGAGCTTTCCCTGCTTAACGAGCTAGCCCGCGTCATCAGTTCGACGATGAGCCTCGACGGCGTCATCGAGGGTGTGGTGAAGCGCGCAGTCCGGGCCGTGCACGGTCAACAGGGTATGATCACACTGGTCGACGAAGTCTCCCCGATGGAAATGAAGACGCTCGTGCGGGCGCAGAATTCCACCAGCCAGCACGAACAGTTCCACCTCAATCAGAACATTCTGGGGTGGATGATGATCAATAAAAAGCCCCTCCTCTCGAACGATCTTCTGCACGATCCCCGTTTTTCCGGTGTCAAGGTCGAGGGAGACCTCAAGTCGCTTCTCTGTGTTCCCCTCCTTATCCGGAACAGAATGGTCGGCATCCTCGCGGTGTTTAACAACAGCCGGGATTCGACCCAGTTTTCGGAGGACGACAAGCGTTTGCTGGCGATCATCGCCGCGCAGTCGGCGCAGATACTGGAAAATGCCAGACTCTACGAGGAAGAGCAGAAGAAGATGGTGCTGGAGAAGGATCTCATCGCCGGGCGGGAGGTCCAGATGAATCTTCTGCCGAAACAGCTTCCGCGTCTGCCGCATTTCGAATTCGCGGCCGCGACGATCCCCGCCCAGGAGATCGGAGGAGACTTCTACGATTTTATCTCTACCGACGGGCAGACTTGCGAGGTGGTCGTCGCCGACGTGGCGGGCAAGGGGCTCTCCGCTGCACTGCTTGCAACGTTGGGGAAGGGCGTTCTGTACGGTCAGGCGATCCAGGTCAATTCGCCGCTCGAACAGATCCACCACAGCAACCGCGTCCTGCGAAGCTGTATACCGAGGAAATCGTTTATCACGATGCTCCTGGCGCTCGTCGATGCGGATTCCCGCACCGTCACCATTTCGAATGCAGGTCACTGCAACCCTCTTTTTTACCAGGCGGCCGCCGGGACCACCGAGCTACTCCGCGTCCGTGGCATGCCGCTGAATTTTACCGAACAGCTTGTCTGCGAGGAACGGCGCATCGAATTCCGGCCGAACGATCTCCTGGTCCTCTACAGTGACGGCGTTACCGAGGCCCAGAGCGGTATGAAGGAGATGTTCGGGGTGGAACGGCTTCAGGCCTTTATCGATGCGAACGGCACCGCGGCGCCGGGTATTCTGATGCAGAAAATTCTGGACGAGATCCGACTGTTCTCAAAGGGTGTTCCCCAGAGCGACGACATCACACTGCTGATTCTCAAGGCGACCGATTGACGGTCCCGCGCCGGGAATCGATCCGTTCTTTATCAGGGCACATACGCGGAGTTGTCTATGTTCATGAGGTTGGTTCAAATGAAGCTCGAACCGGAGCATGTTCCGGCCTTTCACCGGAACTATGATGAAAAGGTCATTCCCCTTCTCCGGGATACTCCCGGCTGTCTCTATGCAAGCCTCCTCTCGAGCACACACGCACCGGGCGATTGTATCTCCTTTACTCTCTGGGATAAGCCGCAAAGCGCCGAACATTATGAGCATGGCGGACTTTTCGACCGCCTGATGGACGGGGTGAACGAATATCTCGCCCCTTCATCCGAGTGGAGGGTTCATCTCACGGAGAACCTGACCATGGAGTACAATCCCGTCCCCGAAGCGCCCCGGATCGACGCCTATGAAATCGCGCTCACCGATCAGGACAAATCCATTCCGGCGGAAAACGCCCTCTTCGTGAGGATTGTCGCCCCCGAACTCCGTCCCGACATGGCGCCTGAATTTCAGCACATCTACAACACCGAAATTCTTCCCGTTCTCAGGGGCGTGCCCGGTTTTCGCAACGGCTACCTCTCGCGCAACGATGCGGATCATTCAAAATTTCTCTCGATCACCCTGTGGGATTCCGGCGCCCAGGCGGCGGCCTACGAATCCAGCGGTCTGTTCCGCCGGCTCACGGACCGGATGAAGCACACGTTTTCCGACATCTATCAGTGGAAGATGCAGATGCAGAACGAGAAACGCGGCCAGACGCCGGTCGCGGAGCACCTTTCCGTCGAAGGGTATGCGGTCATTACGGGGAAACGGTTTGTCTGAAGACCCGGCATCAGTCTATCATTGTACGATCTGCCGACGGCACGTCCGTGTCCTCCGGTTGAACACACGAGGAAGAGCATGACAGAACAGATGATTTCACATTACCGGATCGATGAAAAACTCGGAGAGGGAGGCATGGGCGTTGTGTACCGGGCGGTCGATGTTCAGCTCGACCGGCAGGTCGCGATCAAGGTGCTTTCTCCGCATCTTTCATCGAGCGAGGAGGGAAAGGCCCGGTTCGTGCAGGAAGCAAAAGCCGCCGCCGCCCTTAATCATCCGAATATCCTCTCGGTCTACGAAATCGGACAGGACAACGGCAGTCTCTACTTTGCGATGGAATTCGTCCCCGGCCAGACGCTGAAATCCTACATCGCCGGCAGGACCTCCGGACCGGGGATGCCCGTTCAGCAGGCGCTCGACTGGGCCGTCCAGATCGCGCAGGGCCTCGCCGCCGCCCACGACAAGGGAATCGTCCACCGCGATATCAAGCCCGAAAACATCATGGTTACCGGCGACGATAAAATGAAGATCATGGATTTCGGGATCGCGAAACTCGCCGGCAGTTCAGGACTCACGCGGACGCGGACTTCGCTCGGGACACTCTCCTACATGTCTCCGGAACAGGCCAAGGGGGAAACCGCCGATCACCGGTCCGATATCTGGGCGCTCGGCGTCGTCCTTTTCGAAATGCTGACCGGGGAGGTTCCTTTCAAGGCGGAACATGAAGCCGCCCTCCTCTATCTTATTGCCAACGAGGAACCGCCCCTGCCGAGCGCTTTCGACCGCAAGATTCCCGCGCAGGTCGACACGCTCCTTCGCGGTATGCTGGAAAAGGACAGAGACCGCCGGATCCAGACCGCGCGGGCGGTGAAGGATGCGATCGGAACGGTTCGGCACGAACTCGAGGCCGCGGCCGGCGTCCCGAAAACAAAGGCCATCGCAGTTCTGCCGTTTGACAATATCAGTCCGGAAAAGGAAAACGACTACTTCAGCGACGGGCTGACCGAGGAAATCATCGCCAACCTCTCCCGCCTCAAGAACATGCGGGTCATCTCCCGGACCACCACGATGCAGTACAAGGGAGCAAAAAAAGACATCAAGACCATCGGACGGGAACTCGGCGCCCGCTATATCATGGAGGGGAGCGTCAGAAAGTTCCAGGACAACCTCCGCATTACCGCCCAGCTCATCGACGTCGATACGGATGCCCAGCTCTGGGCCGAGACCTACAAAGGGAAACTCGCCGACGTGTTCGACATCCAGGAACAGGTCTCCAAGCAGATCGTCGACGCCCTCATGCTGAAACTGACGCCGACCGAAAAAATAGTCCTGACAAAGCGCGCAACGCTGAATCCCGAAGCGTTCGACTGTAATCTCCGGGCGCGGAATTTTCTCTACCGCCGGACGAAAAACAGCCTCCAGTTTGCGATACAGCTCTTCCTCCGCGCCATCGAGCTGGATCCCCGGTATGCCGCCGCCTACGCCGGCCTCGGCGAGGCCTATGCATCGCTCTTTCAGGATTTCGAGCGGAAGGAAATCTGGCTCTCCAAGGCGATCGAGTCCGGTCTCAAGGCCCTGATGTACGACGCCACCCTCTCGGAAGCGTATGCCGCTCTCGGCCTCGCCTACCTGAATACCAAGGCGCTCGAAGATGCAGTCACCGCCTCCCGGAAGGCCATCGAACTCGACCCGAATAACTTTATCGGATACTGGATTCTCGGGCGGATTTACCACACCACCGATCGCGATCCGGAGGCGGTTGGGATGTTCCAGAAAGTGCTCGCGCTGAACCCCGATTTCTATTCCGCCGGTTCCGATCTCTACATCGTCTATATGCGGCTCGGCGAGAAGGATAAGGCGGAGGAGATGCTGAAAAAGAATATCGAGATCTATCCCCGCTACCTCTCCCAGCATCCGGACGATGCGAGAGGGCACATGTTTTATGCCATCGACCTCGTCCTGTGCGGCAGAAACGACGAGGCAAAGTCGGAAGCCGCCAAGGCGCTCGAACTCAACCCGAGCGATCCGCTCATGCTCTACAACGCCGCCTGCTTTTATGCCCAGATGGGGGAACGACAGCTTGCCCTTCAGTCGCTCCGGAATGCCATCATCGCCGGGTATGAAAATTTCGACTGGGCTCAGCGGGATCCGGATCTCGACGCAATCCGGGATGATCCCTCCTTCGCTGAAATGATGAGGAGGCAGAAATCGTGAAGCCAATTCCCTCTCCGGCCCATGCCGCACCGGGCGCCTCCCTGTCGGACATTGTGCGGAGCGCCGCATCTCTTTCCCAGATACGCAGGTCGGACCTCGCTCCGGGAGACTGGCTTGCCGTAAAAACCTCCAATTCTCTCTACACCATCAGGGTCCTCGGAAACGAAGCGTATGAAATAGCCGGGGGCTGGTTTTCCCGCACTTCCGCCGGCACAGCGGTCGTGCGGATCAGCGGCTGTACATGGGGCGGATCCTCAATCAAAACAGACATCGTCGCGGCATGCGGTCTCAGGCTGGAGTTCGGCAACAGAGTGCGCACCAGCCCCATCGGAACAATCGTTCACGTTCCCTTCGCAAGGATGAACTGATGAAAACCGCCGCACCGCCGATGTCCGGTTCCACCCCGCACAATTTCTTTTGCCAACCGGCCGGAGGAGCCCAATGATCGGAAATAAAATATCGCACTATACGATTCTGGAGAAACTCGGCGAGGGGGGAATGGGTGTCGTCTACAAGGCGCACGACACCGACCTCGACAGGATTGTGGCAATCAAATTCCTGCCGCATTATCTCACGACCGATCCGGTCGAAAAGGAACGGTTCTATCACGAAGCCCGGGCGGCATCCGCGCTCAATCATCCGAATATTACGGTGATTCACGAGATCAGGGAATCCGACGATCAGCTCTACCTCGTGATGGAATTTGTCGACGGGACGACCCTGAAGGGGCTTCTCCAGCAGGACGCTCCGCCGGTCCGGAAGGTTGTGGAAATCGCGATACAGATCGCGGAGGGACTGAATGCCGCGCACGAGAAGGGTGTCGTGCACCGGGACATCAAATCCGATAATATCATGATCACCCCGAAGGGACAGGTCAAGATCATGGATTTCGGGCTTGCGAAAGTGAAAGGGTCGACCAAGCTGACGAAAGCCGGTTCGACCATCGGAACGGCGGCGTACATGTCGCCCGAACAGGCGCAGGGCGAAGAAGTCGATCATCGCTCCGATATTTTTTCGTTCAGCGTCGTGCTGTATGAGCTCCTGACGGCGAAACTTCCCTTCCGCGGCGAGCACCAGGCGGCCCTGATGTACTCCCTCATCAACGAGGATCCCGTTCCCGTCGGCCGCTACAACGACACCGTTTCTGCGGATCTGGAACGGATTCTCCTGAAAGGACTCAGCAAAGATCGCGAGGAACGGTACCAGCATATGGACGAGATGCTTGCGGACCTCCGGCGCGAGCGGAAGCACCTCGAGTACGCCCGTGCAGGCTATGCTACGGCGGTTGCGCCCGCCGCCCACTCCCAGCCGGGCAAAGCACGGTCCGGCGGAAAAAGAATAATGCGGTATGGTGTCATCGCGGCGGCCTGTATCACCCTCGTGGCGATCGTCGTGATCTTCAATCCGTTCAATTTTGAAATCAGCCAGCAAAAAAGCGCCGCGAAGGCCGGGAGGAGCACCCTCGCGGTAATGTACTTCGAGAATATACCGGAACCGGACGACAAGGATCACACCGGCGAAATGCTCACGAACCTGCTGACGACATCGCTGTTCCAGACGAAGGAGCTCGACGTCATCAGCCGCGAACGGCTCTACGACATTCAAAAAGAACTCGGCCAGGCCGATGCCAGGACGATCACACCGTCGCTGGCCACGAAAATCGCCGACCGCGCAAATGTTTCCATGATGCTGCTCGGCAGTATTCTTCAGAAACAACCGTCGCTCGCGGTTACCTACCGCCTCATCGACGCAAAGTCTGGGAAAATCCTCAGCACCCAGCGCCTCTCCGGATTTGCCCCCGAGCGGATTTTTGCGCTCGTCGACACGCTCGCCCTGCTCGTAAAAAATGATCTTCAGGTGACGACCGGCCCGGAGACCCAGGCCCAGCCGATAGCCCAGGTCACGACGAAATCGCCGGAGGCGTATCGCTCCTACCTTGAGGGGATTGAGCTGAACGACAGGTTTTATACCGCCGAGGCGATCGCAGCATTTAAACGGGCGATCGAGCTCGACAGTAATTTCGCGATGGCATATTTTTTACTTGCCCAGACAAATCTGTCCAATTTTACGTCGGCAGAGATGGATGGATTTTTGAAAAAAGCATACGCCCTCAGCGGAAATCTGACTGAACGCGAGCAGTTGAACATTCAAGCGGCCCATGCCATAAATGTTGAGAAAAATGTCACCAAGGCAATTTCGATTCTTGAAAAATTGCTCGATAAATATCCTCATGAGCAGAGAGCCTATATTCAATTGGGATATTATTATTCGGGAAACGCACAGCTCGAGAAGAGCATCCAGACGTTTCAGAGGGGCCTGGAACAGGACTCTCTCGATAAAAACCTCTGGAATGAACTCGCCTACCGGTACGCCGGCATGAATCGCAGAACGGATGCGCTCAGTGCCATCGAACGGTATGTGCGGATCGCGCCGGCGGAGGCGAATCCGTACGACAGCAAGGGAGATCTGTATGATCTCTTCGACGAACCCGACTCGGCCGCGATCTGGTGGAAAAAGGCGCTGTCATTCCGCGCAGATTTTCCGAGCCTGGGAAAACTCGCATGGCTGGCGCTTGTAACCGGAGATTCCGCCGGTGCGGCAGCATATATGCGGCAGTATGCCGCCTCAAAGCGTGATGAAGAAAAAATATACAACGATGAATCAACCGTCCTGTTTCAGGTCCATCAGGGTCAACTGCAGAAAGCCCTCGCGCTCACCAGGTCGTTGCTCACGGGACACCGGGAAAAGCATCTCTGGGCGTGGACTATTACCGATCTCGATATACTCCTGATGTGCGAGTACGAGATGCGAGACTATAAAGCGATGGCCCGCGATGCAGAAGAGTACATGGCAGAGCTGCGCCAGGATACCGTAACCTCCGTTGCGGTCGGAAAGGGAATGCTTGCGATCTCCAGAGGGAAAAACGGAAACCTCGCGGAAGCGAACACGCTCCTCGACCAAATCATGAAAGAGATGCCGGAAAATACTCTCCCTGCCGAGCGATTCCGGTTTGAATGGCCGAAAGCCGTTTTTCTGGCGGAACAGGGTGAATATAAACAGGCTCTCGATGGCTTTACCGGCGCGCTCCGGTCGGAGTTCCCAAACGGGGCACCCATATATCATCATGCGATTTCTTTATTGAAGACCGGGCAGACTCAGGATGCGATCAGGGAATTCCGGCGGATGACACATTGGGTGAACCTCGATAATTCCACGTACGATCGCACTAACCTCGTCTTTTCATCCTATCAGGTCCTGGGTTTCACCGCGGTGAAGGCCCATTACTGGCTGGGCGTGGCGTATGAACAGGATGGCAATAAAACGGAAGCCCGCCGCGAGTACGAAAAATTCACCGATCTCTGGAAAAACGCCGACTTCGCATCCCCCGAACTGCAGACAGCCCGTGATAGACTCATGAAGCTCAGGGAGACGGCGGCACGATGATCGGCCGGACTGTATCGCATTACGAAATTCTCGAGAAGCTCGGCGAAGGGGGGATGGGCGTCGTCTATAAAGCCCGGGATACCCGCCTGGACCGGATCGTCGCGCTCAAATTCCTGCCCGAACGGCTGAACGCATCGGAGGCTGACAAGGCGCGATTCGTTCAGGAAGCGAAAGCCGCGGCGAATCTCAACCATCCGAACGTCTGCACCGTTTACCGCATCGATGAACACGACGGTCAGCAGTTCATCGAAATGGAATATGTTGACGGAGAGACTCTCCGGCGAAAAATTCCGCAGAGGAAAACCGACGAGGCTCTGGCATACGCTGTTCAGATCGGGGAAGCCCTCCAGGAGGCGCACGCCAAGGGTATCGTTCACCGCGATATCAAAGCGGAAAATATCATGGTGAATGCGAAGAACCAGATCAAGGTGATGGATTTCGGTCTGGCGAAGGTCAAGGGATCGCTGATGCTCACAAAAGCCTCGAGCACCGTCGGGACGCTCGGGTATATGGCTCCCGAGCAGATCCAGGGGGGGGATGTCGACGCCCGGTCGGATATCTTTTCGTTCGGGGTCGTTCTGTTCGAAATGCTGAGCGGCAAGCTCCCGTTCCGCGGAGAACACGACGCGGCGATGATGTATTCCATTGTGAATGAACCGCCTGATTCGGTGCTGAAGTATCGCCCGGACCTCTCACCGGAGATCGACAGGATCATTGCGCGGGCGATCGAAAAGGACCCCGAAGACAGGTACCAGTCGGCCGCAGACATGGTGAGCGAGCTTCGCCGGATTCAGAAGCAGACCGCCAGAGTTTCCCGTACAATGATCGCGGCGCTGCCGGCTCCCTCTCAGGCCGCCGCCGCGGCTCCGGACACCGCGCCGCCGCAGCCGGCGAAACCGCCGGGATTCCGAAAATGGTGGATCGTTGCCGCCGCGATTGCCCTCCTCTCCGCCGGCGGGTTTTTCAGTTATAAATATTTTTTCACCGGTGCGTCGGCGCTCGATTCACTGGCCGTGCTTCCCCTGGTCAATGCCAGTGCCGATCCGTCGATCGAATACCTGAGCGACGGTATCACGGAAAGCATCATCAACAGCATGACGCGCATCCGGGAACTGAGGGTGATTCCGCGAAGCACTGTGTTCCGCTTCAAGGGAAACGATGCCGATCCGCAGGATGTCGGAACGAAGCTGAACGTCAAGGCGGTCCTTGCCGGACGGATGATTCAGCACGGCGACGAGCTGGAAATCCAGGTCGACCTGATCGATGTCCGTCATCAGTCGCAGATCTGGGGCGACCGCTTTCAGCGGAAACTGACGGATGTGTTTTCGCTTCAGGAGGAGATCGTCGGGAAGGTCTCACGCGAACTTAAGCTGACGCTGACCGGCGAAACAGAGCGGGCGGTGAACAAAAGGTTCACAGCCAGCCCCGAAGCGTACAAGCTGTACCTGCAGGGAACGTATTTTCTCGGCAAGAGGCGGGGACCGGAGCTGTTAAAGGCGGAAGAGTTCTTCCGGCAGGCCATCGAAACGGATCCCGACTACGCTCTCGCATATGTCGGCTCCGCCGATTGTTATCTCATCATGCCTCAGTATGCCGGTCTGTTCCCGAGGGAGATCTATCCGAAAGCCGAAGCGGCCGCCCGGAAGGCCCTTGAGCTCGATAATTCGCTCGGCGAGGCCCACAACGATCTGGCGTTTCTCAAACAGAATGATTTCGACTGGAAGGGCGCTGAAGTCGAATATCAGACCGCAATCAGCCTGACGCCGAACTATCCCACGGTCTATCACTGGTACAGCATTTTCCTCGGCCGGCTCGGACGCTACGATGAAGCGTATGCAGCGATCCAGAAAGCGGCCGATCTCGATCCGCTGTCGCCGGTGATTCTGCTCAATGTCGCCATCCAGAAATACCGTGTCAAGCATGATCTTCCCGGTGCGCTGGCCGGTTTCCAGAAGGTCATCGACCTTGACGCCGGATTCGGAGCGGCGTATGCACAGCGCGGGTACGCACTATGCATGGAGGGAAAGCTGAACGAGGCGCTTCCGGATCTCGAAAAAGGGGTCGAACTGTCGGTCCGGTCGGCCGAAAATCTCGCCAGCCTGAGCTACTGCCTGGCGAAGCTGGGAAGAACCGCCGAAGCCCGGAAGATCCTCGATGAACTGCTCGGCAACTATGCGAAGGGAAACGGTTCGGCCTACCATATCGCGAAGGTATATCTCGGTCTGGGTGAAACCGACAAGGCATTCGAGTGGCTGAACCGCGATCTGGTCGACCGGAGCGGCTGGGTTTCGAACCTGACGTTCGATCCGGTCTGGGAGCACTACCTGAACGACCCGAGAGCCGTGGCAATTTTCACAAAAATGAACTGGCCAAAAGTACCGGACAATGCAAAACAGTAATCCGACAGAACGTTCGCACGGGGAATCCCGATGATCGGCCCGACGGTTCATCAATATGAGATCATCGAAGAACTCGGCCGGGGCGGAATGGGCGTGGTGTACAAAGCTCACGACACGAAACTCGACCGCATCGTAGCCCTCAAGTTTCTTCCCCACGGGCTGATATCAAATGATGCCGAACGTGCCCGTTTTCTGCAGGAAGCCCGTGCCGCCGCCGCGCTGAATCATCCCCACGCCTGCGCGGTGTATGACATCCAGGAGGCGAACGAAGAACAGTTCATCGTGATGGAATACGTCGACGGCATGACGCTCCGGAAAAAAATAGGCGAAGCACACCGGGCGGGGAAACCGGGGCTGAGCGCGTCGGATGCCGTAAACTATGCCGTTCAGATCGGCGACGCGCTCCAGGAAGCGCACGCGAAAAATATTATTCACCGCGATGTGAAATCCGAAAACATCATGGTGAACGGAAAAAACCAGATCAAGGTGATGGATTTCGGTCTGGCGAAGCTGAAGGGGACGCTGAAACTGACCCGGACATCGAGCACGGTGGGGACGCTTGCCTACATGGCGCCGGAACAGATCACCGGCGGCGATGCGGATGCCCGGTCGGACATCTTCTCATTCGGCATCGTCATCTTCGAGATGCTCGCGGGAAAGACCCCGTTCCGCGGCGAACACGATGCGGCGATGATGTATTCGATCATCAATGAACAGCCGGAGTCCGTGCTCAAATATGTGCCGGATCTGTCGCCGGAATACGAGCGGATTATCGGGCGCATGCTGGAGAAGGATCCGGAGGACCGCTACCAGTCGGTGGCCGACGTGGTGAGTGAACTTCGCCGTGAACAGAAGAAGTCGGGACGAATCGTCCGCCCGGCCGACACCCCGGGTTCAGCTCCGGCGGTGCGCCGGGAATCGGCGGTCGACGCCTCGTACGGCCGTCCCGGTACCACGGGGGGCGCTGGTAAAAAAGCATGGTTTATCACCGCCGGGGTGCTACTCCTTGCCGCGACCGCGGTTCTGCTCCTCCTGCGCGGATCGCCGACATCGAAGCCGGAGACGGCGTCCGGAAGAAAAATGCTCGTTGTTATGCCGTTCCAGAACCTCGGTTCTCCGGATCAGGAATACTTTGCGGACGGTATTACGGAGGAAATTACCAGCAAACTCTCGGGTTTGTCGGGCCTCGGCGTCATTGCACAGTCGAGCGCAATGCAGTACAAGAAGACCGCCAAAACAATCAGGCAGATCGGCGAGGAACTCGGCGTGAACTACGTCCTGCAGGGAACGATCCGGTGGCAATCGGAAAACGGCACAAGCCGCGTGCGGGTGACCCCGCAGTTGATCAGCGTGGCGGACGGGACACAGCTCTGGTCCCAGCCGTCGGAAGCGGTCGTTTCAAGCGCTTTTCAGATTCAATCCGACATCGCCAGCCAGGTGGCGCAGGCGCTGGACATCACACTCGTCCAGAAGGAACAGCAGTCGCTGGCATCGAAGCTGACGGACAATGCGGAAGCGTATGACGCGTATCTCCGGGGCAGTGAATACCAGGAGAGGGGATTCAGCGAACGGGATTATCGCTTTGCCGAACAGATGTTTCAGAAGGCCGTCGACCTCGATCCGAACTTCGTCATGGCTCATGCACGGCTCGCGGCTCTCCATTCCCATATCTACTGGGAGCAGTACGATCACACGGAGGAGCGCGTCCGGAAGTGCAGAACGGAAGCCGAAACGGCGCTCCGCCTCGATCCGAATGCCCCCGGTGCGCACGGCGCGATGGGGTGGTATTACTACCACTGCCTCCGGGATTATGACCGCGCGCAGAAAGAATTCAGTACCGCGCTGAGCGCCCAGCCGAACAACACGGATTTCCTTCAGGGCATTGCGTCGATCAGCCGCCGCCTGGGGAAGTGGGATGACGCCGCCCGTTACTTCACAAAGATTACGGAAATCGATCCCCGCTCCGGAAACGGTTGGAACGACCTCGGGAGCACCAATACGTACACGCGCAACTACGCAACGGCAATGCGCTGTTATGAACGGTCGATGGCGCTTGCCCCGGAAATCGTCGACAACTATGAATCGATAGCCCTGATCGACCTTCTCTGGAAGGGGAATGCCGCCGAGGCGATGAAGACACTCGACGATGCACGCGCACGGAAAATCGGACTGGACGACCCTTCGTTCTACTTCTTCTACTATTATGCAGCGCTATGCAGCGGAAACTATCCGGGTTCGATACAATTCCTGGAATCGTCGGGAATTGACGTGCTGAACTATCAGTTTTGGCGCTACCCGACCAGCCTTTTGCTGGGGGATCTCTGCAGGTTTACCCAACTGCCGGAGAAAGCCCGCGCTCAATATGATACGGCCCGGAAGATTCTCGAAGATGAATTGCGGAAACGGCCGGAGGATTCCCGCATTCACAGCGCCCTTGGTCTCGCATATGCAGGTCTCGGACGCAGGGATGACGCGATCCGCGAGGGCAAACGCGGCGTTGAACTCATGCCGGTGACCGTCGATGCAGGCATTGGACCCGAACGGGTGCGCGAACTCGCACAGATCTACACGACGCTCGGCGAAGAAGACGCCGCCATTAACGAGCTCAGGCTGCTTTTATCCACCTCGACGCTCGTCTCAGCACAACTGCTGAAGGTCGACCCGACGTGGAATCCGCTCAGAAAAAACCGGCGGTTTCAACAGCTCCTTGAGGAACACCAGTGAATGGATGGTGCCGCCGGTACCGGGCAAAGAATAACAACAATCCGGCAATGATGTCAGACGGCCGGCTCACAGCAACCAGGGAATCTCCATGATCGGCGAAACGATTAATCAATACCGTATTCTTGAAGAAATCGGCCAGGGCGGGATGGGTGTCGTTTACAAGGCGCAGGACACCAAGCTTGACCGGTTTGTTGCCCTCAAGTTTCTTCCTCCGCACATGAGCAGTTCGGAGGAGGATAAGGCGAGGTTCATGCAGGAGGCGAAGGCGGCCTCTGCGATCAATCATCCGAATATCTGCACCATTTACTCCATAGAGGAGTTCGGAGGCCGGCTGTTCATCGCGATGGAGTTCGTCGACGGGCAGACGCTCCGCAGTCTGGTGCGGTCGGAACATGGCGGTGCGGTGCCGCTGAAACGCGCGATCGACATCGGCATTCAGATTGCCGACGGGCTGGCGGCCGCGCATGACAAGGGCATTGTGCACCGGGATGTCAAGCCCGAGAACATCATGGTTCGGAAGGACGGCATTGTCCAGGTGATGGATTTCGGTCTCGCGAAGCTCCGGAGCGGGGGGAGCAAGATCAACCGTCTGACAAAACAGGGAAGCACGGTGGGCACGGCGGGCTACATGTCGCCGGAACAGGTCCAGGGCCAGGATGCGGATCACCGGTCCGACATCTTTTCGTACGGGGTGGTTCTCTACGAACTGTTTACGGGTCAGCTTCCCTTCCGCGGGGTTCACGAAACCGCGCTCGCCTACGAGATCGTCAATGTCGACCCCGCTCCCATGACGTCGGTAAAACCGGATCTCGATCCCAGTCTCGATGCGATCGTTCTCGAATGCCTGGAAAAGGAGCCGAAGGAGCGGACGCAGTCGGTTGCACAGGTGGGGCTGGACCTCAAGCGTTTCCGGCGCGAATCGAGCCGGCAGAGAATGAGCAGGATCACCGCGGCTCGCCCGGCGTATTCCCCTGTGGAAGGGAATTCTCCGCGGGAAAAAACCGTAACGCCTCTTCCTGTCAAACCCCGGGGAAATCTGCTCCTCTATCTTCTTGCCGGATTTGCCGTTCTCTTTCTTGCAAGCAGTATCTGGCTGGCCGTCGTTTCCCCTGCGGGTAATGGCGGCGAGCGTGTTCCGCTGCGGTCGTACATTCTTGCGCCGGACAAGATGAATTTTGCCCAGCAGTCGGGCACCGCCGGGGAGGGTCACATTGCTCTTTCACCCGACGGAACGATGCTGGTATTCGTAGCGGCGGATTCATCCGGTAAAACCCGGCTGATGCTGAGGAAAATCAATAACCTGTCGGCCCGGGAACTGCCCGAGACAGAGGGTGCATATTATCCTTTCTGGTCGCCGGACAACCGCTTCGTCGGTTTTTTTGAATCGGGCAAGCTGAAGAAAATCGAAGCGGCAGGCGGACCTCCTGTGACAATCTGCGAGGCGGGAGATGCCCGCGGCGGTACCTGGGGGCCGGACGGTACGATCATTTTTTCCCCGTCGCCCGGAGACCCGCTCTTCCGTGTTTCGTCGGCGGGGGGGACGGGATCCCCGTTTACCAGGCTCGACTCGGCTCATCAGGAGCATTCGCATCGATGGCCGCATTTCCTTCCTGATGGAAACCACTTCCTCTATTTTGCGCGTGCAAGCTTCGGCGGAGTGGAACGGGAGGAAGACGAACTTGTCGTCGGATCTCTGGATGGAACAGCAGGGAAGCGCCTGATCCCCGCAAAGGGCAATGTGGAATATGCGGAGGGCTGTCTCCTCTATCTCCGCGAAAACACCCTCATGGCACAGCCGTTCGACGTGAAGAAACTCGAAATCACCGGAGATCCGGTTCCCCTCGCCGAGCCGGTCGAGTACGATTTGAGTTATAACCGGGCGGTCTTTTCCTCTTCCCGAAACGGACTCATTGTATATCAGCAGAGCAACACGCAATACGGATGGAAGCTCGTATGGTACGACCGGAGCGGGAGCATGGTCGGCGGTGTCGGCGATCCTGCGCAGTACGGCACCGCTTTCATCTCGCCCGACGGAAAGAAAATTGCGTACGACGTCTACGATCCGCAATCCCGCAACCGGGATATCTGGCTGTACGACCTGACGCGATCGATCAAAACACGGTTTACCTTCGATCCGGCGGTCGACGAAACCCCGATCTGGTCTCCCGACGGAAGCCGCATCATCTTCCATTCCGACCGGCGCGGACACTACGATCTCTATCAAAAAACGACAAGCGGCGCGGGCGGCGAGGAACTTCTTCTCGAATCTACCGATCCCAAATATCCCCTCGATTGGTCCTCCGACGCAAAATATCTGCTCTATGACGTCATCGACCCGAAAACAAAAGACGATCTCTGGATCCTCCCCCTTACCGGCGATAAGAAACCGGTTCCCTTCCTTCGCTCGGATTTCAACGAGGACCTCGGCCAATTTTCGCCCGATATGCGCTGGATCGCATATCGGTCCAATGAATCAGGGAACTGGGAATTGTACGTCAGACCTTTTCTCGGCCCGGATGGAACCGTCGCCCTTGATCAGTCCCGGAAATGGCAGATTTCCACGAACGGCATTTCAACCATTTCCGCAAACAGGTGGTGGAGTCACGATGGGTTGAATTTATATTACCTCTCGGCTGACAATAAATTGATGATGGTTGATGTAAAAACGACCGCATCGACGCTGGAGGTGGGCTCCGTCCGCCCATTGTTCGAAATGAAATCAGCCGGTGCAGTGGGACTTGCAGATTTTACAGCGGACGCACAGCGTTTTTTGCTCGCCCTCAGCGTCGGAAATCAGGGGTCCCTGCCGATTGTCATCATGACGTCATGGGACCAGGGTTTGAAGGTAAAATGACACGGCAGAATCGGCAACATTCGGAATTTCGGGCAAACGGCAGGACTACCGCAGAAACATCGCTCCGGCGCCGGTGTGCCGCACGCCGCAACAGACAGGAATGAGGATGATCGGAACAACTATTTCGCATTATAGAATTCTGGAAAAGCTCGGCGAAGGCGGGATGGGTGTGGTATACAAAGCCCAGGACACCAAACTCGACCGCGCCGTCGCGCTGAAGTTTCTTCCGGCTCCTCTCGCCAGGTCCGAGCAGGACAGGTCGCGCTTTGTTCAGGAGGCGAAAGCGGCCGCCGCCCTCAACCAT